>NZ_JAJOZR010000016.1:0-96871 GCF_021168455.1 Rhizobium quercicola
GCGATCCATCAGGCCAATTGCCCTCAATCGCAAGAATGCGCTCTTCGCAGGCTCCGACGCCGGGGCCGAACACTGGGCGACCATCGCCTCGCTGATCGAGACTGCCAAGCTCAACAATGTCGAGCCGATGGCCTATATCTCAGACGTCCTCACCCGAATCGTCAACGGGCATCCAAACAGCCAGATCGACGATCTGCTGCCTTGGGCATACGCCGCAAATCCCGAACTCAAAGCCGTGGCCTGAGAACACCGCTTACATACTTGCGAATGGCTGATGCGTTTCAGGGAGTATTTAAGAAGGCGAGTGACCCTTTACAAGCTTGGCGCTGACAAGCACTTCCCGCGGTGCCTGTTTGCGCCAGACTTTCTGGAAGCTCTCGACGACGTTGTCGCTGGACACCGCAAGGCCCGGGAGTGCGACCCAGTTCGGGGTTTGCTTTCCCAGAAGTGCCAGCACGCAGGTCTGCGCAACAGTGACGCCCTGCAGATAGGGCTGCTGAGCACCAATGCCGCAAATCATACCATCCGAGGCGAGGTTAATGGCGGCCTCGCGTCCGAGATCGACGGTTGTTACCAGAAGGTAGAGGCCTGCCCGTTCCAGCGCCTTGACCACTTCCATGGCAGGCGTATCCCAGACGACGAAAAAGCCCGCGATGTCGTCATGGCGTTCTAACAGCGCCAGAGCGTCGGTGCCGGCGCTTTGGATGCTGTCGAATTTGCGTACATGTAGACAGATGTCCGGGCGGTTGGTCAGCATCCATTTGTTGAAGGCGATTTCCCGCTCATTGGTTGCGAAGAATTCGGCATGATAGGAAAGCACGCCCACGGCAGCGCCGTTGGCCAGCCGCTTCGCCAGAAACGCGGCTGCAATCGTTCCTAGGCCGAAGTTGTCGGCAGAAATCAGCGCAACGTAATCAGAGCCGGGAAGAAGGCCTGTCGGGACGTTATCGAGGAGAAGCAGCCGTATCCCCGCCTGCGAAACGCGCCGGTGCGCATCGGCGACAGTGGAATTGGCGACCGGGATGGAGATGATCGCGTCCGGCTTTTCGCCGCGCAAGCGATCGAGCGCGGCAACCTGCGCTTCCGGGGCGAAGCCGCAATCGACAACCTCGATCACGGCGGTTTCGCAATCGCCGAAGGTCGCCATGATGCCGGCGATCTGCTGTTTTGCCCAATCGCTGGTCATGGTGTGCAGGACGATCGCGACGCGGAAGCGCCCCACGCGGGCGGCGGCAATGTCGTCGGCAAGCAACGCGACGCGCTCGGGCGGCGCTGCGCGTTCACCATGTGGCCCCAATCCGGATATCGTCATTGCATCGATCTCGTTGTTGCTGGAAAGCCGGTATTACGCATCAGGGTGCAATTGCCTGATGGTCTTGCTCTGCGGCAAGTCCGGCCCGTTTTGTAGCACAGGACGTGCGCAGCGCCAGGAAGACGGGGTGAGCGAGGGGCGTGCCGTGCACGATCCAATCCTTCAGGCATCCCGGCTCAAACAGGCTTTCCACGACCACCATGGCCGCGCCAACGAGCCCTGCGGAACTGCCCATCTGCGACTTCGCGATGATCAGGTCGCGCGTGACCAGGGGGTGGCTTTCTCCATAGACCGTTTCGCGAACAGCGGCGAGCAGGAGATCATTGGTTTGCGCCATTGTGCCGGACAGAATGATCAGGTCCGGATTGAGCATGTTGGCGAGCATCGCAACCGAATGGCCGATCATGCGTCCGCTGATTCCGAGGATTTCCATGGAGGTCGGATCGCCGGATTGTGCGGCTTGGCTGACTTCGATGGCGCCGACATCGCCCCCCCGGCGCAGCGTATCGGCGAGCAACGGGCTTTTTCCCGATTGCGCCGCCGCCAGACCCTCGCGTGCGATCATGTCGCTGCCGGCAAGGGCGTCGAGCGTCGAGGTCCGGTCACCTGCCTGCACCGGCATCTGTCCGATCAGGCCGGAAGCGCCTTGGGCGCCGCGATAGAGCCGCCCGTCGAAGATCAGCCCGGCCCCGATGCGTTTTCCAACCTTGATGAACAGCATGTTGCGCGCGGTTTGCCCCGCACCCGCAAAGCGCTCGCCCATCGTCATCGTCTCGATGCTGGAGCGCAACCAGACCGGCGCACCAAATCGATCAACAAGCGTTTCCACGAAGGGAAAACCTTCCCAGGCCGGCAGAAAGGATGGCGTCTTTTCCATGAACGGCATCTCGTCGCCCTCGCTGACGGGGCCGGGAACCGAAACTGCCATGCCCCAGACCGGCCTATCCGGCGCGTGTTTGGCGATCAGCCAGTCAAACAGCGCGAGAATGCGTTGCGAGGTCGACGCCGCATCCGCGCCGAGATCGATGGCCTCGTGGTGCTCCGTGAAGAGCCGGCCTGAAAGATCGGCGATACCGACGCCCAGCGCCGACTGATCCAGCGTCGCGACGAGAATGCAGCCAAGATCGGTCTTGAACCGGACGAGGCGCGGAGCCCGTCCGCCGCTGGCAATGCCGAGTTCGCTTTCGACGATCAGTCCGATCTCCGACAGGGTTGCCAGGCGGTCGGCGACCACAGCGCGTCCTAGTTCGCTTTCGCGCTCCAGTTCCTGTCGCGTCGTCGCCTTGCCCGACCGGATCAGGTTTAGAAGCGCACCAAGGCTTGCTGCGGCCGAGTCACGCGTCGTTGGCCGGCCTTTTCCACGTATTCGGGATGTCGAGGCAATGGGCATGCTGCCGTATTCCCTTAGGCGTTCGCTTCTGAGGCTTCGTATCTCGATGCCGATAGCCACTTTTCATGGCATAAATCGAATACATGTGCGGGGCAAGAGCAAACTTATGCTGAAAATATGCAAAAGTACGATAACTTATGCGCAAATAATGTTGACTTACAAATTAAACGCTCATAACGTCACGGTCGGAGAGCGACGGTGTCGCGAAATGCGAGCGGGCAGGGAGCCTTTCGTTCGCAGCGGAGGAGTACAGAATGTCGGATTGGAAGCTGGCGTATCACGGCAATTGCTGGGGCATGCTTGGTGGCAACGCCCAGGGTGTGACCTCGATCACGCAGCTCAGCTATCGCACGTTTGGCGACATGGATCGCGCCTTCGACGATATCGCCGCGGCGGGATATGAAGGCGTCGAGCTGTTTGACGGAAACCTGCTCGACCACAGCGCTGCCGAGCTCCGCAAGGCCCTTGCCAACAGCGGCCTGACGCTGGTGGCGGCCTACGCCGGCGGCAATTTCATCTTCGACGATATCCTGCCAGAAGAGCTTGCCCGGGTTACCCGTGCCGCTGACCGCGCCGCCGAACTGGACGCGCCGCACCTGGTCGTCGGGGGCGGGGCCAAGCGTTTCGACGGTATCCGGGACGAGGACTATGTGAAGCTCGGCGCAGCTCTGGACATGGTCAAGGCGATCGCCGAGGCCCGCGGGCTGCGCGGCCATTATCACCCGCATCTTTCGACGATCGTCGAAGGGCCTGACACGGTAGATCGGATCTTCGGTCTGACATCGATCGATTTCTGCCCGGACACGGCGCATCTGGCTGCGGCCGGCGGCGATCCGGCAACGCTCATCCGCGATCATGCAGCGCGCATTTCCTACGTCCACCTGAAGGGTTTCCAGAAGGAACCCTTCGCCTTCACGCCGCTTGATCGCGGCGATGTGCCGACCGGCCCCATCCTCGCCGCCCTGCGGGAGGCAGGGTTCAAGGGTTGGGTTTGCACCGAACTCGATGCCTGGTCCGATCCCGCCGAAGGCGCCCGTATCAGCATGGACTATCTGAAACAGGCCTAAGGGCCTGGGTGGCCTGAAGGCCCGGCAAATTCTGGAGGCAATGATGCCTCGACTTCTTGGGAGGAGAAGAACTATGATTACGAGACGAACCCTGCTTGCAACCAGCGCCGTCTTCGCGCTGACCCTGTCGATCGCCGCACCGGCCTTCGCCGATCCGGATGCGGCTCTAGCCAAGCTGCAGGAGTCAGTTCTGTCCAAGGGACCAAATGGCGAAGCGCCGGCCGCTGCGTCCTCGGTCACATTGACCGATGAGGATCTGACCAAGATCAAGGGCATGAACGCCACGGCGGCCATCGTCATGCACTATGGCGGCAATGACTGGAGCCAGGCGCAGATCAACGGGTTGCAGACGCAGTTTGCAGCCATGGGCATCAAGGTCATCGCTGTCACCGACGCCGGCTTCAAGCCTGAAAAACAGGTCGCCGACCTTGAAACCATCATGGCGCAGAAGCCCAGCATCATCGTCTCGATCCCGACCGATCCTGTTGCAACGGCCGTGGCCTACAAGGCGGCTGCGGATGCCGGTGTGAAGTTGGTGTTCATGGACAATGTTCCGGCAGGTTTCACGGCCGGTAAGGAATACATATCCTCGGTGTCGGCAGACAATTACGGCAACGGCGTCGCCTCGGCCCATCTGATGGCTAAGGCCCTCGGCGGCAAGGGCGAGATCGGTCTTGTGTTCCACGCAGCCGACTTCTTTGTCACCAAGCAGCGCTATGAGGCGTTCAAGGCAACGATCGCGTCGGATTATCCCGACATCAAGATCGTGGCCGAACAGGGCATCGGCGGCCCGGACTTTTCTGGTGATGCGGACAAGGCGGCTAGCGCGATGCTGACCTCAAACCCGAACCTCAACGGCATCTGGGCCGTCTGGGACGTGCCAGCTGAAGGCGTGATTTCGGCGGCCCGCGTTGCCGGCCGCGACGACCTCGTCATCACCACCATCGATCTCGGCGAAAACGTTGCCATCTCCATGGCGCAGGGAGGTTTCATCAAGGGTCTTGGCGCACAGCGTCCCTACTCGCAGGGTGTCACAGAGGCGATGCTGGCTGGCTACGGCCTGCTCGGCAAGCAGGCCCCGGCTTTCGTGGCGCTCCCGGCCCTTCCTGTCACCAAGGAAACCCTGGTCGAGGGATGGAAGGCTGTCTACAACACCGAGCCGACCGCCAACGTGAAAACCAGCCTCGGACAATAAGCCTGTTCCGCCACCACTACGTTCTTGCGGGCGGCGCAGACGCCGCCCGCCCTTGAAGGCCGGAGAGGCTTTCTGGGCAGACCGGGCCAAGGCCCGCCCCTTCATTGACGGAGAAAGACGATGACCAAAGTGATGAACGTCGCCATGATTGGTGGCGGCTTCATGGGCAAGGCGCATGCCATGGCCTATGCTTCCATGCCGATGTTCTTCTGGCCGGCACCGGCCATCCCGAACCGCAAGGTCGTTGTCGACGTGACGGATGCGATGGCGCAAACCGCCCGCGACCGCTACGGCTTCGAGGAGGCCTCGAGCGACTGGCGCGCGGTTGTCGCGCGGCCGGACATCGACGTAATCGATATCTGCACGCCAAACAATGTTCACGCCGAAATCGCGATTGCCGCCGCCGAGGCCGGCAAGCACATCATTTGCGAAAAGCCACTTGCCCGCACTGTCGAGGAGGCCCGCTCCATGGCCGCCGCCGTCAAGAAGGCCGGCGTCATTCACATGGTCGCCTTCAACTATCGCCGCACGCCGGCGGTGGCGCTTGCCAAGAAATACATTGAGGAGGGCCGCATCGGCCGGATTCTCAACTTTCGCGGCACCTATCTGCAGGATTGGTCCGCCGACCCGGATGGCCCGCTGTCCTGGCGTTTCCAGAAGAAGATCGCCGGCTCCGGCACGGTTGGCGACATCGCCACCCATGTAGTCGACCTCGCGCACTATCTCGTCGGGCCGATCGAGACGGTCAACGCGATCACCACCACCTACAACAAGACCCGACCCTTGCAGCAGAGTGGCGTCGACAAGCTGGGTGCTTCTGAGAAGGCATCCGGCGATGTCGAGCGCGGCGAGGTGGATGTGGACGATGAAGTCATCAGCATGTTGCGCTTCGAAAACGGCGCGATCGGCAGCCTCGAGGCGACGCGCAACGCCTATGGCCGCAACAACTTCATCACGCTGGAAATCCACGGCACCAAAGGGTCCATCCACTTCAACTACGAGCGCCGCGACGAACTGCAGGTGATGTTTGCCGATGATCCGGCCGACAGTCGCGGTTTCAGAACCGTCTACACCGGTCCGGCCCATCCCTATGGAGACGGTCTCTGGCCGATCCCGGGCCTCGGCATCGGCTATTCCGAGACCAAGATTGTCGAGTGCTTCGATTTCTTCACTGCGATCAAGACTGGACGGCTGCCCTCGCCGAACTTCGACGACGGCCTCTTGACGGAACTGGTCGCGGATGCCCTCCTTCGTTCGGGAGAAACCGGAGCGTGGGAGCGCGTAGGCAGATGAATACCAAGGCCGCAGCCGTCAGCATGCCCCTGGCGTCAAGCATGCCATTGGCCGTCAGCATGAAAGGGATTTCCAAGTCCTTTGGCGGTGTGCGCGCCTTGAACGACGTCAGTCTCGATATCCGGCAGGGCGAAGTGCATGCCCTGTTGGGCGGCAACGGCGCGGGAAAGTCGACCATCCTCAAGGTTCTCAACGGCGTCCACCGACCGGATTCCGGGACAATCACGGTCTGCGGCACACTGTTGGAGGATGTGACGCCGGAGGCGGCACGGGCGGCCGGCATTGCCATGAACTTTCAGGAGTTGAGCCTGATCCCGACGCTGACCGTGGCGCAGAACGTGTTTCTCACGCGCGAAAGCAAAGGCGGTCTGGGACTGATCGATGACCGCACCGCGGAGCGGCGCGCAGCCGAACTGTTTGCGATGCTGGAGGTCGAGGTCGATCCGAAAGCGCTGGTGGGTGATCTCGGTGCTGGGCAGAAGCAATTGACCGAAATCGTCAAGGCGATCTCGCAGGATGCCCGCGTGCTGGTGCTTGACGAGCCCTCCACGGCGCTGGCTGTCAGCGACGTCGATCGCATGTTCACCTTCCTGCGCAAGCTGAAGGCGAAAGGCGTCGCGATCATCTACGTCTCGCACCGGATGGACGAGATCGCTCGCATCAGCGACCGGGCAACCATCCTGCGCGACGGCGCCCATGTCATCACAGCGCCTTTGTCCGACCTGCCGATCGATACGATGATCGAGCATATCGTCGGCAGGCGCTCGATGGGGCTCTCCGATGTGGCGCGCGGCAATGCCACAAAGGGCCAGGTATTGCTGGAGCTGCGCAATGTCTCGGGCAAGTATAAACCCGAAAACATCAACCTCACACTCCATCGCGGCGAGGTCGTCGGCCTTGCCGGTCTGCTCGGCTCCGGCCGATCAGCGCTGGCGCGGGTGATCGCGGGTATCGAGCCGGCAAAGTCGGGCGAGATCCTGATCAACGGCCGGCCTTTGAGGATCCACACGCCAAGCGATGCGATAGCCGCCGGCGTGGCGCTGGTGCCGGAGGCGCGGGCAACGCAGGGCATCATTCCGGCCCATTCGGTGGCATCCAACATGGTGCTGGCGGTGCTCGACCGGATTTCTTCCGCCGGACTGGTTGATGGCGCAAAGGCCAGAGCGGTCACCGACGAACAGATCAGGCGTCTTTCCGTCAAGACAGCAAGCCGCGATCATCCGGTGTCGACGCTCTCGGGCGGCAACCAGCAGAAGGTGGTCATCGGCAAATGGCTTGCCACCGACCCGGATATTCTCGTCCTCGACGAGCCGACCGCTGGCATCGACATCGGCTCGAAATCCGAAATCATCAAGCTGGTCCGCGATCTGGCGGCCGCCGGCAAGGCGATCGTCTTCATTTCTTCGGAGCTGAGTGAACTGTTGACGGCCTGTGACCGCATCGTCGTCATGTCGGAAGGCCGCATGTTTGCCAATATTCCGCGCGACCGGCTCGATGATCCGGCGATCGATGCACAGGACACCGCCCACCGCCTCCAGGCGGCCGAGCAACGCTTGCAGATCGAAATTCAGGAGGCCCTGAAGCAAGGGCAGAAGGTTTGACATGACGACGGCAAATCCAACGCCCGCCGCGAGCTTCAAGGCAAACTGGCGGCAATACATCATCTATATCGGCTTTGCGGTGATCTTCGTGATCTTCGCGCTGACGCTCAACGAAAAGGGATTTCTCAACCCCAACAACCTGCTCAACATCGTGCGCCAGACGGCCATGATCGCCGTCATGGCGATTGCGATGACCTTCGTGCTATCGGCCGGCGAAATCGATCTTTCGGTCGGCGCGGTCGCGGGGCTTGCAACCGTCACGGTCGCCATGGCGATTGCGGTGGCGGGACCGGTCGCCGGGGTCTTTGCGGGCCTTGCAACGGGCCTCGCCGTCGGCATGTTCAACGGCTGGCTGACGACCCGCATCGGCATACCGTCATTTCTGACGACACTGGCGATGATGGGCATCGCCAAAGGTGTTGCGATGTGGATTTCCAACACGGCTGCCGTGCCGATCCTCAGCCCCGGCTATTCCTGGCTGTTCGGTGGTGGATCGCTGTTCAAGATTCCGGTCCTTCTGTTCTGGATGGTCGTTTTTGGGGCGATCGGTCACGTGGTCCTGCGGCGGACAAGCTTCGGCCGGCGCGTTCTGGCGACCGGCGGCGGCGAGACGGCAGCGCGTTACTCAGGCATCGACACTAAGGCGATCAAATTCCGCGTACTCGTCATGTCCTCGACGGCCGCGGCCTTTGCCGGCATGCTTTATGCGGGACGGCTGCAGTCAGGCCGGTTCCAGCTTGGCGAGGGTGACGAGCTTTCGGTGATTGCGGCAGCGGTTCTCGGCGGCACCAGTCTGTTCGGTGGCAAGGGAACGATCATCGGCACCATCGTCGGCGCCCTGATGATCGGCATGATCAACAACGGGCTGATTCTGATGGGGCTGGAATTCTCCCAGCAGCTCATCGCGCGGGGCGGCATCATCATCCTCGCCGTCGCCCTGTCGCAGAAGCGGAGCTGAGCCATGTCCCATGTCACGATTATCGGCACTGTCACCGCAAAGCCCGAAATGCGCGAGGAGTTGCAAAAGCTCCTTTCGGCCCAGGTGGCACCGACGCGCTTGGAATCCGGTTGCATCAACTACGACTTCCATGTCGATGCTGACGATCCCAACATGTTCGTGTTCTACGAGAATTGGCGTAGCCAGGCAGACCTCGATGCCCACATGAAGATGCCGCATCTGCTGCCGCTTGTGAGCGAGGTCGACAGACTGCTCTCCCGCCCCGTCGAAATCCGCCATCTGAGAATGCTCAGCGGAATCGCGTAGTCGCGTTGACACAAGGCACGGGTGTGTCGCCGCCGTGGCATTTTTTTGCTCCGCTAGGTAAACTCCAAGGGGCGAAACTAGAGGAAACGGGGCGTGGGTTCGAATCCCTTTAAGGGGAAGATGCCCGTCGGAGACTGTTCCACAATGCCAATTGCGGTTGAAGCACGATGGCTCTGTATGGTTTCCTGTTCGTCGGGCTTGATTTCTTCGAGGTCGGGAGAAAAGCGGACGGGCGTAGAGGTCGGCATGCGTAACTCCTTCTAAACGATCAAGAAACGCCAACGGATCGGGATAGTTCCAAGGGGGTAATCGTGTGCGAAAACAAGAGGCGGCAAGCTGTTACAGCGCCCTATGAGTTTTAGGACGTTAGACTGACGCTTCCCCCATCTCTTTGCAGGCTGGCGATATTTTTGACGTAATAGAACAGCACAGCGCTCGTTGCCCAAAGTTCGGCGATCCGGGTAGTTCTCTTTTAATTTTTGCTTAAGGAACAAATTCTTACGCCTCTTGGTTTCAGCCACACCGAAACCGGAGAGCTACAATGCCGTTAAAAAATTTTACACAATCTATTCCTTTCGCACTGGTGCTGTTCGTCCCGCTGGCGTCTGCTTTTCCGGCGTCCGCTCAGGAAATGGCCAAGCCAACCGTCGAAATGCAGGCTGTTCTCGACAAGCTTGCCGCACTTAAAGCAAAGCCGTTTTCAACGCTGACGGTACCGGAGGCCCGCACGCAGGCAAGTCCGGCGGATGCCGCCCATGCGGTCCAGTGGGACAAGCGTCTGTCATCCAACCCTGAAGCGCAAGTCACAACCAAGGACATCTCCATCCCAACCGCCGAAGGTGGTGTTGCTGCGCGCGTTTATATCCCAGGCGGCAAGGGGCCGTTCCCTGTGGTCGTCTATTATCACGGTGGCGGCTGGGTCGTGGCCGATATCAATGTCTACGATGGCGCTCCCCGGGCGCTGGCACTCGGAACGAATGCGATCGTCGTGTCCGTCGAGTATCGTCACGCGCCTGAACACAAGTTTCCCGCTGCCCATAACGACGCTTGGACTGCCTACAAATGGGTTGTCGAGAACATTCATGGGCTGAACGGCAATTCCGATAAAATCGCCGTTGCAGGTGAAAGCGCCGGTGGCAACCTCGCCGCTAACGTCGCCCTGATGGCCAAGGAAATGAAAACCAAGCAGCCGGTCCACCAGCTTCTGGTCTATCCGGTCGCCGGCAACGACATGAACACGCCATCCTACAAGGAAAACGCCAACGCCAAGCCGCTCGGCAAAGCTGACATGGAATGGTTCGTGAAGAACACGGTGACGTCCATGGGCGACACGAAGGATCCGCGCATCAATTTGAACGGCAGGTCGGATCTGGCGGGTGTCGCCCCGGCGACGGTCATCCTGGCGCAGATCGACCCGCTACGCTCCGATGGAGAGACCTATGCGTCAAAGCTGAAGGATGCCGGTGTCGCTGTGGACGTCAAAACGTTCAATGGCGTCACGCATGAATTCTTCGGCATGGGCAAGGTCGTGCCCGAAGCAAAGCAGGCGCTCGTTCTGGCCGTCGCCGATCTCACAGCCGCATTCAAGAATTAAGGATAGTGACGATGAACAGAACAATTTCCGCTTCGCTCCTGTCACTTGCGCTTCTGACAGGCACGGCCAGTTTCGCCGCGATGCCGGCCTCTGCCGACAAGGCGGCCGCTGCCATGAATGTCGACAAGGCATCCTTCGTGAAAGTCGTCACGAGTTCAAATGCTTTTGAGATCGAGTCCAGCAAGCTTGCCGAACAGAAGGCGAAGGACGCCGACGTCAAGGAATTCGCTGCCGCTATGATCAAGGATCATACGATGGCAGCCGAGGAATTGAAAAAGGCTGCCAAGGTGGGGGATGAAACACCGGTCCTGTCGCCGAAACATGCCGCCATGCTCGAGACGCTTAAGGGTGCATCCGATCAGGATTTCCAACCACTTTACATCGAGATGCAGACAGCAGCGCATATGGAAGCCGTAACGCTGTTTGCGACCTACGCAAAAGGTGGCGACGACGCGGCCGTGAAGGCGTTTGCGACAAAGACGCTTCCCAAGCTGGAAATGCACAAGATGCACGTCACGAAGCTGGTCGCAGCCCACTAACCGCGAAGATTGTTTCACAAGCCCGGCGATAACGCCGGGCTTGTTCGTTCTGTCTACCGTTTCCCGAGGAGCTCCCATGAACACCCGTTTGTCCGCACTTGCCCTATCCGTCTCCACGCTCACCCTCATGATGCCAACCGTCACATCTGCGCAAATCAAAGGCATTGTCGGCGAAGCGTCCGACGTGACCATCCAGGGGTCGATCCTCGAACCTGAAAAGCTTCAGGTGAAGGATGACGCCAAGCTGACGGGACTGATCAAAGCTCCGGAGGAATTCAACGTCGAGGTATTTGCCCGCGATCTCATCAATCCGCGCATGCTGGCGGTTTCGCAGAAGGGTATCCTTTATGCCACCCGCCGCACTGTCGGTGACGTGATCATGCTCAAGGACGACAATGGCGACGGCAAGGCAGACGCGGCGATCACCGTTGCCAGCCGCCCCAACATGCATGGCGTCGCGTTCGACGGCAACAAGGTCTTCCTCGTGACCATCCACGACGTCTACACCGCCGACGTCAATGAAGACGGGACATTCGGGCCTTTGACCCGGATCATCAACGATCTGCCGGACGCGGGCCAGCATGCCAACCGGACAATCGGCATCGGCCCGGACGGCATGATCTACATCACCTCAGGCAGCACCTGTAACGAATGCCAGGAAGACAATCCGGAAAATGCCACCATTCTACGCGCCAGCAAGGACGGCAAGACACGGACTATCTTTGCCAGCGGTCTGCGCAACACGATCGGTTTCGACTGGGAGCCGACGACAGGCGCGCTCTACGGCATCGACCATGGGATCGATTGGCTAGGAGACGAGGTCCAGATCGAGGAGCTGAACCGGATCGAGGAGGGCAAGAAATACGGATGGCCCTATGTCTACGGGATGAGCGGGATCAACCCCCATATCAATCCGCCCGAAGGCGTAACGCTCGAGCAGTGGGCTCAACAGTCAACCGAGCCGGTCCTTGGCTATACTGCCCACAGCGCCCCCATGCAGATGGCCTTCTACAAGGGAAATGCCTTTCCCGCCGATTACAGCGGTGATGCGTTCATTGCGATGCGCGGATCCTGGAACCGTCGTCCGCCGAGTGGCTATGAGGTCGTCCGCGTCAATTTTGAGAACGGCAAACCGGTCGGCTTCGAAAAATTTCTCGAAGGGTTTCTGCTGCAGCAGGAAAACGGCAAATATGGTTATCTCGGGCGGTTGACGGGCATTGCAGTTGGAAAGGATGGCGCGCTTTTCGTGGCCGACGATAGCAATGGTGTCGTCTACAAGGTCTCCTACCATGGCAGCGAGAAGGCGCTGTCGTCGGAGGCTGCGGCGATCCCCAATGTCGTCACGGACATGCCAGTCTCGAAGATTGCCATTGATCTCGTCAATGCGACGAGCACCGATGGAATCGTGGTCAAAGCGGCGTTCGAAAAGGATGGCCCCATTCCCGTTCAATATACAGCTGATGGTGACAATGCCTCGCCTGCGATTGAATGGACGAAAGCACCGGAAGGCACAAAGTCTTTCGTCCTGATTGCGGACGATCCAGATGCCGCCAAGCCGAAACCATTTACGCATTGGCTGGCCTACGACATTCCAGTTGGGACCACAAAGTTGCGCGAGGGCATTCCCGGTACCCCGGTGCTGCAGGAGCCGAAGATGATGAAGCAGGGTGCCAACAGCCAGGGATCGACCGGCTATACGGGCCCCAAGCCGCCCGCAGGCGAACCTGCCCATCACTATCATTTCCAGGTCTTTGCGCTCGATATCGAGACGCTCGGTCTCGATCCGGGTGCCAAACGCGACGCCGTCCTGAAAGCCATGGAAGGCCATGTCATAGCGGAAGGCCAGGTGGTCGGCACATTCGAACGCAAGATCGCAGGTCAGTGACATGTCGAAGACACGCTTCTTCCAGCTGACTCGTCGATCGGTGCTCGCTGCAACATCGGCGACGCTTGGCGCATCGGCTTTCCCTGCGTTCTCGCAGGCAACATTGAAAGATATATCCAGCATGCAAGACCCTACAACGAAGTATCCGAAGCCGCCGTTTCAGGAGCAGAAACAGCCATTTCCAGGCTTGGCAAGCAAGATGACGCCGAAACCGGATCACGGCGAGACGTCCTACAAAGGGTCCGGCCGATTGAAAGGCCGCAAGGCCCTGATCACAGGCGGTGATTCAGGATTGGGCCGGGCAGCAGCTATCGCCTATGCCCGCGAGGGAGCCGATGTGGCCATCAACTACCTGCCTGATGAGGAGCCGGATGCGCGAGAGGTCATCGCGCTGATCGAGATGGAAGGCCGCAAAGGCGTCGCATTGCCGGGCGATCTGCGCGACGAGGCGTTCTGTGAGAAACTGATCGAAGATGCTGCAAAGGCATTGGGCGGTCTCGACATTCTCGTCAACAATGCAGGTCGCCAACAGCAGGCGGCCTCCATCTCCGAGATTACCACCGAAGCCTTCGACGCAACGATGAAGACCAATATCTACGCCATGTTCTGGCTGACGAAAGCTGCGCTGAAGCATCTTCAGCCAGGCTCTTCCATTATCCAGACGACGTCGGAGCAAGCCTACGATCCCTCCGAGAACTTGGTCGATTACGCGATCACCAAGGCGGCTGGCATGAATTTTACCAAGTCCATGGCCAAACAACTCGGGCCCAAGGGCATTCGCGTCAACGGCGTCGCGCCAGGTCCAATCTGGACCCCGCTCCAGGTGAGCGGCGGCGCCACGATGGAAAAGCTGGTGACATTCGGCGGCGATACGCCAATGGGTCGACCTGGGCAGCCGGCCGAACTGGCCTCCATCTACGTACAACTGGCGGACAACGACGCCAGTTTCTCCACAGGCCAGGTCTATGGCGCGGCGGGTGGTGGTGGCCAGCCGTAGTCCGATAAGGGGACCTGGACAGCTTGCCTTTGAGATACGGTAACTTAATGTCGCCGAGCGAAAACTATGAAAGGCGAGTACTCGGTGAAGGCCATCTTGCCGAGGTGAAGCGAGTGTTGGCCGTCCCAGGTTCGGTAGTCTCAACCACCAGGTAACGATCGCTGCGAGTGCGATTGCGCCCACGAAGTTCCGATGTTGCGGTCGAAGCGGGTTGCGATGCGACACCGGCCCTTGAGGCGACAGAGCATTCGCTTGGTAACGTTGCGGGATTGTACCGTTCTAGCGCGGGGGACCATGGCCTTGGGTATCAGGCTTGTTGGGCCACTCGCGCAGAGCCTTGCTGTCGTTACCTTTTCAGGCGACGCATTCAGTAGCGGGTAACAGAACCTCGATACAGCGCATTTCACCCTTGCAATCATCAGCGTTCCGGGCGTCAGGAGCAGGACGCAAGGGCAGCTTTTGGTGTCGCAGATTGCATGAACTTTGGTATTCTATCCACTTTGAAGCGTTTCCCTCACTGAGTGAATCGGATCGCTTCAAAAATCAGTCTGCTTCTGATTCCAACTATCCGCCGATGGAGGTCGGCAGATATGTTAAAAGTGCTTTCCGTTGATCTTCGCATACGTGTGCTCGCCGCCGTGACGTCGGCGCATCTCATAGAGAGGCTGTCGTGCGTTTCGACGTGAGCCGTTGGTGTCACTTGCAAATGCAGCAGGTAAATGTTCGACCCGGTCAACTCGGCCGCGACAGCGATTCCCACGAGACGGAAGCGCATGCCGATCGGATCATAACCTGGCCCGGAGAGCACCGGGACGGCACCCTTTTCCAGCTTCTCAAAGCCCTGACTGACGAAAGCGTTTCCATCTGCAAGTCGGCGCTACACCTTTCCGCCACCTTACTGCGTCCCCGAACTGTCTGCCAAAAGCCCTTCGGGCGCTCATCACACGAAGATGTATCTCACGCGGCCACAAAGGCCCGACTCGCGAAAACGAAAAATGGCCGCCAGGCGTTGGCGCCGGGCGGCCATTCCAAGACTGTCTTGTCAGACGAATTAGTTTGCCGGGCAGTTTGCGCCTGTCGAGGTAGAACCGGACGTTGCGGCACAAGGCTGGTCGCCCGTCATCGGAGCTGTCTTTGCAGGCGGGGCCATTGTGGTCCCAGAGGTACCCGCTGCAGCAGAACCTGACATGGAACCGCCCGTGCTGCTGCCGTCACTTGTGGAAGGCTGGTCGCCGGTCATCGGTGCTGCTCCGCTTGCGGAGTTGGCAGCACCGCCGGTCGCGCCAACGGCATCGGAACCCGACAGGTTGCTCGAGCCGCCACCAGTCTGGGCAACAGCCGCGCCTGCAAGGCTGAGGGCTACGAAGGCGGCGGTCAGATAGGTCTTTACCATTTTCTCATCTCCTGATTTCCCGCCGGCTATTTTGCCAGCGTTGAGGTCTGAAGAACCCATCGGAGGAAAAGGTGTTCCTTCCCGCGCTCGAATTGACGGCTGCATTCACGAAGGGTCCAAAACCGGACGGTCGACTGTGTCGCGGGAACAAACGAGAATAACGAAACCCACTTAAAGACAAATGGTTAGGCACAAGCTGTATGCATGAGAATTGACACCATGCCGCGCATAAACATGTGCCTACGCTGCAAAAACCAAAAAAGGCGAGAGAAAGCCCGTCGAGAGGAGCGGCACAAAGGGTGGACTTACATTTTACCGCATTTGGTCCAGCAAGCGCTCGCATTCCAGGAGGTCGTACAACACTTTCTGGAGCAATGCCCAATCCTCCTTTTTGACGAAGGTCTAGCCGAAGGAGACCTCCGGCATATCGCCGCTGCCTGCACCGAACGAGAAAACGTAGCGGCTGATGGAAGTTTTGCCCGGTCGACAATCTGATGTTCTCCGGCATTCCGATCTCAGGATGCTGCGCCGCCGCCAGCAGCGCATCGTTACAACCGCAGCGGATGTCGCCTGGCACGCGGCGACACGGGCGTCAAGTCTCTGGCCACAGGCCGCTTCTTCCATCTGCAGGGCTTCGCCGTCGCGTTGGTGATCTTGGACCTGTCCGAGGCGTGGGGCTCGTGGAACTTACGCTTGCTGTGGGACCAGCAGTCAGCAAATACGCCGCCATTGTCGCCGTCCGATCTGGCAAGCTTGTAGAGCACCATGGCCGTCAGCCAGCAGGATACTGCGATAGCCACTCAGATGCCGGGCGACCCGATCGCCGGCGCGGCAATCTTCAAAGCGATCGGCAACCATCGGCAGGCTACTGCCACCGAAGATACGCTCAGCCTTATTGATCTCGGTGAGGTTGCAGTCGGCCAGGATATCGAGTTTAAAGCCGAGCTTGCCCATCCATAGGGCCATCAGCCTGCGGTCAAGCTCGACCTTGTCGCGTGCAGAGATGGCCTCCTGCCGATAGAGCGGAAGGCCATCGGCATACTTCGGGTAACCATGACGCGGAACGTCGCCGGCACGACGTCCAGTTGCTCCGACACATCTCCTTCGATCACCACGACGAGACGTTCCAGATGAGGTTGCCAAGCCCTTGCGCGGTCAGGGTGGATGTTTGCCATCGGTATGGGCGGTGCCCTTGTTCACCTCGGCTCGAAATACCGCGATTCCGGTCTCGATCTCGGTCGCAGACCTGAAAGCCAGAAACGTCGATGCTTGTCGATCTCATGGGGGTTTCAGGCTGTGGAAGCCCAGAGCGCCCGAAGCTGCTATGATCTTGCTTGAGACGTATGCCAACGTCGATGTACTCATCACGGATATCGATATGCCGGATCTAGGGACGGTCGGGAACTAGTCCGTCGTGCTCGCGGTATCTATCCACACATCGTCATATACCCGTTGTCGCGATCGCCCGTCGGCGTCTCGGAGACCTCTTCCCAGATGCCGGTATTGCACCGACGGCTCAAACGGTAACGCACCGTCTTCCACTCGCCATAGCAGTCCGGCAATTCGCGCCAATGTGCCCCGGAGCGTAAAACTAGAGACGATCATTGATAAACAAGTATCCGTCCGACCCAGTGCACCCCGGATCCCTCATCTTGCCTGGCGACAAGGACGCAATCCCGGTCCACTGCCCATGGCTCAGTTTATATCGCTTCGCGGCCATGACAGGTCTCCGCAAACCATCACGGAATCTTACGGATCAGCGATCAACCGGTTTGGGAAACCTGAATGTCGATTCGTCTTCGCAGTGCAGCAGGTAGTGCGAGCAGCAGGCCTTATACAAGATGCAGTTTTCTGAAGCCGCCTGCAGTTAACCGTGTCTCGCGCCAGACATCCTGCACCGCCTGGATGGCCGTATCCGGCTTAGATTCACCGATGAAAATGATGATTGGGCCCTGCTCCACCTGAAGGGGGTCGTAGAAGTCGAGCAGGTCGGGATGGCGGGTCTGCAGGAACTCGGGCATGAGACCACCGTGTCGCAATAGGTGATCGACCACGACCTGGTCGCCATGAACGGAATTGGGTACCTCTCCACAGGAGCCGGGCTGCATCCAGCGGTCGGGCTCAGCCTTGAATCTTTCGTAAACATGGTCGAGCTCGTTTCCTCGCCAGCGCATGAGCGCAGTGGAGAGGCGGCCTTTCAGAAAATAGTCTTCCATGGCGGCCATGCTGTCATCGACCAGAGCGCCCGCGTCTCCGGTAAAGACCGTATCAAGATCACAAAGGATGGTAAGTTCGTCGGCAAGATCGGTGCGGTAAGCCTCGAACTTCGACCACCATGCTGGCCAGTCATGGCGCAAGGGCACGCTATCGACCCCTGCCACCTGAAGATCGAGGTCAGTGAGGCACACGACACGGTCGAGGCCGGGGATCGACCGGCGCGCGCCGGCGTTCAGCCGCTCGACCCAAGTTACGTCATAGCGGCCACCGCTTTTTAGCACCGTCGTCAGCGTGACCATCTTGGCTATACCACCTTAAGAAGCGGCTGTTCGCTCACGCTGGCACGCCGCCAAAGGTCGTCACAGAGCGTCTCGAGCCAGTTGGCCGCCGTGCGTGCAGCATCCGGATTATGCAAGGAGCGCAAAATCGCAGGGTCTATCGCCTCGGCGGCCTCCAGAAGTTGCTGCCATCCCCGATAGTCGCCCGGCCATGCAGACGCCGTGACCGCGGCACCCAAGGTGACCAGTGCCTCGGCTTTGCGGTGCTGCTCGGCAAAGTAACGCCATTCCGGCATGACGACGAATTTGGAACCTGCACGGGCGATCTCGTGGACCGTATTATCGCCGGCCGAGGCGACGACGATGTCGGCAGCGGCGATATAGTCTGTGACGTTCTCAACCCAGCCAAGTTCCTGAAGGTTGGCAAAATTGGTCTCATGGCCTTCCCGGTGGACGGGTCCGGCGACCAGCCACAGAGCGTCGGGCACGGCGCGCGCGGCAATCGTCAGAGGTGCAAGCGGCGTTCCGCTGCCGCCACCGCCTGTTAGCACCAAAATAACCTTGCGGTCTTCGGCAAGGCCGAGCTTTGCCCGAGCAGCCTGTCGCGTCGGTACCGCATCCCGTGTTGTGCAAAGTCCGCCGGTATAGATGGTCTTGGCACGGAGGGTCTGCGGATAATCGCTCTGCTCCAAACGGGCATCAAACGGCGCGATCATGCCGACGCAGGCCTCATAGGAGCCGATATGCCCAACATCACTACGATCGCCGTGCATGCGGATCTGCACTGTTGGCGTGCTCACGATGCGGCCGAGCATGCCGATTTCCGCGGAGACGTCGACGACGAACAGACCAACATCGCGGTCATCCAGATGATCGACGATGGTGCGCATCGTGCGGCGCATGGAAGGCAAGCCGAGCGGTACGCAATGCATCACCGATGGTGTGGGTTCGGCAAAAAGCCGCGGCGTCGGAACGGACTCGCCGATCATGTTCGGCAGGGTGATGACCTCAATGCGCGGATCGGCCTTGGCAAAATGCTCAGGTCCCGCGGTTAGCACCGAAACGGGGCGATCCTTGCTGAAGTGCTCGGCCATCGCCATCGTACGATTGGCATGGCCGCGGCCCTGATGATGGACGAAGAAGGCGATCGGTTTTTTCATGAATCGGGTCCCGTTAGGAAAAGAGAATGTGCTCTGGCTGGCGTGCGGCGACTGTTTCACGGTCATCCGGGCGGCGAAGCTCGCGGATTTCACATGCCACGCTCGTCCATTCGATCAGCCCGCGCGCCGCGAACTGTCCCAGCCAGTAGTCCATGCACCAGATGCCGTGTTTTGCGTGGTACAGGCGCGCATTGCGCAGAATATGGTCGAAGTGCTGGAGCGGCGGAATATAAACGGTGTGGTGCTGGTGGTAGGCGCGCGCGCCGCCGACCCGGTAAGTCGACAACTTGGCTTGCGACGCTCTGCGTGCAAAGTCCGTTTCTTCACCGCCATAGCCGTAGAAGGCCTCGTCCATTCCACCGAGCGACGTCCAGGTTGCCCGGCGCAATGCGAACGAGAGGCCCCAGAGTTGCCCTGAATCTGGCTCTTCGACAACGCCGATGTCGGGGAATGTGGGCTTCGAGGGGTGAACCAAGCCATGTTTTTCGAGCATGGCAACGTTGCCTGTGTAAGTCGGCAGGCCGCCCGGGAGATAGTGGACTTCGCCAAGCATGATGCCGTCGTGCTGGGTTAGCGCCTCGGCGTAAGCCTCGACGGTGGTGGGCGAGGGTATGCAGTCGACATCGAGGAAGATGAGATACGTGCCAGAAGCAGCTTCCGCCGCGCGGTTACGAGCGGCGGCAAGCGGCATGTCAACGCCCTCGACAAAGACATGACGAACCGGGAAGGATAGGACAGGCAGCGCTTCAACCTTCTCGGCCTGCATCCAGGCGATCACAAGCTCGCAGGGCGGTATGCTTTGCTGCGACAAACCAGTCATCAAAGCCCGGAGATGATCGGCCCTCCCACGCACGATGGTCAGAACGCTCGCTAAGACCTCTGCCGTCATACGGAGAGACCCGAGGATTTGGCTTTGTTGCGGAAGTGGAGAACTCCTTCGATGATGCCGGCAGCATGGGTGTTGGAGGCGATGTAGGAGTGCTTCAATGCGGGAAGCTTGCCAAGATTGTCGGAATAATTGGCAACGATGATCGACTGGGGAATGGCCTGCAGCATCTCGATATCGTTGCCGCTGTCGCCCGCGACGAAAACGGAACTTTCTGGTAGGCCGTAGCGACGGCGCACATGATCGACGGCCGTGCCCTTGGAGGCTTTGATCGGCAGGATATCTAGATAGCGCCTGTGGCTGTGAATAACCGAGGCGAGCACACCGGCATTCTCAAGTGCTGCGCGTACGCGTTCCACGGTCGCATGGTTGCCATCGCTGAAGTAGCTAAGCTTAAAATCTCGCTGTTCCAGTTGCGCCTGAGGTACCAGACCGGACACGCCACGCAACACGCGCTCCACGGCCGATCGCTGCCAGTTTGCCGCAATCGTCTTCAGCCAGCCCTCGTCCTGCTCGTAGGACACCCCATTCTCCGAGAGTGTGTAGATCTCCGACCCGACCGAGGTGATCATCACTTCGGGACGGGGCACGTCCTGCTGTTCCAAGATGGCCATCGCGCTATGGAAGGACCGTCCTGTGGCAACGCCGAAAGCAAGGTTTTCCTGCACGCGACGCCAGTTGCCGAAGGCGTGAAGATGCGGAACAGAGCCGACCAGCGTGTTGTCGATGTCGCTGACCAGCAGCTGGATGGCGCGCTGGGTCGGCAAGTCCTGTGGGTACGCGATATCGTGCACGAGGCCATGATACCGCATGACGTGCCGCTCCCAGTCATAGGCCTTCACAGCCTTGTCGCCCGACGCAGAAAAACGATCCCACATCTCGGCATCTCGGAAGATCCGCAGCAGCGCATCAGCAATGCCAGTCGCATCGCGGGGGTCAACCAGCAGTCCATTGCCGCAGGTTTCGATAATGTCATTCGGGCCGCCACTATCTGTCGCAACCAGCGGCAGGCCGGCGGCGGCAGCTTCCAGAAGTGTCAGGCCGAACGGCTCGTTGAAGGCTGGGTTGACGAAGACACCGCGCCTGTCCCGTGCATAGGCGTAATAGGCGGGTATATCTTCGCCACGATGGCTCTTGGGATAGGCCACCTTGCCATAGAGGTCGTAGAGGTCGATCAGACGCAAGAGCTCACGAAGGTTGGCCGCCATATCCGCTTCCAAGGCATCGATGTCTTCGCGCGAACCTGCTACGATCACAAGATTGGCTGCGGCCCGCAAGGCGTCCGACTGGCCATAGGCTTCGATCAGGCCTGCAAGGTTTTTCTTGGCGACCGGCCTTGCGATAGCGAGGATGACGGGCTTATCCGGCTCAACCAAAAATCGGGTCATTTCCTGCTCGACGGTAGGCGAGGATGCCGCGCAGCAAAACGCCTTCAGGTCACTCCCTGGCGGCAGCACGCGGATCTTCCCGGGATCGTAGTTCTCATAGTCTTTGTATTGAAGTTCTGCTTCGTCGCGGGAGGATGCGATCACGAGAGAGGCTCTGGCAAGAGCCAGCTCTTCCGCCGCGATCCGCTTGGCAAAGCTGCTATTCAACAGGCAGGATGGTAAAGCCTTCTGCTTGACCTTGCCCAACGAGTGGCCGGTAAAAAAGAAGGGGATGCCAAGCGCATCCTCGATGCGGGCTGCCACCACCGCAGCGTCAGCATAGTGCGCATGGAGCATATCCGGCCGGATACCACCTTCCAAAATGTACTCGATCAGCGCGTTTGAAAAGCTTTCCAGTTCGGTGTGCAGGTCCTCCTTAGGGAGGTATCGCGAGCGCGTCGTGCGGAAGCGGACGATGCTGGTCGTCTCGTCCACGCTCTCCACAGCTTTAATGTAATCGTCGCCAAAACCTTCGAAGGCACGCGTCGCGATGACGATGCGTTCGGCTTGCGGGTGATTTTTGCAAGCATCGACCAGATCCAGGAGGTAGCGGATATGTCCGCCCGTATCCGTCGTCAGGCCATATTCGACATTGTTTCCGCGAAGGCACCCTTGAAGTGCGACGTGAAGAACGAACATACATGATCTCCCGTGCAGTCAGGACCTGAAATGCCGAACCGCGACCGTGAACTGAGTGAGCCGATAAAAGTTGCACAGGTTGCACCAAGTATTTTTCCCGTGCCCCCTCTCAACCATGGCGGGACGGAGAGGGTCATCCATGACCTGTCCGTCGGCCTGCGTGATCTGGGTTGCGAGGTAACCCTGTTTGCGCCATCCGACAGCGCGTGCCCCGTGCCGCGCATAGGTTCGCTCCCCAGCCTTCAATTCCTTGAAAAGAAATATGGTTCCGTTCCTCCCTCGTTACCGTCCGTTCTCGAAACGGTGCGAATGGAAGAGGTTCGCGGCCTGCTGGCGACGTTCGACGTCGTCCACTTCCACGGCGAGTTCTTTCACGCCGTCACGCTCGGCGAAAACCGTCGGAGATCGCTGACCACGATTCACTGGCGTGTGGACGAACTCGACCGGGAGTTGTTCTTTTCGGCTTTTCAGGATTTGCCCGTCGCGGCAATCTCGAAATCGCAGGAAGCCGCCTTGCCGGTCGCAAACCGCGCAGGGGTCGTCCTGCACGGTGTCGATCCCGCCCGCTTCGAGCCCAATCTTGCGCCGGAACCCTATCTCGCCTTCATCGGCCGCATGACCGACCAGAAGCGGCCGGACGTCGCCATCCGCGTCGCGCAGGCCGCCGGGCGCCCGATCCGGCTTGCGGGAACCATCGACGTCGGGAACCCGCTCTATTTCGACACGTATGTTCGTCCCCATCTGTCGGCGGATGCCGCCTATGTCGGTCCCGTCGACGACGCTGCGAAGAACGATCTCCTGCGCGGGGCGAGCGCGCTGCTGTTTCCTATCGACTGGCCCGAACCGTTCGGGCTGGTGATGATCGAGGCCATGGCCTGCGGGACGCCCGTGATTGCCTGGAACCGGGGGTCCGTGCCCGAAGTCGTGGAGCACGGCGTGACCGGCTTCATCGTCGAGACGGAGGCGGAGGCGATCTCGGCGCTGTCGCGCATCGATGAGCTTGACCGGAGCGTCATCCGCGCGCGGTTCGAGGCGCGCTTCACGGCGGACCGCATGGCGCAGGACTATCTCGACATCTACCGGAGGCTTCTGCAGCGATGATGCGCACCGCCCTGATCGCCTGGGATTACCCGCCCTCGCCGAGCGGCCTGTCGACGGCTGCCCGGGAGATCGCCGAAAGTCTCGTTGCCGAGAATTGCGAGGTCACGGTGTTTTCCGGCGATCGAACCGGCACCAGCATGCAGAACGGCGTGCGGATCATCGGCTGCGATATCCCGCGGCAGTCGTTCCTCGGTCGCCTGCGCACCACGGCCGGCTTCGGGCATCTTGCGGCACCTCGGCGCTTTCGCGATGCCGTTCTGTCCGCGCATGCAGCGACGCCGTTCGATGTGGTGGAGGCGACCAACTGGTACGCGCCGGCCGTCTTGCTGGCCGGACGCAAGGATCTGCCCCTCGTCACGCGCAATTCGACGCCTGCCTCCTGGTCGCGGGACGGTGCGCAATCCCTGCGAAACCGGTTCGATGGCTGGGCCGCCGACCTGTTCGAGCGCCGTCAGGCGAACGGCAGCGCGGCGCTGATTTCGAATACCGCGGAGCACGGCCGTCGCATTGCGGATCTCTACCGGCTGGGCGGCCGGCGGCCCCACGAAACGATCGGCCTCTCGTTGTCGGAGTCGATGCTGGAGCGAGCGGGCAAGGCGGGATATCCGTCCGGCAGTGTGCCGCTGCGTCTGCTGTTCGTCGGCCGCGCGGAGCCTCGCAAGGGCTTCAGGGAGCTCATGGATGCCGTGGCCGACGTTAGCCGGGATGCCGATCAGGGGCAGGTCCCGGACTTTCGGATCGACCTTCTGGGCGTGCCCGAGGACGATCTGCCCGAAGCGCTCTCACTTTCGGCGCGCCGGCGCATCCACGCCCTCGGGCGGCAGCAGGATGCCGTGCTGTTCGATCTCTACGAGGCGGCCCATATCGTTGCGGCCCCTTCGCGCTACGAAAGCTTCGGCCTTGTGTATCAGGAGGCGATTGCCTTCGGCCGCCCCGTCCTTGCATCAGCGGATGATCCGAGTGCGCGCGAATTCGTCGGCGCGACCGGCGCGGGCGTGCTTGCCGCCTCAACGCATGGCGAGGCCATCGCCGCCCGGCTGCGAGACTTGCTGACGTCGGAGGAATTGCGGACGCGCCTGCGTGCAAGCGCGCTTGCGGCTGCCGGCACCTTCACCCGCGCCACGCTCGGCCGCCAGACGCTGGATGTCTACACGCAGGCGATCGCTGCGGCGCGATCGGGGAAACCGTCATGAAGCACCTTGCGATCATCGGCAACGCACCGGAGTTCGACAGGCGGGCGGTAGACTTCGCCGACTTTGACCATATCGTCAGGTTCAACAACACGGCAGGCTTCGGCACCACGAGCGGAACGAAGATAAGCGAGCTAGTGCTGGTCAGTCGCGGCGGCCAGCCGGCCGAATGGCTGGCCGATCCCGCCTTCGTGCAGAGGCCGGCGGTACGGCAGGCGCGTCTCGTGACGCTCGTCTTTCCGCCATCGGACAAGCCTGACGACGCCTGCCATGCCGACGCGCTTCAACGCCTTCTGTCGCCGCATGGCAAGGCGGTCCGGTGCATCGATGCGGCGACGGAGGGCCGGGCACGCGCGTTGCTCGTTGCGCATGGCGGCGCTGCGACTGCCGCTCTGAGTTCGGGTTTCCTCTATACGTTCATGGCGCTCGAGGCCGAGGAAAGCCGCGCAGAACCCTTCCATGTCTTCGGGTTCGGCTTCGAGGGCTGGGACGGCCACGCCTGGGATGCCGAGCGATCCTGGTTTGAGGCCGGCCATGACGCCGGCCGGCTGGTTCTGCATCCCTTGCGACAGCGCGGATGACCTCGTGAACCAGACGCCGATGCCCCGTTGTCCCCTCTGCCAGGCGCGCGGCCTGGCGCCGACGACGCGCAGCTTGGCGCTGGAGAGCGAAGAGATCCGGTCGTTTCGCCTCGCCTGCTCGCATTGCGGTCTTCTCCTCGACGATGCCCCGGGCGCAGATGCGCAAGCCGCGTTCGAGGCGATCTGCGCCCGGCGTCCCGCCCATCTGCGGCCGGAGGACGTCATCGGGTGCGATATCTACACGTTGCGCACGCTGGCGACCCGGTTCGGCCTCGCCGCCTATCCGGCAGATCCGGCGCAGGCGCGGGACCTAGCAAGTCCGCACGGGCAGCGCGCCGGAAAGGCCGATCTGGTCGCACTTTCGAGCCTGCCGGCAACGCCTGTCTCGGTCGGAATCATGTGTTCCGAACGCGAGGCGGAGGGGGTGCTGGATACGGTGGCGCGGTATCGCGCATGGGCAGACGTCGTCGTCGTGCTGGTCGATCGCGCCGCAGACATGCCGATGCGTGCGCACGTCCGGCACGAAGACGGCATCAGCGTGGTGTCGCGGCATCTTGGCGGTGACTTTGCCGCGCAGCGGAATGCGCTGCAGGATCTCTCTCCCAGCGCCTGGATGCTCCAGCTCGATGCGGACGAGGATATCTCCGGGAATCTCGGGCGCGACCTGAAGCGGCTCGCCACGCTCGGCGACCAGCAGGGGATCCTCTCGATCGGCCTGCCCCGGATGAACTTCGTCGATGGCGTCCAGTCCGATCTCTACCCGGATCTGCAGTACCGCCTCAACCGCCGCGAGGTGCGGTATGAGGGGATCGTGCACGAGCGGCCGGCCCGTCCCTGGCAACGAAGCTTCATCGCGCTGTGCGGAGAGATCCGTCATCACCTGACCGCCGAGCACGTCGCCCGGCGATCGAAGGCTTATGAGGCTCTGCAACCCGGCGGTGGACGGCTCTTCGAGGAAGACGCGCTGAGCCGGCTGTTTTCGGCATGATCAGGTGCGACGTGACGCGATCGTGATGGTGCATCTCGCGCTGACTATAGGGGCGGGCGAACAATGATCGGGGCAACGCGTTGTCGCGTGCCCATCATGACCGAATAGGAATGCTCTTGCCCCTTCGCCTCCTCGTCGTCGACAGCGAAACTGCCGACCAGAAAGCCGAACGTCGTAAAACCAGCGGCGCTGCCTCCTTCCAATCCTACGCCTCCACGCTTCGCAAACTCTCTCCCGACGCCACCATCGCCACGGTCTGCTGCGTCGAGGGTCCGAACGACGTCTCGTTCGACCTTGGAGAATACGACGGCGTCCTCTTTGCCGGGTCTCCCATCCAGATGCATCAAGACACGGCCGAGGCCCGGTCCGCCGCCGCCTTCATGACGGGTGTCTTTGCGTCGGGCATCCCGGCATTCGGCTCCTGCGCCGGGCTGCAGATCGCCGCGACCGCCGCGGGAGGGCGCTGCAAGCCGCGCGATGCCGGCATGCAGGTGGGTTTTGCCCGTGATATCGTCGCGACGACGCCCGGCAGGCAGCATCCTCTTTTGGATGGACGCCCGCAGGTCTGGTCAGCACCCGCGATGCATTCGTGCATCGTTGATCAGTTGCCGCCGGGCGCAATCCGGCTTGCCGAGTCCCGCTCGACGCCCGTCGAAGCCGCGGAAATCCGGTCCGGCAACGGCGTGTTCTGGGGCGTCCAGTACCACCCGGAGCTCGATCTGGCGGAAATTGCCGCGTCCATCCGCCGCCAGAGTGATGACGTCATCGAAGAAGGACTCGCCGAGAATGAGGAGGCGCTGGACGCCTATGCCCGGACGCTGGAGACGCTGAACGACGATCCACAACGCCAAGACCTAGCATGGCAGATCGGCGTCAACGAGCAGGTGACCCTGCCAGTACGCCGGCAGACCGAACTCGCCAACTTCCTGAGGTTCCTGAAGACCTGACAAAACAGTCAACCTGTAACCGGAGCACGCGAGGGGGCTCATTTTCGGGTCAGACATCGCCAGCAGAGCGGCGGTTAACGGCAAGCGGCGGCCGATCAAGTTTGTGCTCTTGAAGGTGCTGGCTGGTGCATAGTGGAGCTGAACCGGATCTGGCACCGATGTACGTTGTCTGTGGCCTTTTGGCAGGGCTTCATCTACGTCGCGTTCGTAAACGATGCCTTCGCTCGCCGCATCGTCGGTTGGCGGGCAAGCCGGACCGCCCATGTGGGCTTTTTCCTCGATGCCCTCACCAGTCACTCCATGATCGGCAGGCCATCCATCGAGGCGGGCTAAAGCGTGTCGCGTCATACCGGATTCGGGATTCCCGTTTTTCTTGATCTGTGATTCCCTTTGCCCATGGAAGGAGAAGCACCATGGGCAAGCCGCATCCGATCGAGTTGCGTGAGCGTGTCGTTGCGTTTGTGAATGAAGGCAACAGTAACCGGGAAGCGGTGCGGCATTTCCGCGTTTCGCCTCGGTTCGTCAACAACATGATGATCCTGCAGCGTTCATCTGGTTCGCTTGCCGCGGCCAAGCAGGGCCATCCGCCTGGGGGAACAAAGCTTTCTGCCCATGTGGACTGGATCAGCTTGCGCGTGGCTCTCCACGGCGAAGTGACCTTGGACGAACTGTGTGTCGAGCTTGCAGAGCGCGGTATCGAAGTCCATCGCGCGACGGTCGGCCGGTTTCTGCACCGGCTCGGACTGAGCAATAAAAAAAAGCCTCAAGGCAAGCGAACAGTGCAGACCGGAGATCGCCAAGGCGCGTGACCTGTGGATCAATCGCCGAAAGCCGTTCTTCAACAAGGCTTTGTCGCAGCTGATCTTTATCGATGAGACGTCCACGAACACGCGCCTGACAAAACGCACCGGATGGTCAGCCAGAGGCAGCCGTTTTGCCGCCTATGCCCCGTTCGGCCACTGGAAAACCCAGACATTCATTGCCGGTCTGCGGTCCTATGGTCTGACCGCGCCATGGATCGTCAACGCACCGATGAACAGCCGCATCTTCGAAACATGGATCGAAACACAACTGGCGCCGACACTGTCGCCCGGTGACGTCGTTATCCTCGACAATGTCGGCTTCCACAAAAGCGAACGAGCAGAACACCTGGTCAAGCAGAAGGGGGCGTGGCTTCTGTTCCTGCCCCCCTATTCCCCGGACCTGAACCCTATCGAGATGGCGTTCTCAAAACGCAAGGCGCTTCTGCGAAAGCGAGCCGCACGCAGCTTCGATGCAATAACCCAGGCGCTCGGCGATATCATCAGCCTCTTCTCCGTTGCCGAATGCCGAAATTTCTTCAAAGCGGCAGGATATGAGGCAGAATAAATGCGACACGGTTTAGTTCATCATTCCGACCGCGGCTCGCAATATGTGTCCATTCGCTATTCCGAACCGCTGGTGGAGGCGGGCATCGAGCCTTCCGTCGGAAGTGTCGGCGACAGTTTGACAACGCTCCGGCGAAATGATCGACGGTCTTTACAAAGCTGAGGTCATCCATCGACGTGGGCAATGGCGCAACTTCGAAGCAGTGGAGTTTGCCACTTCGGAATGGGTAGATTGGTTCAACAACCGCCGCCTTCTGGAGCCCATCGGCATTACACCGCCAGCCGAAGCCGAAGAACGATACTACGCCATGCTGGACGCACCAGCAGTGGACCCGTAACTTAAACCACGCGGTCTCCTGTAAAGCCGGCGCGATTTAATCCGGCGGTGCTGCCCTTCTACTTGCATGTATTGGAAGACAGCGCGCGATTATGGGTGGTCGAAATAGAGAGGCTCATGGTCGCTGATCGGCATATCGTGACCAACGGTTCGATTCCTATCGAGAGCATATCTAGGGCACGTCATTTTCAGAAGGGGCGAAGAGCCTAAATTTTGATTGGAAACACTTAAACCATGGTCGTCGTTCCGCAATTTGACGCTAACCGCAAGTAGACTAGTCGCTGAGTGAAAGTCGCAGGAGTTTTATTCTCGTTCTTCATCGTGGATTAGAAGCAATATTCGCTTCAAATTGCTCATCTAACGCTCGGAAAAAATCAGTCGTCATCCTGCTTTTTTGCCGCTCTCTCTATTCATTGCTGCTGATAGGCTGTGTCGTCATTCCGTCGAACTGCTTCACGAAGGCTTGCTTTTTTACCGCAAGCGAAAGCCTGCCCAGTTTATATGATAGAAGGCCTCGCTCGACCGCCCAATCCGATCCCAAATCAAGGCACTCTACGCTTGGACAAAGAAATACGTTCGCAGCTTGCATGCGCGAAAGTGAATACGATGAGGTTCGAGACCGGCTCGCCTGATCACGATACCGGCTACCACGTTGATATAAGCGGCGGAGCCACTTTGTTGGACGGTCTCAGTCGATCGGCGGGCCCACGAATTCGATGCCGTTCTTGTTGCAAAGCTCGGCAAGCTTCTGCTGCTCCGCTTCTGTAAACGGCAATTGGGGAGGAATTTCCGGCCGTTCGGCAGGTGTCGAGGCCGCGCGGACCATGTCTTCGAACGTGCCATTGGTGATCGTCAGGAACCGGACCCGTGGTGAGACGATCTTGAATGCATGTACCTTGCCGCCAGCGACGTTAAGCGACCCGCCAGCGCCGATTTCTGAGATGGCTCCCTCCACCATAAATCGCACTGTCCCTTCGAGTACGTAAAAGGTCTCGTCCTCATTGTGGTGGACATGCGGTGGAACGAAGAAGCCATCAAGCATATGATGCTCAATCAGTGAAACGCCAGCAGCGCTTTCCGATTGCGGAAGTAAGATGTTGAGATATGCGTTCATGAACCAACGGCCGTCTTCGGACATGGGAAACCTATTCTGGTTGGGAGGCGTGCGTAACATTCAGCCACGCCACTTGAGCGGAGAAGCTTTGCATCTACCGAGGCATCTCGCCTTCGATCCCGGCCGGTCTCGCTCGGTGGTCCGTTCTAGCGAAATAAGCAGATCTTGATAAGATCGATGATCGATCATCACTGGCAGGATAATTTGCATGAGAACCCTCGATCCTCTAGCGGGTATTGCCGCCTTCCTCAGTGTTGCAGAGACCCTCAGCTTCTCGAGGGCAGCCGAGGCCCTCGATCTGTCGCGAGCAACGGTCGGTGCCCAGGTGCAGGACCTCGAGCGCCGCCTAGGAATCCGGCTTCTGCAGCGCACGACCCGGACAGTTTCTCTCACCGAAGCAGGCAATGCCTATCTACAGGCGCTCAGCGGCGTGCTCCCTCAAGTGCGTGAGGCTGAGCGGGCCGCGAGCGCGTTCCAGAAGGAAGCGATCGGTCGGCTGCGGGTATCCTCGGCACCCGATCTCGGGCCGGACCATCTCGTTCCCGTAATCGCAAAGTTTTTGGAGCTAAATCCCGGCCTGTCCATAGACCTGGACCTGTCTCTTCAAACCGTCAACCTGGTCGAGGAGAAGTTCGATCTGGCTATCCGCGGTACGATTTCGCTAGAGCCTCACGTGATTACGCGGCAGATTGGTGCATCGCCGATCGTCGTATGTGCCTCGCCGTCCTATCTAGCGCGCCACGATAAACCAAAGCACCCAGATGAGCTCTCACAACATTCCTGTCTGCATTTTCGAAACTGCGCTGGGGTAGGGTATGGCACTTCCGACAAGACGATATCAGTGTTCGTGTCCCGATCGTACCGCGGCTTGAATGCAATGACGGGCGCAGCCTGTTAGCCGCTGCCATATCGGACATGGGCATTGCATTGGAACCCGCGTTCGTCGTGGGGCCCGCAATTCGCGCCGGACAATTGGTTCAGGTCTTAAGCGATTGGGACATTGCCACTATCCCGGTGCATGCGGTCTATCCCGCCAACCGCCATATCGCCATCAAGGTCAAAACGTTTGTGTCGTTTCTCGTCGATCAGCTCTCCGACCATCCTGATCTGCGAGAAGAACTGGGTTGAGCATGTGTGCCCATTAGCACCTGAGATCAGCTACTGGACTGTCATTCCGCGCATCGCGTGCGAACCTGACAAGTTTGAATCCGCCACGATCGGTCGCTCGCTCGCTCCGCAAGATGGAGGGATAAGTATCTTGTGGAATCCGAGAGGCCGGGCGAGCGGTAGGGCCTTGTTCACCCTAACGAGATGCGCCGGATGCCCGACAGTGAAGCCGGTTTCATAACAACCATCCGGGAAATGTCTACCAATTGTCGAGGTGGCGTAGTATCGCACGCCGTCCTCGGGGGAAATCAGATGCGTTACTCGATATATTTTGCGCTCTCTGCGGCGGCCGCGCTCCTATGTGGCTGCCAAGGGGCATCGTCGCCGGGTGCGCCGGCGACACAACTGACAGCGGCAGACGACAGAAACGCCAAGCCTGCAACGGCGGAGGAAGAGGCACGATTTCTTGCGGCCGGCGAACGGCAGAACCGGATGGCTCCTGCCCAGGTAGCCTCATCGCTTGACCCGACTGGGCTGTCGCAGAATGCCGTTCAGGCCGCAGCGCGGCCCGATATGGAGGAGATGCAGCGGCTGATGCCCGCTATGACAGCCAGGAACAGGCAGCGGACTACTGAGTTCTGTGCCGCGCGTCCGCAAATGGCCGAGTGCCAAGAATACGCGCGTCTGATGAAGGAAGCGCGACAGCAGGGGCTTGCCGACTGATCTCGTCAGTTCACATCCTGCTATATGGTCGAGGCGGCTGAGGCTGACGAGAGGTTATTTGTAGAAGTGTTGTGGCAAACAATCATACGGCAGGTTCAACTTCGGTAATAGGAGCCTGTCCAGCCGAAGACCAGTACTAAAGTGACCGCAAAGCTTTGAACCCATATCTTTGTTGAGGCGCGTCTCGCTGGTCCGTGTCGGCACAAGATGACGAAACAGCCAGAGAACGAAGCGTGGTTCAAGTCGTAATTAGGAGCAGCACGTAGCTTAGTACCGTGACGACGAGGCCACGAAAAGCCAGGGTTACGAAACGGTACTTGCTCTGCGCGATCACTGAAAGCACGTCGACGTTGTCGATGTACTGGCGGAAAAGATAGTTGATGTCGCGCGCCGCGGCAGCCGAACTAAACGCATCCTTGTGCTGAGCCCAGCCGCCCCAGAACAGCGTCGTGGTCTTGACCGCGCGTCTTGGCAGGATAACCATGATGGCGCAGATGATGCAGAAAATCGTAGAACAAGCAAGGATAGCTGATGGGAATGCCGTCTCGATCCGGAACGGGACATAGCGACCGAACGAAAATACGCCGCGCCCATCACTCGACGAAATCAGAAACGCAAGCATGAACGTGAAAATATAGGCCGCCTTCTGATCCGATATTTTTATCTGGTCATAGAAAATCTCGTTCACGGTTTTGATGTGGTCGAAATACTCTTTGTCGGCGAGAGCGCTTTCCACGGTGCGCGCGGCTGTGCGCGCATCATACATGCCATCTGCGTCCATTGCTCGCCTCCACGTGCGCAGTGTCCTCGTGTTGCTAAAATCATAGTTGAAAACTTTATGCAACGTTTGGCTACCCAAGTATCTTGACTTTTTGCTGAGCCAAATTCAGTCATCAGCCGGGGTCTGAGGGAAATTTGGGATGAGAAGCGGCATAGTGGCCGTCGTGGCGGCGTCCGCAACTATAATGTGCGCAGGCGTAATGAGAGCCGAACCCTTGCTGCGGGCACAGTCTGCAGCAGGCTCCGTCATTGCGCGTAAATCCGGTGAAGAGATCCGGTTTGTCGAGAAAGACGGCTGGTCGATCGTCGATCTCTCCCAGGACGTCGTCAATGGCGATATTCTTCGCACAAATGCCGCCGGGCAGCTTGCCGTCCTCTTCTCCGACCGAACGCAGATGCGCCTTGGTCGCAACACCTCGCTGCTCGTCAAGAAGGTCAACGGTGGTGGGGCCGATGCCAGCGTTGAGCTGCAGTCGGGAACTATATGGGCCCGGGCTGAGCGCGGCGGGTCCGGACTGGCCATTGACACACCGGCCGCCACGGCTGCCATCCGCGGAACCGATTGGACACTTTCGGTGGATGCAGGAGGTAAGACCTCACTCACCGTTCTCGACGGCGTCGTTGATCTCAGCAACGCACTCGGGAGCGTGCGGGTAACGAAAGGAGAGGGCGCTGTTGCTGCCATTGGGCAGGCCCCACGCAAGGTGATTGTCCTCAATTCGAGCGATCGCGAGCAGATGCTGTATTACCTCGAACTGCGGGATGCCTTTCCGTTCCTGCCGGCATCGCCCTTGCCGGGGCCGGATATGCGACGGAGCCGTGCCGCACTTCTCGCCCTTCCGCCCGAGCGTCGTACCGCCGAGGACTGGCTGACGCTGGCCGAGGTGAACTTCACCATTTCGGGCAAGGCAGAGGCTCTGGCGACGCTGGCCGCGGTGCGCCGGCAGCGCCTGAATACGCGACAGGGCGCGCGGGTCGCTCTTCTCGACGCCCTGATCGCCGGATCGGAGCGGCGCTATGACGAGGCCGCGGCGCTGTTTGACCGCGCCGCGCCGAACCTCGATGATGCGCGCAGGTCTGTCGCGCTCTATGGTGCATACTTCGCCAGTTCCCTGGCGGATCCAAGCCATGTGGAACGGCCGCCAAGTGTCGGCGTGGGCGCCGCCGCGATCGTCGGAGAAGTGTTTACGGTCGGTTTCCGGGACAATCTGCGGGCAACAATCGACTTGTTGAAAGGTGCTGAAGCCCGCTACCCGAACAACGCCCTTCTACCGGCGATCCGGGCGAAGGTCGCTCTGGTTATGGGCGACCGTGAACAGGCGCAGGCCGCCATTGCCGTCGCCCTAGCCCGAGACCCCGGCCAGGCCACGGCTTTGGAAGCGCGAGCCGATTTCGAGGCCGGCGTGCGTGGCAATCTCGGTGGAGCCTTGGCCGACCTTCAAGCGGCGCTTGTTTCCGAGCCGGGCAATGCCACGATCTGGAATTCCCTCGGCCTGCTTCAATCTGCTCGCGGCGCAGGACGAGAGGCGGAGACGGCGTTCCGAAAAGCCATCGCGCTCGATCCGATGTCGCCCCTGCACCACGCCAATCTCGCCGGGCTCTATCTCGAGGAACAGCGGGTCGAGGACGCGAGGCGTGAGATTGACCGGGCGCTCGAGATCGAGCCTGGTTTCGACATCGCGCTTATCACACGGGGACGATATTATCTGCAGACCGGCGAGAAGGACAAGGCGATCGCCGATCTTCTAGCAGGCTCGACGGCCAATCCCGCTTACGCGCAAGGCCAGCTCCTGCTCGCAGCCGCCCTCTACGCAAATGGTGAGCAGGGTGCTGCGGATCAGGCGCTGGACAACGCCGACCGGCTTGATCCGAACGATCCCGTGATCGCGGCCTATCGCACGTCCATCGCGATCGAGGATCACGATGCGGATGGCGCCATACGCAACGCCCAGGACTATCTGAAGCGGTCACGGCAGCGTGGGGGCGATTTCGGCTCCGTGGGCGCAAACCAGGAAGCAGGCTCGGTTCTCAACGACGCGTTCCGCCTGCAGGGGCTTGATGCCTGGGGGCAGTTCTACGGCGATATCGTCTTTGATCCGTTCGCCAGCACGTCCTACCTCGACCAGACCGTGCGCGGCAGCGTCAATCCGTTCGCCAACAGCTTCAGCTATGGGGTCAACACGATCGATCCCTCCGGCAACGGAAGCAGCTACTCGTCCTTCCTGAAGGCGCTACTTCTCGATCCGCACCTGCTTGCCGGCAGCGAACGCCAGGCAAATCTGGTGCGCATGCCGTTTACCGAAACCGCGCTGACGACGGGCATCAACTTCACCAACACTGGCTCGGAATGGGTTAAGGGCGGGCAGATACAAGGCTTCACGCAAACGCCTTTCCCGATCAGCTTTTTCGGCAACCTGTCATGGGAAGCGCGTGATGACGAGCGCGTCGGCGCAGACGGCACGGATGCTTTGAGTGGAACCACCGATATCACCGGCGGCAACGGCTACATCACAGCCAGCCCGACGCCGGACGATCATATCGTTGCCTATGTCAATAGCGGTGACAATGACAGTCTTGTCGAGGCCGATAGGCGCTTCCTTGCGGGCATTCCGGCTGAGTCGTCGTCTCGCGACACAAACCAGCAGCAGAGCGCAAACTTTGGTATCGGCTGGAGCCATTCGTTTGGATACAAGAACATTCTGAATGCCGCAATCTTCGGGAGCAATATCGAAGGCTCCAGCCGCGCGGCCGGCGACTTCTCGTTGGGCGGCATTCCTTTCGGATTCGAACGTCAGCAGGATCTAGGCGAGAAAAGCCGGATTGCGGCCTTCGGCTATACGATCGGCGCAGAGGCGGCCACTCTTCGGGTTGGCATTGAGGGTGGAAACGTCAACGCAACGTCAAGATCAATTTCACGTCTATTTTTTCTCAACGGAGATCGCACGCCCGGTCCGCTCATTGAGGATGTGGTCTCAATCAACGACGCAAATGTTACGACCTGGATATCCTACATTGACGCACTCTATGATGAAATCCCGGGCCTGAGACTCGAAGCGGCTTTGTTTGCGCGCAGGATGACAGGCGATACCGTGGATGTCGCCCGATTGGAGCCGCGTGCGGGTCTTGCCTGGGAAGTTGCTGAGGGGCAGTGGCTTCGTTTCGGCTATCTTCGGGAAGGCTTTACACAGTCGACGCCCACCCTTGCGCCCGTGGGGGTCGTCGCGCTGCAATCTAACCAGCTGCCGCTGTCGATCGATGGCTATGCCGATACGCTGGCTGCCCGCTGGGATGCCCAGTGGACGGACCGCTTCTTCACGGCCGTCGACTATCAGCACCAGGCCGTGCGCAATCTCCTGATTGCCGATCCCCTGTCGCTCCCCGTCGTCGATCTCGTCGGCGGCAATGTAGCGCGCGGGCGGATCGACCGGGTCAGCGTTACCGGCAACCTCGCCCTCGGCAGCGGCGTCGGCCTGACCGCGACCTATGCGCGGGCGTCTTCGCGCAACGACGACCCGACAAGTGGCGGCTATCGCGACGCCTTAACCTATGTCCCGCGGGATGCCGCCCAGCTCGCACTGACCTTTGTCAATCCGATCGGCATCGCAGCGACGGTCGCCGGAAATTACACGGGCCGGCGGGCCAGCAATCTGGCCGGTAAAACGCTTGGCGACTACTGGACGCTCGACGCAAATGTCAGCTGGGAGTCGTCGGATGGCCGGGTGCAGCTCGATCTCGGTGGCTACAACCTCACAGACGAGGCCTTCTACGTTTCGGCGGGCACCGCAGGATGGGCGCGGTCCGTGAAGGCACAGATGACGGTTCGCTTCTGATGGCACGGCGTCGAGGAGAGGGCTGTCCGGCAGGGGTGCCCGATCTTGCCGCCGTCGATTGGAGGAAACGCCTGTATGGCCTCTCGATCGTCACGCTTCTTTCGGTGCTTCTGTTTGCTTCCATCGCCCAGACATCACCGTGGCATCTTCTGGAGATGCGGGCCTTTGACTACCTGTCGACGATTGCGCCTCCGACACGCCCCGCCGATAGTCCCGTGATCGTTGCGATTGATGAGCCCTCGATGATGGAGATCGGCACACAGTGGCCCTGGCCCCGCTCATTGCACGGAGAACTCGTGACGGCGCTTCGGGCGGCAGGTGCACGTGCGATCGCGCTGGATATCATTTTCGCCGAGCCCGCGGCGGATCCAGCACAGGATGCACGGCTTGCTGCAGTGCTCGGGCCGGACGTCGTGCTCGCTGGCGATGAAGCTTTGATCCGAACCCCTCACGCCGATCAGTTCGTCCGTACGGAGCCGCTTGCCCAACTGACGACGACCGGTGCCCGGATCGGCATTGCGTCTGTTAGCCTTGATGCCGATGGAGTCCTGCGACGCGTCCCCGCCTATCACGACGGTCTTGCGCGTCAACTCTTGGACGTTGCCGGTCGACCTGCAGAGATCGCGGCAGGCGAGAAGCTGACACAGACATTCGGACCGGCCCGGACTTACGATACGGTGTCCTACTATCAAGCGCTTCATCCGGACCAATTTCTTCCCCAGGATACCTTCAGGGGACGCACGGTGATCGTCGGTCTGAGCCTTCAAAATGCCCCGACGCTCGATGCGGCTGCGGCCGATGCCTTTCCGACATCCGATACGCTTCATAGCGGCCGTCTTGTATCTGGTGCCGAAATTCAAGCGACGCTGTTCGACAACCTTTCGGCAGGTCTTTTTATCAAGCCGGCCGGTCCGCTCCTTCGCATGCTGAGCATCGTCGGGGCATCGGTCATCGCTGCTATCATTGCTCGTGGCGAAACTGGTTGGACAACGGCGCAAGCCGCCCTGTTTGTCGTTGGTGGTGCGGTCGTGGGCGCCGGCCTGTCGTTGCGGTACGGACGCGTTTTCATTCCACCGCTCGCACCGCTTGGCTCCTTTCTCCTCGTTTGCGGCGTCAAGGCGAGCGTCGATTTTGCTGCGGAGCGCCGCCGCCGCCGCGCGATCACCTCCGCGTTTTCGCAGTATCTCGCCCCGGCTGTCGTCGCAAAGCTCGCAGCAAATCCGACAATGCTGAAACTTGGCGGCGAGCGGCGCGTCCTGACGATCCTTTTTTGCGACGTTCGCGGGTTCACCACGATATCCGAAGCTTTGAAAGACGATCCTGAGCAGTTGACGACGCTTATCAACCGGCTTTTGACGCCCTTGTCGGATATTGTGCTGGAAAGCGGCGGCACCATCGACAAGTACATCGGCGACTGCATTATGGCCTTCTGGAATGCTCCGCTCGACGTGCCTGATCACGCCGTTCGCGCGGTTCGTGCCGCCCTTGCGATGCTCGAAGCGGTGGATATGCTGAATGGACAATTGCAGGCCGAAGCACAGGATGCAGGCCGCGATCCTCCACCGTCATTGCGGATCGGCATCGGCATCAACACGGGTGCCTGCATCGTCGGGAACATGGGTTCGACTCGTCGGTTCGACTACTCGGTCCTCGGAGACAGCGTCAATCTGGCTTCGCGCCTGGAAGGCGAGTCCAAGAATTATGGCGTACCGCTTCTCATAGGCGAAACCACTGCCGCTTTGGTTCGCGATACGATCTCCGTGACTGAGCTTGACCGTATCACAGTCAAGGGACGTACCGGCCTTTCTGCCGTGTTTGCCGTCCTGCCGGTTCACGGAAATCAGTAGACAACGGCGTCTCGCACAACCAGGCTCAATTTCTGCGGTTAGACGCGTGGGAGGTTCGAATCCCTTCATGGCGTTAAACCTTAGAATCTATGTGCCTCGCAGAAACAGTTCCCCTACGCCAGGAGGCCATTATCCTGGACTCCGCCTCAACAGCCGTTCCAGCGTTCTGTCAGAGTCCTTTTTCTCCTGACGTATCCCCAGTCAACCAGTCCGCAAAGATACGCGCCAGCCGCCGCTGGCTGCCGGATTTCGGGTAGGCGAGATAATGGCCGATATACCTGTTGTGCCGGCACTTGGGCGAAAACGGCCTGACAAGGAGACCACTCTCGAGTTCCCTTCGCGCCAGAACGCACGATTCAAGGGCAATTCCTAGACCGTTCACGGCCGCGTCCAGCACAAGAAAACTTCGGTCGAAACTCATGGATGGCGCAGGGGGTGGGCCGAGATTGTTGGCTTCGAACCAGTCGATCCACTGGATGCGCTTCAGATCGCTCCGGATCAGGGACTGATGCACAAGGTCGCGGGGAGATGTGAGGCGCCGTGCAAGGTCCGGCGCGCAGAGAGGAGCAACGATTTCCTCGCCAAGAGGAATGACAATTAAGTCCTCGCGGTTGGTGGGCTCACCATAGACGATGTCGGCATCGAACAGCCCGTCCACGAAGCGCGCGTAGCTCGTGCTGGCCGCAACCCGCACCTCGACGCCCGGATTTTCCTTCAGGAACTGGGGCAGGCGCGGAGACAGGACCTTGGCGGCATAGCTCGGCGCGCAGTGCAGCCTGAGCAGCAACGCCTTATTCGATGTAATCTGTTCAATTCCCCGCCGCAGTTCCTCGAAGGCGCTCGATGCATGGGCGAGCAGGGTCTGGCCCGCCAACGTCAGTCGCACATTGCGTGTCGTCCGCTCGAACAGCGCGACGCCCAGATCTCGCTCAAGGCGGGTGACCGCATGGCTCACGGCGCTTGGAGACAGGTTCAGCTCCTCGGCGGCGTTTCGGAACGACCCGAGACGGGCAGCTGATTCAAAGATGCGCACGGCAGAAAGGGAGTTCATCTGGAACATCGGATTAGTGAACCAGATTCACCTGATGGTGTAAACTTGGCGTTTGTTTGCGGGCCACTTTCCGATCAAATTCGTCATGTCGGTGGAGGTGATCCCGACTAGAGAAACCAGATGCCGTTGGCCGGATGTGTCCGGGACGGGATCGGGAGGAGAAAAAATGCTTCTGACAGGCAGGACCGCAGTCATATCAGGCGCGGCGAGCAAGCGCGGTATTGGCCGCGCGACGGCGGAACTGTTCGCCGAACATGGCGCCCGTGTGGCGGTTCTCGATCTGGATGCCGAGGCGGCGCAAGAGGCGGCCGCAGCGCTGCCGAAGGTCGGTCATGGCGAGCATATCGGCGTCCGCTGCGACGTTGCCGACCGTGCATCGTGCGAAGCGGCGTCCGTTGCGACGATCGGGGCATTCGGCGCGATTAACATTCTCATCAACAATGCCGGCATCACGCAGCCAGTGAAGACGCTCGATATCACGGGCAAGGACTGGGAGCGCATCGTCAGCGTCAACATGACCGGCGTACTTCATCTCAGCCAAGCCTTCATTCCCAACATGCGCGACAATGGCGGCGGTTCGATCGCCTGTATGTCATCGGTGTCTGCGCAGCGCGGCGGCGGCATCTTCGGCGGCCCGCATTATTCGGCGGCGAAGGCGGGCGTGCTCGGCCTTGCTAAGGCGATGGCGCGGGAGTTCGGGCCCGTCGGCATTCGCGTCAATTCGGTTACGCCCGGATTGATCCAGACGGACATTACCGGCGACAAGCTGACGCCCGAGATGCGCGTCGATATCCTCAAGGGTATTCCGCTCAACCGGTTGGGCGAGGCGCGCGACGTCGCCAACATCTATCTTTTCCTCGCTTCCGACCTGTCGGCCTACGTCACCGGCGCCGTGCTCGACGTCAATGGCGGCATGCTCATCCACTGAGCTGCCGTACCGAAGGGAGGAATGCCAGATGGTCCAGATCGGTCACAATGTCACTCTCGCGGAGCGGGCGCGGCGTATCCGCCGCCATGCGCTCCGCATGGGCGAGGTCCAGGGACAGGGCTATATCGCGCAGGCGCTCGGCGTCGCCGATGTTCTTGCGGTCTCTTATTTTCACGCCACGAACTACCGGCCGGAGGATCCGGAATGGGAGGGGCGCGACCGCTTTCTGCTGTCGATCGGCCATTACGCCATCGCCCTTTATGCGGCGCTGATCGAAGCGAAGATCGTGCCGGAGGACGAGCTGGAGACCTACGGCACGGATGACAGCCGGCTGCCCATGTCCGGCATGGCCACCTATACGCCCGGCATGGAGATCACGGGCGGCTCGCTCGGCCACGGGCTCGGTATCGCCGTCGGCATGTGCCTGGGCCTGAAGCGCAAGAAATCCCCGGCTTTCGTCTATAATCTGTTCTCCGATGGCGAGCTGGACGAAGGCTCGACCTGGGAGGCCGCCATGTCGGCGGGTTCCTACAAGCTCGACAATCTCATCGGCATCGTCGATGTCAACCAGATGCAGGCCGATGGCCCTTCCATGGGCGTCCTGAATTTCGAGCCTCTTCTGCCCAAGTTCGAAGCTTTCGGCTGGTTCGTGCAGCGCGTGGACGGCAACGATCTCGATGCGCTGGTCGGGGCCTTCGACAAGGCCCGCCATCACGCCGGTCCCGAGCCACGCATGATCATCTGCGACACGAAGATGGCGAAGGGCGTGCCGTTCCTGGAGGCGCGCGAGCGCAATCACTTCCTGCGGGTCGAACCGCTGGAATGGACGGAAGCGCTCCAGATCATCGACGAGGGAGTTGCGCCATGAGACGCTCCAAATATATCCGCCCCGATCACCTGACGGCCTCCGGCGAGATGAAGCCGCGCCTGACGACCTCAGCCATGATCGCATCCATCGCCGGTCCCGGCCAGCCGACACGGTCCGCGCCCTTCGGGCATGCGCTCGCGGCGCTGGCGGAGGAGGACGAGCGCATCGTCGGCATGTCGGCCGATCTTGCCAAATATACCGACTTGCACGTTTTCCGGGCCGCGCATCCCGACCGCTTCTACCAGATGGGGATGGCCGAGCAACTTTTGATGATGTCGGCCGCCGGCATGGCGCGGGAAGGGTTCCAGCCCTGGGTCACCACCTATGCGGTGTTTGCCTCGCGGCGCGCCTATGATTTCATCTGCCTGGCGATTGCGGAAGAGATGCTGGACGTGAAGATCGTCTGCGCCTTGCCTGGATTGACCACCGGCTACGGACCCAGCCATCAGGCGACCGAGGACATCGCCATGTTCCGGGGCATGCCGAACCTGACGATCATAGACCCGTGCGATGCGCTCGAGATCGAGCAGGCGATGCCGGCGATCGCCGCGCACAAGGGGCCGGTCTATATGCGGTTGCTGCGCGGCAACGTGCCGCTCGTCCTCGACGAATATGGCTATACCTTCGAGTTCGGCAAGGCCAAGCTCATCCGCGACGGGCGCGATACGCTGATCATCTCTTCGGGGCTCATGACCATGCGGGCGCTGGAGGCTGCGAAGGCGCTTCAGAAGGACGGTGTGGATGTGGCGGTGCTTCATGTGCCGACCATCAAGCCGCTTGACGAGGAGACGATCCTTGCCGAATGCAGGAAGCAGAACCGGCTGGTGATCGTGGCGGAAAACCACACACTGATCGGCGGGCTCGGCGAAGCCGTGGCCGCGACGCTGATGCGCTCCGACGTGCGTCCGGCGGCCTTTCGCCAGATCGCGCTTCCCGACCAGTTTCTGGAGGCAGGCGCGCTTCCGACGCTTCACGACCAGTATGGGCTCTCCACGAGCCGCGTCGTCGCGTCGGTCAAGGAGTGGCTCGATCGATAGACCATGAGGACCCGTCCGGCGAGGAGGAAGCCGGGCAGGTCATGACCAGCCACAATGGAGGAGACCATGCACTTGCAGATCCAGAGACGTTCCTTTCTTCGTTCCGCCGCCGTGGCGCTTGCCGCGCCGGCGCTGCTCACGACCCTTCGGGACGCACAGGCAGCAACGACGCTGACGCTGGGCCATGGGGCAGCTCCCGGCAATCCGCGCACGGTGGCCGCGGCGAAATTTGCAGAGCTCGTCGGCCAGAAAACGGAAGGCCGCGTCAAGATCAACGTAGCTGGCGCCGAAACCCTCGGCAGCGATTCCGCCATGCTGACCAGCCTGCGAACCGGGGCGCTCGATTTTACCGCCAACAGCCAGGGCGCGACATCCGCGCTCGTTCCGGAACTGTCGGCGCTCGGCCTGCCGTTCCTGTTTGCGACGACCGAAAAGGCGATGTCGGTTCTTTCGGGCGCCGTCGGCGGCGAACTCGACAAGCGCTTCGAGGCCATCGGGATCATGCCGCTGGATTGGTGGGACAATGGCGTCCGCCATCTCACCAACTCCAAGCGCAAGGTGACGACACCGGCGGAGGTCGCCGGGCTGAAGGTTCGCACCCCCGCCGATCCGATGACGATCGATATCTTCCAGGCGCTCGGCGCCAGCACGGAACAGATCGCCTTCGGCGAACTCTACATCGCCCTGCAACAGGGCGTCGTCGACGGGCAGGAAAATCCGCTTGCGAATATCGAAAGCTCCAAGCTGTACGAGGTCAACCGCTTCGTGAGCCTGACCGCGCACAAGTGGGAATCGACCCCCTTCCTGATGTCGATGATCGCCCGTGCCCGGCTCGGCAAGGATCTGGAGGCCGTGATGGCTGCGGCGAAGGAGGCAGGTGAACTGCAGCGCTCGTTGTCTCGCGACAAGGCGACGGAAGTGCTTGCGGCATTCAAGGGCAATCCGGCGGTCGAGGTGACGGAGGTTGATCGTGAGGCATTCGTGAAAGCGACGGCGCCCGTTGCCGATGTCTGGAAGCAGAAGCCGTTCGGCGAATTCGTGGCTCAGGTTGAGGCGGAGGCAAGGGCGTGAGCCCTACCTCCGGGCGGCCGGCGGCCACGACCGGCGCCATACAGACGATCGATCTCGTGGCCGGCGTCATCACACGGCTCTGCCGCGTCGTTCTCATCATCAGCGGAATCGCGCTGACGGCGGTGACGACAGCGAACGTGCTTGCCCGGTATGCCATGGCCAGCGGCGGATTTTCGTTTGCCCAGGAATTGCCGATGCTGATCTTTCCCTGGTTCATTCTGGCGGGGATCGTGCTTGCCGCGCATGCCGGCGGGCACATGGCCGTCGAGTGGATTTATGACAAGCTGGGCGAGCGGTGGCGCATTCTCGCTTTCTGCCTCGCCAATTCCATCAGCGCCGCTGCTTTCCTGTGCCTTGGCTATCAGGCGACCATCGTTGCGGAGATCGCCAGCGTGGAGCGTAGCCCCGTCCTGCAATTGCCGAACAGCATCGGCTACTACGCGCTCGCCGTCGGTTCCGTCCTGGTATCGCTCGTCATTGTCTCCGCCACCGCAAGGGTTTTCCGCTTTGGCTGGGAGCACCGAACAGAGGTGAAAGCCGAGGAGATGCCGGTATGACACTCGTTATGATCGCCGCGTTTTGCGTCCTGATGATCCTTGCGGTGCCCGTCGGCTATGCGCTCATTATCTCGGCAGCAGCGGGCGTTCTCTTTAATGGCTATGTGCCGCTGTCGATCGTCGCCCAGCAGGTCTATGATCAGACGCAGTCCTTCCCCATGCTTGCCCTTCCCTTTTTTATGCTCGCCGGGACCCTGATGCTCGGCGGCGAACTGGGACGGCAATTACTGGAGCTCGCCTCGAAGGCCATGCAGCGCTGGCGGGGCGGCCCGCTTTCCACGACCGTGGTTTCGTCCGTAGTCTTTGGCGGCGTGTCCGGCTCTGCGGTCGCCAATGCCAGTGCGCTCGGATCAGTGCTCATCCCGTGGCAGAAGAAGCAGGGATATCCGCCGGCCCTTTGCGCCGCGAACAACGCGACGTCGTCGGTCATCGACGTACTGATCCCGCCGTCCATTCCGATGATCCTGTATTCGCTGGTCAGCGGCGTCAGCGTCGGCGATCTCTTCCTTGCCGGCATCCTGCCCGGCCTGCTGATGGCCGTGGGCTTCATCTTCGTCTGCTGGCTGATCGCTGTGCGACGGGGCTATCCGACGAATGCCGAGACGATGCGCAAGCGCGATATGGGGGCGCTCGTGTTGAAGAGCTTTCCGGCCATCCTCCTGCCCATTCTCATCATCCTGTTCCTGCGCTTCGGTCTTGCCACACCGACGGAAGTCGCGGTGCTCTCGGTGGTTTACTCCCTGGTGCTGAGCCTCGTCTTCTATCGCGACCTGACATGGAAGCGCTTCTGCGACAATATTGTCGAGGCGGGCATGGGAACCGGCGTGGTGATGCTGGTTATCATGGGCAGCGCCGCGGTCGGATGGGTTCTGACCTTCGACCAGGCGCCGCAGCAGATGGCCGACTGGGTCGCGCTCCACATCTCCAATCCGATCGTCATTATATTGATGATGAATGTCCTGATGCTCATCGTCGGCATGCCGCTCGACATGCCGCCGGCGATCTTGCTGCTCGGCCCGATCTTCGTGCCGCTTGCAGACCAGATCGGTCTCGACAGGGTGCAGCTCGGCCTGATGATGGTCGTCAATCTCGGGATCGGCCTCTATACGCCGCCGATTGGCACGACGCTCTTTATCTCCTCGTCGATCGCCAAGGCGCCGCTGGGCGAGACGACGCGAGAGCTGTGGCCATATTTCTCCATGGCCATGCTGCTCCTCCTCGCGGTCAGCTTCATCCCCGCCCTGACGCTGTATTGAAGGAGGACGCGATGACCGAGGACAGCAACTACGCTGTGACCGTGCGGGGACTGACAAAGTCCTATGGAGCGACGTCCGTGTTGAAGGGCGTGAACTTCTCCGTTCGAAGAGGCGAGATCCACGCGCTTCTTGGCGGCAACGGTGCAGGCAAGTCGACATTGATCCGGATCATCACGGGATCGGCATCACAGGATGGAGGCACGATCGAGTTCCGCGATCGAGCCGATAGGTTGCGCACGGAAGCAGAAGGGCGGCGAAAGGTGGCGGTTGTTCACCAGGAGCTTGCGCTTCTTCCAAACCTGACGGTCGCGGAAAACATCGCCCTGCCGCACTTTTCGCGTGGCTTCGGACTGTTCAATCGCAAGTGGGCGATAAAACAAGCCCATGCCGCCCTATCGATGATCGACCGCAGTTTTGCGGACGCTTCACTGCACTGGTTCGTCGGCAGCCTCAGCCTGCATGAAGGGCAGATGGTGGAGATCGCCCGGGCACTGGCGTCCGGGGCGGAACTCATTCTCCTCGATGAACCGACTGCCAACCTGACGGCGCTTGAAACCGAACGGCTGTTCTCGGTTTTGCGGCGGTTGACGCAAGAGACCGGCCTTTCGGTGGTCTTCGTCTCTCATCGCATGAAGGAAATCCGGCAGATTGCGAATACCTGCAGCATCATCCGCGACGGGCGCACGGTCATCGACCGCGAACCGATGGCAGGATTGAGCGACACGGCAATCATCGAGAAGATGGGACAACTTTCGCAGGCGCAGGCTCAGGTCCAGGAACGCCCCGCAGCGGACATTTCCCGCGCCGAAGGTCACGGCCGCCTGACCATTCGTGAGAATGGGCTCGAGATCTCCCTGGAGCCGGGCGTGATCCTTGGCGTCGCCGGCGCGCCGGCCGGTCCGCAAACGCTGATCGACACGCTTGTCGGCGCTGCGCGCTCGAAGCGCTGGACGGTGTCCCATGCGGGCTGGCCTGCAAGGTTCTCGTCGCCGCATCAGGCCGCGACACTCGGTTCAGGTTTCATAACCGGCGATCGCTCCCACAAGGGTGTCCTGCACAGTCTGCCGATCATCGACAATGTGCTCGCTTCGCGCCGCATCGTCCGGGGCAGCCTTTTCACCGGGGCACGCGAGAGCGTCGAATGCCTCGATCTCATGCAGGCCCTGAAGGTGAAGGCGGCTTCCATCTGGGACCTGCCGAACACGCTGAGCGGCGGAACGCAGCAAAAGTTGCTCCTCGCCCGGTGGCTCGGCGTTCCCTCGCGCCTTCTCGTTCTAGAGGAGCCGACGCGCGGCGTCGATATCGGCACAAAGAAAGAAATCTATCAGCTTATTCGTCAGATGGCCGCGAGCGGCACAATGATCGTCTGGTGGTCAACCGAGAATACCGAGCTTCTAGAAGTCTGCGACCGCGTGCTGGCCTTCAATACGGATGGCCGTTGTGCAGGTGTGATCGAACGGCAGGACCTCACCGAAGACAAGCTTGCGGAACTCACAGGAATGGCGGCATGACACAAACACCTGCACAAACGGCAACCCCGCAACCGGCGACAGAGACGCAGCCGGCCATCCGGCATCGCGAAAGTCTCCTATCTGCCTACCGGACCGAAATCGCGATCGCCGTCGCCATCGTGCTTCTGGCACTTGCGGTCGGTTCGCAGGTGCCACAGGCACTGAGCTGGGGGAACTTCGCAAACATCACGCAAGCCGGCGCGCCGCTCATCATCATGTCGCTCGGCGTCCTGCTCGTCGTTATCACGGGAGGGATCGACTTGTCCGTCGGCTCGGTCTTTTCGCTGACGGGCATGGTGACGGCGCAGGCGATGGCCTACGGTTTCGGCGGGATCGAGGCCAGCCTGATCGGGCTTTGCGTCGGCCTCGTCTTCGGTTCGATCAATGGCTTCCTCGTGACAATTGCCGGGCTGGCGCCATTTGTCGTGACATTGATCACATTCGCGGTCGCAGGCTCGCTGTCCTTCATCGTCACCAACGGGCGCTCGATGCCCGTCAACGATCCGGATTTCTGGCTTCTCAACAGCGGAAGCCTTATTCCCGGGATGCCGAATTACATTCTGTTCTGCCTGGTGCTGGTTTTTGCGATTGAATTGTTCCTGAAAAAGCTGGTCGCTGGCCGCTGGTTTTACGCCGTGGGCAGCAGTGCAGCCGCCGCTTATCTTCTCGGCATTCCTGTAAAGCGGACAACGTTCTTTGCCTATGTAGCATCGTCCATGCTCGCATCGTTCTCCGGCCTTCTGACGATCTCCTACATTCTGAATGCGGAATCGACCGCAGGCTCCAGTCTGATGCTGCAGGCCATCGCGGCTGTCGTCATCGGCGGGGCGAGCCTCCTCGGCGGCACGGGCACCGCCGTCGGCGCCGTTCTCGGCGCGCTGATGATCACCGTCATCCAGAACGGCGTCAATCTCATCGGCATCAACAGTTTCTGGCAAGGCTCGGTGACCGGCCTTGCCATTCTCATCGCGGTCCTGATCGACCGTTTCAGTAAATCCCGGCGGGGAGCCGGTTAACAGTACCAGCATGAGGCTGGTTTCCTTGGAGGAGGAAAGACCATGGTTTGGAAATTTAACACTGTAATTGCGATCTTTGCAGCAGCGTCGCTCGGCGCCGTATCCGCGCAGGCGCAAGAAAAAAAGACTGTCGCCTATCTCGCCCCGTCGCTCGACATTTCGTACTGGCAGTGGGTGGGCTATGGCGTAAAGGAAAAGGCGCAGGCGCTCGGCATGGACTATGTAGAGTTTACATCCGAAAACTCGCCGGCCAAGCAGATGGACAATGCTCGTACGGCAGTGACGAAGGGCGTCGATGGTATCGTCATCGGCCCGGTCAGCTCTACCAGCACGCCGCCGCTGCTCGCCTATCTGAAATCCCAGAATATTCCGGTGGCCTTCGCCGGTATCGGGCCGCAGCCCGGGCAGACGGACTATACGTCATCGGTCACTGCCAACAATCTCGAGACCGGAAAGGCGCAAGGCAGCTTCGTCTGCAAACTCGCCAAAGAACGCGGTGGCAATCAGGTGGGCATGCTTTCCCTGCCGCAGGATCGCGAAAATGCGCAAAAATATCTCAAAGGGGCCGAAGAGGCGTTTAAGAGCGATGGATGCGATCTCGTGCAGATGCTGGAGACGCGTGGTCTGACCGTGAACGAAGCGGTGACGCAGGCAAACGATATGTTGACGGCGCATCCCGACATTAAAGCGATCTACGGCATGTATGACGAGGCAGGCACCGGTGCTGCCAAAGCGGTGGAGACACGCGGCCTAACGGGCAAGGTCGGCATTGCCGTCGCCGATGGAAGCCCGACGACCATCGGTCTGCTGAAGGCCAAAGCTATCCAGGGCATATTCTTCCAAGAGGCCGTGGGCCAGGGTATCGACGGGACGCAGCAGGTCTTCAACGCGCTGACCGGCGCGGAGGTGACCAAGGACCTGGCGCTCGTCATGCCGCTGGTCACGGCGGACAAGGTGGATTCGCCGGAAGCCAAGGCGACCATCGCCCGCGTTTTCCCGCCGAGCAACTGACGCAGTGAACGGTGCCCGTTTCGCACGGGCACCGTTCCCGAAGTGGAGAGCTTCATGAAAGACATACCCATCATCGACCCACATTTTCACCTCTGGGACCTTGAGAAAAATTATTATCCCTGGCTCTCGGACGGGGTCAAGCCATCCGCATTCGGCGACTATTCGGCCATTAACAAGACCTATCTCATCGGCGACTACCTTGACGATGCGAAGGGCCAGAACCTCGTGAAGGCTGTGCATCTGGATGTCGGCTACGACCCGAAGGACCCTGTGGGCGAGACCCGCTGGCTGCAGGGCGTTGCGGACCGGCACGGATTTCCCCACGGCATTGTCGGCTACGCCGATTTTCGCAAGCCCGACGTCGCGGCTCTGCTCGACGAGCACATGCAATACCGGAACTTCCGCGGCATCCGCCAGTCAATGAATTTCCACAGGGATCCGGCCAAGACCTATCTTCTGGAACCGGAGGTCAGCCGCACCACGGAATGGCGACGAGGCTTTCGCGAGCTAGAACGGCGCAAGCTGAGCTTCGATCTGCAGATCTACTATTGGCAGATGCAGGAGTTTCTGGACTTGGCATCCGACTTTCCCGACGTGCAGTTCATCCTCAATCACACGGGCATGCAGGTTGATGGTCCGGGTCATTTCCAGGGCTGGCGCGAAGGCATGGGGAAATTGGCCAAAGCCCCGAACGTGGCCTGCAAAATTTCCGGTCTCGGAATGGGAGACTGGACCTGGACGACGGAAACAATTCGTCCATACGTCGAAGAGACGATCGAAGCTTTCGGCATCGACCGGTGCATGTTCGCGTCTAACTTCCCGGTGGATAAGCTTTTCTCGACCTATGATGCGCTTTGGAAGGCATTCGGCGAGATCACTGCCGGGTTCAGCAACGGCGAGCGCCTGAAGCTGTTTCACGACAACGCCGCCTATTTCTATCGCCTTTGATGACTGCGCTCGAGCGTATCGCCAACGCCTGGCCTAGGAGCAATTTCGATGCACTCATGCCTTGGAACTACCCCCGCAGAACGGCCCTACGGCTTGCGACCACCTTCACCACGGCATCCTTGTGCTTGTGGCCAGTCGATTAATACGGTGTTCGTGCTCTCCATACAAATCAATCGAGCGGATTGCGAGATAGGCGGAAATTCCCCATGGATCGCTGAAGTTGCATGACCGAAGATGTCCAGGCAGCGAAACTGTCAACAAAGATTGGATAGTTTGCTAAAAACTGTCATGCTTCATTCAGGTGAATGATCGAGACAGAACATGAAACGCCCTACCATTGCCGACGTCGCGAAGGCCGCTGACTTGAGTGTTGCCACGGTTGATCGTGTTCTGAACGGAAGGCTGCCTGTTAGAGACGAGACAGCCCGCAAAGTATATGCGGCTGCGGAACGTTTGGGCTTTCACGGAGCCAAGATTATTCGCCAGCGCATGATGGCCGATTTGCCGTCTTATCGGTTCGGTATTATTCTGCGGAAGGAGCGGCAGCCATTCTATCAGGCTTTTGCCGAACAACTGAACGTAGCGGCAGCAGCCGTGAAGGATCGTCATATCAGCCTGACGATCAGCTATGCTGTTTCGGGCGAGCCAAGCGAACTGTCGGAGTTGATGCACGGCATGGCTGGCAAGGTTTGCGCCATCGCTGTGACGGGACCAGATCACTACGACGTGACGGCTGCCGTCTCGACCCTGAAGGCCAAGGGCATCCCGACGTTCGCCCTCCTGACCGATCTGGCGCAAGGCGTGCGCGAGGCCTATCTCGGGACCAACAATATGAAGGTCGGCCGAAGTGCGGCCTGGATGATCTCCAAACTGTCGCCTTCGCCGGGAAAGGTGGTCCTGTTTCTCGGCGGCCACCGGTTTCACGGACATTCGCTCCGTGAGATGGGTTTTCGCGCTTACATGCGCGAGTTTGCGCCGCAGTTTCAAGTTCTCGATGCCCATATTAATTTGGAAACCCGGCGGCTGACCTATGAACTCCTGATGGATACGCTGTCGCACCATCCCGATCTCGTCGGCGTCTACTGCATGGGCGGTGGTATGGAGGGTGCCATCGAGGCGCTGAGGGAGAGCAAGCGCTCGGAGAAGATCGCCTGCCTCGTCAACGAACTCACGCCGGAATCCCGGCAGGCACTGCTCGAGCGCCGAATCTCGGGCGTTTTTCAGACGCCGCTGGTCGAACTCTGTGCCGACCTGATTGCGACAATGGTGCACACGATCGAGCACGGCATGGCGGAAAGTCCCGGGCAGCGCTTCTTCCCGGCCCTTCTCTGGGTTCCTGAAAGTCTATGAGGGAATGATAGAAAAACGTCAGCCTCGCGAGAACGTTTCTATCAGGAATGACGGCTCGACGTTCTCATGACGTGTTGACCCGCCGGGCCGACTGCGGAATTGTCCCCCTGCGGTGACGAGGTAGGAGCTCACCGCTTACGCAACAAGATCCTTGTTTCCCGCCGCCGGTTCGCCAGCGGCATCGGACACGCATGCCCATGAACCGCCGCGTAGCAGCGGCAACCTAGATGAAGTGGAGGAGAACCCGATGAAGAAATATTTCTTGGCAACAGCGCTCGCGACGATGCTCGCAACAACGGCCTCGGCGGAGACTATTGGCGTCTCGATGGCGCTTTTCGACGACAACTTCCTGACCGTTCTTCGCAACGGCATGACGGACTACTCGAAGGATCTGAAGGACGTCACGCTGCAGATCGAGGACGCGCAGAACGATGTCGGCAAGCAGCTGAGCCAGGTGCAGAATTTCGTGGCGTCCGGCGTCGATGCGATCATCGTCAACCCGGTCGATACCGATGCGACCGTCGCGCTCTCGCAGGCGGCGGCCGCCGCCGGCATCCCGCTCATCTACGTCAACCGCCAGCCGGTAAATGTGGACGACCTTCCCGAAAAGCAGGCCTTCGTCGCCTCCGACGAAAAGGAATCCGGTACGCTGCAGACGAAAGAAGTCTGCCGCATGCTGAAGGCTGCCGGCAAGACCGAGGCGAAAGCAGTGGTCATGATGGGCGAACTGTCCAATCAAGCCGCCCGGGTGCGCACGCAGGACATCAAGGACGTGCTTGCGACGCCAGATTGCAGCTTCATCAAGATCGTCGAGGAGCAGACCGCCAACTGGTCGCGCACGCAGGGCGCTGACCTGATGACCAACTGGCTGTCGGCCGGCGTCCAGTTCGATGCCGTGATCGCCAACAATGACGAGATGGCCATCGGTGCGATCCAGTCACTGAAATCGTCCGGGCGCACCATGGACGATGTCATCGTCGCCGGCATCGATGCCACCCAGGATGCCTTGGCATCCATGGCCGCTGGCGAGCTCGATGTCTCGGTGTTCCAGAATGCGGCGGGCCAGGGCCGTGGTGCCGTGGATGCCGCGCTGAAGATCGCACGCGGCGAGACGGTCGAGAAGAAGGGCTACGTTCCCTTCGAGCTCGTGACGCCTGCAAACCTCAAGGACTATCAGGCGAAGAACTAACCCTCTTTGCCACAATGGGGCGAGGCGGCGTACGCCTCCCCCAACCCCATCATGGAGGGTTTGCACATGGTCAGTCCCCGCACGGCCGAAGCGATCAAGCACGTCATCGAAGAGACGGAACGCCACGGACTTCTCGCTATCGAGGGTATCCGCAAGGAGTTCCCAGGCGTCGTCGCGCTCGACAACGTCAAGCTGCGTGTTCGCCGCGGCACCGTGCACGCCCTTATGGGGGAGAACGGCGCCGGCAAATCGACATTGATGAAAATCATCGCCGGGATCTATCAGCCGGATGCCGGCGAAATCCGCCTTCGCGGTGAGCTCGTTACGCTGAAATCGCCGCTCGATGCGCTCGAACAGGGCATCGCGATGATCCATCAGGAGCTGGCCCTGATGAACTGGATGACGGTCGCCGAAAACATCTGGATCCGGCGCGAGCCGAAAAACCGCTTCGGTCTCATCGATCACGGCCGGATGGCCGAGATGACCGCCGATCTTTTCTCCCGCCTCCGCATCAAGCTCGATCCGCGCGCGCAGGTGTCGGAGCTGACGGTCGCTCAGAAGCAGATGGTCGAGATCGCCCGCGCCGTGAGCTACGATAGCTCCATCCTCATCATGGACGAGCCGACATCCGCCCTGACCGATCGCGAGGTCGAAGGCCTGTTCTCGATCATCCGCGACCTGCGCGAACGCGGGATCGGCATCGTCTACATCACCCACAAGATGAACGAGCTTTTCGAGATCGCCGATGAGTTCACGGTGTTTCGCGACGGCAAATATGTCGGCTCCCATCTGTCGACGGACGTCAACCGCGACGACATCATCCGCATGATGGTCGGGCGCGACATCACCGACATGTTTCCGAAGATCGAATGCCCGATCGGCGAGGTCATCCTCGAGGTTCGCAAGCTCACCATTCCCGGCGTTTTCCACGACATCTCGTTCTCGCTCCGGCGCGGGGAGATCCTGGGGCTTGCAGGGCTTGTCGGGTCGAAACGGTCGAACGTCGCCGAAGCGATCTTCGGGGTCACGCCTGCCACATCTGGCGAGATCCTGGTCAACGGCACGGCGGTGACCATCGGGAGCCCGAGCGCTGCCATGGCGCAGGGCTTTGCCTTCCTCACCGAGGATCGTAAGGAGACGGGCTGCTTCCTGAGCCTCAATTGCCTGGAAAACATACAGTCGGCGCTCATCACACGGTCGCACGTCAAGGGCGGTTTCGTTGACCAGTCCACCGTGACCAAGCTTGCCGAGGACATGGCCCACGAGTTGAGGGTGAAAACACCGAACCTCTACGAGACTGTCGAGAACCTCTCGGGCGGCAACCAGCAGAAGCTGCTGATCGCCCGCTGGCTCCTGACCAAGCCGCGCATTCTCATCCTCGACGAACCGACGCGCGGCATAGACGTCGGGGCCAAGTCGGAAATCCATCGGCTCATCACCGGTCTCGCGGCGGAGGGGGTCGCGGTGCTGATGATTTCGTCGGAACTGCCGGAGGTGCTGGGGATGAGCGACCGCATCGTCGTCATGCATGAAGGTCGCGTGTCCGGCGTCCTCGACCGCGCCGACGCCACTCAAGTCAAGATCATGGACCTCGCTGCGCGCTAGTCGTGCACCGCGGGAGGAGACAGCGAACATGAACACCATCACGCAACCCGTTCCCCAGCTGCAGCAGACGCGACGGCGCGTTCCGCCGGAACTGACGATCCTTCTGGTGCTCGTCGGCATCTCGCTGACGTTCGAAATTCTGGGCTGGATCCTGCAGGGGCAGAGCTTCCTCGGCAACACGCAGCGGCTCTCCATCATGATCCTGCAGGTCTCGGTCATCGGGATCATCGCGATCGGCGTCACGCAGGTCATCATCTCCGACGGCATCGACCTCAGCTCCGGATCGATCGTCGGGGCAACGGCGATGATCGCCATGAGCCTGGCCCAGGTCGGCACCTTTGAGCGTGCGCTCTATCCCGGCCTGACGGATCTTCCGGTCATCGTGCCCGTCGTCGCCGGGCTCTTCGTCGGCGTCGTCTGCGGGGCGATCAACGGGCTCCTCATCGCTTACTCGCGCATTCCGCCGTTCATCGCGACGCTCGGTATGATGGTCACCGCACGGGGCTTTGCGAAGTGGTACACCAAAGGTCAACCGATCAGCTTTCCCACAGACAGCTTCGCCGCGATCGGCAAGGGGCTTGCGCCCGTCCTGATCTTCCTCATCGTCGCCGCCATCATGCATGTGGTCCTGCGCTACACCCGTTACGGCAAGTTCACCTATGCGATTGGCGCAAACAAGCAGGCGGCCCGCGTCTCCGGCATCGATGTCGAGCGTCATACGGTCAAGGTCTATGCAGTGGCAGGCCTTCTCTCGGCTCTGGCCGGCATCGTCGTTGCCTCCCGCGGCCTGACCGCCCAGGCCGGCATGGGTACGAGCTATGAGCTCGACGCCATCGCCATGGCCGTCATCGGCGGCGTGTCCCTTTCGGGCGGACGCGGCTCCATCCTCGGCACCATGATTGGCATGGTCATCTTCGGGGTCATCATCTCCGGGTTCACCTTCCTCCGGCTCGATGCCTATTACCAGGAAATGCTCAAGGGCATCATCATCGTCGCCGCCGTCGTGGCCGACGTCTATCGCCAGCGAAAGCGTGTGAAGAAGGCCTGACCGTTCGAATGCCAGCTTAGTATTCGGCCTTGAACTCCCATTCCATCCGCAGAACGGCGTCGTCGATGCAGCGATCGACACGAGGTCCGAGAGGCTTGACGCATGCGCGGGGAAGACCAGCAAGAAGGAGACATTCCCTCATGAAACACACACTCGACCCCCACATGTTCCGGCACCTGTCGCTGGAGGACACCTGCCGCAAGGTGGCCGATCTCGGCTACGATTACGTCGAACTGTCCCCGCGTCCGGATTTTCTCTCCTGGTGGACGCGGCCCAAGGTCTATCCGGAGCGCGTTGCCAGCTTCAAGAAGGCGCTCAAGGATCATAGTGTCGGCCTCGCCACCCTCCAGCCGATGTATCGCTGGGCGAGCCCCTATCCGGATGAATGGGACAACGCGATCGACAACTGGAAGCGCGTCATCGAGATCGCGGTCGAGATGGATGGCCCGATGCTCGTCTCGGAGTTCGGCCGTGGCGGATCGCCGGAGCGCAGCCTGAACGATCGTTCCGGCCTCCATCGTCCCGAAACCTGCGAGGCCCAGTTCTTCCGCGCGATGGATATTCTCGTGCCGCTCCTCGAGAAGGAGGGCCTCGTCCTGTCGCTGGAAGCGCACCCGGAAGACTGGATCGAACAGATCGCGCCGGCCGTCGACATCATCAAGACGATCAACTCGCCGTCCGTCAAAGCGTCGTTCATCGCGCCGCACACGTTCTTCTACGGTCCCGACATGGTCGCCAATCTGCGCGCCACGGAGGGGCATCTGGTGCATGTCCGGCTGGCCGACACCTACGACCACAACAAGTCGTCGGAACTCCGCTACATCGTCAACCCTCCCGGTTCCAAGGTGCGCGTCCATCAGCACACCGACTTCGGCCAGGGCGAGATCGATTTCGATACGTTCTTCGCGACGCTCGCAGACATGAAATTCGACGGTGTCCTCTCGAACTGCGTGTTCGCCTGGGAAGACCGCGTCGACGAAAGCGCGCGCTTCATGCTCAACGAAACCCGGCGCTATGTCGCCAAATACTGGAATGAGGTCTGAAATGACTGTGAGAATCGGTGTTATCGGCACGGGCGCCATCGGGCGCGATCATGCGCGCCGCATCAACCACGTCCTCGGCGGCGCGAAGATCGTCGCTCTGAGCGACGTCAACCGGGCCTCGGCCGAAGCGGTCAAGGCAGACGTCGCACCGGATGCCGCCATCTTCGAGACGGGCGAGGCGCTGATCGCGTCGCCGGATGTCGATGCCGTTCTCGTGACCTCCTGGGGCGCGACACACGAGCAATATGTTCTCGCAGCGATCGCTGCCGGCAAGCCGTGCTTCTGCGAGAAGCCGCTGGCCACCACGGCGGACGGCGGCAAGCGCATCGTCGATGCGGAGGTTGCCCATGGAAAACGCCTCGTGCAGGTCGGTTTCATGCGCCGCTACGATGCGGGCTACGTCGCTTTGAAGAAGGTGGTCGACAGCCAGATCGGCGCGCCGATCATGGTGCATGCCGCCCACCGCAACCCCGCCGTGCCCGAGCAATACGTCACCCCGATGGCGATTCACGACACGATGATCCACGAGATCGACGTGCTGCGCTGGCTGCTCGACGACGACTACGTCTCCGCCCGCGTTCTCTTTCCGCGGGCGTCCGCCCGCAGCCATGCCAAGCTGCGCGATCCCCAGATCGTCATTCTCGAAACCGCCAAGGGCACGATCATCGACGTCGAGATTTTCGTGAACTGCCACTACGGCTACGACATCCAGTGCCAGGTCGTCGGCGAGGACGGGATCGCGAACCTGCCCGATCCCATGGCGATCCCCATGCGGCTCGGTGCGCGCCAGCAAAGCGAGATCCTGACCGACTGGAAGGACCGCTTCATCGCCAGCTACGACGTCGAGCTGCAGGACTTCATCCATGCAGCCGCCAGGGGCACGGCCTCCGGCCCGAGTTCCTGGGACGGCTATGTCGCCGCGATCACGTCGGATGCCTGCGTCAGTGCGCAGGATGCCGAAGGGGCCGCCGTCGCCATCAACCTTCCCGCTCGTCCGGCGCTTTACAACTGAGGTCTCCCATGCGCTTTGCCATCAACCACATCACGGCCCCGAACCTGTCTCTCGAGGACTTCTTTTCCGCAGCCCGCCGTCTCGGGCTGACAGAGGTCGAGATCCGCAACGACATTCCGGATGTCGTCAACACGATGGATCCCGCCGACGTCAAGGCGGCGGCGGAAAAGGCCGGCGTCGAGATCGTTTCGATCAACGCGCTCTACCCGTTCAACGTCTGGTCGGGGGACCTGCCGGCTAAGGCTCTAGCCCTTGCCGACTACGCGGCGGCAAGCGGTGCAAAGGCGCTGGTCATGTGCCCGCTGAACGACGGGACAAAGGTTTCGTTCGATGATCTCGTGGCGGCGCTGACCGCCATGAAGCCAATCCTTCAAGAGCGCGGTCTGACAGGCCTCGTCGAGCCTCTGGGGTTCCCGATCTCCTCCCTGAGAACGAAGGCGGAAGCCCTCAGCGCCATCGACGCCGCCGGTGGCGGCGATGTCTACAGACTGGTGCACGACACCTTCCATCATCACCTTGCCGGCGAAACCGAGTTTTTCCCGAGCCGCACGGGCCTCGTCCATATTTCGGGTGTGGTCGATCCGGCGGTTGCCGTGGACGACATGCTCGACGCGCACCGCGTGCTGGTGGATGGCGCAGACCGTCTGGAGAACGTGGCCCAGATCAAGGCGCTGATCGCCGCCGGTTTCGATGGGGTCTTCAGCTTTGAGCCCTTCGCCGAAGAGGTCCACGCGCTTGATGATCCGGAAACGGCCGTCCGCGACAGCATCACCTACGTGTCGGCACAGCTCTGATGCCTGGAAATCCCGTGTCTGCGTTTCCGCGCAGGCATGGTCCAACCTTGGAACCACGGCTCATGCCGGAGGATGAAATGAACAAGTCACTGGATGTCATCACGATCGGTCGATCATCCGTCGATCTCTATGGCGCACAGATCGGGGGACGTCTGGAGGATATGGGGTCCTTCCGCAAATATATCGGCGGCTCGCCGACCAATATGGCTGCGGGAACGGCCCGGCTCGGCCTCCGGTCCGCCCTGATCACGCGGGTCGGCGACGAGCATATGGGGCGCTTCATCCGCGAGGAACTCGCGCGCGAAGGTGTCGATGTCACGGGCGTGAAGACCGATCCGAAGCGGCTGACGGCGCTGGTGCTTCTCGGGATCCGTGACGAGGAAACATTCCCGCTGATCTTCTATCGCGAGAACTGCGCCGACATGGCCCTTTGCGAAGATGACATTGACGAAGCCCTGATCGCCCGCGCGCGTTCGGTCGTTGCCACCGGCACGCATCTGAGCCACCCCGATACGGAAAAGGCCGTTCTGAAGGCGCTGGAGCTTGCCCGCAAGCACGGGGGCCGAACCGCGCTCGATATCGATTACCGTCCCAACCTCTGGGGCCTTGCCGGCCATGGCGACGGCGAAAGCCGGTTCGTCGAAAGTTCGGCCGTCACATCCAAGCTGCAATCGACACTGCATCTCTTCGACCTCATCGTGGGGACGGAAGAGGAATTCCACATCGCGGGCGGCTCCACGGACACCATCGCGGCGTTGCGTGCGGTGCGCGCCGTCTCGCGCGCGACGCTCGTCTGCAAACGTGGTGCGGCAGGGGCCGTCGCCTTCACGGGCGATATTCCCGGTGATCTCGACGACGGAGAGATTTTCCCCGGCTATCCCATCGACGTCTTTAACGTGCTGGGCGCCGGCGACGGGTTCATGTCCGGCCTCATCAAGGGCTGGCTTGAAGATGCCGCATGGCCGCGTGCCCTTCAATATGCCAATGCCTGCGGTGCCTTTGCCGTGAGCCGCCACGGCTGCACGCCGGCCTATCCCTCGCTGGAGGAACTCACATTCTTCCTCGAGCGAGGCGTGAAGACCAAGGCTCTGCGTCAGGATCAAGAACTTGAGCAGATACACTGGGCGACCAACCGCCACGCGGACTGGTCGACGATGCGTGTCTTCGCCTTCGATCACCGTATGCAGTTGGAAGCCATGCCGGGGGCCACGCCCGACAAGATCGGCCACTTCAAGGCGCTCTGCCTTGAGGCGGCGCTCGACGTGCAGGACGGTCGTTCGGGATACGGCATTCTCTGCGATAACCGCCTCGGCAAGCGCGCTCTGCATGCGGCATCCGGCACCGGCCTCTGGATCGGCCGCCCGGTGGAATGGCCGGGATCGCGTCCGCTGACGCTCGAGCCGGAACTCGGCCCCGACTTCGGCGGCCTGGATGAGTGGCCGCTCGACAATGTCGTCAAGGTGCTGTGCTTCTGCCATCCGGACGATGCCCCCGATCTCAGAGATGGGCAGGAAGAAACGGTCCGCCGACTTTTTGCCGCCGCGCGGCGCAGCCGGCTGGAGTTTCTGCTGGAGATCATTCCGTCGAAGGTCGGCCCGGTCGATGACGACACGAACGCCACGCTGATCCGCCGCTTCTACGAGATCGGCATCTATCCCGACTGGTGGAAGCTCGAGCCGATGGCGAGCCGCGTTGCCTGGGAAAAGGCCTGCACCGCCATCACCGATAACGATCCGAACACACGCGGCATCGTCGTCCTCGGCCTCGATGCGCCGGAGGACGAACTTGCGGCCAGCTTCAAGGTCGCCGCCAGCTTCCCGCTGGTCAAGGGCTTTGCGGTGGGGCGAACGATCTTCGCCCAGGCGGCCCGAGCCTGGCTTGCCGGCGAGATCACGGATGCGGACGCCGTGCAGGATATGCAGGCCCGCTACCGCCGCCTCTGCGTCTTCTGGGAGACGGCGCGGGCGGTGGCGCAGGACAACGAAGCGACGGTTCCGTCGCAGGGAGGACTTTGACATGACCGACACCATTCGCCTGACCGCCGCACAAGCCATGTTCCGCTGGCTTTCCGTGCAGATGACCGAGGACGGTGACCGCTTTATCGAAGGCGTCTGGGCGATCTTCGGCCATGGCAACGTCGCGGGTATCGGCGAGGCCCTGCATGGCATCGGCGCGAAGCTGCCGACATGGCGCGGACAGAACGAGCAGACGATGGCGCATGCGGCCATCGCCTATGCCAAGACGAAGCGCCGCGGGAAAGCCATGGCGGTGACGTCGTCCATCGGTCCCGGCTCGACCAATCTCGTCACGGCCGCAGCCTTGGCCCATGTAAACCGTTTGCCGGTCCTCTTCATTCCCGGAGACGTCTTTGCCAATCGCCGGCCGGATCCGGTTCTCCAGCAGATCGAGGATTTCGACGACGGCACGATAAGCGTCACCGACTGCTTCCGTCCGGTCAGCCGCTATTTCGACCGGATCACCCGGCCCGAGCATCTTCTGACCGCGCTGCCGCGCGCCCTTCAGGTGATGACGGACCCCGCCACCTGCGGTCCCGTCACGCTGGCCTTCTGCCAGGATGTTCAGGCGGAGGCCTACGACTATCCTCTGTCCTTCTTCGACACGAAGACATGGCGCATCCGGCGCCCGGAGCCCGACCTGCGGGAGGTCGAGGAGGTCGTGGCGGCGCTGAAGGGAGCTGACACCCCGGTGATCGTCGCTGGTGGCGGCGTGCTCTATTCGAGTGCCGACGCAGACCTTCTGGCCTTTGCCCGAAAGCACAACATCCCTGTCGTTGAGACGCAGGCGGGCAAGGGGGCGATCGACTGGCAGGAGAAGCTCAACTTCGGTTCGCCGGGGGTAACAGGCACGGACTGCGGCAACGCGATCGCGGCGAAGGCCGACCTCATTCTGGGTGTCGGAACGCGCTTTCAGGATTTCACGACGGGAAGCTGGGCCATCTTCGGCAAGGCGGACCGCAAGCTCGTCTCCATCAACCTCACCGGCTACGATGCGGCCAAGCATGGCGCGATCCCGCTGGTCTCCGACGCGAAAGTGGCGCTGGAGCGGATTTCGAAGGGTCTCGGCAAGCACCGCTTTGCCGATCCGGATTTCGCAGCGCGTGACGCCTGGTTTAAGGCGACGGACCAGGTGACGGCGGCACCGGAGCCTGAGAGCGTGAATGTCTTGCCCTCGGATGCCCAGGTCATCGGGGCGGTGCAGCGGGCTGCCGGGCCACAGACGGTTGCCATGTGCGCGGCCGGCACCATGCCGGGCGCCTTGCAGATCCTGTGGCGGTCCGCAGCGGGCGGCTACCATATGGAGTACGGCTTTTCCTGCATGGGCTACGAGGTAGCGGGCGCGTTCGGCATCAAGCTGGCAGCGCCGGAAAAGGAGGTCGTCTGCTTCGTCGGCGACGGCTCCTACATGATGGCGAATTCCGAACTGGCCACCGCCGTCATGATGCGCGTCCCCTTCACGATCGTTCTCACCGACAATCGCGGTTACGGCTGCATCAACCGGCTCCAGCAGGAGTGCGGCGGTGCCGAGTTCAACAATATGTACAAGGACAGCAACATCGAGGTGCAGCCCGAGATCGACTTCGTGGCGCATGCCGGCTCGATGGGCGCACATGCGGTCAAGGTCGATGGAATCGCTGCCCTTGAAAGCGAGATCGTTCTGGCGCGGGATCGCCAGATCCCCACCGTGATCGTCATCGATACGGAAGCGGAAACCGGTCCGGGTATCGGCGGCGCCTGGTGGGATGTCGCCGTTCCCGCGGTCGGCGATACGGACAAGCTCAGGCAGGCCCGCGCCCACTACGAGGCCAACACCGCCCGACAACGCATCAACTGACATTTCGACAGGCCGGAAGGAACGACCATGATACTCTACGGAACCAACCCCATTGCCTGGTCGAATGACGACGATCAGACGATCGGCGCGCATCTGACCCTCGAGGACTGCCTGTCGGACTGCCGCAAGATCGGCTTCGATGGCATCGAGAAGGGCCACAAGATGCCGAACGAGGGCAGTGCATTGAAGGACGCGCTCGGTGCGTTCGGCCTGCGCTTCGTCGGCGGGTGGCACTCCACCAATCTCCTCGTCAACGACGTGGAGACCGAGAAGGCGGCGCTGCAGACCTTCATCGACATGACCAAGGCCGCCGGCGGCGACCATATCAATGCCTGCGAGTGCTCCAACACCGTGCATGGCAGCGAGGGCACGCCGGTCAACGACCGACCCATCATGACCGATGCCGAATGGACACGGTTTTCGCAAGGGTATGAGGCGCTCTCCCGGCATGCCGCCGATCAGGGCGTCAAGATGGGCTACCACCATCACATGGGCACGATCATCGAGAGCGCTGCCGATATCGATCGCTTCATGAGCATGGCTGGTCCTCATACGCGGCTTCTTCTCGACACGGGCCACTGCACCTTCGGCGGTGCCGATCCGCAGGAGGTCGCTCGGAAATACATGGACCGCGTTACGCACATTCACGCCAAGAACATCCGGCCCGAGATCATGGCGCGCGTTCGTTCCGAAAACCTGTCGTTTCTCGATGGCGTGCGCTTCGGCGTCTTCACCGTGCCGGGTGATCCGGAAGGCTGCGTCGCCTTCGAGCCTGTCCTGAAGATCGCAGCTGAGCACGGCTATGCGGGTTGGCTCGTCATCGAAGCCGAGCAGGACAGTGCCGTTCGGGAGCCGTTCCTCTACCAGAACATGGGCCTGACGGCTCTAAAGGCGATGTCTCGCAACGCCGGGCTCGACACATCCGCCGCAACGGCAGCCGAATAAGGAAGGCAAGAGCGATGAGCATGCTTCGACGCCGGCCCTTTGGCGGGCACGGCAAGGTCCACGAGATCACGCCGCAGTCGGCCGGCTGGCGCTATGTCGGCTTCAGCCTCTACCGCCTGCGCGCGGGCGACACGATCGGCGAGGCGACCGGTGCGATGGAGGCCATTCTGGTGATGGTCGAGGGCAAGGCGCTGTTTCAGGCGGCGGGCACGGATTGGGGCGAACTCGGCGATCGCATGAACGTCTTCGAGCGCACGCCGCCGCACTGCCTCTATGTGCCGAATAATGAGACATGGCAGGCGCAGGCGACCACGGACTGCACCATCGCCGTCTGCCTGGCTCCGGGAAAGGGCGGCCACAAGGCCCACCGCATCGGGCCGGACCGGATCACGCTCACCCCGCGCGGGGTCGGCGCAAACCAGCGCTTCATCAACAATATCGCGATGGAGGCGGACGACGACTGCGACAGCCTGCTGGTCACCGAAGTCTTCACGCCCGCCGGCAACTGGTCGTCCTATCCAAGTCATCGGCACGACGAGGACGATTTTCCGCAGATTACCTATCTGGAGGAGACCTATTACCACAGGCTGAACCCTGACACGGGGTTCGGCGTCCAGCGGGTCTACACAGAGGATGGCACGCTCGACGAGACGATGGCGGTGACGTCGCACGATGTCGTCCTCGTGCCGCGCGGCCATCACCCCTGCGGCGCGCCCTATGGCTTCGACATGTACTATCTCAACGTCATGGCAGGTCCGTTGCGGAACTGGCGTTTCGTGCCTGACCCGGCTGTCCAGTGGATCATCGATCGCGACGCCGTGAAGTAGATCGCGCCGGCAAAATTCGAAGCTCCCCCTAATGATTGAAAGGACGCTACGTGCCCCTTCTAAAACTTCATATTCGCAAAGGGCGTGGACGAGAAGAGGTCTCCACCTTGCTCGACACAATCCACACTGTAATGCTCGATTCCTTCGAAGTTCCGTCACGCGATCGCTACCAAATCGTGTTCGAGCACGAAGACTCCCACTTCATCGCACTGGATACCGGATTGGGCTATAACCGAACTGAGCGTTTTCTACTGCTTGAAGTCGTGTCCCGGCCGAGGCCGCGTCGCGAAAAGCTCGCTTTTTACGACGGCTTGTCGCGAGCCTTGTGGGCGAACTGCGGCATCTCGACTTCCGACCTTATGGTTTCCTTTTCGGAGAACCGTGATGAAGACTGGTCGTTTGGCCAAGGTGTAGCTCAGTTCGTGACGGGAGACCTTTGATTTTGGCCGAGGACGCCTATGGGCCTTTGCCTGGTGAGGTGGCGCACGAGGACACTGCTGCAGCGTTTCCACCGGGAGATTTCAACGAGCTTCGTCGGGTGGTCGCTGCGAAGCACCCGACGCTCCCAAAGCGCCTTGCACGTGTCGCACGCCAGATCTTGGATTACCCGGTTGACGTAGCCTTTGGATCGGTCGCCACGGTGGCAATGGCAGCACAGGTAGCTCCTTCCACCTTGGTTAGGTTTGCGCAGCTTTTTGGCTATGATGGATTTGGTCCCCTGCAGGAAGTGGTGCAACAGGCTGTTAGGGGGAAACTCATGTCGCGTCTCGACACATCGCCTGTTGCTGCTGAATTCGAGGGGGCTGTTACAGGCAAGCGTCTCCTAAATGACGCAGTTGCTGCAACTCATCTCTCGCTAGACAACATGATCGACGATATCACCATGCCAGATATCGTGACGGCAACACGGATATTGGCGGGGGCAAACTGCATTTTCGTTCTCGCCGGACCCGGAATGCTGCCGATCGCCTCGTTCTTGCGAAACTGTTTGTCGAGCTTCGACATCCGCGCGGTACTTGTAGAACGCGGACGAGATTGTGGTGTGCTCCAATTCGCTGCGGTTGGAGACGCCGTAGTCGCTATCGATCTTAGTTCGTCTGTAGAGATTATGAGTGACGTGCGACGATTCACAGATCTCGGCCTGCCGCTGATCGTGATGACCGAGTCGGAGGTATCTCCGCTTGCAGACGTTGCCGAGGTCAGATTTCGGGTGATTGAACCGGGTGAGGCGGGTCTGTTTCGCATCGCCGCCGGGATCGCACTCTGCGAAGTACTGGTGCGCGCCATAAATTACCAACGGCAGGGTGGGCCGCTTTGACGAGAGCTATAGGCTCTTCAAGTCGGAAATTTGCGACGAACTGACTCGAAACCGCCGTCTGTAGCTGCAGCAGCGTCTTGTCGACCCCCTCCCTGCCGCAACTTGGCCATCGAAGTTCAAACAACAATTGGAATCCTTGCCAAACAATTTGCTCGGAGAGGCTGGCAATACGCATTTTAAAAACCCTTACAGCATCTGTCCCAACGAGAGCTTGTGACCATTGGGCAGACAACGAACCTACTGGCAAAGACCTATTTCGAAGAAAAATTCTTTATTGTATTGTTATCGAATATAATTACGATGTCCGATGTATAAATTTACAAAAGATAGGTTTGTTAAATTAAAAATAACGGATCTTATTTAGTTTTTCGTAAGAGCCGATCGGTCGGCTGGATTCGAAAGGCCGTCATGTTCATCGATCAACTTTTGTCTCGCCTGAGCGTTCAGGCTAAGGTTCTGGTACTCCTTGTCCCCCTCATCGCAAGCATCACGGCGGTTGGAGTAACTGGTCTCTGGGCCTCAGGTATATTGCAAAGCAGGATTGAGCTGTCGAACGGCGTGCTTCGATCCCTAACGGGATTTCGCGATCTTTCTTCAAGTATGAGTCGCTTCATCGCCAACACCACGACAGCCGGCCTCGATGAGGTAAAGAGGCAAGTCGCCGAGCAGCGGAATACGCTTGCAATGATGAGAGACCAGATTCCCGAGGGAAGCCAGGATGCTTCCGAATTGGAACACGCCGAAAAAACGGTCGCTGACACGGGAAACTATGTCGATTCGCTCTGGTCACTTAACGAAACTAAGATCGATCTGGAGACAACAATTCAGAAAGGGTTGAGCGTAGTCGTAGCCTCACGAACAACGATCGGCGAGGCATTGAAAAAGGTGCAGCGTAGCGTTCAAGACGAAGACACTGCAGCCAAGGGTCTGCTGCGCGAGGTGGGGTCGATCCGCAGCACGCAAGCCTTTCTGACCGAAACGGCAGCCGCTTTTGCGAAAGCATCGGATGCGGAAGGCAGGCGCTCGGTCGTGACGAGAATGCTACCTGACATGAAAAAGCGACTGCGTATCGTCGCTATGTCGCTTGAGGACGTTGATCGCCCAATCATCAAGTCCTTGGAAGCGGACAGGGTCAAGCTGGAGACAACTTCTGGTCTGGCCAACACGCCGGACGAGGTGACAGCGGCACTTGGTGAAGCGATCGGCAGGTTTGAAGGGGCAGCGAAAGCGCTTGAACCTGTCGCTGAGCGGAAGCTTAATAGCGCAGTGGGACGGTTTGGTGATTTGAATGCGCGAGCCGACAAAGCAGCGGCTGTTCTCACAGACGGTCGGCAACTGCTGACGTCCGGCTATTCTCTCCAGATCATAATGGCACGCTTCCTGCTCCAGCCAACGATAGAAAATCAAGCGCGGCTAAAGCAGGAATTCGTTTCGATGCGGAAGGATCTAGCGAAGCTGAAGCTGAACGCGGCGGGAACGTCTTTCTACGGTGAACTTGAACAGAGACTGTCCCCGGCGCTCGATACGACCGAGGAAGCGAGTGCGAAACTGGTCGAGGTCAGCCAGGAACGCATGATGAGTTTCACCAGGGCAGGCGATGAACTTGACAAGGCCTGGGCCCAGCTTGCGTCCTTCGCTGAACGGCAGAAGCAGGGCGCGGGTGAGGACCGACGTGATGCGAACGTATTGTCGCTGGGCACGACCGTCCTTGGTGTCGTTGTGTCGGTATTTGCCGGAATTGGACTGGTGCTCACGTTCAAAGGCCCTATCAGTCAGATTACGACTGCAATGCGCCGCTTGGCTGAAGGCTCCCTCGACACGAAGATTAGTGGCGAACATCGACTCGATGAAATCGGAGACATGGCAAGGGCACTTGGGGTCTTCAAGGAAAACGCCCTCTCGAAGCGTGACATCGAGCAGGCGAGCGCCGTTCAGCGCCTCGAGGTAGAAAGCGAGCGGCAGCGCAACGAAGACGAAAAGCGGGCCATCGACCTGCAGATAGCTTTCGCTGTCGACACGCTGGCTGCGGGTCTCGAGCGTCTTGCGAACGGTGATATCTCGCGCCCGATCGAAACCGCTTTTCAAGGACGCCTCGAACAACTGAGAACGGATTTCAACCGTTCATTGGAGCGCCTACAGACCACGATCCGCCAGGTGCGCGAGAATACCGCCCTTATCCAGAGCAATGCAGCAGAAATGAGCGCTGCGGCTGATAATCTTGCGAAACGCACAGAGCAGCAGGCGGCTTCGCTTGAAGAAACGGCCGCGGCGGTGGAGCAGGTTACGGTGACCGTCAAAGCTTCAGCTGCGCAGACACAGGAGGTAAACCACATCGTATTGAAAACCAAGAACAGCGCCGAGGCGTCCGTGAGCGTGGTCCACAAAGCTGTTACCGCCATGGGGCGGATCGAAGATGCATCATCCGAGATTGTGCATATTATAGACGTTATCGACGAGATTGCTTTTCAGACAAACTTACTCGCTCTGAATGCCGGTATCGAGGCCGCACGGGCAGGCGAGTCTGGACGGGGTTTCGCTGTTGTCGCGCAAGAGGTGAGGGAACTCGCACAGCGTTCGGCGGGTGCGGCACGTCAGATTAAGGGGCTGATTGACAAGTCGCGACGCGAAGTGACCGTCGGTGCGGAACTTGTCCAGCAGGCCGGTTCTGTTCTGTCAGCGATTTCTGGAGACATCGTTACCGTGGTCGGGCGTATCGGTCTGATCGCCACAGCGGCACAAGACCAGTCGGGTGCGCTTTCCGGGGTCAATGCTTCCATAAACGATATGGACCAGATGACGCAGCGCAATGCCGCAATGGTTGAGGAGACCAACGCTGCAACACGTCTGTTGGCTGACGAGGCAGCAACGCTCATGCAAATCGTCAACGCATTCAAGTTGCCCGAAACGGCTGACGATATCTTTGAAAGGAGGAACTACGCAGCATAACACGGCTTAGATCAGAGAGAAATTGATAAACGTATGTAATATATAGACATAAGCTGCATCTGAATCCCTTTCTCGATAAAGGACCTCGTGCGCTGGTGTTTGGCGTATCTAAACCACTGATCCGAGAGAAGCCGCTTCTACCTACGAGCCGGCACTCAGCCGAGAGGTAAGAGTCATTGCTCAGCGCAAGCTGGCTACGCTCCCCACATCATGCCGAAAGCCCTCGAGCCGATATAGATTACTAAAGAGTTTCCCCGCCGGAGTGCCTGAGACGTTAGCAAAAATTTTCAGCGCTCGTTGTGATCCACCTACTCTTGGCAGAAAAGATTTGTCAGGACTGACGGAGGCCTATTCCACCAGTCCTGCCTGCGTGAAGTCGATACCAAGCGCGTGCCGTATGCCGTCGAGCAGCCGCATGGTGGCAAGCGATGCCTCGGCCGGTCGGCAGGCGGTCTCCAATTTTCCTTCCGCAAGAGCCAAGGCGATCTCGGCGGCCTCATGGAAAAGCCCCTCGAAATGCGCGCCTCTCGGCTCTTCGTAGCGGAGGCGGCGGGTGCCATCGAGGGACCAGACCTCGAAGCTGCCCGGCAGGTGAAACTCCGTCTCGAACCGGATCGTGCCTCGGCTGCCTATGATCGCCGCGTTCGTCGGGCTGAAACCGTAAGGCGAGGTCGACATAGTGCCGAGAGCGCCGCGCTTATTGGAGACGACGACGGAGAGTTGTCCGTTGACACCGGCCGGGTCCGGCGTGGCGAGGCCGACGATGCGCTCGTGCGTGCCCAGAAGCGTGGCGAGAAGCGAGACGGGATATGTCCCGAGATCGAGAAGGGGCCCGCCTGCAAGCGTCGCGTCGAAGATCCGATGCTCGCGCGGCAGGTACTCGCCATAGTCCGTGTAGACGGACAGGATGTCGCCGATGACGCCGGCATCGAGGACTTGGCTGATCACGTCGAATTTCGGGAGAAAATAGGTCCAGAGCGCTTCGGCGAAGAACACACCCTTCGCCCGCGCGGCCGCCACCATGTCCGCTGCCTGCGCGTGATTGAGTGCCACCGGCTTCTCGACGAGAACATGCTTTCCCGCCGCGATTGCCAGCATGGCATGCTCATGGTGCCTGTTGTGCGGTGTGGCGACATAGATAATGTCGATATCGTCCGCGGCGACGAGTGCCTCGTAACTGCCGTAAGCGCGAGGAACCTGCCAGGTCGCCGCAAACCCTTCGGCGGCCTCAGGCGATCGGGAGCCGACCGCCGCGATCGTCTGGCGCGTATGCGCCTGAACCGACTCCACGAACTTCGCCGCGATCCATCCCGAGCCGAGAATACCCCAGCGAAGCGGGGGTGCCTCCATCGGCGGCCGGGTCCGGGGCAGAGGCAGTGTTTCTGGGAAAGACATGAGGGCTCCTCCTTCTCGTCAATTGCGCGTCAGCCGGCGGTCTTCTGCCAGGACCCGGTCTCGACGGAGCGTTCCATCGCGTCGATGATGCGTTCGTTGGCCAGACCGAAGTCGAAGTTCGGAAAACAGTCCGCGCTGTTGCAGATGCCCTCGATGAGATCGCGGACCTCGATAACCTTGACGTCGAAATAGCCGAGACCGCCGCCTGCAAAATCGAACCCGAAGAAGGCGCCGAACTGCGGCACCTGGCTTCCGGCAAGGATGGTCTTGAAACCGCGGTCCGGTTTCGGATCGGTGAAGTGCGAGATCTTCAACTCGTTGAAGCGCTCGCCATCCATGATGATCGTGCCCTCGGTGCCGGAAACCTCCCAGTAGATGCCGAAGACCTTGCCGGCAGCGACGCGCGATGCCTCGATCGTACCGCCCGCACCACTCCTGAAGCGGATCAGCGTCTGGATCTGGTCCTCATTCTCCACAGTCGCGCGCGGCGCATCCGTGTCCGACGTCGCCCCATAGCCGGAACCGCTTTGCGGCACGGGCCGCGTCGGAAAGAAGGTCTGCGTCTGCGCGATGACCTGATCGATATCGCCGACCAGATATTGCGCCACCGAGATCACATGGCTTCCCAAATCCCCGAGCGCTCCCGAGCCCGCATCCTTGCGTGTGCATCGCCAGGAAAACGGCAGGTCCGGATCGTTGAAGAAGCCTTGATCGAACCATCCGCGAAACCGCATCGGCGTGCCGATATCGCCGCGGTCGATCATGATTTTGGCGAGCATCGCGGCAGGGGTCTTGATATTGTTGAAGGCGACCATGGTCTTCACGCCCTGCCTCCGTGCCGCCTCGGCCATCTCTTCGGCCTGCGCCAGCGTCACAGAGAGCGGTTTTTCGCAATAGACATGCTTGCCCGCGGCAATGGCGGCGAGCGCCATCTCGTGGTGCATCGCGTTGGGCGAAGTGATGTCGACCACGTCGATGTCGGGATCAGTCACGAGCGTCCGCCAGTCGCCGGTGCTCCGCTCAAACCCGAAACGGTTGGCGGCATCGGCCGCAAGCTCGCTCGTGACATCGGCGAGCATGCTCAGATGCGGGATCGCCGGCAGATCCCGGTAGAGCATGCCCGCGCGACGATAGGCGTCGGCATGGGCCTGACCCATGAAGCCGGAGCCGATCAGACCGATATTCAGCGTCTTTTTTGGCATCGTCGTTGTCCTCAAGGCGGCCATCAGGCCGAAAATTGCGCCAGGATATGGTGAAAGGCCGCAGTGACGGCCGGCAGGGGCGGCACGATCGCCGGATCCTGCTCCGCCTCGACCACAAGCCATCCGCGATAGCCGCTCTCCCGGACGAAGCGCGCCAGTGGCGCAAAATCGAGGCTGCCATCGCCCGGCACCGTGAACATGCCGCTCCGCACGCCGTCATTGAAGCTCAGGTCATGGGCACGAACCCGGTCGAGAATCGGCGCGCGGACATCCTTCAGGTGAATATGGACAATGCGGTCGCCGAAGCGCTCGATCAGCTGGGTGTAGGCAAAGCCCGCCGCCGCGGCGTGACCTGTATCCAGGAGAAGCCCGACCGACGGCCCTGCTGCGTCGAAGATCATCGAAATCTCATCGAACGTTTCAGCGACCATCATGAGATGATGATGATAGGCGAGCGTCAGGCCGTGAGTGTCGGCGAGCCTCGTGCCGAAGTCGGTGAGTCTTGCCGCATAGGCCGCGACATCCACTCCGGGAAGTTGGCGCCTCTGCGACATCGGCGCATCGAGAGGTGCGCCCGGCGTCATCATGGCCGTTTCGCCATAGACCATGACCGTCGAGCCCATGGCGCGCAACAGATCGGCATGGGCCGCGACGGCGGCCATTTCGTCCTCGACGCTCCCTTCGGCGAGTTGACCGGAATGCCAACCGGAGGCAAGCGACAGCTTCCGGCTGTCGAGCAGGGGCGCCAGCAAGTCTTTTGTGCGCGGAAGTTTGCGACCAAGCTCCACACCGTCGTAGCCCGCACGGCCGGCCTCATCGAGACAGGTCTCGACCGGGATATCGGCGCCAAGATCCTCCAGCACATCATTGGCCCAGGACAAAGGGCTCACGGCGAGGCGGACTGCAGGAGGAAGCGCCGATAGGGTTTCAGATCTCATCATGGTCTCCGGTATGAAGGACTGTGTCAGGGCCGCCAGTTGGAGCCGATCCGGACGGGCAGGCCGGTGGCGACGGATTTCACCGCGGCTTCCGCGATCCGTTGCGCTTCCAGACCGTCGCGGATCGTCGCCAGCGGTTCGGCGCCGGTCCGGATCAGGTCGATGAACGCGGACATCTCGGCGCGATAGGCCGTCGAGAAGCGCTCGATGAAATAGTTCATCGGCGGGGAGGCCCTGAATCCATCGGCATCGGCGATGAGGACCCCGCGCTGCGGCCGGTTTTCGACATAGAGCACTTCATGGGCGCATAGGGCTTCGAGGCGCTGGTCGTAACCAAAGGGTGCACGGCGGCAGTTGATCATCTGGACGAAGCGCCCGGATGCGGAGGTCAGCGTGACCATGGCCGTATCGATATCGCCAGCTTCGCCGATCTCGGGGTCGATGAGGCAATTGCCCACGGCGTAGACCGTGACGATCTCCTCACCCAGCAGGTAGCGCGCGATGTCGAAGTCATGGATCGCCTGATCCCGGAACATGCCGCCAGAACGCTCGACATAGGCGCGGGGAGGGGGTGCTGGATCGCGCGTGTGCATGACGATGTGTTCTAGCGGTCCCGAAGTGCCATCCGAAATGCGGTCTCGCACAAACCGAAAATCGGGATCGTAGCGGCGCTGGAAGGCAAGCAGGCACGGCACACCTGAACGCTCCACCGCATCCGTCACGGTCTCGACCGTAGCGAAATCGAGGCTCACAGGCTTTTCGCAGAAGATGGCCTTGCCGACACGCGCGGCCTCGATCAGCAGAGCGGCATGCGTGTCCGTCGAACTCGCGATGACGACACCATTAATCGACGGATCGGCGAAGACCTGCGCAGCCTCGACGATGTCGGCGCCGACTTTTTCCGCAAGCTCCGAGCGCGCCTCGCTCTCGATGGGATCGACAAGATAGCGCACCCGAATCGAGGGCAGGCTTGCGGCGTTCGTCGCATGCACATGCCCGATGCGCCCTGCACCGAAGACGGCGAGATTTAGCATGAAGATCCTCCCGATCCACGCGAGCCGTTTCGGCCTCATTCGTTGTCGGCAGTCTAGCGCGGTGCTAATGAGGTGATACGTCGATCTTGATGAGATCTCCTCAAACGGGGTATGCCGTGGGCAAGCCGACATCGCGAGATCTCGCCATCGCCGCCGGCGTGTCGCTGGCCACGGTCGATCGTGTCCTCAACGGGCGCGGCGGAGTGAGCCCGGACAAGGAGCGGCGTGTTCTCGAACAGGCGAGACGGCTGAAGATCAACCGCGTGATCGACCCGCGCGCTGCGCGGACGCTGCGTGTCGCCGTTCTTCTTCAGTCGCGTGCAAATCCGTTCCACGCGGTCGTGCAGGATGGTTTTGAGACGGCGACGCGACTTTACCCGCAGTATAACCTGCAGTTTCAGGTTCATCACATCGACCCGGTCCGCCCCGCCGCCACTGTCGCGCTGATCCACGCTTTGGGCGCTCATTGCGATGCGCTGATCATCGTCAGTTCCCAGAACGAGGATGTCGCGACTGCTCTTCGAGCCTGGGGCGGGCAGGGCAAGCCCGTCATGACGCTTGCCACCGATATTCGCGACGCGGACCGCATCGCCTATATCGGGCCTGACAACCGGAAAGCAGGTCGGGTCGCCGGAGATTTGATGGCGCGCCTGATGGGCAGGGAAGGCGGCGAAATCGTCATCATATCAGGCATGCTGAGCATGATCGGTCATGAGGAGCGCGAGATGGGCTTTCGCGCTGTATTGCGCGAACGCTATCCCAACTGCCGGGTGACGGACGTTTTGGAGAGTCTGGAACGCGCCGAAACGGCAGGCGATCTCGTCTTCGACGCCCTGCGCAGAAATCCTCGAATCCGCGGCATCTACAACGCTTCCGCCGGCGCTCAGACGGTTGTGACGGCGCTCAAGACACTCGGACGCGCCGACGAGGTCGTTTTCATCACGCACGAACTGACCGACGACCGTCGCCAGCTCATTCGCCAAGGCCTGATCGATGTCATCATCGACCAACGACCCGAACTCGAAGTGCAAACCGCCGTTCAGGCACTGGCGTCCTATTTCGGCAGGAACGACCATCCCCCCGTATCCCTCGTCACGCCGATCGATATTTATATGATCGAGAACGCGTGAAAGGCCATGATGCCAGGGTAATGATTGTTGGATCCGAGACTTGGACGTTACGCTGGTCACTGGTTCATATCGTATCAAGGCGATGAATGAATCGATTGTCCAACAGCGCTAAGACATCGCCTGACTTGGTGTCGGCGCCGATCCAGTTCCTCGCTGCATCGCTTGGGGGAAAGAGCGAAATATTTTCAGGCCGGTGGAATACCGCGTGATTGCCAGCGTCTCTCTCCTGTCACTTCAACAAGGAGATCACACTATGCGCAATTCAATTCTGATGGCTCTGCCGCTCGCGTTTCTCGTGTCTACCGGTGCAGCACTTGCCGGCCCTGCCATGGACATGGCCAAAACCCGTATCGAAGCGATTGCCAAGGGCGATGTCGCGACAATCACCAAGGACTACGGCAAGGATCCTTCCCTTGCCTGGATCGGTGGTCCGCTCGACGGCACCTACGCGTCGGAAAAGGCGATCGCTGAAGTCTGGACCAAATTCTCGACGGCACAGGGCGAACAGGCTGCCGCGGTCGGCGACGTCTGGGAGGCAGCCAACCCAAAGGGCGCGACCGTTGCAGCGAATGTCGTCTTCGCTGGCAAGAACAAGGTTCCCGTTCTCTATATCATGACTTATCGTGACGGAAAACTTGTCGACGAAATCTGGCAGGTCAACCCACCGGCAAAGTAAGGCGACGGGTGGCCATGCCGGCGTCCCCGGTATGGCCACCGATCCGAAGGGCTGATGATGTCGACAATGGCGGTGCGACTGGAGGCGGAAATACCGGCATTGCGACGCTATGCCTTCGCGCTTCTGCATGATCACAACCGCGCCGACGATCTCGTGCAGGATTGCCTTGAGCGTGCGATATCGCGCTGGTATCTGCGCCGGACCGATGGCGACCTGCGGGCATGGCTGTTTACCATCATGCGAAACCTGCACATCTCGGCTGGACGGCAATCCCAGCGCCGCGGGCCACACCACGACCTCGATACCGTCACGCTCCCCGGATCGCCAGCCGATCAGGATCATGGCATTGCCGTGCGCGATATACTCGAAGCGCTCGATAGGCTTTCCGATGATCAGAAATCGCTACTGCTTCTGGTTGGCGTCGAGGATCTGTCCTATGAGCAGGCTGCCGCCGTCATCGGTGTGCCGGTCGGAACCGTAATGTCGCGGCTGTCGCGCGCCAGGCAGAAATTCCGATCTATCCTCGACAACAGGACGCCCGTGACCTTGCGAAGGGTAAAATGATGAACACCGGTTCGCCGATCGGCGAAGATGATCTTCAGGCTTACATCGACGGACAGCTGCCGCCTCACCGTCAGGCGCTTGTCGACGCCTATCTTGCTGGCCATCCAGAAGCGAGCGCAAGGGTCACGGAACAGGCTGCGGACCGGGAAGCTTTGCGCGTGCGGCTGTCTGAAAAATTCGCAGAGCCCATTCCCGCGCGGCTGCGCATCGCCAACCTCCAGTCCAACGCAGCTTTGCGAAGACAAGGCTGGTTTCGCTCGGCCATGGCCGCTTGCATCTTCCTGGGAATAGGGCTGGTCGGTGGCTGGTGGCTGAAGCCTGAAGGCGTGCAAATCAACACAGCGCGATTGTCCGAGGCGGGTTTTGCCGCGAACGCATCTGACGCCTATCGGACCTTCGTGGTCGAAGTCGCCCATCCGGTCGAAGTTGGAGCGGATGACGAGGCACATCTGGTCACATGGCTGTCGAAGCGATCCGGCCGGGCACTGACGCCACCGAACCTTTCGGCATTCGGGTATAAGCTGCTCGGCGGACGCGTCCTTCCGGGCGGTGGCGCTGCGGCTGCACAACTCATGTACGAGAATGACAAAGGCGAGAGGCTGGCCGTTTATCTACGCGCCGGCCAATCAGCGCAGACAGCGTTCACGTTTGAAGAGAAAAACGGCGTGTCCAGCTTTGTCTGGGTGGATCAGGGGTTCGATTTCGCGGTATCCGCCTCGGTCGATCGGGCAAAGCTCCTACCGATCGCAACTGCGATCTATCACGGAATGATTTGAAACCGGGTCAATCTCATGCGATGTCAAAAACGACTGCGGCATTGTACGAATACCGCAGTCAACTCGTTTTTGGACTGCCTATAACAGGCAGCCGAACTGTTAGTTGCCCTGCAAGACCGGAGTTTCTGACGGTTCTGTTCCCTCAACGAGGATAACCCTAGGTGTCTTGGAGGCTTCGCCCGGGTTGACGATGGAGCGGGTCGGACTGGTGGCCGATGCCATGGCAGCACCTTTGGCATCCGTCTTGAACGCCATGATCGGTTCCGGCTGACCTTCGAATAACAGGGAATAGGCCGTGTCCGGCTTCAATTTCGATACGCTGAGCTCGACGATATCGATCAGGCCAAGATTGCGCGAGACGACCATGCCGCCGCCTTGCGCATCTGCGGCAGGTTTCAGCATAAGTGTGATGTTCTCCGGCATGTCCTTGCGTGGTTCAAGGTTTTGGCGACCGTCGCCTGTCGGGACCGCATCCGGAACATAGATCAGCGCTTGTGGGGCCTGGCCGGAGGGGATATGGGCGATCTTCTCATTCTTCTGCGTGTCGATCACGTCCACCGCGTCGCCATTTTCGAGGCCAACAAAGACGCGGCTGCCGTCGCCCGAACCCCAGACACCGTGCGGCAAGGCACCGACGGGAATGGTGGCTATCAGCTTGGCCTCGTCGTCCAGCGTGTAGACTTTTACGACGTTCTCGCCGCCGATAGTCACGTAGGCCAGAGTTCCGGCGGATGTTTTGGCGAACGCCAGATGGTTGGTGATCGGACCGCTATCGATCACGCCCTTAACTTTCAATGTCTTGGTATCAATCCGCGTCACCTTGCCGACATCCTTGTGGGTTAGCCAGGCTTCCTTTCCATCTGGCGTCACCTGAATGAACGGCGAGAATGGCGAGACCACCGGAATGGATGCAAGCAGCTTTTTCGACGCGACATCGAACACCTGAACGACCGGATTGAAGCTGTTGGCCACAAAGGCGCGCTTGCCGTCTGGCGTAAAGATCGTCATGCCGGGACCGCTCTCGGTCTTGATGCGATCGGTCTCCTTGAATGTCTTCGCATCGATGACCGAAAGGTAATCCTCGCCGCGCACGGTTGCCCAGACGTGTTTGCCATCCGGGGTGAAGAAAGCCTCGTGCGGATTGCGGCCGATATAGGCGACGCCTTTGATCTTGTTTGTAGCGGTATCGATGAAGGTCACGGAATTGGTCACCGTCGAGACGGCGACGATGGTGCGGTGATCCGGCGAGAAGCCAAGGCCGTGGACGTTGACCTCACCCTTGTAGAGGGGGCTCAAGACGTTCGGGCGTGGGTCGCCGAGCTTGATCAGGCCGAGAAGCGTGTTGGTCGATGGATCGATGACAGATACGGTGTTGCTGTTCTGGTCGGCTGCATACACTCGGTCTTCGGGTTCGGACAGGGCAAAGGCGGGGGTGCTCGCCATAAAGGCGATCAGCAGGGCTGCGGAACGTTTCATTTCGAAGTCTCCGGGTTGGCGGCGACGGAGCCGCGCTGTTGTGTGAGCATCGAATTCATCAACTGAATTTCGTAAGCCTGCTCTGTGATGATCGACTGGGCGAGGTTTCGGATTTGCGGATCTTGGGTGGTGCGCAACACGGCCTTGGCCATGTCGATGGCGCCCTGGTGATGCGGGATCATTTGCGCCAAAAAATCGTGGTCTGGATTGCCTGTTTCGGGTACCGCCATCATGCCGGCATGCATTTTGTCCATGGCCACCTTCATGCTTTTCGAGAACGCAGTTGAAGGGCCGCTATCCTCCATGCTCATCGCCGGTTGGTGGTCGTGGGACTGCTCAGCAGTTGCGCTTCCCACAATGGCAAAACTGGCAACAAGTACGAAACTGTAGACGCGCATGGTGGAATCCTTTTGGCTTGAGTGAGTAAGAACGCTGTGGGCCGCCGTTTATTCCACTGCTCATCCGTATTTGTTCTCACGTCGGCGTGAGCGGTTGGCACGCGCGGTACTGTGCCGGTCAGCGCTAATAATTATGGAAGGCGGATCTTGACTCGAGGCGTGCCCAAATGCGGCTTGCTCATATGCCGCCAAGAGGATCACGCGCGTTGGATCCAATCTGTCTTTGAACGATGTCTGAGGGCGATACCCTCAGCGGATTGCGGTATGGAGAATGAACGGCCGGTTGGAACAGGGCGAAAAAGCAGACATTCTAATTCGTTCGACGACGGCGCCCAGTCGTGCGTCTTTCCAGAGGAAAACCAGCCTGGTCGATCGTAGGAAAACTTTCTACAGGGAATTCCGCCACTCTCAGATTTTGGTTTCACTCCAAGCTGGCGGTGGCTTTCATGACTGCTTTGGTGACCTCGTTGAAACTCATTTTAATCCGAACCTGTTGGCCGTTGACGAAAAACGATGGCGTGCCGGCGACTCCGAATTTTTTGTTCGCTTCGGTTGTCGCAGCATTGAGCTTGTCGAGATAGGCCTGATCGGCGACAGCGCGATCGAAACCCGCGCGGTCGATGCCCATGTTAGCGGCGATCTCGCGCAAAGCATCCTCGGCATTGGCGGCGCCGGCAATCTCATCGAATTTCGACATGAAGGACGATACCGTCTCGTCGAATTTGTCTCGGCCCCGCGCATTCGCCAGCATGAAGATAACGGCATCCACCGAGTTTCGCACGAAGGGCCGGTAAGCGATCTTCAACTTACCCGATGCGACATATGTATCCTGCAGTTTCGGCAGGTCTCGTTCATGGAAGTCGATGCAGTGGCTGCAGGTTGGGGAGGAATAGACGACAAGCGTCACTGGAGCGGTCTTCTCGCCAACGAAGCTGTCTTGGAATACGGCCGGGTTCATCAAATCCTGCAAGGGTTCGGCCTTGGCCGATGTCACGCATCCCAAAGCAATGCCGACGATCACGGCCATCATACGAAACGTCATGTCTTCTCCTGTTCGGTTACGAGAAAAAACACCCCGGCATGAGCAATGCCGGAGTGTTTCGATCATCAGTCGGCCTTGAGGCAGGGCGAGACGAAGAGCGAGCGGTCAAGAGTGCCCTTGATCGTCTTGGCCGCGACCAGCAGCCACATGCAGACAAGTGCAATAACAAGAACCGCGCCAAAGATTGCGATAGACGACATCGGCACCATCGTTGAGAGACGAAGCGTGGCGACGGCAAACACGCCAAGCGGGAAGGTATAGCCCCACCAGCCGATATTGAATGGCAGGCCCTCGCGAAGGTAGCGCAGGGTGATCAGGACAGCAGTCGCCAGCCACCAGATGCCGTAGCCCCACAGGAGGATCGCGCCGAGGAAGCTGGCGCCACCGAAGGCCGGAGCAACGCTTGCCAATCCATTCGCCGACAACACGGCGGGTCCGGTCTGGCTCATGACGAGAAGACCAAGGGCACCGGTTCCGATCGGGCCGAGAGCCAGCCAACTCGAGGCGGCCATGTTGACATGCGGAAGCTTGTGGACCGCCATGCGCAGAAAAAGGATCACGAGCACGCTCATGGCCAGCGGAACCGAGCAGGCCCATAGCACCAGGCTGGTCATCAGCACCGTCAACTGCGTTTGAGCGTCGGCGATGTGGGGCAAAAGCAGGCCACCGCTGACAGCCGCCACCTCGCTCGCCACGATCGGCAGCAGCCAGACCGCTGTCATTTGGTCGATCGAGTGCGATTGGCGCGTAAACATCATGAACGGGATTGCAAGACCGCAGGCCAGCGACAGTGTGACGTCGATCCACCAGAGCGTCGTTGCGATCGCCACCGCCGTGTCGCCGATATGCGGGATGCCGTAGATCAGAAAGCCATTGATGATGGTGGCCAGTCCCATCGGGATGCAGCCAAAAAACATCGACACGACAGAATGCGAGAAGACGCGGCTTGCCTCATGAAAATAGAGCAGCCAGCGTGCCGTGTAGAGCGTTGTGCAGGTGGCAAACAACAGGATATTGAAGAGCCAAAGCGCCTGACCGATCGCGAAAAGCCACGGATGCCCAGGAAATTGTGCGAGAGCGACCGAAAGAATGCCGGTGCCCATCGTGGTCGCGAACCAATTTGGCGTAAAGTTCCGTATGACATAGCCCTGCATGGGAACGTCCGGGGCTGGCGTGACCGGCCTCTTGAAGGCAACAACCTTGTGCATCGAATTTCTCCTGATCGTTGAGGAGAAAATACGTGGGTACATCGATCAGTTCCAACGCATAGTTCAGGATATTTCGATCGCCGTTTTCGATTGATCGAGTTTTGCGGCGGCAGCTTCGAAAACCGCGTGAAGGCGGTCGCGCAGCGTCGGCGAGGTATTGATCAGCGTCGGGCTCGGATGGGGGCAGAGGATCACCTCAATGCCGGCATCCACCAGTACCCCTTCAGCACCGCTCGCCACCGCGCCCGCCAGGATGGCGACACGTAGGTTCGGCAGCAGCGGCAGAAGGCCTGCAAGTCCCATGATGCCCTCGCGCCGCTCGCTGGCCACGATCGAGCCTCGGGTTGCGCGGACCCACGGGACCGTATTCCACAGAACGATGTCTCGGCGCGATATCCCTGCGCCAGTCAGCGCCGTGCGCAGGTTCTTCGCCGTGCCGGTCGGGTTATCGATCGAAACGAAACGCCGGCCGCGTTCGACCGGACTTGGACCAGGCGTCTCCAAAAGGATCAGCAGTCTTGCGCTGATACCGCCATCGTATGGATCGAAGTTCGGCATATCCCGGTCGGAGTTAAGCTGAAGGTGCTCCCGGAAGGCGTTCAATGGCTGCATATGCGCGCTGTCAAGCGCGGCCAACCGCTCCTCGCGTCGATGCTCGTGCCAGAGCGTATCAGGTCCGCGATAGGTCATCGTGTCTGTTCCGACAACAGGGCTTCGAACGCATCGGCCGCCTTGGAGCGATACCGCTCCTTATGCCGGAGCAGGAAGAATGGGCGCGGAAGCGGAGAAGCATTGGCCTCGACCAGCAGGCCGCTGTTGAGTTCGGTCTGGGCAGCACTTCGCGATGTCAGTGTTGCCCCCATGCCGGCCTCGACTGCGCCGAGCACGGCCTCGTTTCCGGGCAGGACAATTGCAACGTTCAACGCCTGCAGCTTCAATTTCTCTTTCGTCATCATCGTCTCGAAGGCGAGCCGTGTTCCCGATCCGGGCTCGCGAAGAACCCATGTCGCGTCTTCAAAATCGGCCTTTCCGAGCTTTTTGCCTTTGGCCCATGGATGAGTTGGCGACACGACGAGGATCATCTCATCCGTGGCGATCATGCGCGACAACAAGGCCGGTCTGTCGACCGCGCCCTCTACAACGCCGAGCTCAACCCGCCCTGCCTCAACCGCGTCGCCTACCGCCTCGGTATTGCCGATCCTGACGTCGAGACCGAGACCAGGATAGCGTGCGTGGAAAGTCGCAAGCCTGGAGGGCAGCCAATAGGCGCCAACAGTCTGGCTCGCCATAACCGACAATTCCCCGCGCAAAAGTCCGGCAAGGTCGCTTAGCGCAGACTCGGCGGCTTTCGCTTCAGCCAAGACCTGAAGTGCATGCTCGAGAAAGATCGTTCCGGTTTGGTTTAGGACGATAGAACGACCGATCCGGTCGAACAAAGCCACGCCGTGCCGTTCCTCAAGCGCGATGACCGCAGCACTGACGGCCGACTGCGTCATGTTCATCGCTTTGGCAGCCTTGGTGATGTGCTGTTGGCGGGCGACTTCGGCGAAGATGCGCAACTGGTCGAGGGTCATGAAGATAGCAACCTTGAATCTGCTCCGAGTTATAATCGATTTTTCCGAATGTTCGTAGCAAAATTATGCGATGGAACTGATGCAGAATGGCGCTAGTTTTCTCCTACCAGACACGGAGGAAATACCATGCTGAAATCCATCATCACCGGCGCGGCGATGCTTGTCGCTACGACAGCACCAACGCTTGCCGCCGATATCCACGTCTATGGTCCCGGTGGACCACTCCCTGCCATGAAGGAGGCGGCAGCCGCCTTCAAGAAAAGCTCCGGCAACAAGGTTATCGTTACCGCCGGCCCGACGCCGCAATGGATCGGCAAGGCTAAAGACAATGCCGACCTGATCTTCAGCGGCTCCGAAACGATGATGTCGGATTTCGTGAAGGCGATGTGCGGCCAGATCAAGGATGCCGGTGTCGAACCGCTCGGCGGTCGAACCGGAGTATGAAAGATAAAATTGAACCGGCCCGTCAAGCTGCAGTTCGCTGATCGTCGTGGCTGCATTCGCCTCTTCTGAAGCGCCTCTTCTCCGAAATTTTGCGGAGAATAGGTGTCCACCCTCCGCACACGTTTGTGCCAGCCTCCCCATCCCGCCATATCAGGATAGGGCATCGCGCTCGCCGACGAGCTCTTCTCTCATTTTCTCCAGTATACTCTTCTGAAACCCGACCAGATCGAGACCTTCAACGACGCTATATTCACCGTCCTTGCGCATCACAGGTACGCCATACACCAGGCCTTCCGGTATTCCATACTGCCCATCCGATATAACGGAATCGATGAAGTCCTCATCCAGATAGGCGTCGTCGGGGATGAAGCGCTCGAACAAGCGCATAAGGCTGGAAACCGACATAGTCGGTAGAACTGCGATCAAATCTCGTCGCCAAGGCCATTTCAGCGGATTGTTCGTCCCCGGGGTATTAGCCACTGTACCGAGAGAGCTATTAAGTATCTGTTCAAAGTAGTGCGCTTCAATTGTCACTGCACCTTGGATGCCCGCCGTAGGTCATAAGCGCAAGAGGTGCAGATATGCTGGCCGACAAGCCGTGGCTGAGCTAAGGCAGTAATCCCTCGCTGGCACGATGGACAACGGTCGCGTAATCCGCACCCTTGGATCAAGGAGGAGATTCTAGTCGAGTGTCGCCATCGCCTCCGAAAATATGGGGGCTGGTCAGAACCGAGGCACGCAGGACGGAATTGCAGCCAGCCCGAAGCGGCACGACGGGCATTGATGCCCAGTGGTAACCACATCCTTCTGTTCTGGATTGCCTTCATCTTCACGCATCCGTTCGGTGCGACATTCGGCGACCTTCTCACAAAGCCGCTGGAGAAGGGTGGCATGATTTTCTTCCGCGGCGCGGCCTCCGTGGTGACGCTGGGCCTGCTGGTTCTCGCTCTCGTCATCTCGACGATGTCTGCTGCACGGACCCGCTTCTCCCTGGAGCCCTGGCGTAAGATCGGATGAGGCGGACTGGGTTTCAACTTCACCCAGTCCGCCCAGCGATGTTCTATGGGTGTTCGACCAGCAGCCAGTCACCCGTTCAGGCCGCTGTCAGGATCGAAGCCGATCAGAGGGCATCGCATCCTTTCCCATCCCGGAGCCGTTCTTGTCTCTCGTACCATTGAAACGGCCGTCCGTCGGAAGCATCCCTCTGTGCTTCCTTGTGACCATCTATCTACTAGTGACACTCAATCTCCCGTTCTTCGACGACGCCTTCAGAGTGTTCGGCGGGTTCCATGCAAGCTTCTACGGCTTTGCCCTGGCGATCGCCTTGCTGGTCGCGGCAGGACTTGTTCTTCTTTCCGCCCGATATGTCATCAAACCCGCTCTCGTGTTCATTATCCTTGCCGGAGCGGTGGCATCGTATTTCACGGGCACCTTCGGCATCATCATCGACAAGGAGATGCTGAGGAACGTGGCTGTGACGACGCCGCAGGAAGCCGGGCACCTGGTCACGCTTCCATTTCTGCTGCATGTCCTACTGTTCGGTATCCTGCCGTCCGTTCTTGTCATTCTCGTCCGTGTGCGCCACCGCCCCTTCCTCAAGATGCTGGTTGCCAACACCGTCGTCGTGACACTTCTGCTTCTCGGGTGTCTCGGACTTGTCCTCGCCAACTATTCAGGCATCTCCTCCAACATTCGCCAGCACCGGGACATGATGGCCAAGCTGACCCCGTTTTCACCAATCACGTCGGCCATATCGCTGGGTGTCAGCGTCTATCGTGATGCAGGCGTCGTGCGTGCGCCGATAGGCCTGGATGCCAGACTAGGTCCGGTCATTGCAAAGTCGGACAAGCCGTTCATCACGGTAATCATTGCCGGGGAGACGGCCCGCGCGATGAACTTTTCCTTGAACGGCTATGCACGTCAGACCAATCCTGAACTGAAAGCTCTCGGAGTTGTCAGTTTCACGCAGACGACGAGCTGTGGAACGGCGACTGCTGTTTCCCTGCCTTGCATGTTTTCCGTCTACAAGAAGACCGAGTACACGGACCGCAAGGCGCGCTCCACCGACACACTCATGGATGTGCTTCACCGGGCCGGCATTGAAAGCGTCTGGTGGGACAACAACACCGGCAGCAAGGGTATTGCCGATCTCGTGAGTTTCGCGAGCATGACACGCCAGAAAGACTCTATTTTCTGTCATGATGGCGAATGCCTGGACGAAATCTTCCTCGGAGAACTCGACCGCAAGCTGGCGGCGGTGACGACGAACACGACGATCGTCCTGCATCAGGCAGGCAGCCATGGTCCTGCATATTTTCAGCGCTACCCCGAACTCTTCCGTCGGTTCACTCCCGACTGCCGCACGGCACAGCTATCGGACTGTTCCAACGAGGAGATCGTCAACGCGTACGACAACACCATCCTCTATACCGATCACAATCTGGCCGAGGTGATCAAGCTCCTGAAGAAGCACGAGGCAACGGTGAACGGTGCCATGATCTACATGTCGGATCACGGGGAGTCGCTGGGAGAAAGCGGGCTCTACCTCCATGGGGCACCTTACATGTTCGCACCGGTCCAGCAGACACATGTGCCGTTCATCACCTGGTTCTCGGACTCGTATACGGAGGTCACGGAACTGAACCTTGGCTGTGTGAAGGGCATCGCCGATGCGCCTGCCTCGCATGACAACCTCTTCCACACTGTGCTTGGAATGATGGATGTCGAGACGAATGTCTACGACCGCTCGCTGGACGTGCTGGCCCCATGCCGCTCGCAAGTCTCGGCGGCATCGTAGGGGGCTGCCTCATACGCGGATGTTCAGCATCCCGCGGATGGCTTTCAGGTTCCTGTCAGAATAGCCCGTCAGTAGCACCTTGAGGCAGTTCGTATCCGGCCTTTTTTCGGAGCCGACGCAACTGCCTGACTCAGACAGCCAGGTGCAATGTGACGTCCCCAAGATTTAGAGTAACCGACCTGCTTGCCCGCCCGTCGCTCGGCAGCATAACGACCAGTGTCATCGTCGCCATTTTCCTGGTCTGCCTTACGAACCGGACCTTCTGGTCGAAGGCCGGGATCTATCTTGCCGACCATCCAGGTGGTGTGGCGGGACTGTTCGTCATCGTGCTTGCAATCCACATCGCCCTCCTGACAGCGTTCTCTGTGAGGTTTCTGATCCGGCCATTTTTCATCGTGCTGATCCTCGCGTCCGCGATCGGCTCATGGTTCATGGACAGGTTCGGTGTCGTCATCGACGACGACATGGTCCGCAATGCGGCCCAGACCACGCCCGCGGAAGCTCAGCATCTGATCACGCCGGGTCTGGCCCTGCACATGCTGCTGTTTGCCGTCCTGCCGATCGCAGCACTGCTGTGGATACGGATCCTGCATCGGCCGTATCTCCAGAAGGTGCCGCGCAATCTCGCCGTGATCGTCCTCTGCCTCGTCGTGTCGGCAGGCGAGTTCCTGACCTATTCCAAACCATTCACGGCCATGCTCCGGCAGCACAAGGATCTCGTCAAAAGCCTCAATCCTGTCACGCCGCTTGTGGGAACGGCCCAGTTTCTGCTGCAGACGAGCGGCGAAACCGATGTCGGTGCGGAGCCGATCGGCCTTGATGCCAGGATCATGGACGTCGCAGCCACGGACAAGAGACCTCGCGTCACGATCCTCGTTGCGGGCGAGACCGCCAGGGCGCAGAATTTTTCCCTTGGGGGCTATGCTCGTCATACCAATCCAGAGCTAAGCCGACAGGACATCGTCTACTTCCCCAATACGACAAGCTGCGGAACCGCGACGGCCGTGTCCATCCCGTGCATGTTCTCGAACCTCACACGCGCCGGCTACACCCATGACAAAGGACTTCGAACCGAGACGCTTCTCGACGTCCTGAAACATTCTGGTGCCGATGTCGCCTGGTGGGACAACAATACGGGCAGCAAGGGCGTTGCCGACCGAGTGACCTTCATCGACCTGGTCAAGACCGCGGACGGGCGCTTCTGCATCATGGGCGAGTGCCAGGACGGGATCTTTCTCGAACGCCTCGACACCTGGCTCGACCAGGTCAAGAAGGACAGCGTCCTCGTGCTCCACACCATGGGAAGCCATGGGCCGACCAATTACCTGCGCTACCCCGAGGCGTTCAGAACGTTCACCCCTGACTGCCGGACGGCCGAACTCGGCAACTGCGAGGACGAGGAAATCGTCAACGCCTATGACAACAGCATCCTTTACACCGACCACGTCCTGTCGAGCGTCATCGAGACATTGAAGAAGCGCTTCGCGACCTTGCAGACGGCGATGGTCTACATGTCGGATCATGGCGAGTCTCTTGGCGAGAACGGCCTTTACCTCCACGGGGCTCCCTACATCATCGCACCCGATGTTCAGACCCACGTGCCGTTCTTCGTCTGGCTGGACGATGCCTTTTCCCGATCGATGGATCTCGATCGCCCGTGCTTCGAAAGTACGTCCGGCATGGAGCGGTCGCACGACAATCTCTTCCACAGCGTCCTTGGCATGATGAATGTCCGGACGACCGTCTACGACCCGGCGCTCGACATCTTCACTGCCTGCAGAAAGGCAACACCACATGGCCAATGACACGCAACCGCGCAAGCTGACGGGCATGGCGCACTTCATCGCCGCAAGCGGCTACTCGGCCGGCGGCCTGGCTCGCGCCTGGAAGGAGGCCGCTTTCCGGCAGGAGATCGGGGCAGGGGTCGTGTTGATTGTCGCCTATGCGGCACTGGGCGTCAGCGTTCCGACGATGGCGGCAGCGGCGGTTCTGTTTCTTGCCCTGATCGGCTTCGAGGCTTTAAATACCGCGATCGAAGAAATTGTCGATCGCATCTCTCCGGAAATTTCGACGACAGCAAAACATGCGAAAGACCTCGGCTCGTTCGCGGTCCTTTGCCTGATCTCGGCGAACGTCATTTTTCTCTGTAGTTCGGTCTACGTGACGGTGATGAGATGACAGGCTCTGATCGATGAAGGTGCTCCTTGTCGAGGATAGCGTGATTCTCGGAGAGGCCATCCGCGACCACGTAATCGCGATGGGTCACGCGGTCGTCTGGTGCGCGACACTTGGCGAGGCATGTGCGGCCGCCGCGGGCAGTGATTTCGGCGTCGTCCTTCTCGATCTCAGGCTTCCCGATGGCAGCGGGCTGGCTCTGCTACAGGCGTTGAGGGCAGCGAAAGTCTCGGTTCCTGTCGTCGTGCTCACGGCGTTCGACCAGACAACAGACCAGATGGAAGCGCTGCGATGCGGCGCAACCGACTTTCTCACGAAGCCCTTCAGCCTGGCGCGGCTCGCCCACAGTCTGACGGCCGTCACGACCTGAAACGCTGCCCTCTAATGATAGCAAATGATGAAAGAGAGCCAATGCCAAGCCTTCCTGCCGCGTTGCGTGATGTTGTCGGACGTCTGAAAGGCATCGAGCCTCTCGGGTTGATGATCTTCGGTGTCGTTTCCGGCGGCGTGCTATTCTTCCAGTGGCTTGCGGACGAGGTCCTTGAAGGTGACACGAAGGGTATTGACGAGACGGTGCTGCTGGCGCTCCGCCAGCCCGGAGACCTCACACGAACCATCGGTTCCGCATGGGTTTCCCATGCGGCCACCGACATCACCAGTCTGGGTGGCGTGACCGTGCTGAGCCTGGCAACGTTTCTGACCGTCCTCTACCTCTTGTCCGTGCGCCGGAAGGCCCTGGCGCTCTTTGTCTTCCTGGCGATCGCCGGCGGCTGGCTCCTGAGCACGACCCTGAAGATCCTCATCGCGCGCCAGCGCCCCGATATCGTTCCGCATCTGGTCGACATCAACGACTTCAGCTTCCCGAGCGGACATGCGATGCTATCGGCGGTCACCTATCTGACGCTCGGCGGCCTGCTGGCACGGCATCAGCCGACGCGTGCGGCGCGGGTCTTCATGTTGGCCACGGGCGTGTTCCTGACGTTGATCATCGGAAGCAGCCGCGTGCTTCTCGGGGTGCATTATCCGACGGACGTGCTGGGTGGTTGGTGCGCTGGGGCGACCTGGGCGCTTATCTGCTGGTATCTCGCTCGGCGCCTGCTCGCACCTTCGGACCAAGCCAACTAGCCTTTGGTGGGGTCCTGCTTCTCGAGATCTTCCCAGCTCCGGTCCATGGCAAATGCTTGGGAGAGATAGGGAATGCCGATATGTCCAAAAGCGATCGACAACTGACCTTCCGACATTTCTTCGTCGTGTCCCGCGATCTTATGGCTGTAGAGCGCCGACACAATGCCGGTGCGGTCCGCGCCGGACTTGCAGTGGATGAGGATCGGTTTCGGAGCGTTCTTCATGATCTCTACCAGCTTGTCGGCAGTCTCCTGTGTAACCTCTCGAGAAGCGGACATGGCGAAATCGACATGGTCGATGCCGAGCCGGCTCGAGGTCGCTATCTCCTCTGTGTACCAATGCTCCCTGCGCTCGGGGCCGCGGAGATTAATCACAGTCTTGATACCGTAACGTCGAACATAGCTCTCTAGGCTGACCGCTGACGGTTGGGCCGATCGGTAGAGCTGGCCCTCGATGACCGTGTGAAAATTGCCGCTGAACTGGAGATATCCGAGGTATCCGCCCAAGCAGATGCCTGCTGCTGCCACGGAGATGCCGAACGTCTTCATAAGACGGGACCGAAGATGCCTGCGTTTGGTGAACATGGGAGGTCAGCCCTTTGAGAAAGCTGAGGTTGGCGTGTGCGAACCATGCGATCTGAAACTGACAGGCACCTGAAGACGATGGAGCTTCGGAAATTCTCCGAATGTCCGTCAGTGCAAACATCGCTCTGGCCTCGCCGTCCGTCCGTGATAGGACTATCGAAAAATCTCGAGGAGTTTCCGCGCTGCGTATATTGCTCGTAGAGGATCATGACCTTATCGGAGAGGCCGTGCGCGACCACGTCGCGGCCTCCAACCATGCCGTCGACTGGATGCGGATCATCGCCGATGCCGAAGCCGCGCTCGGCTCGGTGCGCTACGGGCTAGTTCTGCTCGATCTCCAGCTCCCGGACGGAAGCGGTATCGACTTCTTGAGACGGATGCGAAAGTCGGGGGATACGACGCCTGTCATCATCCTGACGGCGCGCGATCAGATCTCCGATCGCATCGAAGGATTGAACGCCGGCGCTGACGACTATCTCGTCAAGCCTTTCAATCTGGGTGAGCTTGAGGCGAGGATCGCCGCGGTCGCCCGACGCTATGATGCAAAGCCTCAACCTGTGCTGACATTTGGTACGATCGAGATTCAGCGCACCGAGCATCGGATCACCGTCTCTGAAAAGACGGTCGACCTCACAGCACGCGAATGGGCGGTGCTCGACCTGCTCGTGGCCCGTCCCGGCAACATCGTCGCGAAAGACCGGATCGAGGAGGCGCTCTATGCGTTCGGTTCCGAAATCGAAAGCAACACCGTCGAGGTCTATGTCAGCCGACTGCGCAAGAAGATCGGTCGCGACAGGATCCGGACCGTCCGGGGCCTCGGCTATGCATTTGGCGAGGCAATGGGTGACAAGTGAGCAAGAGGACGAGCATCACGCGACCGCTCATGCTTTCCCTGACCGGAATGCTTGTCGCCTTCTGGCTTGTTGCGCTCGGCCTCGGCGTTCTCGTCATGCGGCACGAACTGGACGAGGTGTTCGACAGCGCGCTCCAGGAGACAGCGGAAAGGCTTCTCGCCCTGACAATAGACGATCTCGAACTGCGTCAGCAAGCCGACGGCCTTGAGATTGCCAGTCCCAACAAGTCCGGGCGGCGCGAGTATCTCGTCTATCAGGTCCGCGATCCCTCAGGGCGCCTGCTGCTGAAATCGGACGATGCTCCCTCCGCTATCATCCAGCCGGAGATGGGCAGAGGCTTCAGCGACACGGTCAGGTACAGGGTGTTTACGTCCGTCAGCCCGGACGGCAAGCTCATCCTGCAGGTGGCGGATCGGTTCTCCAATCGCCGCGAGGCGGTCCGCGAAAGCGCGGTGACAATGCTCATCCCGCTTCTCCTCCTGATTCCGGCAAGTATCTTTTCGATCTGGCTGGTGATCGGGCGCGCCCTCAAACCGATCGGAGCCCTGCGGCAAGCCATCGCGACGAAGGACGGTGGCAACATGGCTCCGCTTGAAGAAGCGCAGCTCCCGGAAGAATTGACATCGATCGCCCATTCGGTGAACCTGCTTCTCGAGCGACTGAGAAATGCCTTCGCAGCCGAGCGTGAATTTACAGCCAACAGCGCACACGAACTGCGTACCCCGATCGCCGGAGCATTGGCGCAGACCCAGCGACTTGTCGAAGAGTTTCCGGATGGCCCAGGAAGAAGGCGGGCCCGCAAGATCGAGAGGGCGCTGCACGATCTCGGTCGTCTGGCCGAGAAGCTTCTCCAGCTTGCGCGGGCGGAATCCGGGATCGGCAGCAAGGAAGCCGAGGTCGATCTCCTGCAGATCCTCGATCTCGTCATGCTCGATGTCCAACGCGGCATGGGTTCTGACCGAAAGCTGGAACTCAGGCGCCCGGCCAGTCCGTCGCTGGTGCGCCTCGTGGACGCTGACGCATTCGGCATCGTCATGCGAAACCTGATCGAGAACGCGTTGCTGCACGGTGATCTGACGTTCCCGGTGGTCGTGGATGTGGCGGACGATTGCTCAATCAGAGTCATTAATGCCTGCGAGGTGGTCCCAGCCCATGAGCTATTCGACCTGAAAAATCGTTTTCAGCGCGGACGAACATCGGCAGCCGGTTCAGGGCTCGGGCTTGCCATAGCGGATCGGATCGTCGTTGAAATGGGTGGAAAGCTGACGCTGTTCTCGCCGGCGCGTGGGATGACCGACGGCTTCGAGGCGTTGGTCGAACTCTGAAAGCCATGCCAGGGCCGCAGGTCCACCAGATTCTCTGAACCTCTGACGGAGCTTCGACAGGTTACAGGCCTCATCGAAGGGGATGCTTTCTCTCAGACCGATCTTGCCAGGTTTCATCCTGTTGTTCGCGGTGCAATCGGCAGCGGTCGCAGCAGTGATCGGTCCCGACTGTACCGAGCAATCACAGGCAAAGTGGCTGGACAGGGAGATGATTTCGAGACGGGCCGCGGAGGCCGGTTACAAGACGATCGTGATCCTGGACGTTCAGGGAACATGCTATCACGTGCGCGCGCTGACGAGATCGAACCTTCAGGCGGACGTCTATCTCGATCCGGTGACAGGAGATGTCGTCTCTGCAGTCCTCTTCGACGAATAGCTGCATCGAGAGGCAGGATGTCCAGATCATGATGTCGAGACGACCTTGTGAAACAGCATCGTGCAAGCGCAGCCTACGAAACAGAGGGCATAAGAACCTCCACCCTCAGTCCAGGACTGTTCCCAGCCAGTTCGACCCGTCCGCCATGCAGATCAGCAATAGCTCGGACAAGGCTGAGGCCTAGTCCACTACCTGTCGTCGTCCGGCTCTTGTCCAGCCTGTAGAGGCGCAGGAAGACCTTGTCGCGTTCTTCGGCGGGAATGCCAGGACCATCGTCCGCGACAGTAATCACCCCGTGATCCCCGACTCGCCTTAGCGATACATCGATATGTGTTCCTTCACCGCAATGGCGGATGGCGTTCTCGATCAGATTTACGACCATCTGGGTGAGCAGCTCCTGGTCTCCCAACACCCGGCACGGATCATGTTGATCAAGCGAAGAGGTCAACCTCATACGGCTATCCTGAGCGACCTCGGCGTAGATCTCCACCACCGAGGCCAGCAGTATGATGAGGTCGATCTGTCGGAACCTTGTCCTCCGGGACCCTGACTCGATCTGAGAAATCCTCAACAATGCCTCGAACGTCGCATTGATCTGATCGATATCGTCACGAGCGCCGACAAGCGCTGTCGCATCCAGTTTCCCCAGCTCGGCTGCAAGGGCCGCAGTGTCGATCTGTATCTTCAGGCGGTTCAGGGGCGTCTTGAGTTCGTGGGCAATGTCTGAACTGACCTGCCGCATTGTCTCCATGAGCATTGAGAGCCGATCGAGTGCCTGGTTGATCTGGCCTGACACTGTGTCGATGTCGTCGCCGTTTCCATGCAGGGGCACGCGCGAGTCAAGCTGACCATGCGATACGGACGTCATGGCGTTCGCAATTCCATCAAGCCGTCTCTGCACTCTCGACCCCAGCAGGACTCCTCCGATAACAGCGAGCCCGATCACGAGCGCCGTGGCCCAGATAAAGCTGATGAAGGTGATGTTCTCCAACCGGTCGGTCTGTCGGTAGCTCTGGCCGACAACGAGGCGCTTGTCGCCAATTGTGGCTGACATGACGCGGTAGTCCACGTCTCCCTCCAGGCCGATGAGCTGGGAGGGAACGTCCGAGATGCCATCCGGTACGCGCTTGCCAGAGAAATTGCCCGCGATCTGTCTGCCATCGGCGTCGATGACGGAGAATATTCGCTGGTCGGCCTCGGTCAGACGCGCATAGGTGTTGACCGTCGAGATCAGGTCCTCCAGATCGTCCGGCGCATAGGTCGAAGACAGCAGCGCATGGATTTCCATTATGGAAGCATCGAGTTCGCCCAGCAGTTCCTGCTTGAGAAAGCGGTAGGTGACAAGACCGGTGACGACAAAGGCAATGACGAACACGAGACCGAACGTCATTGCTAGGCGGAAGGGGGTCGAGCGCCATAACCTAGCGCGGCGCATGCATGCTGTATCCTGTGTTGCGCACGGTGTGCAGCAGTTGCACCTCGAACGGTTTGTCGATCTTCGAGCGCAGGCGGCTGATGTGGGTCTCGACGACGCTGGTCTTCGGATCGAAATGAAAATCCCACACCAGTTCCAAGAGCATGGTGCGGGTCAGAACTCGCCCGTCTCCCCGCATCAGAACCTCCAGAAGCATGAATTCCCTGGGCTGCAAAGCGATCGCCTGACCCGACCGGCTGGCATAACGCTTGACGAGATCCAGTTCGAGATCGGCAATCCTCAGGACCGTCTTTTCTTCAGTCGCGTGGGGTCGACGGGCAAGGGCGTTCAACCTTGCCAGCAGTTCGGAAAACGCGAATGGCTTGACCAGGTAGTCGTCTCCTCCTGCCTCCAGTCCTTCGACGCGGTCGTCCACGCCACCGATGGCTGTCAGGAAGATCGCAGGCGTCTTGACGCGGGCGGCGCGAACCGCCTTGACGACGGAAACGCCATCCAGTCCAGGAAGCATGCGATCGACCACGAGGACATCATAAGGCTGCTGCGTCGCCTGATAGAGCCCATCCCGACCGTCATGGACGACGTCGCAGGTGTGGCCAGCCTCGTGAAGCCCTTTGGAGACGTAGCCGGCCGTTCTGCGGTCATCCTCGATCAGCAGGATATGCATTGTCTGTCCTTGAACTGGTCCGGCTCACCGCGACTGGCGGCAGCTTACCTGTCTCGATCTATTCGCTTTTTGGCAATTCTGTATCGCGAAATTTTCTTGTCACCTTACGGATTGGTATGGTTCCAGCAAAGCAGGGGTAAAGTGTGACCTGCAAAGTCATCTCCGAAGAAACGTCGATCAGCGACATCTGGAGATGCCTGAATGAAGAAATGGCCTTTGCTGGTAGCACTGCTTGCTACCCCACTTTTCCTTGCCCCCATAACCGAGCTTGCCTATGCCGCCGCGGTGATGAGCAAACTAGGCGATCTTGCGCCATTTGAAAAAATGGCGAGCGATACGCTCGTGCTGATCGACAAAGGCGACCTCGGCGGGGCCAGAGAACGGATCACCGAGTTCGAGACAGCCTGGGACAATGCCGAGCCGACGATGCGGCCGAAGAACGTCGACGAATGGAGCGTGATCGATGATGCGGCGGACGCGGCGATCAGCTCTCTTCGCGCGAACAAGCCCAAGGCAGCTAACGCGAAGGCCACCGTCGCGGCCCTGATCCATGCGTTGGCTAGTCCCGCCGCTCTATAAATCTGCATCTTCCGAAACCATAAGCCAGAAGGATTCACCCCTATGAAGACTCTTATCAACGCCGTCCTGATCGTCACCCTGTCAATCCTCGTTCCCGCGACGGTGTTCGCGAAGGTGCCGTGCGAGGAAACTCTGAAGGACGTCCGTTCAGCCCGAGCCGACGCCAAGCTCAACGACGCCGGTACAGCCAAGGTCGACGAGCTGATCACCAAAGGAATCGATCGCTGCAACGCCGACGACGACAATCGTGCCAATGACTTCTTCAAGGACGCCATGACCGCGATGGGCAAGTAACCAACATCTGGAGGAATGAGATGTCGCAACGCTCGATGACCCCACTGGGTCCTCTCAACCGGGTACCCCGCGTCACCCCCGATTTCTGGCTGATCAAATTGATGGCGGTGACAATGGGCGAGACCGCCGCAGACTATCTTGCCATAAACATGGGGCTGGGCCTGACCGCGACCTCGCTGATCATGACGGCGGTTCTCATTGTCGCACTCGTTCTGCAGTTCGCCCAGAAGCGATATGTCCCCTGGGCATACTGGCTTGCCGTGGTGCTGATCAGTGTCGTCGGCACGTTGGTGACCGACAACCTCGTCGATAATTTCGGCGTTCCGCTCGAGACCAATACGATCGCCTTTGCCGTCCTCCTCGCCCTGACATTCGCAGTCTGGTACGCGATGGAGAAGACGCTCTCGATCCACTGCATCTACACCACGAGGCGCGAGGCCTTCTACTGGGTTGCGATTCTGCTCACCTTTGCGCTCGGCACTTCCGCTGGCGATCTGGTCGCGGAGAAATTCGAATTCGGCTATCTCATCACGGCCATACTCTTCGCCGCAGTCATCGGTGCCATCACCGCCGCCTACTATCTCCTGAAACTGAACGGTATCCTGGCCTTCTGGCTTGCCTACATCCTCACCCGGCCGATGGGTGCGTCGATCGGTGACCTGTTGTCCCAGCCAAGGGAATATGGCGGCCTCGGCTTCGGGACGATCGTCACCAGCTTGATCTTCCTCGGCATCATCATCGCGACGGTGGTCTACATGACTTCGTCTTATGAGCCGGAAATATCAGTCCCCCGAGGAAACAGCACCAACGCCTGAAAGGGCACCCCGCAATGCTGGTCTGATTGGATCAAAGCTGCCGTCTGAAGGCCGCCGGGCTTGTCCCGACAGCCGTTCAGACGGCAGCAAGGTGACGCAGGATTGCGAGGCGTTCGCCTTATGCTGCCATGTTGCGGATAGTTGACCGCGGTATGGAGGGACGAACATGCGTGACCGAGCCGAGTTTAAACTGAGACAAGAGCTGGGTCAGTGACGCGGCTTCCCTGGCAAGGCTATGGCTGGCGGCCGTAGACTGCTCGACCATTGCCGCGTTCTGCTGCGTACCCTGGTCCATGGTGTTAACGGCCGTGTTGATTTCCTGGAGGCCGACGGACTGTTCGCGGGCGGCTTCGACAATGGCGGCAACGTGCCGGTTGATCTCCTGGACTTCACCAGCAATCGTCGCGAGGGACGCTCCCGTCTCGCCGACAAGCTTGACGCCGGCTTGAACGTGACCGCTGGAGGTTGCGATCAGGGCCTTGATCTCCTTGGCAGCCTTCGCAGAGCGTTGAGCCAGCTCCCGGACTTCCTGTGCCACGACCGCAAACCCCTTGCCCGCTTCCCCTGCGCGCGCAGCTTCCACGCCGGCGTTCAGAGCCAAGAGGTTCGTCTGGAACGCGATTTCGTCGATGACGCTGATGATGCTGCCAATCTCGCCTGACGACGTCTCGATCGCCTTCATAGCCGTGACCGCACTGCTGACCACCTGACCGGATCGTTCAGCGCCCTCACGGGCGCGGGCAACCAGTGCTCCGGCTTCCTCGGCGCGACGCGTCGAGTCACGCACTGTCGTGGTGATCTGTTCGAGAGCTGCCGCCGTTTCCTCGACGGACGCGGCTTGCTGCTCGGTTCGTCGCGAAAGATCATCGGCCGCCGAGCGAATCTCGTTTGCACCGCCGTCGATGCCGCGGGCGTTCTCACCGACCTGGATCAGTGTCGACTCCAGTTTTCCGAGGGAAGCGTTGAAGTTCTCGCGCAGCAGATCGAGCTGCGAAACGAAAGCTCCGGGGATGCGATAAGCGACATTGCCTTCAGAGAGTTCCTGAAGACCCTTGGCGAGGTTCGTGACCGCGTGAAGGGTGTCTTCGGCCTCCTGAGCCTTTTGAGCTTCACGCTGAATGCGCTCGTTCTCCGACATGGAGCGGTTTGATGCGGTCTCCTGTTCGAGCCTTGAGCGTTCGATGGCGTTGTCGCGAAACACCATGACGGCTGCTGCCATTTCACCAATTTCATCGCGACGGTCGGTCCCTGATACTGGAGCGTCGACGTCTCCGTTGGCCAGGCTCGTCATTCTCATTCGAAGAGACGCGATAGGTGCCGTTATGCCGCGCGCCGTAACAAAGAGGGCCAGCGCAATGCCTATCGTGAATATCACACCGAGGATGAGAAGACTGTAGAAGATCGTTGAAGAAGTCTCCTCAGCCAGAGCGGCAGTCTTGCTTGCAATCGTCTTGGACAGGGCGTTGATCCAGTTCCGGATTTCCGGCAGTGACGTGGCAACCTCCTTGTCTGCCTGCGCGAGCAGCGCCTTCGCCTCGTCATTCCGGTCAGAGGCGCCTGCGACAATCGCCTTCTCGGTTATTGCAAAGATCGCTTTGCCCTTTTGCTCAAAGCTGTCGAAGGTCTGGGCATCATCTGGAAGCGCAGTTCTGGACTCATTGAGGAGTTCCAAGTAGCGGGCGGTACTCGCGCGGTAGTCGGTCGTTGCTGCTGCAACTTCAGGCGTCCCGCTCGCATAAGCCATAACCTGATAGGCGTCATAGACAACGGCCACCAGGCGTTGGCTGGCGATGGCCATATTGATCTCTGCAGCGGCTTCTTTTGAGAGGAACCTCGAATAGTTTGCGTCCGACGCGCTGTAGTTGTGAGCGATGACAGCGACACCGCCGATACCTGCGACACACAAAGGGATGAGGAGTGACAGGATTTTTGTTCTGATGCGAGCGTTCTGGAGGAATGACATCGTAGGTCCCTTGAGAGGGGGCGCGCTGCAAATCCGCTTGCGAGATCGTGGAGCCCCTAGAACTAAGGCTACCCGCAATCGCCTAATACGACGTTAAGGGAATTTTAACGTCTAGTTGCATGATTGCTGCATCGGGTAACGCTGGCGTGTTTGAACGCGGGCCATCGAAGGGCAAACTGCAGACTCTTGTGAGGAAAAAGATCGATTGCCCGACAGTCAGTTCTGGTCTCCGCCCCCACAGGTTGGCTTGTTTCCGCAGACGGCTTGTGACACAGCGGACGTTACAAAACGATTATACCTGCTGAAGCGGAGAGACTGTCAGCCGATATTCTGCGATCCCGGTCTACCGAGATCGCAGAATGCTCCAGGATCTCTTAAAAGTCGCGCTGCAGACGGATAGTCCCACCGAATGCGCGATCGTCGCCGCGATTTCCGCCAAACTTGGTGTAGTTTAGTTCCGGCTGCAGGCTAAGCCCGTCGACCACGGCGTACTTCATGTTGAGTGCGCTGGCGAGCGTCCCGTCTTCTTCATACGCGACCTGACCATTCAGAGAAGCCTTCTTCGTTATTTTGGCGGTAAAGCCTCCCCAGACGGCATAGTCGCCATTCCAGGACGCAAAGAAATTGCGGCGGCGCGAACCACCAGGTCCGTCCGAGTTACCCCAGTCCGACTGGTACCCACCCATTGCAAAGACGGAAAAGGTCTTGTTGAGAACAAGATCGAGGCGTGCCTTGCCGGCAAAGGTTTCGGCATGTGCATCATAGCCGCCGATGATGGTGAAGCCGCCCCAGTCCT
>NZ_JAJOZR010000017.1:0-89741 GCF_021168455.1 Rhizobium quercicola
GACCGCCGAACGATCGAGGAGGCTTGGCGCGAGGTCGGAAGCCTCCTCACTCACTTCAGCCCAACAGAATGCGCCGCGTACCTGCGACACGCAGGGTATGGTGCAATAACAGCCTGACAGACTCTAGCGTTCGCTTGCGCTCGTCTTTTCTGTAAGAGCGATTTTCCCAATCTTTGACAAGGAACCCGGCCCGATCTGCATCGGGACGCGGCGACGTTTGCGAGTCGATCCCGACATTTAGACGCGCCCGCTCGCGTCATTCTTTACGCGAACGGGCGTCGTGCAAGTGGGATCATGCCTGGGGTAGGTGCTCGGCGGGTACGAGCGCGCCATGATGCGCGATGACGGCCGCGGCGACGCGGGCGGCGAAGGCGGCGGCTTCGGCCGGGGCCACGCCTGCCAGAACTCTCGCCAGAAACGCACCGTTGAAGCTGTCGCCGGCGCTGGTGGTGTCGACCACGACATCGACCTTCGGGGGCGATATGCGTGCGACGTCGTCTCCGCCGTCGGAGAGCAGGGCATCCCCGCCACCGTTCTTGACGAGGACCGTTTCAGCGCCCCACTGCCGGTAGCGCACGATCGTTGCCTCGGGGTCGGTATCGCCGAAATGCACCTGCTCGTCATCGAAGCTCGGCAGGAGGACGGTCGAGGCGCGGGCGCCGGCCTCCACGACGGCACGCAGGGTGGCTGCGTCTTCCCACAGACGGGGGCGGATGTTCGGGTCGAAGACGACGCGCTTGCCCGCAGCCTTCGCGCGGCGCAGTTCCAGGATCAAGGTTTCTCGCGCGTCGGGCGACAGGATGGCCAGCGTGATGCCGGAGAAAATAATGGTGTCGGCCTTGTCGATGGCGCGGCGCAGATGCGCCGCATCGTCTGCGAGCTTTCGGGCGGCCGACGCTGAGCGCCAGTAGGAAAAGCTGCGCTCGCCATCCTTGAGGTGGATCATGTAGAGGCCGGGGGCGGCACCCTCGATCTGCCGGATGTCCTCGGTGACAATGGCCTTGCCCTCGATGAAGGCGAGCATTTCCTGCGACAGGAGATCGGTGCCGACGGCACTGAGATAGGCGACGTCCACCGCCGCAGGCAGGTAGGTCCGGGCATAATAGGCGGCGTTCAACGTGTCGCCGGCAAAGCCCTTGCGCAGCAGACCGCTGCCGGCATCGCCGAGTTCCACCATGCATTCGCCGATCGCCAGAAGCCGTGCCATCGCTGTTCTCCTCGTTGCTTTTTGCCGGATAAAGCCTGCAGGCGGGGATGGCAAGGCGGCGCGTCCATTTGCTGTGCCTTAATGAGACGGTTGTTCGCACGGTCGTGGCCGAAAGGCGGTCTTGCGACATTGCTTCACGGGGTTCCGGACGTTAAAACATCGGCCGTCCCCCTCATTCCAGAAGGAATCGTCCATGGCCTCGTCCTCGAAGACCAACCCGGACTGGTGGCGCGGCGCGGTGATCTACCAGGTCTATCCGCGCTCGTTCCAGGATACGAACGGAGACGGTATCGGGGACCTGCCGGGCATCACGGCGCGGCTGCCGCACATCGCCGATCTCGGCGTCGATGCCATCTGGCTCTCCCCCTTCTTCACCTCGCCCATGGCCGACATGGGCTACGACGTTTCGGATTACTGCGATGTCGATCCGATGTTCGGAACGCTGGCCGATTTCGACACGATGCTGGCGGAGGCGCATCGCCTCGGCCTGAAGATCATCATCGATCAGGTGATCTCGCACACGTCCGACCAGCATCCCTGGTTCAAGGAGAGCCGGGCGAGCCGCAACAATGCGCGTGCCGACTGGTATGTCTGGGCGGACGCGAAGCCCGACGGAACCGCGCCGAACAACTGGCTGTCGATCTTCGGCGGTCCGGCCTGGGAATGGGACGGCGTGCGCCGGCAGTATTATCTTCACAACTTCCTCGGCTCGCAGCCCGACCTGAACTTCCACAATCCGGATGTCCAGGAGGCCGTGCTCGACACGGTTCGCTTCTGGCTGGAGCGCGGCGTGGACGGCTTCCGGCTCGATACGGTCAACTACTACTTCCATGACAAGGAGCTGCGCGACAACCCGCCTCTGGGGCTCGGGGACGACGGGCCGGGCCTCGATGCGCCCGACGTCAACCCTTACGGCATGCAGAGCCACCTTTACGACAAGACGCAACCGGAGAATATCGGCTTCCTCAAGCGGTTCCGGGCACTGCTGGAAGACTATGACGATCGCACGGCCGTCGGCGAGGTCGGCGATGGCGGGCGGTCGCTGAAGACGCTGGCGGCCTATGTTAGCGGCGGTGACAAGCTGCACATGTGCTACACCTTCGATCTTCTAGGGCCCGACTTCACGGCAAGCCATATCAAGCACTGCGTCTCGTCGTTTCAGGAATCGGTGACCGACGGCTGGGTCTGCTGGGCGTTTTCCAACCATGACGTTCAACGCCACGTGACGCGTTTCATCCAGAACGAAAGCGAGCGGGAGCGGATCGGCAAGCTGGCGATCTCCGTGCTTGCCAGTGTGCGCGGCTCGATCTGCCTGTATCAGGGCGAGGAGCTGGCGCTTCCCGAAGCGGAGCTCGAACTGCACGAACTGCGCGATCCCTACGGCATCCGCTTCTGGCCGGCCTTCAAGGGCCGCGACGGATGCCGTACGCCGATGCCCTGGGAACATGAAGGCCAGAGCGGTGGCTTCTCCACGGGGCAGCCCTGGCTGCCGGTGCCGGACGTGCACAAGGCCATCGCCGTCGATGTGCAGGATGCGGACCCCGGCTCGGTGCTCGCGCACTACCGCGCGACGCTCGCCTTCCGCAAGGCGCACGCCGAACTCTTCGACGGCGGGATGACCTTCCTCGACACCAATCAGGACATCCTGATCTTCACCCGCGAGAAGGCGGGCGCGAAACTCCTCTTCGTCTTCAACCTCCGCCGCGGCCCGCAAAGCGTGACGCTGCCCAAGGGCATGACGATCGCCGAGGCACTCTCCTTGCCGGGCTTCGACACGGCGCGCCTCGAGAACGGCGAGATCGTGCTGGAGGCGCTGGATGCGTTTTGTGGGCGGGTGTCAGGCTAGAAGCTTGTCGTAATCGGCATGCGAGCCGATCCAGAACCAGACGAGGTCTTCGCCGTCCCTGACGGCGAGGGCTCGCCAGGATGATCCGACACGAGCGGACCAGAAGCGCCCCACCTGCTTGAGATGAAGGGAAGGGTGGTGAGGATCACGCTTCAGGATATCGAAATTGCGATCCGCGACCTTTCGCACATGCGCAGGAAGTGCGTCGTAGCATGTCCAGAACGCGGCGGTCGCGTGATGCTTCAAAGGCGTCGTGCTCTTCCTGCAGCGAGCTCCGACAGGGCGTCATCGGCCAGCGCATCGAGTTTTCCGGCTGTGGCATCCGCTTCGAAACGCTCGTCCCAGCGCTTTGCCTGCAGATCTTCGAACCAGCGCGTAAACTCCGCCAGTTCTTCGGCGGATAGTTCGGTTACCGATTTTTCGATATGTTCGAGGCGGCTCATGCTGATCTCCGATCGTGCATACAGAGTACGATACGCGTCTGTTGCTGCCAAGACCGTCCCTCACCCGATCAGCATGAACCGATCCACATCCACCAGCCCCTTATCCGAGATCTTCAGATGCGGGATCACGGGCAGGGGCAGGAAAGCCAGTTGGAGGAAGGGTTCCTGCAGCGTTGCGCCGAGGGCGAAGGCGGCCTGGCGGAGGTGGTGGAGCGTGTCGCGGACACTCTCATAGGGCTCGAGGCTCATCAGACCTGCGACAGGGAGAGCGATTTCGCCGGTGACGACGCCGTTCTCGACCACGACGAAGCCGCCCTTGATCTCGCCCAGCCGATTGGCGGCGAGCGCCATGTCGTCGGGATCGACACCGACGACGCAGATATTGTGACTGTCGTGACCGACCGTGGAGGCGATGGCGCCCGTTCTCAGGCCGAAGCCCTGGACGAAGCCATTGGCATGATTGCCGTTGACGCCATGGCGTTCGATGACGGCGACCTTGATGATGTCGCGTCCGAGATCGACGCCTGTCTGGTTGCCGTCCGCCGGCAGCTGAAAGCGGCGATGTTCGGTGATGATCTTGCCGGGAAGCACGCCGATGACGGAGGTTTCGCCCTCCGTATAGGGCACGGCGAAGGCGGCGGCGTGGATGTGTCCCGCCCTGACGCTGTCGAGCCCGACGGGTGCCACGGGGCGACGCGTGGCAAACAGGGCGTCGGTGACGCGGCGGCCGCCGGAGAAGACCATCTGCGCCTTGCAGGTCTCGAGGCTCTCCAGCACCACGAGATCCGCGCGCCAGCCCGGGGCCACCAGTCCCCGGTCCCTCAAGCCGAAGGCGCGCGCGGCGGAGATGGAGGCGGCGCGATAGACGACGAGCGGGTCCACGCTATGGGCGATGGCCTCTCGGATCATGTAGTCGAGGTGCCCTTCCTCGGCGATATCGAGCGGATTGCGATCGTCGGTGCACAGCGCAAGAAAGGGTGACAGCCGTTCGGTGAGGATCGGCATCAGGGCGTGGAGGTCTTTCGATACAGAGCCCTCACGCACGAGGATGTGCATGCCCTTGCGGATCTTCTCGAGCGCTTCCTCCGCTGTCGTGCATTCGTGATCGGTGCGGATGCCGGCCGAGAGGTAGCCGTTGAGGTCGAGACCGCGGAGCAGCGGCGCATGGCCGTCGATATGGCCGTCCTGAAAAGCCTCGAGCTTGGCGAGGCAGACCGGGTCCTTGTGGATGACGCCCGGAAAGTTCATGAACTCGGCAAGGCCGATGACCTTCTCGTGATCCCGATAGGGCAGAAGGGTCTCGATCGGCAGGTTGGCGCCCGATGTCTCCAGATGGGTCGCCGGCACGCAGCTCGACAGCTGCACGCGGATATCCATGATGGTCTCGCGGGCGCTGTCGAGGAAGAATTCGATGCCTTCCGTGCCGAGCACATTGGCGATCTCGTGCGGGTCGCAGATGGCGGTCGTGACGCCGTAGGGCAGAACGCAACGGTCGAACTCGTGCGGTGTGACCAGCGAGGATTCGATGTGCAGATGCGTGTCGATGAAGCCGGGCACGACGATGCAGCCGGAAATGTCTATCTCCTCGACGCCCTGATAGCTGCCGCAGGTGCCGACGATACGGTCGCCGCAGAGGGCGATGTCGGACTCGATGCATTCGCCGGTGACGAGGTCGAAGAAGCGGCCGTTCTTGAGGACGATGTCGGCGGCGACGCGGCCCGTGCCCTGGTCGATTCGGTCGGAGAGGGAGGCGGACATGAAAGCTCCGATTCTGGCGGTGACAGGCAGCATGAAGGGTTGGCGACGTCCGGTGCAGTGCACCAGCGCCCATCATAGAGGGTGGAGCGGGCAGGGGAAGGGCGGCACGCGCATTGTTCTCTCGCCGGGGCGCTTTGCATCGGTCGGCGTGGCCGTCAGATGTAGAGCGCGGCCATCTTGCGCCAGGACTGGCCCCGATGGGCGCGACCGTCCCAGACATGAAGCTGGTGGCCGACGCCTTTCTCGCTGAGCAGCTGGCTCAGATGGCGATTGTTGTCGAGGAAGGGGTCGGCATTGCCGATGGTGAGAACGATATCGACGGACCGCAGCCGATCGAGCCGCCAGTCCTGCGACAGGCCGGGCAGGAAATGCGTCGGGGTGTGGAAATAGACCTCGTCGTCGTAGTGGCCGTCGAGCAGGTTCGAGAAGCTCTCGATCTCCAGCGTCAGGTCGTAGCGCCCGGAAAAGGCGACGAGCTTGGAGAAGAGGTGCGGGTGGCGGAAGACGAGGCTGGCGGCCTGATAGGCGCCGAGGCTGCAACCCTGCACGATGGTGGCGCCGTGCGGGTTCTTGTGCGCCATGAGCGGCAGCACTTCGTTGAGAACGTATTCCTCCAGCGCCTTGTGGCGGCGGAGTCGATCGGCGGGGTGGCGGCTGCGGTCGTAGAAGGTTTCGCGCGCGAGCCCCTCGATGCAGAACAGCTGGAGATGACCGGCGCGGACCTTTTCCCCCAGCGCATCGACGAGGCCGAGCGTCTCGTATTCCCAGAATCGCCCCTCGCGCGTCGGAAACATCAGCACTTTCGCACCGGCATGCCCGAACACCAGCAACTCCATGTCACGATGGAGCCGCGGACTGTACCAGCGCAGATATTCGCGATTCATGGTGTCCCGAAGAGGTTCCCGACTTTTGCCATCAGCGCAGAGGCCTGCGCCGTCCGGCCAGGATAATCGAAATGCCCGGCGTCGAGGATGAAGATTTCGTTACAATCCTTGATCGGCAGCGCGTTGGCGACGGAAAACTGGCAGGGCGGGGCGACCGCGGGATCGAAGCGTGCGACGGCGCAGAGCAGCGGCACGGTCATGCGGGTGGCAGCGGTTGCCGCATCGAAAAGCCGGAGCGTCTCCTCGACCTCCGGATGCGTCCGCCCATAGGCCTGTACGGCGCGGGCACTGCCGATGGTAGGCAGCGTCAGCCAGATCGGCCGGTTTCCGAAGGTGGGAACGACGAGGTGGCCGCGGTCGATCCGCGCGTCATAGGGCAGGGCGAGCGCGCCGATGCCGCCGCCGAGGCTGATGCCGCTATAGCCCACACGGTTCTTCGTGCCGGGAAAAAGCGTGTTCAGCACGGTCACGGCGACCCAGAGATCCTCGACGCAGCCGCCGATGATGTAGCGGTCCGGCTTGTCGATGTCGTGCAGCACGTGCCACGCGGGATCGGACGAGATCGGCGCGCGCGAACTGCGGGAAAGGCCGCGGAAGCAGGGAAAGAGGATCGCCGTGTCCTCGACCGGCAGATCGAGATCCGGCTGGTCGCGTCCGCCGTAGCCATGGCCGACGACGAGGCCGCGGCGCACCGTGCCGTGGTGGGGAACGAGAAGCCAGCCGCCGATGCGGAAGCCGTCCGTCGAGGTATAGGAAAGATCGTGGACGATCCATTTTCGATGCTGCGTTGCCGAGCGCGTGAGGCTCGGCCTCGGCTCTATGGAAAGAGCCTTGTCGTAGCGTGCCTCCCAGAAGGCGTCGAACCCCTCCACTTCCGGCGGCGGCCGGATCGCGCGCAGATCGGCAAGCCCCAGACCGTAGGTGGGGTCGAAATCATAGGGGTGGCGCTTGGGAATGCTCATGGTCGGCAAGGTTCATGCTCACGGGGAGGGCGGCCTGACGCGGAGCAAGGGGCGACCTCCAGCGGTTCGGGCATTTCGGAATGCTGTGTGTCGTCGATCCTCTCCCGCCGCGGTTCTGTGCCGCGGGAGAAGACGATGGTCGCTCAGATGCCGGTTTCGAGCACATGCCGGATGCCGGCAACGAGTTCGTCGATCTGCGCTTCGGTGATGATCAGCGGCGGCGACAAGGCGATCGTGTCGCCGGTGGTGCGGATCAACAGGCCGTTCTCGTAGGCCTTCAGGAAGGCGGAGAAGGCGCGCTTGGTCGGTTCGCCGGCAATCGGCGCGAGTTCGATCGCGCCGATGAGGCCGATGTTGCGGATGTCGATGACGTGCGGGCAATCGCGGAGCCCGTGCAGGGCCTTTTCCCAGTACGGCGCGAGCGTGGCCGCACGGGTGAGAAGACCCTCGTCTCGATAGGTGTCGAGCGTCGCGATGGCGGCGGCCGAGGCGATCGGGTTGCCGGAATAGGTATAGCCGTGGAAGAACTCGATCATGTGCTCCGGACCCTGCATGAACGCGTCATGGATCTCCGACGTCACGAACACCGCGCCCATGGGGATGACCCCGTTGGTCAGGCCCTTTGCCGTGACGATCATGTCCGGCATGACGTCGAAATACTGTGCCGCGAACGGCGTGCCGAGACGGCCGTAGCCGGTGATGACCTCGTCGAAGATCAGGAGAATGCCGTGCTTGGTGCAGATCTCCCGCAGCTTCTGCAGGTAGCCCTTCGGCGGGATGAGCACGCCGGTCGAGCCCGCGACCGGCTCCACGATCACGGCGGCAATCGTCGAGGCGTCGTGCAGGGTGACGATGCGTTCCAGTTCAGAGGCGATGTCGCCGCCATGCTCGGGCTCGCCCTTGGTGAAGGCGTTCCGGTCCGGCATGTGCGTGTGCGGCATATGATCGACACCGCTGAGCAGCGTGCCGAACATCTTGCGGTTCGAGACGATTCCGCCGACGGAAATGCCGCCGAAATTGACGCCGTGATAGCCGCGCTCCCGGCCGATGAGGCGCGAACGGGCGCCGTCGCCCTTCACACGGTGATAGGCCAGCGCGACCTTGAGAGCCGTGTCCACCGATTCGGAGCCGGAATTGGTGTAGAGCACATGATTGAAGCCATCGGGCGCGATATCCACGAGCCGGTTGGCAAGCTCGAAGGCCTTGGGGTGGCCGAGCTGGAAGGCGGGAGCGTAATCCAGTTCGCCAGCCTGTTCGCGGATGGCCTCGGTGATCAGCGGGCGGCAGTGCCCGGCGTTGACGCACCAGAGCCCGGCGGTGCCGTCGAGAACGGTGCGGCCGTCATGCGTCTTGTAGTGCATGTCCTTCGCCGAGACGAACATGCGCGGTTCCTTCTTGAACTGCCGATTCGAGGTGAACGGCATCCAGAAGGCGCGCAGATCGTTAGGGGTGGCGTTGAGGCGATTCGACATGACGGTCTCCATGGCCAGAACGGCCATTTGGCGTTTGAATGGATCGGCGAATTTTATCCGACGGTCAAACTATCAGCGGGCCTGAGAGCGTCAAGACATGCCGCACGTGTCGGGCTACCCGCGGGCCGGCAGGATATGCATCATTTCCTCGAAAATGCACATTTCCTCAAGTAGTCACTATTGACTTATTTAAGACATGGGCGCAGGGTGATCTCCGAGGTTTTCCGGTGACCTGTTTAAGTGAAAGTTGACATTTCGGGATGCTGTCAAAGAAAAAGCCAGGAACCACGTCGGCCCCCGGCTTTAAGCACGCAAAAATGGACCCATCCCGGATGCAACCGAGGTGAGCATTATCCTTCGATGCCCGTCCGCGTCACGCCGCTGTCACTCTCGGCTTTCGCCCGTGGCAGAGGACTTCGCGCAAGGTCAGGCAGATCGGCGACGCGGCTGCGCTTCTTCCTTCGCATCTGCTGCGCCGTAGATTTCGGACAGCATCGAAAGGACTTTCAGAACAGACTCGGACGAGGACGAATAGTAGATCGTCTGTGCATCGCGGCGTGTCGTAACGAGGCTCTGGGCCCGAAGCTTCGACAGGTGTTGCGAAAGCGCAGACTGACTAAGGCCGACCTGAGCCGCAAGCGCTCCGACAGCCATTTCACCCTTGACCAGTTCGTTCAGGATCAGCAGCCGCTTCGGGTTGGCCATAGCCGAGAGGAAATCCGCAGCGACCTCGGCTTTTTCATGCTGGTGGGGAGGGATCGTTTCCATGCCATACTCCATGCGACGTCTTGGCCCCACCCATTTTGGTGCGGCTAGAATGAGACAATTAGGCATGACGCATAAAGGGAACAACAGGCCTATGCGAGATTTAGGGGTACTTCTGCCGAGTTAACGGTAAAGTTTGACGAACATTGCACGGAGATCTGCGACGTTTTCAACCTGCCGGGGAAAGGACACCCGACGGACGGCGTCTCCCAGTGCAAGATCGACCCCCTCGGCATCGATGCCGGTCACTTGCCAGCCCGGAGTAACGGGCTCCGGATCGTCCCCAATCCGATATGTGACAGCATCTGCGTTGCTTCGGAGTTCGTCAAGAAGGAGCGGCTCTGCTGTCGCGATTTCTTCCCGTGCCTGCGAAGCGATCAGAAGGTCGTTTCCTTCCAGCGCATAGGCTTGGCCGAAGCCGGCATTGAAGCTTGCGCGCCTTGGCGTCAGGCGGAAGAACAGGAAGTCGGGAAAATCGATGTAGAGCTGTGCCTTGGGGTGGCGCCGCAGGAAGCGGGACCGCAGGCGCGCGTGCCGCGCATCGGTCTGCGACACGGGTTCCGCCTCGCATTGCACGGTGATTCGCGGATGCGCGAGCGGATCGCCTTTGCCGGTGCGCCCCGCCAGCAGGGAGCACCTGACATCGGCGAGCAGCGCCTGCGTATGCGTTGCCAACCGTGAGGCGAGGATGACGGGCGTGCCGTCGATGTCGAAGCCGAGGAGGATTCGGCTGACGAAGGGGAAACCGTCGCAGCCCGGTTCGAGAACGGCCATGGCTGCACTGCGCTGTTCCCGCAGGACCAGGCGGGCGAGCTTTCGCGCGGCATCGTCCGTCTCGCGCAAGACGTGTGGTTTCTCTGCCATCTCCGGCCTTTCTGTTGTCCCGACAGCCCGTCGCTCGCGGCACGGGTTCCGCGAACGACGCACTGGCAGACGACAGGGCGACGCTGTCTCGTGAAGCCGCATCGGCCGAACCATTCAAACGGTTCGGCGACCGATCGTCAGGGGCGGGTTCGATGCCGCGTCAGGCCCTCGATCACATCCTGAGCGTCGATGGTTCCGATGACCGAACCGTTCTCGACCACGCCGATCGCGCCCGGCTGCCGCGTCATCGCGTCGAGAATGTCGATCAGCGGCGTGTCGGGCGCGGCCGTGGCACTGACGCCGCCGGGTGCGGCGCGCTGTGCCAGGCCGTGCTGCATGACATCGGTCGCGGTCAGCATGGTGATCGGGTTCATGTGCTGCACGAAATCGGCGACATACTGGTTGGCGGGGTTCTTCACGATCTCCTGCGGCGTTCCGCACTGGATGATGCGTCCGCCTTCCATGATGGCGATGCGGTTGCCGATGCGGAAGGCCTCGTCCAGATCGTGGCTGACGAAGAGGATGGTCTTTTTCAGCCGGCGCTGGAACTCGAGAAGCTCGTCCTGCAGCCGCGTGCGGATGAGCGGGTCGAGCGCCGAAAAAGGCTCGTCCATCAGGAGAATCGGCGCGCCGGTGGCAAAGGCCCGGGCGAGGCCGACGCGCTGCTGCATGCCGCCTGAGAGTTCCTGCACCTTGCGGCCGGCCCACTGCGTGAGGTTCACCAGTTCCAGCTGCTCGCCGACCCGGCGCCGGCGCTCGGCATCCGGCACGCCGGCCAGTTCCAGACCGAAGCCGACATTGTCCTCGACCGTGCGCCAGGGCAGGAGCGCGAACTGCTGGAACACCATGGAAACGGTGTGCATACGGAAGTCGCGCAGGGCCTTGGACGTTGCGCGGTAGGGATCAATCGTGCCGGTGCCCGTCTTCACGCTGACATTGCCGCGCACCACCGGCGCCAGGCCGTTGACCGCCCGCAGCAGCGTCGACTTGCCGGAGCCCGACAGGCCCATCAGCACGAGGATTTCGCCTTCGCGCACGGTCAGCGATGCGCCGGCCACGCCGAGGACGAGGCCCGTGGCATCGCCGATCTCGTCGCGGGTTTTTCCGGAATCGACCATCTGCAGGGCCCGTTCGGGGCGTTCGCCGAAGACGATATCGACATTTTCGAAGATCACGGCATCGCTCATGCGCCTTCTCCTTCATCCGAAGAGCGGAAGAGGCGATCGAGAATGATCGCGAGGATGACGATACAGAGGCCGGCTTCGAAGCCCTTGGCGACGTTGACCGTGTTCAGCGCGCGCAGCACGGGAACGCCGAGCCCGTTGGCACCGACGAGGGCCGAGATGACCACCATGGACAGAGACAGCATGATCGTCTGGGTGAGGCCGGCCATGATCTGCGGCGTGGCGAAGGGCAGCTCGATCTTGCGCAAGACCTGCGACGGCGTGGCGCCGAAGGAGACGGCCGCCTCGGTGAGCGAGGGCGGTGTCGAGATGATCCCGAGTCGGGTCAGGCGGATGGGGGCGGGAATGGCGAAGATGACGGTGGCGATCAGCCCGGGCACCATGCCGAGACCGAAGAGGATCAGCGCCGGAATGAGATAGACGAAGGTCGGGATGGTTTGCATCAGGTCGAGCACGGGGCGCATGAAGGCGTAAACCCAGGCACGGCGTGCGGCCGCGATCCCCAGCGGAATGCCGATGGCCATGGAAACGACGCTTGCCGCCAGCACGAGCGCCAGCGTTTCCGTCGTTTCCTTCCAGTAGCCCTGATTGATGATCAGCAACAGGCCAAGACCCGTGAAGAGCGTGATGCCGACCGACCGGCGGAGCCAGGCGGCGAGTACGGTGACGAGACCGACGACGACGAGGGGGTGCGGATACTGCAGAACGAAGAGAATGGCCGAGACGACGCCCGACAGGAAGCTGGAGAGCTGGTCGAAGAACAGACTGAAATTGGTCGTCAACCAGTCGACGAAGGCCTTCGCGCCCTGGCCGATAGGAACGCGGTGTCCTGTCAGAAAATCCATGCGGGATCCTCTCCTGAAAGAGTGACGGATGATACGACATCGATCGCAGTGACATCATGGACCGCGCGGGCGCAGATCGCAAAGGTCGGATCGAAGAAAGACGGATCATTGATATAGGGGAAACAGGGCTTGGAAAAGCCCGGATGCCAGTGCGGAAAAGGCGGGGTTGCCCCCGCCTTCCGGTGTCTGGATCAGAGGCCGAGCGCCGCCTTGACGGCCGGCAGGCCATCCTTGCCGTCCAGCGTCGTGACGCCGGCAAGCCAGGGTTCGATCGCGGTCGGGTTGGCTTTCAGCCATTCCTTCGCCGCCGTTTCGGGCTCCTCGCCATCGTTGAGGATCTTGCCCATGATATGGTTTTCCATGTCGAGGGTGAACTTCACGTTGGAGATCAGCTTGCCGATGTTCGGGCATTCCGAGACGTATCCGGCGCGCGTGTTGGTGTAGACGGTGGCGCCGCCGAAGTTCGGGCCGAAGGTGGAGTCGCCGCCCGTGAGATAGGTCATCTCGAAGGTCGAGTTCATCGGGTGCGGGGCCCAGCCGAGCCAGACGACCGGCTTGTCGTCCCGCTGGGCGCGTGCGACCTGGGACAGCATGCCCTGCTCGGAGCTTTCGACGACCTCGAGGCCGCCCATGCCCATCTCGTTCTTCTCGATCAGCGTCATCACGAGACGATTGCCATCATTGCCCGGCTCGATGCCATAGATCTTGCCGTCGAGTTCGTCCTTGTGCTTGGCGATGTCGGCGAAATCCTTGATGCCGAGAGCGGCACCCTTGGCATTGGTGGCCAGCGTGTACTTCGCGCCTTCGAGATTCGCGCCGAGCGATTCGACCGTCTTGTCGTCCAGGTAGGGTTTGACGTCCTTTTCCTGGGCCGGCATCCAGTTGCCGAGGAAGACGTCGATGTCCTTGTTCTTCAGCGACTGGTAGGTGACGGGAACGGAGAGCACCTTGATGTCGGGCGTGTAACCCAGACCTTCGACGACCGCGGCGACCGTTGCGGTCGTGGCCGTGATGTCCGTCCAGCCGACATCGGAGAAGCGGACGGTGGCACAGCTTGCGGGGTCTGCGGCGAAGCCGGTTCCGGCGCTCAGCGCGCTCAGAGAGACGGCGGCGGACAGCGTGAGCAGACGGGCGAAACTTCTGGTCATTGGTTTTTTGTTCCCCTGTGATGACGTCAGAAAGAGCATCGGATCCTCGGCATAACAGGATCCGACGGTTGGGTCAGTGTATTGCGCTCGCGAACGCACGCGGCCCGTAATGCGACAGGAACTGTCGTAATGGCGCATTCCGCGATCACGATCGACGTCCGTGGCCGCCGATCCGCAATGCGCTGCCGGACCGCCGTGAGGACGGTCGAGCGTTCGCGACCCTGAACATAAGGCATCGGTTCGCCGAGGCATAGGTGCAACGGCAAGAATGACAGCGTCGATCGGAGACGACCGTTGGAACGGCGCTCTGGCCAAACGGCCTTGGGTCAGGCATGAAGCCGCCGGCCGGGGCGTCAAGCGCAGCCCCATCCCGCGGTGGGCCGGAAAACCCGAAAGGATCGTCGGCAATGGCAAAGCTCTATTTCCACTACGCCACGATGAATGCGGGCAAGTCGACCCTGCTGCTGCAATCCTCCTACAATTACGAAGAGCGCGGCATGCGCACCGTCGTGCTGATCGCCGCCTTCGACGACCGGGCCGGCGAGGGGCGCGTTTCCTCGCGCATCGGCCTGTCGTCGGATGCGATCGCCTTCAGCGTGACGGACGACCTCTATACGCTCGTCAAGGAGGCGATATCGCAGACGGATGCGGCATGCGTGTTCGTGGACGAGGCGCAGTTTCTCAGCGAGGCGCAGGTGTGGCAGCTCGCCCGGGTGGCCGACCGGCTGGGCGTTCCGGTGATGGCCTACGGCCTGCGCACCGATTTCCGCGGGCAGCTGTTTCCGGGGTCGGCAACGCTTCTGGCGATCGCGGACGAACTGCGGGAGGTGCGGACCATCTGCCATTGCGGCCGCAAGGCGACCATGGTGGTGCGCCTCGACGGGCAGGGACGGGTCATGCATGAGGGCGCGCAGGTGGAGATCGGCGGCAACGAGAAATATGTGTCCTATTGCCGCCGGCACTGGGACGACCGGATGCATGAGGCATAGACTGTGTCTCCACCTCGTTCACGGGAGCGCCAGATGCGCATCGGTTTCGCCCATTGTCTTCTGATCGTCTTCGTCGCAGCCACGGGCGCGGCACGCGCCGGGGATGCTGTGTCCGGCGAGCGCGTGTTTCGCAAATGCGGCGCTTGCCACACGGCGACCGGGCCGGAGAACCGTGTCGGCCCCAGCCTCAAGGGCGTCGTCGGCCGGCCGGTCGCGCATGTCGAGAGCTATGGCTATTCCACGGCGATGGCGGCATTCGGGCATGACGGCAAGGTGTGGGACGAGGCGCGGCTTTCGACCTATCTGCTGGCGCCCCGCGCCATGGTTCCCGGCACGCGCATGAGCTTTGCCGGCCTGAAATCGGACAGGGATATCGCCGATGTGATCGCCTATCTGAAGAGCACGGCTGCGCAATAAAGCGCGAGGGGCTCGGAAGCCGGTTGTGGCGGGTGGCTGCGGCGCCTATGTCAGGCGGGGCGGCAAGCGCCCTGTCATTTAGCCCTCTGTCCCCAGCGTCATCTCAGAAGGACCACACCCTCATGCTCGAACCGGTCGTCGCGTTCTTCCAGCGCCTCTTTTCCGCCATTGGCCGGGGGCTGGGCCTTGCCATTTCCTGGCTCCTGTTTCCCTTCGTGAGGTTTGCCGGCTGGTTCCGGGCAAGCGGCGGCTGGATCGTCAAGGGGCCTGTGGCCGCTATCGTCCTGCTGTTCGTCGGCCTCTACGGCTATTTCGTCTATACCACGCAGGCCTGGACGAACTTCGATCCCGACTACGTCAACCGCTACAATTTCGGGGAGCGCAAGACGGATGCCGGCCTGCCGGTCAAGCTTGCGCCCGGTGCCGCGGCCCCTGCAACGGCGAACTGCGAGCGCTCGGCGATCGTCGATGTCGCCTCCGATCTGATCGACTTCAATGTCGACGAGAATGCCTGGATCTCCTCCATGCTGCTCTACAAGGCCGGCTTCTTCGGCATGGACTGGGACCATACGCCGTTCCTCGACAACAAGGCTTCCTTCCAGCGCGGCGTCAATCAGGCGGTGCGGCGCACGACGGTCGAGCTGGTGGATTCGCTCGGCCGGGTGCGGGGGACGTCGGGTATCAACGAGAACCTGCAGAAGGCCCGCAGCAATATGCAGTTCGATGAGGGTGCCTGGTATTTCGGGCTCGACCCGTTCGGCCCGAAGACGCCGACACCGAGCTTCTACCGCTCCGCCAAGCGCGATCTGCAGGCGTTCAACGAGAGCCTCGTCAAATGCGAGGCGACCTTCGACGGGCGTTCGGACAATCTGATCGAGTTCATCGACCGCATTTCCAACGATATCGGCAATACCTCCGCGATGATCCGCGAGCGTTCCGAAGACCATAATGGCGGCTGGTTCGATACGCGGGCCGACGACCGGTTCTGGTTCGCCTATGGCCAGCTCTACGGCTATTACGGCGTGATGGCGGCGGCCGGTGCGGATTTCGACGGCGTCATCACCCAGCGCGGGCTGGCGCCGATCTGGGCGGAAAGCCTGAAGCAGCTCCGCGCGGCGCTGCGCATCCAGCCGGCCATCATCTCCAACGGCCGCGAGGACGGCTGGATCATGCCGACGCACCTCGCCACCATGGGCTTCTACATCCTTCGCGTTCGCTCCAATCTCGTGGAGATGCGCGATATCCTCGCCCGCTAGGGCGAGGGCCTATCGGCAGTAGCGGTAGTTGCCGCGCCGTTGCAGGACGTCGAAATGCAGGTGGTTCTCGTGGGCCTCGTCGCTGCCGGGGTCCAGCACCGTTTCGAAGTAGAGGCAACCGGTGGCCGTGACCGCACGCTGGAAGGCGCCGGAGAGCGTGCCGTCCTCGTCGCGCGGCTGGATCGCGATCGTCTCGCCGTTCTTGAAGGTGAAGGAGGCGATGTCGATGGCATTGCCGCGCGCGTGCTCGGAGATCTTGCCGGTGGAAGCGTTGTTGCGCAGACGGCAGATATAGCTCGAGGCCTGGTTGATGGATTTCAACGCGCCATCCTCCGACATGGCCACGCGCGCAGCCGGCAGCACGGCCTCCTTCGTCCAGCGGGCGAGTTCCAGTGCGGCCTCGCAGCGCAGCGTCGCCTCCGGCGCCAGCTTGATGCCGGGCAGGATTTCAGTCACGGAGATCGGCTTGTCGATACCGCAACCCTTTCCATCGTCGATGCGCGGCTTTTCCGAAAATGTCGCGCCGAGCGCCTTCAGATCCGTCAGGCACTGGGCATAGGCGGCGGGTTCTTCCGGTGTGATGACGAGTTCGGCCGCGGGCGTCGTGGTCTTCGGCTCGGCCGGCTTGTCGGCGGGGGCGGCCTCGCCGGGCGCCGGGGCCTCGGACGGGGTCTCGGGCTTGGCCGCATCGGGCTCTGCCGGCTTGTCCGGCACGGGCTTTGCCGGAACGGCGTCCGCGGCCGGCGATGGCGGTTTCGTCTCGGGCTTGGGAACATCCTCCGCCGCCGTGGGCTCGACCGGCTGGCCGTCGGTGCTGGTCGCCTCGGGCTCCTTGGCGCCCACTGGCGTCGGCGCGGTCTGCGTTTCGGCGGCTGCGGGCTTGCTTTCCGGCACCGGGCCGGCCTGCGGCAGGCCAGCGCCTGCAAGAACGAGAACGGCCGGGAGGACCATCAGGGGGAAAAGCAGCGGAAGACGTCGGCACATAGGGACCCATCCAATTTTCGGCGGCGCTTCGGCCGGTCATCCAGACTTAGGTGCGCGATGGCCGACGGCGAGGGGCGGCGTGCGCGGTTTGCGCCGGGGTGTCGCGCTTTCGCCACGGTGACGTGATCGCGAGGCCTGATTTTGCAGCGCTTGCCGCTTGCCAGACGGCCCTCTCCGCGCTAACAGTTTTTCATGGTCAACGCACGCATCCTCTCTGTCTGGTGGTGGGCTCGCTAAAGCGGCCTCGATCAGTCCTGCGTGATGGATTTTTACGATAAGCCGCCCGGAGTTTCGAGGCGGCTTTTTTGCATTCTGGCCGTGCTCGTTTCCCGAGCCAGAACGGAGCGAACGAATGTCGACGACGAAGCTTGAAGACGATGCCGAATCCTATGTGACGCAGGGCGGAATTACCGTCACGCGCCGCCGGCGCGAAGCGTCCTATGCCGATGCGATTTCCAGCTATGTCGATCAGCTCGACGAGCGGCGCGGCGCGGTGTTCTCGTCCAACTACGAATATCCAGGCCGCTATACGCGTTGGGACACCGCCATCGTCGATCCGCCGCTCGGCATCTCCTCCTTCGGCCGTTCGCTCTGGATCGAGGCCTATAACGCGCGCGGCGAGGTTCTGCTGTCCGTGATCGCCGGGCACCTGAAAGGTGTGAAGGACATTACGTTGGGCACGCTGACGGCCCGGCGGCTGGACCTGACGATCGACATGCCGGACCATGTCTTCACCGAGGAAGAGCGCTCGAAGACGCCGACCGTCTTTACGGTCCTGCGGGCCGTCACGGCGCTGTTCTTCTCGGCGGAAGATGCAAGCCTCGGCCTTTACGGCGCCTTCGGCTACGACCTTGCCTTCCAGTTCGATGCCATCGATTTCAAGCTGAAGCGCCCGGACGACCAGCGCGATATGGTGCTGTTTCTGCCCGACGAGATTCTCGTGGTCGACCACTACGCCGCCAAGGCCTGGATCGACCGCTATGATTTCGCGCTGGGCGATCTCTCGACCTTCGGCAAGGCCGGCGACATCGCGGCGGAGCCCTTCCGCGTCGTGGATAGCATTCCGCCGCATGGCGACCATCGGCCGGGCGAGTATGCCGAGCTGGTGACCAAGGCCAAGGAAAGCTTCCGGCGCGGCGACCTGTTTGAGGTGGTGCCCGGGCAGAAGTTCTACGAGCGCTGCGAGAGCCGCCCCTCGGAAATTTCCAACCGGCTGAAAGCGATCAATCCGTCGCCCTATTCCTTCTTCATCAATCTCGGCCATCAGGAATATCTGGTCGGCGCCTCGCCGGAAATGTTCGTGCGCGTCTCGGGCCGGCGGATCGAAACCTGCCCGATTTCCGGGACGATCAAGCGGGGCGACGATCCGATCGCCGACAGCGAGCAGATCCTCAAGCTCTTGAATTCCAAGAAGGACGAATCCGAGCTGACCATGTGCTCGGACGTCGACCGCAATGACAAGAGCCGCGTCTGCGTGCCCGGTTCGGTGAAGGTGATCGGCCGCCGCCAGATCGAGATGTATTCGCGTCTGATCCATACGGTCGACCATATCGAAGGGCGCCTGCGCGACGATATGGACGCCTTCGACGGCTTCCTCAGCCACGCTTGGGCCGTGACCGTTACCGGCGCGCCGAAGCTCTGGGCGATGCGCTTCATCGAAAGCCACGAGAAGAGCCCGCGCGCCTGGTATGGCGGTGCGATCGGCATGGTCGGGTTCAATGGCGACATGAACACCGGGCTGACGCTGCGCACCATCCGCATCAAGGACGGCATTGCCGAGGTGCGGGCCGGCGCGACGCTGCTGAACGACAGCGATCCGCACGAGGAAGAAGCCGAAACCGAACTGAAGGCCTCCGCCATGATCTCCGCCATCCGCGATGCGAAATCCGCCGCCAAGGGCAAGCAGGCCCGTGACGTCGCGCCCGTGGGCGCCGGCGTCAATATCCTGCTGGTCGATCACGAGGACAGCTTCGTCCATACGCTGGCCAATTATTTCCGTCAGACGGGCGCGACCGTGAACACGGTGCGCTCGCCCGTGGCGGAAGAGCTTCTGGACCGGTTGAAGCCCGATCTCGTCGTGCTGTCGCCCGGCCCCGGTCGGCCGAAGGATTTCGACTGCAAGGCGACGATCAAGAAGGCGCGGGCGCGCGACCTGCCGATCTTCGGCGTGTGCCTTGGCCTGCAGGCGCTGGCCGAGGCCTATGGCGGCGATCTGCGGCAGCTCGCCGTTCCCATGCACGGCAAGCCGTCGCGTATCCGCGTGCTGGAGCCGGGCCTCGTCTTTTCCGGCCTCGGCAAGGAAGTGACCGTGGGCCGCTACCACTCCATCTTCGCCGATCCCTCGACCCTGCCGCGCGATTTCATGATCACGGCCGAGAGCGAGGACGGGACGATCATGGGGATCGAGCACACGAAGGAGCCGATCGCCGCCGTTCAGTTCCACCCGGAATCCATCATGACGCTCGGCGGCGATGCCGGCATGCGCATGATCGAGAATGTGGTGGCGAACCTTGCCAAGCGCGCGAAGGTGAAGGCCGCCTGACAGGCCGTCGGATAACCGGCCTCCGCCGGTTTTAGGGTCTTGCATGCCCGTGCCTTTTCCGCGAAAGGGTGCGGGCAATACCGTTTCGAGCAGAGACATCGAGGGCCGCGACCGTTCCCATCGGCGGGACGCGCGGCGACCGCGCACATCAGGCATTCCAGAGAATTCCGCAATACGATCCGTCCCGCCGTCGCCACCATCGCGGCGTCGGGCGTCAACGGCATGAAAGGCCGGCACGGGTTGCCGGCCGGAGGTTGGTTCCATGACGACGACAAGCACCATCAACCGCGCCCAGCGGCTCGCCTTCTGGACCATTCCCCTGTCGCTTCTCGTGCTGGCCATGAAGATGGCGGCGTGGTGGTTCACGGGGTCCGTGGCCCTGCTGTCCGACGGCCTGGAATCGATCGTCAATGTGGTTGCGGCCGTCGTGGCTTTCGTGGTCATCGGCTATGCGGCAAAGCCTGCCGACGACGACCATCCGTTCGGGCATCACAAGGCCGAATATTTCTCGGCCGTCATCGAGGGCGTGCTGATCGTCGTCGCGGCCCTCCTGATCGTCTACGAGGCGGTGCCGGCGGTTCTGTCGCCGCAGCCGATCGAGGCGCCGGCCGTCGGTCTTGCGATCAATTTCGCGGCCGGTGTCGTCAACGCGATCTGGGCGACCATCCTGCTGCGGGCCGGGAAGGCGTTCCGCTCGCCGGCGCTGTCGGCCGACGGGCACCACATCATGTCGGATGTCGTGACCTCGGGCGGCGTGCTGGTCGGCCTGCTGCTGGCGATCGCCACCGGCTATACGATCCTCGATCCGCTTCTCGCCGTCATCGTCGCGGGCAATATCCTGTTTCAGGGCTGGAAGGTCATCGCCGGCTCGATCAGCGGCTTGATGGACCGGGCGGTGGAGACCGCGGAAGATGCGGAGATCCGCGCCGCCATCGCCGGCAATGCGGCGGGCTCGCTTGGCGTGCACGACCTGAAGACCCGGCAGGCGGCCTCGGTCATCTTCGTCGATTTCCACATGGTGGTGCCGGCGGACATGACGGTGGGTGCCGCCCACGATATTTGCGACCGCATCGAGGATGCCATCCGCGCCGTCAACGGCGCTGCCAAGATCGCCATTCACATCGAGCCGGAGAGCGAGAAAGCCCACGGCATTCGCGTGAAGGTGACGCCCAGCCGGGTCGTGCCCGGTTCCGGCGAGGAAGTACGAGACCAGGAAGGAAGAGACACATGAGCAAGACCGATGTATCCGGACTGTCCATGCTGGGACAGGCCGTTGCCGGTGCGGCCAACCCCGACGATGCCGTGCTGGAGCGCGTGCCGAGCAACCATGCCGGCACCGATTTCGTCGTGCGCTTCACGGCGCCCGAGTTCACCTCGCTCTGCCCGATGACGGGGCAGCCGGATTTCGCCCATATCGTCATCGACTACGTGCCGGACGGCTGGCTGGTCGAATCGAAGTCGCTGAAGCTCTTCCTGCATGCGTTCCGCAATCACGGGGCGTTTCACGAGGATTGCACGCTCGATATCGCCAAGCGTCTCGTCGATCTGCTCTCGCCGAAATGGCTGCGGATCGGCGCCTACTGGTATCCGCGCGGCGGCATTCCGATCGATGTGTTCTGGCAGACGGGCAACCCGCCCGAAGGCGTCTGGTTGCCCGACCAGGGTGTTCAGCCCTATCGCGGTCGGGGCTGAGCGGTTCGCCTACACGTCCATCGTGTCGTCGGAGCCGAAGTCCGTGTCGAAATCGTCGTTGGGCGATGTGTCGAGATCGGCCTGTTGCCAGCCATTGTCGCCGGCAGGGGCATCCGGCACATCGTCCGCCGGTGTCGGGTCCGAGGCCCGGGTGACGGCATCGTCGCCGTAATAGTTGTTGATCGTGGTTTCCTCGATCGGTACCGCAGTCTCGGTCGCGCCGCCGAGGCCGAGCGAGGACATATGGTTGCCGAAGATGCCGCTGAGCGAGTTGGCGAGCAGCATGCCGCCGGCAACGCCCGCCGCCGTGCCCATCGCGCCTCGTAGAAAGCCGCCGCCCGCCGACATGGGCTGCGGCGGACGATCCCATGGTCCGCTCGCGGGCTGCTGCTGTGGCGGAAAGGTCTGTTGGGCCGCCGGGTAGGCCGTACGGGGCGCTCCGCCCCAGGGGCCGCCGGCCGAGGAACCGTCGGCAGGGTAGGATTGTCCGCCCCGAGGGGCATCGGGCCTCTGTTGCGGCTTGTCAGACGATCCGAAGAGCGAGCCGAGAAAACCGCCGGAATGGCTCTCGCGCGGTTCGGCGTCGCGTTCGGTCTCCAGCGCGTGGATACGGTCCTCGCTGCGGCGAAGCTGCGCTTCCAGGGCTTCGATCCGCTGGGCTGCGGCTTCCAGACCCTTTTCCTGAACGATGACGGCCTGGGCGAGGTAATACGGTGCGGAGGGCTGGCTGCGGACGGCCTGATCGATCAGGGTCTCCGCCTCGCGGTCGCGCGGTGTCGAGGATGCGGTGCGGACCCGTTCGAAAAGGCCGCTGAGAAGGGATTGTTCTTCCGGTGACATGGTCGTCTCCCAAGCGTGCGATCATCTGGAAATGATGCTGCCGCTCGTCGGTTTCTCATGGACCGGTCTCGCGGCGATGCACCGCCCGGTCCACGCTGGCAGATGTGCCATGTCGCCGATTACACCGAGCAAATCCGGCTTTTCAGGGCCGGATTCGGGCAGGGTGCAAAAGATTTTCGGTCGCTCGGACGCGGGTGATCCGGTCAGCCGGCAACGAAGAGCGCGGCACCGGCGACAGCCGTCGCCGCACCGAGAAAGCGGGACACGAGGCCGGCACTGGCCATACGGCCGATCAGGAGGCCAAGGCCGATACCGGCGGCATGCAGGGCCGCCGTGGATATCGCGAAGCCGAGGCCGAAGGGCAGGGCGGTCGCCGCGCCCAGTTCGCCGCCATGGGCATAGCCGTGGAAGAGGGCAAAGATGCCGACGACGCCCGCGCCGGCGGCGGCAGGCATGCGCACCGCCATGGCGACCAGCAGGCCCAGAGCGACGATGGAGGCGAGGATGGCGGGCTCGACGAAGGGCAGGTGCAGGCCGGAAAGCGCCAGTGCGAAGCCGAGCGCCATCGTCACGACAAAGGCGGTGGGCACGGCGAGGAGCGCGCGGCCACCCATCTGTGCTGCCCAGAGACCGACGGCGACCATCACCAGAACATGATCGAGCCCCGACAGCGGATGGGTGATGCCTGCCATCATCGAGCCGTGCTCGGCCGGGTCGAGATGGGCGAAGGCCGGAGCGGCCGAAAGCGCGAATGCCGCAGTGGCGGCGGCGAGAAAGCGACGTGTCATGATGGTCCCCTCAGTTCATGGCGGCGCATGGGATGTGCTTGGGAGGCTCGCCGCCGTCATCGTTGCCCTGCCCATCCTAATCCGCCTTCGCGCGGTGTCCATACGGCAAATGCCCCAGCAAGGGCCGAAAGGCCGGCTCTTAACCATCCCGACCGGTCGGGCTTTGGCCGGGCCAGGGGCATGTTGCCCCGGCTCTTGTGTTTGTTGCATTGTCATCGCGGTCGAGTCGCCTTATCTGAGCGGGTAGACACCTGAAATTTCGCGGGAGACAGCGGATGAACGAAGACGAGGACGACAAGAAGACGGAACTGCCCCTGGGCAAGGAAACGGAGGCGAACCTTTTCAAGTCGCGCTCGATTTTCATCTACGGCCCGATCAACCAGGAACTGGCGCAGAAGGTCTGCTCGCAGCTCGTGGCGCTGTCGTCCGCCAGTGATGAGGATATCCGCATCTTCGTCAATTCGCCCGGCGGCCATGTCGAATCCGGCGACAGCATTCACGACATGATCAAGTTCGTGAAGCCGAAGGTCTGGATCATCGGCACGGGCTGGGTCGCCTCCGCCGGCGCCCTGATCTATGTGTCCGTGCCCAAGGAGCAGCGTCTTTGCCTGCCCAACACGCGCTTCCTGCTGCACCAACCCTCGGGCGGCACGCGCGGCATGGCATCCGACATCGAGATCCAGGCACGCGAGATCATCAAGATGAACGAGCGACTGAACCGGATCTTCTCGGAAGCAACCGGCCAGCCGATCGAAAAGATCGCCAAGGACACGGACCGCGACTACTGGCTGTCCGCCGAAGACGCCAAGACTTACGGTCTGGTCTCGCGGATCGTGACGAACGTCGCCGATATCTGAGCCGTTTTGCCGTAACGGATTTCTAGACCCCGCCGCTCGCTGGCGGGGTTTTTCGTTAGGGAACCGCGGTTGCCGATAGCGGATGGTCGGCCAGAGCCCGGTCTAGGGTCACGAGCCGCATCTTCTCGATGGCGCATTGGGCGAGCAACAGCCTATCGAACGGATCGCGCGTCGATGGCTCCGGCGTGATGGTGTGGAGCGCGTGATGTTCGTTGATCGGGAGAATGGTTATTCCGGCTTCCCTTGCAGCGTCCGGAAGATTGTCCAACGGAGTCCGGAGCGGAAGCTTGCCGATCCTCGATTTGATCGCGATCTCCCAAAGACTTGCCACGCTGAGATAGAGTGCACCACTCTCGGCCCTGACCTCCTGCCGGACAGCTGGCGGCAGCTGCTCGAAGCGGCCTTCGAGCAAGGCGATGAAGATGTGCGTGTCCAGGAGACGGGACATCAACTCTTGGTCGGAAGCGGAAGTGGCGTGATCAGAAAGTCTTCCGGTAGCGGATCATCGAAATCCGCCGGAATGTCGCCAAAGAAATGGGTAATCCCCTTTTCGCGCTTATAGGCTTCCAGCCCTTCCCAATCGATCCCGACAGGCTGTTTCGCGGGCACCAGTTCCATCACCGGCTTGCCGTTGCGGGTCACGGTAAAGCGCTCGCCGTCTTCCACGCGGCGGGCCAGTTCGGTCAGGCGGTTCTTGGCGTCTCGGATCGGGATCGTGGTCATGTGGCCAGTGTAGCTGCAAATTCGGAATATGCAATTTCGAACCCCTGTGGGCGACCTAGCAAGCATCGCGTTCCGGCATCAGACGATGCCTTGGACATGAGCAAGTGCCTTTTTCTTCATCCGCCCTTGCCCTTTTTCGGTGCTCCGGCTATAGAGCCCGTCATGTCGAAGAACAGCGCCAAGATCATCGAGCAGTTTTCCCGCGGACGCACCGTCGTTCGTGATCGCTCGCGCGCGTTCACCTCGCTTCTTCTTCTCGGCCTTACGCGCGGTTGCCGGGTTCTTTAAGGAGCGCCCGGTGGCCGACAAGCCCACCGGCACAGCTCCTTAGCCTCCGCTAAAATCCGACGTCTCCGCAGCCTTTTCCAACACCTGGCCAGGCATTTGCCATCGTCAACCGGCCTCCGATCGGTTAAGGCATCCCGCGCGACGTTTCACCGTGACAGCGATCCATGCTCCGAATCGATGCGATGCCGGACGCTGTGAAGTCGAAGAGAACCGAAATGATCCTGAAGTCCCATACCGTCAAACAGGGCATGCCCTCGGCCGCGTCCAAATATCAGCCTTATCCGCAGGTGCCGATCACCGACCGCACATGGCCGTCGAAGACGATTTCCAGCCCGCCGATCTGGTGTTCCGTCGATCTGCGCGATGGCAACCAGTCGCTCGTCGATCCGATGGGCCACGACCGCAAGGCGCGGATGTTCCAGCTGCTGGTCGATATGGGCTTCAAGGAAATCGAGATCGGTTTCCCCTCGGCCTCGCAGACGGATTTCGATTTCGCGCGCTGGTGCATCGAGGAAGGCAAGATCCCGGCCGACCTGTCGCTGCAGGTGCTGGTGCAGTGCCGGCCGGAGCTGATCACGCGGACGTTCGAGGCGCTGCAGGGCGCCAACAAGCCGATCGTGCATTTCTATAATTCGACGAGCGAGTTGCAGCGCCGGGTGGTGTTTGCCAAGGACGTTCAGGGCATCAAGCAGATCGCCACGGATGCGGCAAAGATGATCGCCGACATGGCGGCGAAGGCCGGCGGCGACTTCCGGTTCGAATATTCGCCGGAGAGCTTTACCGGAACGGAGCTGGAGGTCTCGCTGGAGATCTGCAATGCCGTGGCCGAGATCATCAAGCCGACAGCCGAGAACAAGCTGATTCTGAACCTGCCCTCGACGGTCGAGATGTCCACGCCGAACATCTATGCCGACCAGATCGAGTGGATGTGCCGCAACCTCGACAACCGCGAAAACATCATCATTTCGCTGCACCCGCATAACGACCGGGGCACCGGCATCGCCGCTGCGGAACTCGGCCTGATGGCCGGTGCCGACCGCGTCGAGGGGACGCTGTTCGGCAATGGCGAGCGGACGGGCAACGTCGATATCGTGACGCTGGCGCTGAACATGTTCACGCAGGGTGTGGATCCGCAGATCGATTGCTCCGACATCGAGCGGATCAAGGACGTCTACGAGTATTCCAACCAGATGGCGATCACCGAGCGACACCCCTATGTCGGCGAACTGGTCTACACGGCCTTCTCCGGCTCGCATCAGGATGCCATCAACAAGGGTATGAAGGCGATCAAGACCGCCAACAAGCCGCAATGGGAAGTGCCCTATCTGCCGATCGATCCGCGTGACGTCGGGCGGTCCTACGAGGCGATCATCCGCATCAACTCCCAGTCGGGCAAGGGCGGCATCGCCTATATCCTGCAGGAGGATTACGGCATCAACCTGCCGCGGGCGCTGCAGGTGGAGTTCCGGGAGGACATCCAGCGGATCACCGACGAGCAGGGCAAGGAACTGCCGTCTAAAGCGATCCATGCGCGGTTCCTGGAGCGCTATATCGAGCAGCCTGGCGCCCGCATCCGCTATGTCGATCACACGACGCTGCCGCTCGGCGAGCATCGCGGCGCGCGCATCGTGCAGGCGGAGATCACCGATCGCGGCGAGACGAAGATGATCGAGGGGCGGGGTACGGGACCGATCGACGGCTTTATCAACGCGCTGTCGCTCTATCTCGGCGTCGATATCTCGGTTGCCGACTATTCCGAGCATTCGCTGCAGCAGGGCTCCAACGCGGCGGCCATCGCCTATGTCGAGGTCGAGCACAATGGCGGCAAGCTCTTCGGGGCCGGCATCAACACCAACATCGTGACGGCGTCTCTGGAAGCGATCGTGTCGGCTGCCAACCGGGTGATCGAGGAGCCGGTGGCCTGATCGCCTGCTCTTGATCCTGTGACACCATGATCCCTGGACGGACACGTCCGGGGATTTCTTTTTTCGGGCTACATCACGTCCGCGATCGCGTCGGCGAGATCCTTGAAGTTGGCGGTGGCGGAAGGGCCGACGACGACATAGGTGGCGCCCGGCTCGTTCCAGGCGATGAGCGCGAGATCGTCGCGCATGCTCTCCGTCATACGGCCGCTATCGTCCGTGGTGGGCGAGCGCTGGAAACAGATGGCGTAGACCTCGCCATCCTCGTCCTTGAAGAGCAGCTGAGCCGTCGGCTTGCCGGCGGCGACCAGCAGGCGAGCGCCCTGGAAGGTGAGCTTGCTCTGCGCCAGATCCGGAATGGCGAAGGAGACGCCGGTGCTGGCGGTCAGCCAGTTGCGGATTTCCTCGTCGTTCTCGGCCGTGACCTCGACCAGGTGGCGTGGCTGGCGTGAATAGACCCGATGCGCATCCGTCACGTCGTCGAGCCAGGTGCGGGCCTTGACGACCGGCGTCGGCGGCGTGTTGTCGTCGATGGTGCGGCCGATGAGATAGCCGGTGGAGCCGCCGATGAGGAGCATGCCACAGGAGGCGGCCAGCGCCCCGCGCCAGAGCTTGCGCCGCTGTTTCCGCGGTGCGCCGACCACGCGGTCCAGTTTCGGGTTGATGTCGGTGCCCTGGCGGATGCGGCGGGCGAGCGAGAGGGGAACGGGATCGTGCAGGAAGGCTTCGAAACCGGAAGCGCCGAAGGCGCTGCCCTGTTTCAGGTGCTCGAGCAGGCGACGGGCCTCGGCATCCGTTGCCAGAAGCTGGTCGATCGCCCGGCGCTCGGTCTCGTCCACTTCGCCATCGAGATAGGCCGACAGCCGCGCCTCGATGGAGGGACTTTTCGTGTTCTGCAAGGTCAGGCCCTTCTTTCCGTCATGTCGGAGGCCATCGACGCCAGCCGCGCCCGGGCGGTCGCAAGCTTGGTCGCGATGACATCCGGCGCCAAGCCCAGGATCCGGCCGGCGTCGCGATAGGTTCTATGTTCGACGGCCACGAGAAGGAAGGCGCTGGCGAGCCCTTCGGGCATCGAAATGATCATCTGCTGCACGGCGCCGGCATAGCCCGTTTCCCCGGACGGCTCCTGCCCGCCCTGCAGATCGGCGGCCATGCGCTTGCGGCCCAGGGTCTCGTCGCGCAGGGTGCGCGCCAGCGTGTAGAGCGCATCTTCCAGCCGGCCGTGGCCGTTCCAGACCGGCTGGCGTCCCGTCGCGCGCTCGCACACGGTCTGCACGAGGTCGTCGGCCTGCAGCCCGTCGCGCGTCAGGGTCAGCGCAAAGCGTCGCAACCTCGGCAGCAGACTGACGAGATCTCGGCTGATGTCGATCGATTCCTGAGCTGGGCGCATCGCTTTCACCTGCGGCGGTTTAGTCCGGGCTGTTGGCGGTCGGCGCTCCATGGGCGGCGCCAAGCCATCGGCTCCCGTTTGTCGAACCGCGGAGATATGAAACCATCGGCTGCTGCTTCGCAAGCCGAGGCACGGTTCTATCACGGTTTTTTGCCGATCACGATGTGGTGGTGCCGTTCTCGGCGCCGTTTCGGCCGGCTCAGGTGAGAAAGCGGGTGGTCTCCGCCAGATGGACGCCCCGGCCGATCTCGTTCAGCTCGAAGCGCTCGCGCAGGAGTTTCCAGTTGCCCGGGCTTCCCGAGATGGAGAAGAGGTTGAAGCCGGCCGGCGGCTTGGAGCCACCCGGTCCCTGGGACGCCGAGGCGATGCCGACCACGGGGACGGGCATCTTCTGGCCGCGCAGCGAATAGACGGTGTTGAGATGGGTGTGGCCGTGCAGCACGAGTTCGGCGCCGCCCGCCGAGATGGTCGCACCGAAGCGGCGGATGCCGATCATGCGCTTGTGGGTGGGCGTTGCGCCGCGGATCGGCGGGTGGTGGATCATGACGACGCGAAAGAGGCCGGCTTCTCCGGCGGCGCGCAACAGATTGACCGTCTCGCGGGCCTGCCGGCGACCGAAGTAGCCGCTGGCGGCGAAGGGCGGCGTGGCAAGGGCCGTCGAGCAGCCGATGATCGCGACATTGCCGCGAACGCGCATGTAGGGGTAGCAGTGGAAGTCCTCGTCCCACACGGCCGGTGCATCTTCGCCGCGCATGTAGGGATACCATGCCTTCGTCGCCTTCTCGTAGGCGCCCGGCACATAGGCGTCGTGATTGCCCGGGATAACCGAGATGTTGCCCGGTTCGCCGGCATCCTGCAGCCAGGCCGTCACCGTCTCGATCTCGCGCGAGGACGCCAGATTGACCATGTCGCCGGTGATGGCGAGGTGGTCCGGGTCGATCCGGTCGATCGCATCCATCAGCGTGTTCAGCGTGTCCCCCGCCATATGGCTGCGGCGGTTGCGATGCCAATTGATGAAACCGGTGATGCGCTTCGAGGCAAGCTCGCGAAGGGAGAGGCTGGGAAGGGGGCCGAGATGGATGTCGGAGATATGCGCGAGTTTGAACATGGGTCCTACCTAGCGCATATCCCGGGAAAAGCTAACCGTGGTGGCACGCTTTTGCCACAATGTGACGGAGCGCGAGCGTTACATTGCCAGACGCTCTCGTCCGTGCGGGCTGTCGAGGTCGAGCAGCGGACCCTCGGGCACGATACCGGTCGGGTTGATGGTCTTGTGGCTCTCGTAATAGTGGTGCTTGATGTGGTGCAGATCCACCGTATCGGCCACGCCGGGCGTCTGGTACAGGTCCTTCAGATAGGCCTGCAGGTTGGGATAGTCGGCGATGCGGCGGATGTTGCATTTGAAATGGCCGACATAGACCGGATCGAACCGCACCAGTGTCGTGAACAGGCGCCAGTCGGCTTCGGTCACGCGGTCACCCGTGAGGTAGCGCCGGGTCGACAGCCGTGTTTCGAGATCGTCCAGGGTTTCGAAGAGCGGCGTGACGCTCTCTGCATAGGCCTCCTGCGTGGTCGCGAAGCCGGCCTTGTACACGCCGTTGTTGACGGTGTCGTAGATGCGGGCGTTGAGCGTGTCGATCTCCGTGCGGAGATCGGCCGGGTAAAAGTCGAGCGTCGAACCGGTCAGGCCATCGAAGGCGGTGTTCAGCATGCGGATGATATCGGCGGACTCGTTGGAGACCAGTGTGTTCTGCGTCTTGTCCCAGAGGACGGGGACGGTGACGCGGCCGGAATAGGTCGGGTCGGCACGGACGTAGATTTCGGACAGCGCCTGAGCGCCGAAGAGGTGATCCTGCGTATCGCCGGGGCCGTCCTTGAACTCCCAGCCCTTGGACAGCATGAGATAATCGACGATGGACACCGAGATCAGATCCTCGAGACCTTTCAGCGCACGGAAGATCAACGTGCGATGGGCCCAGGGACAGGCGAGCGAAACGTAGAGGTGGTATCGGCCTGCCTCGGCCTTGAAGCCGGCACTTCCCGTCGGGCCGGCACGTCCATCCACCGTCACCCAGTTGCGGAACTGCGATTCGGAGCGCTTGAAATGCCCCTTGGTCGCTGCGGTGTCGTACCAGACGTCGTGCCAGATGCCCTCGACCAGCATGCCCATGGATCGGTTTCCTCGTTGTCGTTTCCAGTGTCCTCGATGCCACACAAGATAGGAGACCGGCAACGCCCCGACAGGCATGCCACGGTGAACGATGCGTTTTCCCTTGGTGAAGCGTTTTTTTTCTGCTATCGGCGCACCAGCTTTTTCTCGAAAGACGCGCACATGCTTTTTGCAGGAAACCCTCGACGACGCTGATGACCATGCTTTCGGGCATGCGCGGTCGCGCGCTGCCGTTTCCCATGTTTCGTTCGTCAATCGGGTTTCCCCATGTTCATGCACAAGCACGACCTCGTCTATCTGACGGAAGATGCCTCCCACGCCGCCGCCATCGATCTGATCAATGAGGAAGCCTTCGGCCCCGGTCGCTTTGCGCGCGCCGCTGCCCGCATCCGCGAGCAGGGACCGCATGATCGCTCCCTGTCCTTCATCTGCGCCGACGATGGCGAGACGATCGGTTCCGTGCGGATGACGCCTGTCTCGGCCGGACCTGTCGCCGCTCATCTGCTCGGGCCTCTAGCCGTTCGGCCCTCGCACAAGAACAGGGGAATCGGGCGCGAACTGGTGCGGATCGCCGTGGAGGCCGCGCGGCGGAAGGGTTCGGAAGCCGTGATCCTCGTCGGCGACGCCGCCTATTACCAGCCGCTCGGCTTCGAGCCGGTCGCGCGCGGCGCGCTGTCCTTTCCCGGTCCGGTCGATATGGCGCGGGTGCTGGTCGTGCCGATCGGTGCCGACATCCATGCGCGGCTCGCCGGCGACATCCGCTGGCGCGGCTGATCGCGCCAATTGTCGGGCCCGGCGTAAGCGTTCCTCAATATCGGCGGCGTAGTGTCGGGGCCTGTCCGGATCCCGTGCCGGACGAAGCGAGGATGCGCGTTCATGTCCGGTCTCAAGGGTCTCGTGCTCGCGCTCATCGTCTTTGCGCTCGGCTGTCTCGGGGTCGTCGGCGACGAGCGGTGGTATCGCTTCAATCCGCCGCCGCCGCTGCCGCGCGCCGATGAAAGCGGCTTTGCGGCCGTCAACGGCATCCGCATGTATTATGCGGTCTACGGCAAGGGAAAGGGATCTCCGATCCTGCTGATCCATGGCGGCATGGGAAGCGCCGATGTCTGGGGTTTCCAGGTGCCGATCCTTGCGAAGACCCACGAGGTGATCGTCGCCGACAGCCGGGGACATGGCCACTCCACCCGCACGGATGCGCCTTTTACCTATCATCTCATGGCAGAGGACTATGTCGCGCTGCTCGATACGCTGAAGGTCGAGCGGACGGCGCTCGTCGGCTGGAGCGATGGCGGCATCATCGGGCTCGACATCGCCCTGCATCATCCGGAACGGCTGACGAAACTCTTTGCGCAAGCGGCCAACGTCTCGCCGGACGGCCTTCTTCCGCAACCGCGCTTCTCGCTGCACCAGTCCGACGGCAATCGTGACGAAACGGACTATCGCCGTCTCTCCTCGACGCCCGACGACTATCCGGCGTTCCGGGACGCCATCGCCAGGCTCTGGGAGACCGAGCCTCATTATTCCGAAGCCGAGCTGAAGAGCATCCGCGTGCCGACCCTGATCGCGCTCGGGGATCATGACGAGGCGGTGAGCCGCGCGCATTCCGAATATATCGCCCGAACGATCCCCGGCGCCCGGTTTCTTCTGCTCGAGGATGTCGGTCACAAGGCGATCTATCAGGATCCGGCCGGCTACGCCGCCGCGGTGCTCGCCTTCATCGATGGATCAGCTCCAAAGACCTAGCGGCCTTCGCGATACCAGGTGCTGGAGAGCACGAGCAACAGCGCGGCGAGGCCGAGGAAGCCGGCGAAGAGCGGCAGCGAGTTGACGCCCTTCAGCACGGTCTCATCCGTCATGCGCAGCGACATCCGGTCGGCATCGGCCACGCGGACCGGACCGCGAACGGGCAGGATGGCGGGGATGTCGATGCCGCCGGCGGCGTCGGCCACGCGGTAGACGAGCCCCTTCGTCTTTTCCGCCCAGGGCACCAGCGTCCCCTCCGTCGAGACGGTCGCCTTGAACTCCGGCGCATCGACGCTGCCGACATGGACGAGCGTGGTCAGGTCGCCGTTCGCCACCTCGAACAGGCCTGTCTCGCCGGTGCGGATATCGGCGCGGTAGAGACCGGGTTCGCGCTCGATGAGGGGCACGTCCTGCGTTCCGCCCGAGGGCAGCGTCAGGCGCGCGGGGCCCGGATCTCCGGCGATGGTCTGGCGGGTGACCTCCAGTGTGCGACCGCTTGCACGCGCCGTCAGCGCTTCCTCTTCCAGTGCCGGTTCCTGCATCAGCCAGTGGGCCATGCGGCGATAGAGCGACACGCTGGGGCCGCCGCCTTCGAAGCCGCGCGCCCAGAGCCAGCCCTGATCGGACAGAAGCATGGCGACGCGGCCCTTGCCGACGCGGTTGAGCACCAGCAGGGGCTTGTTGTCGGCGCCCTGCATGATCGTCTGGCCCTCCGGCGGGTCGACATCGACGGTGCGGAACCAGCGGCCCCAATGCGGCGGCTCGCTATTGGCGCCTTCGAGACCGCGCGTCACGGGATGCTTCCGGCCCTCGTCGGTCAGTCTGGGGAAAAAGGCCTTGTCGTTCATCTGCCCGGTCGGACTTGCCGGCAGGACGGCGGAGAGGGGCGTGGTGGCGATCGAATCCGCGCCCGCGTGTTCCGGGCCGGCGGCGATCAGCAGGGCGCCACCGTTTTCGACATATTGCGCGATGTTGTCGTAATAGATGATCGGCAACACGCCGCGATGCTGGTAGCGGTCGAAGATGATGAGGTCGAACTCGTTGATCTTCTCGATGAACAGCTCGCGGGTGGGGAAGGCGATGAGCGACAGCTCGTTGATCGGGGTGCCGTCCTGCTTCTCCGGAGGGCGCAGAATGGTGAAATGCACCAGATCGACGGATGCGTCCGACTTCAGGAGGTTGCGCCACGCCCGCTCGCCGGAGTGCGGTTCGCCGGAGACGAGGAGCACGCGCAGGTTTTCGCGGATGCCGTCGAGAACGTGAACGGCGCGGTTGTTCGCCTCGGTCACCTCGCCGGCCAGCGGCGCTACGGCGAACTCCAGAATGTTGTTGCCGCCGCGCGGCACGGTGAAGCGGAACGGGATGTCCGTGCCCGGCTCGGCCCGCTGCGTGGCGATCTGCTGCCCGTTGAGGCTGACCGTGACCTCGGCCGTGCCGCCGGGCGTGCGGCCGTCATCGATGACGCGGAAGGTGACGGCCTGTTCCTCGCCGACGATGCCGAAGCGCGGGCCGCTGATGACCTCGATGCGGCGGTCGAACTCGTCCGGCTGGCCCGTGATCAGGCCATGGACCGGCGCGTCGAAGCCGAGCGGCTGGTTGATGTCGGGCACGTCATGGATTTGCCCGTCGGTGATGAAGATGGCGCCGCCGACGCGGGCCGGGGGCACGTCCGACAGGGCGTTGGAGAGTGCCGAGAACAGGCGCGTTGATGGCGTTTCCGTGTCAGCGTCGTCTGCGGCTTCCACGATGCGCGGCTCGATCTGGGGAAAGCGCGCAAGGCGCTCCTTCAGTGTCGCGAGCGCCTGATCGGTCATGGCGCGGCGGCTGGCGGCCCCCTGTCCCACATCCTGGCTCTGGCTGCGATCGACCACCACGGCGACGATGGTGGAGAGCGGCTCGCGCTCCTCCTGAAAGAACACCGGGTTTGCGAGCGCAAGGCAGAGGGCGGCCAGCGCCAGCGCGCGCAGCACGGCGCCGCGAACGCCGCGCCACAGCGACAGGGCGACCAGAAGGGCAGCGAGGATCGACAGGGCGATCAGCACGGCTTCGGGAACGAGGGGCGAAAAGTCGATGGTCATCGATGGGCCTTCACTGGCCGAGCCGTTCAAGCAGCGCCGGGATATGGACCTGATCGGCCTTGTAGTTGCCGGTGAGCATATACATCATGATGTTGACGCCCGAGCGGAAGGCGTATTCGCGTTGCATCTCGTCCGGCGGTACGGTCGGCAGCAACGGGGCGCCGTTGTCGTCGGTCGCCCATGCCCCCGCCATGTCGTTGCCCGTGATCATGATCGGCGAGACGCCGTCGCCCGAGCGGGCAGGGCGTTCCGACGGCTCGCCCGTGTTCTGCGGCTGCGCCTCGATCCACAGAGGACTGCCGGTATAGCGGCCGGGGAAGGACGAAAGCAGGTAGAAGGACTTGGTCAGCACGTTGTCGGTCGGCACGGGTTCGAGCGGAGGAATGTCGAGATCGGAGAGAATGGCCTGCAGGCGCTCGGTGTTCGGGCTCGTGCCGGACACGGCCGACAGCGAGGAAAGCTGGTCGCGCGTGTCGAACAGCACGGTGCCGCCGGCGCGCATATAGGCATCGATGCGGCTGATGGCGGCGGCACTCGGCATGTCGGCATTGGCGGAAATCGGCCAGTAGATCAGCGAGTAGAACGACAGTTCGTCCTTGGAAATGTCGAGGCCGACCGGCGCACCGGGCTCGAGCGTCGTGCGGTAGGTCAGAAACTCGGTCAGGCCGGCAAGCCCGCGCTCGGAAATCCGGTCGACCTCGCTTTCACCGGTGACGACATAGGCCAGATGCGTGTTGTCGAGGTGGCCGAGAATGTCGTCGTCGCCGGGGCGCGTGTCGTCGAAGGGGGCCTGTGCGGGCGCTGCCTGAGCCTGCGGGGCAGGCTGCGCCTGCGCCAGCGCAGGCTGGGGTGACAGGGCGCCGACACCCAGCGCCGCGAGACCGATCGCCAGCATGGCGGCGGCGGTCCGCAGGCGGCGGGTGCGCGTGAAGGTACCGGCCATAAAGAGGACGATCAGCGTATCGACTAGCAGGAGGACCAGCGCAGCGGTGAAGAGCGCCGGCTTCATCGACCAGGCCTCGCTGCCGATCAGGGCTTCGCTCGTATAGGGCATCGGCAGGTCCGTGCTTTCGATCGGACGCAGGGTCGCATCGCGGGGCAGGAGATTGAGCGCGACGAAGCCTTCCTCGGAACCGTAGAGGCCCGGCGGATGCTCCCCGTCGGCGACGGGCGTAGCGCCGGCGGCGATCTCCAGCGGACGCGCGCCGCCGGTTTCGGTGACGAGCGTGCCATCGGCATTCATCAGGCGATAGGGCGGCAGGGCCTGCGCGGCGGCACCGCCTTCGCTGGTGACGCCGCCGCTGCGCGACAGCTGCACGACGCGGCGCAGCATTTCCACGAAGTCGCCCGAAATCGGCAGGTTCGACCATGTCGCTTCGGCGCTGACATGGAAGAGGACGATGCGGCCGGCGCCGAGCGTGCGCGTGGTGACGAGCGGCGTGCCGTCGGCAAGGCTTGCCCAGGTGCGTTGCGAGAGATCGGCGGTCGGTTCGGCCAACACCTGCCGGTTCACGGTGATGCCTTCCGGGCGCGGCATGCCGGCAAAGGGGCTGGTGGCCGGGTAGGGCGCAAGCGGCTGCGGCTCGGACCAGGACAGGGTGCCGCCGAGTGCGCGCTCGCCCTGACGCAGGCGCACCGGCACCAGCGGGTCGTCGGCGGGTGCCGCGGCAAGGCGCGGCCCGGCAAAGCGCACCAGCGTGCCGCCGTTCTGGATCCAGCGCGTCATGGCCGGCGTCGTATCCTCCGGCAGGCGGCCGATATCGGCCATGATGACCATGGACGGCTTCTGCTCAAGAAGCTGCGGCAGCGCGACGGCAAGGTCGGTTTCCGTCGGCTGGACGAGGTCCGCATAGGGCGCCAGCGCGCGGTTGATGTAGTAGAGCGGCGATAGAAGCGGCTGCGACTGGTCGCGCGCTTCGCCCGACAGAAGCGCCACGCGGCGGCGGCGAAAGCCGTCATCCAGGAGATAGGTGCTGCCCGCCGTCGCGAGTCCGTCGATGCCGATGCGCGCGAAATCGTTGCGCAGCTCGAAAGGTGCCGTCAGCGTGCCCGAAGCCGTGGCCTCGCCGGCCGCGAAGGCGATGCTGCCGTTGGAGATGGCCCGGCCGCGCGTGTCGAAGGCGGTGAGCGCAACGGTGCGGGGGGTCGCACTGTCCAGCCGTGTCGCGGTGATCCGCATGGCATCGGCCTCGTTGACGGCACCGGTGAGCGCGATCGCATCGCCGCCATCGCCCTCGATCAGCCGCAGGCTCTGCGGCGACAGGCCCGCGAGATCGCGCATTACGGTGTCGTCACCCGACGCGATGCCGTCGCTGATGAAGGCGAGCGTGCCGGGGCGCGTGCCGTCGAGCCCGGTGCGAAGCGCCGCGACGGCCTCTGCGCGGCTCGGGCGCAGCGGGCGCGGGGCGGCGGCGGCGAGCCGCGTCCGGGCGGCCATGGCGGTGCCGGGCACGCCGTCGTTCTCGCGGTCTGCGGAAAAGACGATCGAGACGGGGACGTCGGCGGATTCCGCCTCGGTGATCAAGGCATCGGCGGTCCGGACCCGGCGCTCCCAGTCGTTTGCCGTCGCCCAGCCATTGTCGACGACCAGCGCCAGCGGCCCTGACGACGACAGCGTGCCGACCCTCGGATTGACGACCGGATCGGCGATGGCAAGGATGATCAGCGCGGCCATTAGCATGCGCAGGGCCGTCAGCCACCACGGGCTCTTCGACGGCGTTTCCTCACGCTTCAGGATGCCGGCGAGAATGCGCAGCGGCGGGAAGACTTCCGTGACGGGCTTGGGCGGTGTCAGCCGCAGCAGCCACCAGATCGCGGGCAGCACGACCAGCGCCGCGAGCATCAAAGGGCTGGAAAAGACGACGGGCAGGAAACTCATAGCTGGCCCCCATGCGTGGCGCGTCCGGGCATGCCGGAGAGGTGCATGTGGACGGAGACGAGCGCTTCTGAGGCCAGATGGTCGGTGCGGTGGGGGATGAAGGTCCAGCCCATGTGGCGCAGGCCTTCCCCAAGGCTCTCGCGCCGCGCGAAATAGGCGCGACGATAGTCCTCCGCGAGGATTTCGGCCCGCCCGGCAGTCAGCTTTTCGCCGGTCTCGGGGTCCGTGAATTCGGTCCGGCCGGCATAGGGAAAGGTCTCCTCCGCCGGGTCGGCGACCTCGATGACATGGCCGCGCATGCCGCGCCGCCCGAGTGGCCCCAGGCGGTCCATGATGGCGGGGGCGGGGTCGAGAAAATCGCCGATGAGCACCAGATCGCTCCAGCCGCGGATCATGCCGGTGGCCGGCAGTCCGGCGGAGAGATCGCTATGCGTCAGCGCGGTCGCCAGGCGCTCGGCCGCGTTGCGCGCGGAGACAGGCTCCATCACGCCGGGGCAGCCGATGCGCTCGCCCGAGCGGGCGAGGATTTCGGCAAGGGCCAGCATGAGCACCAGCGCGCGGCTCTCCTTCGACACCGTGCCGAAGCGGGATTTGTACATCATCGAGGGGGACAGGTCGGCCCAGAGCCAGATCGTGTGGGCGGCCTCCCATTCCCGGTCGCGGACATAGGTGTGGTCGTCGCGGGCGGAGCGGCGCCAGTCGATGCGCGACAGGCTTTCCCCGTCCGAATAGGGCCGGAACTGCCAGAAATTCTCGCCGATGCCGCGGCGGCGGCGGCCGTGCCAGCCTGATATGACGGTGTTGGCGATGCGGCGGGCTTCGACCATGCAGTCCGGCACCAGCGCGGCCCGGCTCTGGGCGCGCGAGAGAACTTCGCCGGAGGGCGTGCGATCGACGATGTGCCCGACGGCGTTCACCATCCGGTCAGGCCTTGAGGGTCTTGACGAGGCCGGCGATGACGTCGCGCACCGACATGCCCTCCGCGCGGGCGGCAAAGGTCAGCGCCATGCGGTGCTGCAGAACGGGTTCGGCCAGCGCCGCGATGTCGTCGATGGAGGGCGCGAGGCGGCCGTCGTACAGGGCGCGGGCGCGGGCGGTCAGCATCAGCGACTGGCCGGCGCGCGGGCCGGGGCCCCAGGCGACATGGCGGTCCGTATCGACATTGCCATGGCCCGGGCGGGCCGAGCGCACCAGCGACAGGATCGCATCGACCACGCTTTCGCTGACCGGCATCTGGCGGATGAGGTTCTGGATGCCCATCAGTTGCGGCGCGTCCAGCACCGCCTTGACGCTGCTTTCGCGCGTGCCCGTCGTCTCCAGAAGAATGCGGCGTTCGGCAGCAAGCTCGGGGTAATCGACATCCACCTGCATCAGGAAGCGGTCGAGCTGGGCTTCCGGCAGGGGATAGGTGCCTTCCTGCTCCAGCGGGTTCTGGGTCGCGAGCACGTGGAAGGGGCGCGGCAGGTCGTTGCGCTGCCCGGCGACGGTCACGTGATATTCCTGCATGGCCTGCAGCAGAGCAGACTGGGTGCGCGGGCTCGCGCGGTTGATCTCGTCGGCCATCAGCAGCTGGGTGAAGATCGGGCCCGGCACGAAGCGGAACGAGCGGCGCCCCGTTTCGTCCTGATCCATGACCTCGGAGCCGAGAATGTCGGACGGCATCAGGTCGGGGGTGAACTGCACGCGGTTGCTGTCGAGGCCGAGCACGGTGCCGAGCGTGGTCACGAGCTTGGTCTTGGCAAGGCCGGGCACGCCGACCAGCAGCGCATGGCCGCCGGAGAGAACGGCCAGCAAGGTCTGCTCGACCACGCTTTCCTGACCGAAGATGACCTTGCCGACTTCCGTGCGGACGACCGCGATGTCGGCCAGCGCCTTTTCGGCTGCAGCGACGATCGCCTTGTCGTCGAGCGCGGCGTCCGCCGTGTTCATCAGTCCCATCGCTTAACTCTCCGCTCGTCCGGCGCCCGATACGACCCTGATCCGAACGGCAATTTCGAATCGCATCCGCGCCTGTTCCGTGTTCCGTTTCAAACTAGCTATCACCTTCAGGCTGACAAGCTATGCGAGGCGCACTATCTCGTGAAGCGCATTCTGATAAAACGCACGATCACGGGCAAACGGGACGGAACGATGGCAGCTGCGAAAACGGAAGACAAAAGCGACGCTGCCGGTCTTGCGGCGATGATCGCCCGCGCGGCGGGACAGGCCGTGACCATCGAGGGAGCCGCGCCGCGCGGCGTGCCACCGGTGGAGCGCTGGAACCCGCCTTTCTGCGGCGATCTCGATATGGAGATCCGGGCCGACGGGACCTGGTTCTACATGGGCACGCCCATCGGCCGGCCGGCGCTCGTCCGCCTGTTCTCCACCGTTCTGCGCAAGGACGAGGACGGCAGGACCTATCTGGTCACGCCGGTGGAGAAGGTCGGGATCCGCGTGGTGGATGCGCCTTTCCTCGCCGTGGAGATGACGGTGACGCGGGGCGACGACGGGCCGGTTTTGTCGTTTCGCACCAATGTCGGGGATGTGGTGGAGGCGGGACCGGACCATCCCTTGCGCTTCGAGATCGCCGGGGACCATGCCGAGATGAAGCCCTACCTGCATGTGCGGGGCCGGCTGGAGGCGCTGGTGTCGCGGGCGGTGATGTACGATCTCGCAGCGCTTGGCGAGGAGATCGATATCGATGGCGTGCCGACCTTCGCCGTGCGCTCCGGCGGCGCCGTCTTTCCGATGATGCCGGTGGAGACGCTGGCGGCCCTTGCCGAATGAGTGCGGTCGGGCGATGACGCTATCATGACGGATATCATCGACACCGATTTTTCCGCCGCGGCCTTCCGGAGCCGCGCGGCATCGCAGACCGGCGGGCCGGTCGATCTCGCCTGGCGGGACCACGCCGACATCCTGCTCAACCCGGATGTCGTCCCCTATATCGAGACCATGACGCTGAAGGACGCCGCCGTGCTGGTGCCCGTGGTGGACGATGGTAACGATGCGCGGGTGATCTTCACCGAGCGGACGGCGACGCTGCGCAAGCATTCCGGGCAGATCGCCTTTCCCGGCGGCTCGGTCGATCCCGGGGACCGCTCGGTCGAGGATGCGGCACTGCGCGAAACCGAGGAGGAGATCGGCCTCGATCGCGCCTTCATCGAGCCGGTGGCCCGGTTGCCGCACTACATGGCGCTGTCCGGCTTCCGGATCACGCCGGTGCTGGGCATCGTGCGCCCCGGCTACACGCTGTCCCTGAACCCGGCAGAGGTCGCGGCCTCGTTCGAGGTGCCGCTGTCCTTTCTGATGAACCCCGACAACCACACAGTCGACAGCGGCCTGTGGAAAGGCGCGACGCGCCATTATTACGCCATGCCCTATGAGGGGCACCGGATCTGGGGCATCACGGCCGGCATCGTCCGGATGCTGTATGAAAGGCTTTACGCATGACGACCGCCGCACTCTCCGTCACTGACCAGCCCTGGTTTCAGGCGCTGCCGCTTCGCCGCGTCTTCGACCTTCTGAATGCGGACGGTGGGGAGGTTCGCGTCGTCGGCGGTGCGGTCCGCAACGCGCTGATGGGGGTGGCGGTGAGCGATGTCGATCTGGCGACGACGCTGACGCCCGATGTGGTGACGGCGCGGGCGACGGCCGCCGGCATCAAGGTGGTGCCCACGGGCCTCGCGCACGGCACCGTCACGCTGGTCGTGGACGGTACACCCTTCGAGGTGACGACACTGCGTCGCGACATCTCCACCGATGGCCGGCACGCCGAAGTGGCGTTCGGAACGGACTGGGCGGCGGATGCGGCCCGGCGGGATCTGACGATGAATGCGCTCTACGCGACGGCGTCCGGCGAGGTCATCGACCTCGTGGGCGGCGCCGCCGACATCGAGCGGGGCATGGTCCGCTTCATCGGCCCGGCGGCCGAACGGGTGGCGGAAGACTATCTGCGCATTCTCCGCTTCTTCCGCTTCTTCGCCTGGTACGGCGCCTTCCGGCCGGATGCGGATGGCCTGCGGGCTTCGGCACAGGCGAAGTCGAAGCTGGCGACGCTTTCGGCGGAGCGGGTCTGGGGGGAACTGAAGAAGCTCCTCTCCGCCAAGGATCCCGGCCGCGCGCTGTTGTGGATGCGGACGTCCGGCGTTCTCACGGAGATCCTGCCCGAAAGCGAGAAATGGGGAATCGACGCCATTCCCGGTCTCGTGGCAACCGAGCAGGCGCTGGGGTGGCCGGTCGATCCCCTGCTGCGGCTGGCCGCCATGGTTCCCCCGGATGCCGAGCGGCTGGAAGCGATGGCCGCGCGGCTGCGGTTCTCCAAGGCGGACGGCGCTGCCCTGCAGGCGTTTGCCGGGGCCGGGACGATCAAGGACGGCACGGCGGAGGCGGCGCTGGACCGGATGCTGTATCGGCAGGGGCCCAATGGCATCGTGTTCCGCCTCAAGCTCGCGCTTGCTTTCGCACGCCAGAAGGCAGAGGGCGACGGCGATGCGATGGCGATGGTCGCGCGTCTCGGGCGGTTGCTCGATCGGGCATCGATCTGGCAGAAGCCCGTTTTTCCCATCAGCGGCAGCGATCTGATCACCGCCGGGATTGCGCCGGGGCCGGCCATGGGGGGCGTGCTGGCCGACCTCGAGGAGGCCTGGATCGCCTCCGGTTTTCGCGAAAGCCGCGACAGTCTGCTCGCGCGGGTAACGGATATGCCGCAAACGCGCCGATGAGTCCTACGGACGCTGGCCGCAGGCCGGATGCCTGCGGCGGTGCCGATCCGTTCAGGCCGCCTTTGTCGTCTCGTCGGTTATGCGGGCCTTGATGTTGTCGACCATGGTCTCGCGGATCACGTCTTCGCCGTGGGCCTGCCGCAGGTGCTCGACCGTGCGCCTGACGATTTCCGCATCGTTGTCGGCCCGGGTGTGCCAGTCGCATCCCGGTACCAGCGCCCCACATTCAAACAGTCTCATCTCTTCCTCCTTCGTTTCCTCCTGTCGCCTCGTACATAGAACGGGACGACGGAGGCAAACCGACGAGACGGACGGATGGTTCCGGAAATCGGCGTCTCGTCACATTCTCGCCGGGTGAACCGGTCAGAAGGCGCGCGGGCTGAGAAACACAACGGACGCACATTGCATCCCGGAAACACGGAAGGACACTTCATGAACAACCGCCCCACGACGCTCCGGACCAAGGCCGCCTCCACCCCCGTCGCCTCGCTGACGGCCGCGCTCCTCGGTCTCCTCGTCGTCCAGTCGCCGGCCTTCGCGCAGGGTGCGGCCGAGCCGCAGGCGACCCAACCGCGCACGCCACAGGCCGGAGCCTCCCAGGCCGCGCCCCAGGCGCAAATCCCGCAGGCGGCGCTCACCGACGAGAAGCTGAAGGCCTTTGCCGTCGCCTATCTGCAGGTGGACAAGGTGCGGCAGGACTATACCCAGAAGATCGGCACCACCACCGATGCCGCAGCCAAGCAGAAGCTGCAGAACGAGGCCAACCAGCAGATGATCAAGGCCGTGGAGACCTCTCCCGGCATGTCGCTGAACGACTACAAGACGATCATCACGGCGGCGCAATCCGATCCGACCGTGGCGCGCAAGGTGCAGGAAAACCTGCAGAAGAATCCCGCTGCGGCCGACTGATCCTCACCGTCGAACGGTCCGGCCAGTGGTCGGGCCGTTCCCCTGCGAGACGCGATTTTAGCGAAAAATGCTGTAGGGACCGGCCGGATCCGGTGCTAAGACCTGCCGGTAACAGACCCTTTGCGAGGCCTTCCGTTTCCATGACGTCTTCCCTACAGAGCGAACTTGCCGCCGCCATCCGCACCATCGAGAATTATCCGAAGCCCGGCATTCTCTTTCGCGACATCACCACGCTGCTTGGCAATCCCCGGGCATTCCGCCGGTCGATCGACGAACTCGTGCACCCCTATGCCGGCACCAAGATCGACAAGGTCGCCGGCATCGAGGCGCGCGGTTTCATCCTCGGCGGTGCCGTGGCGCACCAGCTGTCCTCGGGGTTCGTGCCCATCCGCAAGAAGGGGAAACTGCCGCATGATACGGTGCGCATCGCCTACAGCCTCGAATATGGCGTGGACGAGATGGAGATGCACCGCGACGCCATCACGCCGGGCGAGAAGGTCATCGTCATCGACGATCTGATCGCCACCGGCGGCACGGCGGAAGGGGCCTGCAAGCTCCTGAAGCAAATGGGCGCCGACATCGTCGCCGCCTGCTTCGTCATCGATCTTCCCGATCTCGGCGGACGCAAGAAGCTCGAGGCGCTCGGCGTCGAGGTTCGCACGCTGGTCGAATTTTCCGGCCACTGACGAAAACGGCCCCAGGCATGTCCGCAGCGGAGATGTCTGGGGCCGTCTATTCTGGCCGAACTGCTCAGGTCGCAGTCGCTTCCGCGATTACGTGTTGAAGCGGAAGTGAATGACGTCGCCATCCTGAACGACATATTCCTTGCCTTCGTCACGCGCCTTGCCGGCTTCCTTCGCGCCGCTTTCGCCACCGAACTGAATGTAGTCGTCGAAGGCGATGGTATTGGCGCGGATAAAGCCGCGTTCGAAGTCGGAATGGATGACGCCGGCGGCGGCCGGTGCCTTGGTGCCGCGCTCGATGGTCCAGGCGCGCGTTTCCTTCGGGCCGACCGTGAAGTAGGTGATCAGGTCGAGCAGCTTGTAGCCGGCGCGAATGAGACGGTCGAGACCGGCTTCGCTCAGCCCGAGCGCTTCGAGGAACTCCCGCGATTCGTCCTCCGGCAGCTGTGCGACTTCCGATTCGATGGCGGCAGAGATAACCACGGTTTCCGCGCCCTGCGCCTTGGCCATCGCCTCGACAGCGCGCGTATGGGCATTGCCTTCGACGGCATCGGCCTCGGCAACGTTGCAGACGTAGAGGACGGGGTGCGAGGTCAGGAGGTTCAGACCCTTGAGGATCAGAAGTTCCTCTGCGTTCAACGTGGACAGCAGCGTGCGAACCGGCTTGCCTTCGTTGAGGAGCTTCAGGGAGGCATCCATGATCGGCAGGGCTGCGACCGAATCCTTATCTTTCGCGCTTGCCCGTTTGCGGGTCTGCTCGGTGCGGCGCTCCAGGCTTTCGAGGTCGGCCAGCATCAGCTCGGTCTCGATCGTATCGGCGTCCGCGACCGGGTCGATCTTGCCCTCGACATGGGTGATGTCGTCGTCTTCGAAGCAGCGCAGCACGTGCACCACGGCATCGACTTCGCGGATATTGGCGAGAAACTGGTTGCCGAGGCCTTCGCCCTTCGATGCGCCGCGCACGAGGCCGGCAATATCGACGAAGGCGATGCGGGTCGGGATGAGTTCCTTGGACTTGGCGATATCGGCCAGCTTGCGCATCCGCGGATCCGGCACGGCGACTTCACCCGTGTTCGGCTCGATGGTGCAGAAGGGATAATTGGCCGCCTGCGCCTGCGCCGTCTTCGTCAGCGCGTTAAACAGCGTGGACTTGCCGACATTCGGCAGACCGACGATACCGCATTTGAAACCCATGGCGTGACGACCCGTCTCTTCTCGTTTTGCAATGCGGTGCCTATGGGCGAAAGCGGCAAAGGGGTCAAGGGGTGGCGCCGGCAACGGCACGGACGAGGCTTGTGGCGCGCGGGGTCTGTGGTAGCATCCGGGTATAACGAAAGGACGGTGGGATCGTGCGCCTCAAAGTCTCCGACGATGGCAGGATTGTGCTGAACAGGGACGTGCTGGAGCCGCTGGGCCTTGGGCCTGGCGACGAGGTGGATGTCGATGTCATGCCACGACATCGCACGTCGCTGCATGTGGTTGCGAAAACACGTCCGATCGAGAGCCTGTTTGGCATGTTCTCTCACAAGGCCGACCGGCCACATACGCTCGAGGAGATCAAGGAGGCGATCGCGGCAGGCTATGCCGGTGAAATCGATCCGGACGAGCCGAAATCGTGAAATCGACCATCGACACCAACATTCTCGTTCGCATGCTGACCCGGGATCACCCGCAGGAAACCCCCGTCGCAGAGGCTTTCTTTCGTCAGAACGAGGTCGTGATCACGAACCAGACGCTGTGCGAAATGTGCTGGGTGCTCAGGCGCGTGTACCGGTTCACCACGGTGGAGTTGCAGCAGGCGATCACGGCACTTCGGGATGCGCAAACGGTGACCGTCGATCGGGATGCGGTCTCGCTTGGTCTTTCGTTTCTGGAGGCAGGCGGTGATTTCCCCGATGCGATCATCCTCTACGAAGGCGCGAAAATGGGTGCTGGAAGCTATGCGACGTTCGATCGCAAGGCGGTTGCGAGAGCCGAACAGCACGGCTTGCCTGCCCGACTTCTCGTAGCACGCGGGTGATCTGGCGCCTGCGGCGGGCTTGAAACAGGCGGCGTGCGATGTGATATAGCGGCATGCCTGCACCCGGGCCTTTCCGTCAGAAGGCACTTGCCCATGAGCGATGATACCACCACCACGCCGAAGACCGTGACCAAGCCGAAACTCGAGCGGCCGAAGCTCTACAAGGTCATTCTTCTGAACGACGACTATACGCCGCGCGACTTCGTGATCATGGTGCTGAAGATCGTCTTTCGGATGAGCGAGGAGACCGGCTACCGGATGATGCTGACGGCCCACAAGATGGGGTCCTGCGTGCTTCTGGTCTGCGCGCGGGATATCGCGGAGACGAAGGCGAAAGAGGCGACGGACCTTGCCAAGGAAGCCGGGTTTCCGATGATGCTGACGACCGAGCCAGAGGAGTGATCGGCGCGTCGGCGCGGCCTTGACCGTGTCGGGCGGATCATTCGTCCTTGTTGCCGAACATCTTTTTCAGCATGTCCGCCATCGGTCCTGTCGTCGGCAGGATCCTGGGCTGGGCATGGTTGCGCGCCGCGCGGATGTGGGACTGGCCGGCGGGCTTTGCCTTTTGCGCCGGCTCGGCCGGCGGCGGGCTGCCTGTGGCGAGCGCAAGCTTGTTCATCAGCTGTGAATCCTCGCCCTTGACCAGCATGTCCGCATTGTCCGCGAGCGCTTCCAGCAACGGGTCCAGCCAGATGCGGTCGGCCTTGGCGAAGTCGCCGAGAACGTGGCGTTCCACCTGCTCCTTGGCACCGGGATGGCCGATGCCGAGACGCAGGCGACGGTAGTCGCGGCCGCAATGGGCGTCCATGGACTTGATGCCGTTGTGGCCGCCATGGCCGCCGCCCGTCTTCAGCCGGGCCTTGCCGGGCACGAGATCCAGTTCGTCATAGATGGCGACGACGCTGCCGACGGGAACCTTGTAGAAGCGCATGGCCTCGCCGACGGATTTGCCTGACAGGTTCATGAAGGTCTGCGGCTTCAACAGCAGCACGCGCTCGCCCGCGAGGTCGCCTTCTGCGATCTCGGCCTTGAACTTCTTCGACCAAGGCGAGAAAGCGTGACGGCGATGGATCGCGTCGAGGGCCATGAAGCCGATATTGTGGCGGTTTCCCGCATATTTCGGGCCCGGATTGCCCAGTCCTGCAAAGATCAGCATGTTTCGTCTCGGGTCGGTCGCCGGTTCGGGTGCATGGCGGCTTTCGCCGGCGCATGCTGTTCAGCCGATGTCTTGCACCCCGCAGGGCCGTCTATGTCAAGCCGGTTCGCGCGGCGGAGGCCTCGGGAGGGGCCCTATTTCGCCGAATTGGCGTAGCGGCGCTCCATCTCGGCCTGCGTGCCGTCCGCGATCAGCCGGTCGAGCACGGCCTGCATGTCGGCGATCAGCCGGTCGGGCACGGCCTTGTTGCATGCGATGCCCGAGCGGGTCGTTTCCACGTCGAGGATCGCGTCGAGCGGCTCACCCTGTGTGCGCAGGTCGTCGAAGGTCTTGCGGGTCAGCAGCACGAGATCGACGCGGCCGGCCAGAAGCTTCTTCAGGGAGAGGTCGATGCTCGGGGCCGTGTCGACATGCCGAAACCCTTGCTTGCGCGCGAAGATCTCGCCCAGGTCGTCCTTGTGCACGGCGACGGTGAAGGCCTTGGCGGCCTCGACGGAGCGGGGGAGGGCTTTGCCGCCGGTGCGGCCGACCAGCATGAGCGTATCGATGTTCAGGGGCGACACCCATTTGAAGCGCGGGATGCGTTCCGGCAGCAGTGTCGTCGTAAAGACGCAGGTCGCGGGGTCGGTTTCCGCCGTGGCGATCGCGCGGGCCCATGGGACGATGTCGAGTGTGTAATCGGGATGGACTTCCGCCATGATGCGGCGAACCTGATCGACCGAGGAGCCGGTGATCTCGCCGTCCTGCGTGAAGGCGAAGGGGGGATATTCCTCCGTCAGCAGCGTGAGGGTCTGGAGGGTTTCCGGCGTCTCGGGGGACTGCGCAAGCGCGGGTATGGTCGGGAGAAGGACGCCCAGAAGCGCCATGCCCGATGCTATCATTCCCCGTGTCTGCCAAGTTCGCCTGTGCTGCATGCCTGCCGTCGTTCCTTGCTGCCCGCGCGGGGGCGCCTGTCTCTGTTCAGCCCGTGGTCGCCTTGGCTTCCGAATGGCTCTCCAGCATTTTCAGCATCTCGCCGATGGGCATCGGCTTGCTGAAGAAGTAGCCCTGGCCATAGTCGATGCCGAGCTTCTTCAGAAGCTCCCAGTCTTCGAGCGTCTCGATGCCCTCGGCCACCGTGTCGTAACCCATCTGGTTGGAGATGGTGCGGATGCCCTTGATGAGCATGCGGCTCTTGCGGCGGACATCCACTTCGTCGGCCGTCAGCGACCGCGTGAAGGATTGATCGACCTTGACGATGTCGACGGGGAAGCGGTTGAGGTAGCTGAGCGAGGAATAGCCGGTGCCGAAATCGTCGAGCGCGATGCGGCAGCCGAATTCGCCGAGCTGCTTCAGAACCGCATGCACATCCGGGCTGTCGAGCATGAGCACGGCTTCGGTGATTTCGATCACGATGCGGCTCGGCGCGACGTGGTTCTTCAGGAGCAGCGCCGCCAGCTTGTGGGGCAGGGTGGTCTCGAACTGCATCGGGGAGAAGTTGACCGCGAGATAGGTCTCGCCGGTGCCTTCCAGGCGCGAGATGGCGGCCAGATGCCCGATCGCCTTTTCCAGAATGCGCTCGCCGATGCGGCCGATGGTGCCGGTTTCCTCCGCGATGCCGATGATGCGGGCCGGAGCAAGAATCCCTTTTTCCGGATGGTTCAGACGCATCAGCGCCTCGAAGCCGACGATGCGGCCGTCGCTCATGCCGACGATCGGCTGGAGGTAGGCTTCGAACCAGTCCTCGCGCAGACCCGTCTCGATATACTGGGCGATCTCGTGGCGTTCGCGGGCAGCGTCGAGCATGGATGTGTCGAACATCTGCTTGCCGTTCTTGCCACCGTGCTTGCGCGCATACATGGCGATGTCGGATTTCAGCAGAAGATCCGAGGCGTTCTCGGCATGGATCGGGTAGAGCGCGATCCCGACGCTGCAGCTGACCGACAGCTCGGTGCCGCGCACCGTGATCGGTTCGGCAAGGCCCGCGCAGATGCTGTCGCCGATATCGCTTGCCAGGGTTTCCACATTTTCGCCGTTGATGAGGATGGCGAACTCGTCGCCGCCGATGCGCGACATCGTATCTTCCGGCCGCAGGTTGGCGCGAACGCGGGAGACGACCTGCCGCAGGACCTCGTCTCCGACGGCATGGCCGAAATTGTCGTTGATCCACTTGAAGCGATCGAGATCGATGAAGACGCAGGCAAGCTCGCCCGATCGCTCGTCGGCCTTGCGGATGCCTGCGTCCAGCGCCGCCTCGAAGCCCTGACGGTTCAGAAGGCCGGTCAGGTGGTCCGTCATGGCCTGCACCTGATTGCGGTTCTCCGCCTGCTTCAGCGCCGTGATATCCGTCATGACGGCAAGGGCGGCGTCCTCCGTCTGGCCGTGCCCGAGCGTCATGGTCTCCTGGATCAGCACGGTCATCGTCTCGCCGTTCGCCTTCACGAAGGGAACGGTGACCTCGCAGGTGTTCTGGAGGCCGGCGGCGATGCGGCGTTCGTGATAGGATTCATGGGCCGAGGGTTCGATGAAGTCCGAGAACAGGCGGTCGATGACGGCTTCCCGCGCATATCCGGTCTTGCTCAGCCAGAAATTGCTGACCGCGACGATCCGGTCTTCCAGATCGATCGAGAACAGCATGGCCGGGGTCAGGTTGTAGATCTCGGTGGAGCGGGCATGGGCACGGCGAAGGGCGTTCTGCTCGTTCTCCAGACGGCTCTGCATCTCGTTGAACTTGAGCACCAGCGCGCCCATCTCGTCGTCCGATTCCCACTCGACCCGCTGGCGCGACCCGAACAGCCGGCTCATCTCGATGGCGGCGGTGAGGCGCAGGAGCGGGCGGATGACGGTGATGCGGTTGCCGATGATGGCGGCGATGAACACCACCGCGATGGCGACGATGAGAATGGAGAAGATGACGAGCTCGTCATTGCCGAAACGGCTGAGGAGGCCGCCGGTCCGCACATGCAGCTCGACCGTGCCGACGGACTTCCGGCCTGTCGGCGCATAATAGACGATGTCACGCGAGAGGATCGCATGTTGTCCCGCCGTTTCGTTGTCCATGACGGGATAGGCGGCCTGGAGGCCGGCCGACGTGCCGGTGACCTTTACGAAGGCGATGTTCCCGTCGGCGGCGAGCGCACGCGCGATCTGGTTCATGGCCTCCGTGTCGAAGTCCCAGAGCGGTTTGGCCAGAGCTTTCGCCCCGGCATCCAGCATGACCTCGGCATTGGCAAGATGCTCGCGCTCGATGCGGCCGGAGGAGAGATACAGGAAGAGGACGATCAGCGGGGCGACGAAGACCAGCATGGCGCCGCAGACGATCGCGACGAAGCGATGTTCCACAGAATGCATCATTGTCTCGCCTCGAAAAACGCCCGTGCCATCGCCTGTTCCCTGCACAGTGCCACGTGATGGAGCACGCCGCACGACCCGGGGCAACATGATCATAAAAGCATTAAATGTTATTGAAGCGAAGGCGTCTGGGCGGAATGCAGAATGGCCCGCCTGCGGGGTGCAGACGGGCCATTCGATGCGGCAAGGGTGCGTGTAAGCTTAACTGACGTTAAGGCTTACTCGGCGTTACCTTCGCTGTCGGCGTCACCGGCAGCTTCGCCAGCCGGTGTACCTTCTTCTTCTTCGGCCGTCAGGACGTCCGGAGCGGCGATCGTCGCAACCGTGAAGTCACGGTCGGTGATCGTCAGCGTCGCGTTCTCGGGCAGCGTGATGTCCGAGATGTGGATGCCGTCGCCGACCTTGGACAGGCCGCTGAGGTCAACGGTGATGGCTTCCGGGATCGCGTTCGCGGGAACGACCAGTTCGATCGTGTGACGAACGACGTTCAGAACGCCGCCGTTCTTGATGGCAGCGGACTTGTCTTCGTTTTCGAAGTGAACCGGCACTTCGACGGTGACGACGCTGTTCTTCGACACGCGCAGGAAGTCGACATGCATGGTGAAATCGCGCACCGGATCGAGCTGGTAGTCCTTCGGGAGGACCTGGATCTTCTCGCCGTTGACGTCGATCGTGGCAACCGTGGTCATGAAACCGCCGGCATGAATGCGCTGCGTGACTTCCTTCGTGGAGAGGGCGATGGAAATCGGCGTCTGCTTGTCACCGTAGATGACAGCAGGAATAAGACCGTTGCGGCGAAGTTCACGGGAGGACCCCTTACCAACCCGTTCGCGCGTTTCGGCCTTGAGCTCGTACGTTGCGTTGCTCATGGCAGTACCTTTCTTGTTGTGAAGCATTCGCAGGGCGCAAGGGCCGTGCGAATTGAGGTTTTAAGGCCTCATCCGCGTTTGCCTCCAAGGGTGTCTGCGCGGACGCGCGTCCATAACGGAGAATGCCCGGAATTGCAATGCTTGGCACGCCGCAGCCATTCAGAGATCGCTAACCGTTTCGGGAGAACGCGCCGGGGCATTAATCGCGCGCAGGAAAGGCCCGTGCCAGAATGCACCGTCTCTCATAGGTGTTTCATGCTGACATTTCTTTCCTGCATGACGATCGACCATGCATATCCTCTGCTGATTGCAGCGCTTGTGGTCTGCGTCCTCGGCTCCGTCCTCACCATGCGGCTCTACGCCCGCGTGCGGCGGACGCAGGGCGTCCAGAAGCTGAACTGGCTGTTCCTGTCGGGTTGCATCGGCGGTTCGACCATCTGGTCGACGCATTTCATCGCGATGCTCAGCTACCGGATGCCGCTCGATTACGCCTATGACCCGCTCATGACACTGTGGTCGCTGGCCATCGCGGTCGGCTTCACGCTGTTCGGCTTCGCCGTCACCGCCGGCCGGCAGACCGGTGCCACCATCGAGGTCGGCGGCGGTATCGTCGGATTGGGTATCGTCTGCATGCACTATGTCGGGATGTCGGCGCTGCTCGTTGGGGGTATCAAGATCTGGGACACGGTGCTGACGATGACGGCCGTTCTGCTGGCCGTCGGCTTCGGGGCCGTCGCCACCAATCGCATCGCACGGCCGGTCACCCGTTTCTGCAAATATGGCGGTGCCGCCGGCCTCATCCTCGCGATCCTCTCGCTGCATTTCACGGCCATGGCCGGCATGACGGTTCTACCGGATCCCACGATCTCGATCCCGCCGATGGGCGTGGCGGAGAGCGTTCTGGCCGCAATGGTCCTCCTGATCATGACCATCATGATGGCGCTCGGCGCCTCCGCCTATGTCATCGACCTGAACTCCAACCAGATGGCCGCGGAACGCTACCGCCATCTCTCGCTGCACGACGCCTTGACGGGTCTGCCGAACCGGGAGGCGCTTCACGAGCATGTCGGCGAAGCGATGCGGCAGCCGCGGGACGATACCGAGCGCCTGGCACTGGTGGCCATCGGCATCAACCGGTTCAAGGACGTGAACGACGCCCATGGACAGGCCGTCGGCGACCGCGTGTTGCGGGCGATCGCCGAGCAGGTGTCCGCCATCCTGCAGCCGGGCGAGTTTCTCGCGCGGGTCGGCGGCGACGAATTCGTGGCCGTCCGGGACCGGTTCTTCGTGAAGGCCGATGCGAAGGAGTTCGCCGAGCGGATCCTGAGCGCCGTCAACCTGCCGATGGATCTCGAAGGGCGGGCGTTCCGGGTGACGGCGAGTTCCGGCATCTCGCTTTTTCCCGGTTCGGCCCAGACGGCCATCGATCTCGTGGCGCAGGCGGATCTCGCCATGCACCGGGCCAAGGTCAACGGGGCGAGCGCGGTGCGGTTCTACAAGCCGAGCATGGATGCGGCGACGCGCGAGCGCAGTCTTCTCTCGATCGACCTGCACCACTCCATCGATCGCGGCGAGCTCGAACTGTTCTACCAGCCGCAGAACGATACGCTGAGCCGCGATATCATCGGTTACGAGGTGCTCCTGCGCTGGCGTCACCCGACGCGGGGCATGGTGTCGCCGGTCGAGTTCATTCCGCTGGCCGAGCGGACGGGCTTCATCCAGAGGCTCGGCGACTGGGTGCTGGAGACCGCCTGCCGGGAGGCGTCGTCGTGGGCGCAGCCGGTGCGCATCGCCGTCAACGTCGCGCCGGCCCAGCTGGCCGATGTCGCCCTGCCGCACCGCGTGCGCGACATCCTGCTCCAGACAGGGCTTCCTGCAGAGCGGCTCGAACTCGAGATCACGGAATCCGGCATCATCGGCGACCAGCAGCACGCCCTGCACATCATCCGCCAGCTGAAGGCCATGGGCGTGAAGATCGCCATGGACGACTACGGCACAGGCTATTCCTCCCTCTCGACGCTGCAGAACTTTCCGTTCGACAAGATCAAGATCGATCGCAGTTTCGTCGATGGCATCGGCCGCAGCCGGCCGGCCGAGGCGATCGTGCGCTCGACCATCATCCTGGCCCGCAGTCTCGATATCCCCGTTCTGGCCGAAGGCGTGGAGACCGAGGAGCACATGACCTTTCTGCGCGGCGAAGGGTGCCTGCAGGTTCAAGGCTATCTCTTCGGCAAGCCGCAGCCGCTGTCCGACATCAAGACCGCTGTGATGACGGCCGTCGAGAACGCGCTGACGCTGGAGGCCGGGATCAGCGCTCCTCCGCAAGCGACGGCTGCTTGAAATCTCAGTTGGGGCGCGAAGACGTGCCGCGTCCGGACCTGACATGGGCGAGGAACAGCATGAGGCCGCCCGCCACGATGCCCCAGAAGGCGCCGGAGATGCCGGCGAAGCTGACGCCGGAGGCCGTGACGAGGAAGGTGATGGCCGCACCGTCGCGGCTTTCCGCGTCCTTGAAGGCGGCCGAGGCCGAAGCGGCGAAGGCGCCGATCAGCGCGAGGCCCGCCACCGCCTGGATGAGGACCGGCGGCGCGAGGCCGACGAGCAGCGTCACGGTGGCCGCGAGAAGCCCGAAGACGATGTAGAAGATTCCGGCGATGATCGCCGACCAGTAGCGCCGCGCGGGGTCCGCGTGCGAATCCGGTCCGGCGCACATGGCCGCCGTGATGGCCGCGAGGTTGACGGCATGGCCGCCGAAGGGGACGGCGAAGAGCGAGAAGATGCCGGTGCCGGCAAAGAGCGGGCCCGGTTCGGGCGCGTAGCCATGGACTTTGAGAACCGCGATGCCCGGAATGTTCTGCGACGCCATGGTGACGACGAACAGGGGCAAGGCGATCGATACGAGCCCTGCGAGCGTGAAGACCGGCATGACGAAGACGGGCTGCGGGACGAGCGTTGCGACGACGCGGTCCATCGTGCCCGGGGGAATGTCGATGCCGAAGAGGATGACGAGGGTGAAGGCGAGCAGGGCGGCCGGCACCGCCAGAAGCCGGTTGAAGGTTCCGGCGATCGCCCAGGCGAGCACGATGGGCAGGCCGAGTGCGGGATCGGCGCCCACCGCCTTCACCGGCGCGAAGCAGAGCGAGAGGAGGACGCCTGCCAGCATGGCATTGGCGAGCGGCGCGGGAATTCTGGCGACGAGCCGGCCGAGCGGGCGCCAGAGACCGGCAATCACGATCATGACGCCGCAAAGGGCGAAGCCGCCCGCGGCGGCCGGAAACCCGCCGGCAATCGCGCCGGAACTGGCGATCAGGGCCGCACCCGGCGTCGACCAGGCGATGCTGATGGGCAGGCGGGTCCACACGCTCAACAGGATCGCGAGAATGCCCATCGAGACCGACAGGGCCATCAGCCCGGACGCCGCTTCGGCTTCTGTCGCGCCCACCGCCGATAAGCCGTGAAGGATGACGGCGAAGGAACTGGCAAAGCCGACAAAGGCCGTGAGAAGCCCCATGAACAGGCTCTGGAAGGAAAGATCGCGCAGCATGATCGTCCGCCGGAAAGGATAGGAGGGAGTGAGCCCCTGCGGGCATGATGTCCTTTCGCTGTAGCAAGTTGGACGTCCCGAGAACACATCTCCGCGCGATTTTCCCCCGGCTTCGCCCGTCCCGCCGTGGCGAGGGTGCTCGGGGCGGCGGCATGGACCTTTCGCGAAATCCCGTTATAGTACCGTTACCGTCAGCTTTCGGGGAGGAGAGCGGATGAACCATTCGGATCACGTTCAGGCCGTGGCGCATCATGCGTCGGCGGCAGCCAGTTCGCCCGTTGCCGCCTCTTGGCGGCGATGCATGACCGTGCACGGGCTTTCGCCGGAGGAAGCGCGGTCGCCGCTGCGCCTCGACGAGCGGGCGTTCCGCGCCGCACGCGAGGAGAGCGGCGCTCTGCTCGAAGAGGCGCGCGGCGAGATCGACCGGCTGTTTGCCACCGTCGGGAAGGCAGGTTGCTGCCTGCTGCTGACGGACGGAAACGGTGTGGCGCTGGAGCGGCGGGGTGCGGCCGGCGACGACGACGATTTTCGCGGCATCGGCCTCTGGTCCGGCACGCTGTGGAGCGAGGCAAGCGTCGGCACCAACGGCATCGGCACGGCGATCGCCGACGAGCGTCCGATCGTCATCTACCGCGACCAGCACTTTCTTAGCCGCAACACCGGCCTTTCCTGCGCCACCGCGCCGATCCGCGACCATCGCGGCCGCGTGACGGCGGCGATCGATATCTCCACCTGCCGCGAGGATGCCGGGGAGATGGCGATGACCATTCTCTCGCAAGCCGTGCGCGATGCCGCAGCACGGATCGAATCGAACCTCTTTCACCGCGCCTTTCGCGGCCATCGCGTGCTTCTGGTGCCGGCGGAGGGCAAGGCGAGCCCGGCGCTGCTCGCCATCGATCGCGACGATCTCGTGCTCGGCGCGACGCGCGCGGCCCGTCTGACGCTCGGGATCGACGATGTCAGGATCGCCGCCGGCATTCCCGCCTCCGATCTCCTGCACGATCGTCCGGCGGGCGAGCACGACGATCTCGACGATGCGGAACGCGCGGCGTTGCGCCGGGTGCTGTCGCGCGCTGGCGGCAACGTGTCGGCGGCCGCCGAATGCCTCGGGATCAGCCGCGCGACGCTCTATCGCAAGATGAAGAAGCTCTCCCTCGATTGAGAGATCGCTGTTTGCGCACTGCAGCACGGGTTGCGGCGCACGCGTGTCGCAGATGTGAGACAGTCGCACGGACGATCGGCCTTGCCCCTCTTTTGCCGCGGGATGTTCCGGCGCAGGGTCTCCGCAGACAGAGGTAGCTGTCCCTTGGAGGAGACCCACATGCTGCACCAGAAGATCGTTGAGAACCCGTTCAAGCAGAAATACGGCAACTTCATCGGGGGCGCGTGGCGCGATGCCGCGAGCGGCCGCACATTCGACAACACGACGCCGATCACCGGCGGCGTGCTCTGCCAGATCGCCCGCTCGGAAGCGGCCGATGTGGAACTGGCGTTGGATGCCGCCCATGCCGCAAAGGACAAATGGGGCCGGACCTCGACCACCGAGCGCGCCAATATCTTGATGAAGATCGCGCAGCGCATGGAAGACAATATCGAGCTTCTGGCGAAGGCCGAAACCTGGGACAACGGCAAGCCGCTGCGCGAGACCATGGCGGCCGACATGCCGCTCGCCATCGACCATTTCCGCTATTTCGCCTCCTGCGTCCGCGCCCAGGAAGGCACGATCGGCGAGATCGACCATGATACGGTCGCCTATCATTTCCACGAGCCGCTTGGCGTGGTTGCGCAGATCATTCCGTGGAACTTCCCCATTCTGATGGCGGCCTGGAAGCTGGCACCGGCGCTGGCTGCCGGCAACTGCGTCATCCTCAAGCCAGCCGAGCAGACGCCGGCCTCCATCCTCGTCTGGGCCGAGCTGATCGCCGACCTGCTGCCGCCGGGCGTGCTCAACATCGTCAACGGCTTCGGTCTCGAAGCCGGCAAGCCGCTGGCGACGAATCCGCGCATCAACAAGGTGGCCTTTACCGGTGAGACCTCGACCGGCCGGCTGATCATGCAATATGCCAGCCAGAACCTCATTCCCGTCACGCTCGAACTGGGCGGAAAGTCGCCCAACATCTTCTTCGAAGACGTGATGCGCGAGGACGACGACTATCTCGACAAGGCGCTCGAAGGTTTCGCCATGTTCGCGCTCAACCAGGGCGAGGTCTGCACCTGCCCGAGCCGTGCGCTGGTCCACGAGAAGATCTACGACCGCTTCATGGAAAAGGCGCTGAAACGCGTGGCTGCCATCAAGCAGGGCAACCCGCTCGATATGTCGACCATGATCGGCGCGCAGGCCTCCAACGAGCAGCTGGAAAAGATCCTGTCCTACATGGACATCGGCCGCCAGGAAGGCGCCGAGGTGCTGATCGGCGGCGAGCGCAACACGCTGGAGGGCGAACTGGCCGGCGGTTTCTACGTCAAGCCGACCGTGTTCAAGGGCCACAACAAGATGCGGGTGTTCCAGGAGGAAATCTTCGGCCCCGTGGTCTCGGTCACCACTTTCAAGGACGATGCGGAAGCGCTCGAGATCGCCAACGACACGCTCTACGGCCTCGGCTCGGGCGTATGGAGCCGGGATGCGAACCGTTGCTACAACTTCGGTCGCAATATCCAGGCCGGTCGCGTCTGGACCAATTGCTACCATGCCTATCCCGCGCACGCGGCCTTCGGCGGCTACAAGCAGTCCGGTATCGGGCGCGAGACGCACAAGATGATGCTCGACCACTACCAGCAGACCAAGAACATGCTGGTCAGCTACAGCCCGAAGGCGCTCGGCTTCTTCTGAGCTGCGGATCGCGGGATCGGAAAACGCCATCTCCCGGCTTGCCGGGAGATGGGCACGAGCGGTTTCGCTCAGCCGTGTTGGACGATCAGCGCCAGCGCGCACCAGAGCAGAAGCGACAGGCTCGTGCAGCTCAGATAGCACTCCGTGCGATATGACATGATGTGATCCTCCCAAATCCTGGTCGCAAGTATGACACAATGATGAACGGTCGGTCACTCGCTAAATTTAGGAATTCCTCATAAAGGGCGGCATCCACATGCAGGGCGTTATCGTCGGCGACATGCCGGACGGGCAGAAGCGGGTTCTGGCGACGGACGCGGCACTTGCCTTCATCGAGGAGATCCGCCTCGACCATCCCGACATTCTGTTCCATCAGTCCGGCGGCTGCTGCGACGGCTCCTCGCCCATGTGCTATCCGGCGGACGACTATATCGTCGGCGATCATGACGTGTGCCTCGGCGAGATCGGCGGCGTGCCGGTCTATATCAGCGGCAGCCAGTTCGAGGTCTGGAAGCACACGCAGCTGATCATCGACGTCGTACCCGGTCGCGGGGGCATGTTCTCGCTCGACAATGGTCGCGAGAAACGCTTCCTCACGCGCTCGCGTCTGTACTCGGGTGGCGAGGCCTGTGCCGTCCCCGCCCGCACCTGACCGGACGGGTGCTCAGGGGAGGACGCGAAAGATCTTCAGCGCGGCCTGTTCCGGCGTTGCGATGGGCTGGAGATAGGCGGGAACGATGCCCCTGCCGAGGGCCGCGTAGAGCCCGTCGGGCGCACGCTCCGCGATCAGGCTCGTCTGGCCGTCCTCGGCGCAGAAGGCGAGCAGCGTCACGCCATCGCGTTTCAGAAGATTCTTTGCGGCCTCCGCCCCGGCAAGGCCGATGTTCAGTTCCGCCAGCATGCCGGCCGGGTTGCGATGGTAGGGTGCTGCGAGCACGCGGTGATGCGTGAAGCGCAGAATGGACGCCCCGAGGTTGGAGGGTGCCGCGACGACGCCGATCGGCTCGTCGGCCAGCGGCGCGATCGCATCGCGGGCGACGCAGGCGCTCGGCTCGATTCCCGCCATGACCGTGTCGTCCGTATTCGCGACCTTGGCCACGGCGGCGGAAGCGATGGCCCAGACGCTTGGAATCGAGATCAGCATCAGCCCGGCAAAGGCGAGCTCCGCGCCGATCGTCTTCGGTTCGCGGTGCGCGCGGCTGCGCAGGTCGGAAACCGCAAGCGACAGGGGGAAGATCGACAGGAAATTCAGGAACGTCGTGCCGCGGACCTGCAGCATGCTGATGGCGAGGGTCGGAAGGCAGAGCGCGAGAAAGACGAGGTGGAGTTCCCGCCGGTCGTTTCGCCAGATGCGGGCGAGGCAGACGATGATGGCGATGGTGCCGGCCGCAAAGCCGAAGCCGACATAGGACGGCATGGTCTGCACCATCTGCACGATCGACTGCGCTTCCTGCACGCGCTCCAGCCACAGGGTTTTCAAAAGCGGATCGAGAGAGGCGAGCGGGTTCTGCAGGCATTGCGGCGCGACCGACAGCGTGACGGCGGCAACGGCCGCGCCTGACGCCGCAAGCGCGAGGAGGCGCGCGATCCGTGAGCGGCGACTTGCGATGTGAGCGGAGAGAGCGAGTGCCAGGCCGCCTGCGGTCGCGATGGCGAAGAAGCCGAGCGAGAGGTTGTCGCAGGTGACCATCGCATAAAGGCGTGGCGGCGTGGTGACGAGAAAAGCGGCCGCGACCGTTGCGGCGAGCGACAGGCCGAAGGCTCTGGCGGCCCCATCCATCGGCGCGCCATGCCAGGCCCAGCGGAGCGCGACGACGATGCCGGCCATGGCCACCAGCGGTGTGGTCTCCACGCCGACCGCGACGGCAAGACCGGCCATGATGCCGGCGAGGACATGCCCTTTCCACCGGCCGAGACGGTCGGTGAGCCCGGCCACGAGCAGGGCGATCAGGGCCAGCTGGACGTTGTGGTGGTCGATATTTCCCGGCTGGAAGCGGATATTGCTGATGAGCGACAGGACGATGAGAACGAGACCGATAATCATGGTCTGGCGTCGGCCGATGTTCCAGCAGGCGCGTGCCACGCCGATGACGACAGGGACGATCAGCAGGATCGGCCAGAGGAAGAGTGCGGCGGCCTCGCTCGGCCCCGGCGGAAGGAACAGGCCGAAGAGGGCGATCAGCCCGGCGATCGGCAGATCCACGAGGCGTGACCAGTGCATCAGCGTGCCGCCATCGAGCCCGAGGCGGTATTGCATCATGTCGAACCAGCCTTGCCCGGCAAGGAAATCCCTGACCTCGACGAGACGCATGGCGTCGTCATTGTCCGCGCCGACATAATCCGTGGCCCTGAGCCCGGCGATGACGGAGGCCGTGGCGATGATGAAAATGGCGAGGAGGACCAAGACCCATGGCGCATGCGTCCACGCCCGTTTCGTCTTGGGCGATGCGTGTGCTGCGGGTTCGACGTTGCTTGAGGCGGGTTGGAAAAGGGTCACGGCAGGAGGCCTCGCAATCGTCGTCCGGGGCGCCCGGCTGTCTGGAACCTTAGAAGGGGAAGGTGAAAAAAGCCTTTGTCGAACACGGTGGCTGCAGCGCGCGGCCCTTGGTCGGTAAGCGAGCAACATCGTCAACGCGACCTTAAGATTTCCCGGTCATTGTCGTGCGACCGCCACGGATGATACCGATGCAGATGCTTCCGCCAGATCTCAGGATCGCCGTCCTTCTCCCCTGCTACAACGAAGCGGCGACGATCGTGTCGGTCGTTCATGCGTTCCGCACGGCGCTGCCGCTTGCCCGCATCCATGTCTACGACAACAACTCGACCGACGAAACGGCGCTGCGGGCGACGCTTGCGGGCGCGCTCGTCACGCGGGAGACGCGGCAGGGCAAGGGCCATGTCGTGCGCCGCATGTTCTCCGACGTCGATGCCGATGTCTATGTGATGGCGGATGGGGATGGCACCTATTCGGCGGCCGACGCGCCCGCGCTGATCGCCACGCTGATCGCCGAGCGCGCCGACATGGTGGTGGGCACGCGACGGGGGGTGAAGGCGGATGCCGGCCGGCAGGGGCACGCCTTCGGCAACCGGCTGTTCAACCGGCTTTACCGGACGCTGTTCGGCAATGATTTCACCGACATCTTTTCGGGGTACCGCGTGTTCTCCCGGCGCTTCGCCAAGAGCTTTCCGGCCGTGTCCGGCGGGTTCGAGATCGAGACGGAGATGTCAGTGCATGCCTCGCGGCTGAAGCTGCCGGTGTGCGAGATGCCGCTCGACTATGGCCGCCGGCCGGAAGGGTCGCATTCCAAGCTTTCCACCTTTCGCGATGGCGGGCGGATTCTCTGGATGTTCGCGATGCTGATGAAGGAGACGCGGCCCTTCACCTTCTTCGGCGCCATCAGCATGGCCTTCATGGCCGCGAGCCTGATCTTCATGGCACCGGTCCTGGTCGAATATTTCGAGACCGGGCTCGTGCGGCGCATGCCGACCTGGGTCCTCTCGGTCGCGCTGATGATGATCTCCTTCATGATGTTCACCGCAGGGCTGATCCTCGATTCGCTTGCCCGTGCCCGCGCCGAGCAACTGCGGCTGCACTACATGGCCCTGCCGTCCAGCCCCTTCCTGTCCGTGTCCATGCCTGTCCCGGCCGAACCCGTGCAGGGTGAGACCGGCGATGCGCGCAGCGCGGCGGCGTGATCCCGGAGACCGAACGATGAACCGCGAGACCACCAACCGCATCCGCTTCGTGCTGGAGGACCTGCTGCCGCCTGTGGTGCGGGATTCCAGCCTGTTCCGGGCGGCCGCCAAGCTGATCTGGGGCGAGCACATCGTCCACCTCGCCCGGTTTCGGGCCCGTGCGCCGTTTCTGTCGGAGGCGGAGTATGAGGACCTCTACCGCAAACATCCCCGCGTGCATGAGGGGACCGACAATTCGGCCGCCTGCATCCGCCGCATCGCCGGCGCGATCCTGGGCGAGAGCGTCTGCGATGTCGGCTGTGGAACGGGCGCGCTTCTGAAGCATATCCAGGTGGCACAGCCTGGCCTGCGCCGCGTGACCGGCGTCGATTTCGTGGTCGAGGATGCCGCAAGTCTTCCCGGCGTCGAATATGTCGCCGCGCGGATCGAGGATCTGCCATTTGCGGATGGCGCGTTCGATACGGTCGTCTGCACGCATGTGATCGAGCACGTGCTCGACTACCGCAAAGCCATTGCCGAGCTGCGCCGGATCGCGCGCCGCCGGCTGATCATCGTCGTGCCGCGCGAGCGGGAGTATCGCTACAGCTTCAACCCGCATTTCAACTTCTTCCCCTACACGCACTCCTTCCTGCGCGCCGTCCACCCGGTTCCCGCGATCCATGTGTGCGAGGATATCGGCCGCGATATCTTCTATTGCGAGACGGTGGAACGGGCAGGGACTGACGCGGGCGGCGTCGAGGCTGCAGCGGCATGATGGGGGGCAATTACAGCCCGGCTTTGTGGCTGGGCCTCACCGGCACGCCGCTGATGATTGCGATGGGGCAGGTGCTGTTCAAGCTGTCGAGCCGCACCACGGGCGAGTTCGGCTTGGGCGGCATCGTCGCGCTTCTTCTGAACCCGCTGATGATCGCAGCCCTTGCCGTCTACGGCATCGGAACGCTCGTCTGGATCTTCGTGCTGAAGAGCGTGCCGCTGACGATCGCCTATTCGTTTATGGCGCTGACATTCTGCTTCGTGCCGCTGCTAGCCAGCGTCTTCCTCGGGGAAACGCTGACGCTGCGCACCGCGATCGGTGCCGCACTGCTCATCGGCGGCATGATCGTCATCAACAGTTGAGACACACGGCCGTCGTCGGGCCGCTCCCGATCAGTCGAACAGGCTCGAAACGGATTCTTCCTGGCTGGTGCGGTTGATCGCTTCGCCGATCAGGTTGGCCGTCGAGATCACGCGGATATTGTGTGCGGACTGCACGGCCGTCGTCGGCTGGATGCTGTCGGTGATGACGAGCTCCTTCAGCTTGGACGAGGTGACGCGGGCGACGGCGCCGCCGGAGAGGACGCCGTGGGTGATATAGGCGGTGACGCTGGTCGCGCCGTTCTTGAGCAGGGCTTCCGCCGCGTTGCACAGCGTGCCGCCGCTGTCGACGATGTCGTCGATCAGCAGGCAATCCTTGCCGGTGACGTCGCCGATGACGTTCATGACTTCGGACTCGCCGGCGCGTTCGCGGCGCTTGTCGACGATAGCCAGCTGACAGTCCAGCCGCTTGGCGAGCGACCGGGCGCGCACCACGCCGCCGACGTCGGGCGAGACGACCATGACGTTGCTCAGTTCGTAGTGTTCCTTGATGTCGCGCGTCAGGATCGGCACGGAATAGAGGTTGTCCGTCGGGATATCGAAGAAGCCCTGGATCTGGCCGGCGTGCAGGTCGAGCGTCAGAACGCGGTCGGCACCGGCCTCTGTGATCAGGTTGGCGACGAGCTTGGCGGAGATCGGTGTGCGCGGACCCGGTTTGCGGTCCTGACGGGCATAGCCGAAGTAGGGGAGAACCGCGGTGATGCGCCGTGCCGACGAGCGACGCATGGCGTCGATCATGATCAGCAGTTCCATCAGGTGGTCGTTCGTCGGGAAGGACGTGGACTGGACGAGGAAGACATCCTCGCCGCGCACGTTCTCCTGAATCTCGACGAAGATTTCCTGATCGGCGAAACGCCGGACCGTCGCCCGCCCGAGCGGAAGATTGAGATAGTTGCAGATCGCTTCGGCGAGGAGCCGGTTCGAATTGCCCGCGAAAACCTTCATCGATGGTCCGCCTGTCGTGCTGTCCGGGATAGGCCCGAACCGGACGGTCCGTTTGCCGTAATCCGCAAGATTCCGTAAACCCGCATCCCAATGCGCGTCGGCCTCGGGGAGCGTGCCCCCGTCGATGCCGATGGGCGCTTCATAGCGGCCTTGTCCCCGAATGCAAGAGGAACGCCGGTGTGGAGAGGGTTTATCCGAAAAAGATTTCGAAGACGCTGCCGGAACGGGCGTTTTAGAGGTCGTGAAAACACGGTCATGCCCGTTCTCAACCGGCCGTGGCATCCCGCCAGGTCAGGTACTGCCCGACGCTCTTGGTGGCGATGTCGCGCATGGTCTGCGGCGGAACGCCCGACCAGAGATCGGCGCCCTTGGTGTCGACGCTGTCCTGCCCCTGGATGCGGTGCAGGCGGTTGCCGGCCTGGTCGAGCACGTCCCAGACATAGACGATGGTGGTCTTGCGGCCGTCCTTGAACGCCGAGAAGTAGCCCTTCAGGATATGCTGGCTTCCGCCATCCGCTGCCGTCTTGATGGTGAGGCCGTGGGAGCGGGCGTCCGCGCCGAGCTGCTCGGAGAGGGGACGGATGGCCTCGACGGGTGCGCCCATGATGGGGAGGAAGCGGATGCTGCCGGCAGGGCCGGCCTTGGCGGCGGGCGCGATGGCGGCCTGTTCTTCCGGCGCGCTGCTTGCCTCGGCGGGCACATCGTTCTGTGCAGCCTCTGCCGGTTCGGCCTGCGGCGGGTCTGCGGTTTGCGTCCGGGCGGCGGCTTCGGTCTCGCTCACCTCGTTGCCGGTCGCGGGGAAGCCGACCGCGCTCTCCGACGACGCGATCTGCGGCGGCGGGTTGCTGGCGAGCGCCTGGGCCTGCGCCTCGAAGGAGCCGGCCGGGTTCCGGTAGCTCTCGTCGCCGCGTGCATAGGCCGTGCCGGTGATATCGGGCTGGTCGGCGCGCGGTGTGGCCTGATCGGCGCCGTATGGGTCGGAGAGGCTGGCCGATCGCTGCACCCGCATCTCGTGGACGGCCACGGCACTCGGGGGCGCGCTGTTCACGACCGGCTGCTGCGACTGCATGGTGTCGAGATCGGCCTGATTGACCGGGGAAGACTGATAGCTCCCGTCGCCGACATTTTCCGGCGGCGTCAGCGCATCGATGCTGTTGCAGGACGACAGTGCGAGAAGGAGGGGGATGGCCAGGAGCGGCGTCGCGGCGCGAAGGCGCGCGATGTTCGTCGTCGTTGCGAAGAGGGTGCGCACGGTCGACCTCCGTCCTGGACAGATGCAGCGCATGTCGCCCGTCTCCCGCACCCGGCGCGCCTCGTAAGAGACGTCGAGACCGCTGGAGTATGATCCGCCGATACGCTGGCACACTGGGACGCCATCCGACGGGCCTATCCCGCCGGTCCTGACATCCGGAAACCAGTCTACGGCGATAATCCTAAGAAGCCGTATTGATCCGGCTTACCCTTTTTGGGACTGGCGAGGGCTCGATCCCGCTCTATCGGCCGGCGGGAGCTCAGAGGTCGATGACGTCGAGACCGTAGCGCGACAGAGCGCGTGGCGCGCCGTCCGTCGTCAGGTAGGTCTGCCCGAGCGTCATCGCCGTGCCGCTGTCGCTGTCCATGATGATCATGTGCACGAAGAGCGACATATTGGGCAGGATCTCCTGCGGATTGCCGGCGTGGAACATCTGGTGCTCCATCCAGGAGGGCGAGAAGCGGGCGCCGAGCGAATAGCCGCAGGCATTCAGCCGGTGCTTGGCAAGGCCGCGTTCGTCCATGATCTTCGCATGCACATCGAACACGGTGCCGAAGGTGTTGCCCGGCCGCAGGACCATCTCGATGGCCTGTATGGTTTCGCGGCAGGCGCTGTAGAGCTCGCGGTGGCGGTTGGTCACCTCGCCGACCACGATCGTGCGCATCATGGCGGCATGGTAATGCGCGCTGACGCCGGCCCATTCGAGCGTCAGCTGATCCTGCGCATCCAGCTTGCGGCGGCCGGCCTTGTAGCGGCAGAGGAGGGCGTCCGCGCCGGAGCCGATGATGAACTCGTTGGCCGGATAGTCGCCGCCGCCTGCAAACACAGCCCCCTGCATGGCTGCGAGGATCGCCGCCTCGTCGCCGCCGGGGCCGATCAGCGGCAGGGCGGCATCCAGTGCGTCGTCGGCAAGGCTTGCGGCTTTCTCGACATGGGCGATCTCCGCCGGGCTCTTGATGAGCCGCAGCCGGCCGACCAGCATGGAGGCATCGACGATCTGGCCGAAGCTCGCCATCTGGTGATCGAGCAGCCGGGCGATGCGGCCGGTCATGCCGTGCGTGTCGTATTCGATGCCGATGCGGGCGCCGAGGAGGTCGAGTTCGCTGAGCAGGTTCTTCAGATCCATCGTCGGATCGGCATTGACCCTGTCGACCCAGACCTGGATGCGCTCGATGTTGGAGGTGTGGCGGGCCTGGCGCAGGTCGGCCGACCGCGTGAGCAGAACCATCGAGCCGTCGGATTTTACCACCAGCGTCTGGAAGAAGCAGTAGCCGAACGTGTCGTAGCCGGTCAGCCAGTACATGCTCTCCTGGGCGAAGAGCAGCAGCGCATCGAGCTTGTCCTCGCGCATCTTCGCCGTGAGGCTGGCAAGGCGTGCGGCGTATTCGTCCTGGGTGAAGTGAAGGGCCATGTCATGCCTCCCTGATGCTGATGGCGGAAATCTGCCGGCCGTAATCGGGCTCGCCGCGATGGGTCGTCCGGCGATAGGAAAAGAAGCGCGCCTCGTCCTCGTAGGTGCAGAGGCCGAGCTTTTCGGCCTTCACGCCGGCCGCGATAAGGCGGGCGACGGTGAGGCCGGGAAGGTCGAACATCGCGTGATCCGCGCGTGGCGACGGCGTGAAGAAGCGGGCGTATCCGGCATCGTGCGCGAGAAAGCGCGCGACGAATTCCGGTCCGACCTCGTAATTGTCGGGGCCGATGGAGGGGCCGAGGCAGGCGATGATGGTCTCGCGCGTGGCGCCCAGCGCGACCATGGCGGCGATGGTGTTTTCCAGCACGCCCGTCAGCGCGCCCTTCCAGCCGGCATGCGCCGCGCCGACGACGCCGGCCTGCGGATCGGCAAAGAGGATCGGGCCGCAATCGGCCGAGAGGACGCCGAGCACGATGCCAGGGGTCGCCGTGACCAGGGCATCCGCCTGCGACCGCGTGCCGTCATAGTCGCCCCCGATGGTGACGACATCCGGAGAGTGGACCTGATGGACCGTAGCGAGCCTTGCGACGGGCTGGCCGAACCAGGCGGCGACGCGGCTGCGGTTCTCCTCGACATGGGTGCGCTCGTCGCTCGAGCCGAGACCGACGTTCAGCCCTTCGTAGATTCCCTGCGACACGCCGCCCTTGCGGGTGAAGAATCCGTGGGCGATGGCCGGTGATGCGGCGGCGAGCAGCGGGCTCTGGAGCGGGGCGGGCAAGGCGTCGTCCTGCATTGGTCTTTCGCCCCTTTTCATGTCAGCGTTTGTCGGAAAGCGGGCGATGCCGGGAGTGGCTCGCCTCTGATGTGCGCGGGATGTTGACCCTTTGCCGCGCGCCCTGTCAATCGTGCAGGCGGCAGACAGTGTCGTCGATGGCGTACCGATGCCCGGTCGCGACGTGGTGGAAACGGGTGCCGTCCGCTCAGGCTTGGAACGGCACCAGGGCCACGGCCGGGTGGCTGACGGCGAGGACCTTGAAGAGCTCGCCCATCTTGCCTTCGCCGGAGCCGGAAAGCCGCTCGGCATCCTGGCGCACGCCTTCCTGCACGATAAGGTCCTTGCCGCGCGCGAGCGCCTCGGCACGCTCGCGGATGCCCAGAGCGAGCAGGAAGTCGCCCTGATAGGTCAGGCCGTTGATGCGAAGACCTTCCGCCACCGCGCGGCGGGCGAGCTGTTCGAAATCGACGTGGCTGGTGATGTCGGCTTCGCCCGGATGGGCGAGCAGCGGATCGAACTGATGGGCCCGCACGGCCTGCAGCGTGTCGCCGTAATTGGTCGCCATATGGCCGTAGTCGATGATGAGGGCGGAGCCGTCCGTCCGCTTCAACCGTGCGGAAATCGCGGCCATGACGGCATCGCGGGCCGGGGCCACTTCGAAGATGGTGCCGAGCGGCAGCCTGTCTCCGGGCGGCAGAAGATCCGGGTCGATGGTGGCGACCCCTGCGGTAAAGCAGAGGTTGTCGTCAGCATCGAGGCCGACCATGCGCTCGCGGAATCCCTGTTCGGTCTTCACGAACTGGCGGATCGGAATGGCGTCGAACAGTTCGTTCGCAACCAGCAGCAGGAAGCCGTCGGGGATCTCCTCGAAGCTGTCGTGCCAGGCGATCTTGAACTTGTGGGCGACGAGGGTCTGGCTCTGGACCTTCTGCAGCCGCTCGCTGGTCTCCACCAGATGCACGCTGGCCTTCTCATAGAGGTCCGGCGACAGGCGCGAGAGGACGCGCAGAATATCCGCCATCATCGTGCCGCGGCCGGGACCGATCTCGGCGATGGCCACCGTTTCCGGCTGCCCGTGCCGGCGCCAGGCCTCGAACAGGAACATGCCGATCAGTTCGCCAAAGAGCTGGCTGATTTCCGGCGCGGTGATGAAATCGCCGTTCTGTCCGAAGGGTTCGCGCGTCCGGTAATACCCGTGTTCGGGATCGGCCAGGCAGAGGGCGAAATAGTCGGTGACGCTGATCGGCCCCGTCGCCAGGATGATCGCCCGGATCTTGTCCGCGAGCGGCGTGGTCATAGGCGGCTCCCCAACAGGGATGCCGCGCGGCGGGCGCGCAGGATCGCCCATAGGCCGAGCCCCACCATCGGCAGCGACAGCAGCATGCCCATGGTCAGCCAGCCCCCGGCGAGATAGCCGATCTGCGCGTCGGGCTCGCGGAAGAACTCCACGAAGATGCGGGCAAGGCCGTAGCCGGTGATGAAGACGCCGGCGACGAGACCTGGCTTGCGCAGGGCGTGGCGCCTGTAGATGAGAAATGCAAGCACGAGGAGCAGCACGATACCCTCGAGGCTTGCCTCGTACAGCTGGCTCGGATGACGTGCGAACGGGCCGCCGGTCGGGAAGACGATCGCCCAGGGCATGGAGGAAAGGCGGCCCCAGAGCTCGCCATTGATGAAGTTGGCGAGACGGCCGAAGAGCAGACCAATCGGCACCACGGCCGCGACCACGTCGAACAGGCTCCAGATCGGGATGGATCGCTTGCGCGCGAAGATCAGCATGGCAAGGATCGTGCCGATGAGGCCGCCATGGAAGGACATGCCGCCGTTCCAGATTTCGAAGGCCCGCAGCGGATTGGCGATGACCGAGGGGAGGTCGTAGAACAGGATGTAGCCGATGCGTCCGCCGCCCACGATGCCGACGGCCACCCAGAGGAGGAAGTCGTCGAGATCGACCTCGGTGATGGGGGCCTTGCCACCCCAGAGCGTATCGTTGCGCACGATCCGGCGGGCGTAGAACCAGCCGAGCAGGATGCCCGCGACATAGGCGAGGCCGTACCAGTGGATCTGCAGCGGGCCGATGGCGATCAGGACGGGATCGATCTGCGGGAAGGGCAGGATCGAGAGAAGGCTTGCGATGGGTTCCAAAGGACGTGCTTCAGCCTCGGTTTCACCTGGCCGATCCATTGCCGACCCGGCAACGGATCAGGACCTGCGGCGGGTGGTTTCTCTGCGAACCGGCATTTCGCCGCGCCCGCCTGCCCGGACCATGGCGGGCGGGCGGCATGGGGTCAAGCGAGGCGAGGGCGGCAAGCCCCATGATTCACTGGTTTTTCCTTGCAAGCCGGCCCTGCCTCTCCTACCTCCATGTCACAGGCGCCGTGCGGCGCTCCAACCGCGATCCCGGAGGGACATCATGACGACGACAGGCGCAAACCGCATTCTCGACGATCTTGCCAAGCTGATGACCGATGCGGCCGGTGCGGCGCAGGGCGTGCGGCGCGAGGCGGAAACGATGTTCCGTACCCAGGGCGAGCGCATCCTCAATACGATGGATGTGGTGAAGCGCGAGGAATTCGAGGTCGTGCGCGAGATGGCGCTGCGGGCGCGCGAGGAAAACGACGCCCTTCTGGCGCGTGTCGCCCTCCTCGAAGCACAGCTCGCCGAGAAGGGCTGATCAAGCATCCGATCGCAGCGTTTCGGGACGCGGGGAGGATACGTCCCCGCGTCTCTGCCGTCTTCCGGCGCTTCGGGCGCCGATGCGGGCCGTGCCCTCCCAAAAGTGGGGCTTCCGACCGTCGAAAACGAGAAAAATTTCGACCCTGTGGACATCCCTAAAAAACGCAATCCGCTGAATCCTTTACTGACTCAGGCTGAATCAGTTTCCAAAGCTCTATCCACAGCTGCGACGCCTTTTTCGGGCGGTTGGGGCTGGTCTGCAGACTCCGGCGTTATACACTGATTTTACAAGATGATTCGAAACGGGTCACACGAGATACGGGCAGAGTCATCGGTTCGACCTCGTCGTGCGTTCGTCGATCATTCCATGTTGTTTCCGGTGTCGTCGGGCGTGTGGGGCTTCGCGTGAGAACGCGATGGCGCATGCCACGCTGGAACTTTGAAGGTGAAGCATGAGCCTCGTAGAACTGGAACTGCAGCGTCAATCCAATCCGGTCGATATGATCGAGTTCGTCGCGGCCAACAATGACTGGACCTTCGAGCGTTCCGGTGAAGACGAGATCGCGATGACGGTGGAGGGCAAGTGGTCCGACTACCACGTCTCCTTCTCGTGGATGGAAGAGTTCGAGGCCCTGCATCTCGCCTGCGCCTTCGACATCAAGGTTCCCGAAAGCCGCGTCAACGAGGTCATCCGCCTTCTGTCGCATATCAATGGCCAGGTGCTGATGGGGCATTTCGATCTCTGGCGCCAGGAAGACGTCGTCATCTTCCGCCAGTCGCTGCTGCTGTCCGGCGGTGCGGAGCCGACCGACCGTCAGGTCGAGGTTCTGCTGTCGAGCGCGCTCGATGCCTGCGAAAGCTACTTTCAGGCCTTTCAGTTCGTGGTCTGGTCTGGCGTCGATGCCGAGCGCGCAGTCGAGGCCGTGATGTTCGAAACGGTCGGGGAAGCCTGAGCGTGGCGGCGAGCGGTATGGATCCGATCGTCCTCGTCGGCGCCGGCAATATGGGCGGCGCGATGCTGGCGGGCTGGCTGAAGAGCGGTCTATCCGGCGCGGATGTGCTGGTGCTCGATCCCGGTCCTGCCCCTGCGATGGCGGCCCTGATGGCCGAACATGGCGCCCGCCACGTGACCGCGGCGCCGGAGGGTGTGGTGGCGTCCGTTCTGTTTCTCGCCGTCAAGCCGCAGGTCATGGGCGCCGTTCTGCCGGATCTCGCCGGGCTTGTCGGCCCGCAGACCGTGGTGGTGTCGGTTGCGGCCGGCAAGACGCTCGGCTTTCTCCAGTCGCATCTCGGTGACGCCGCCATGGTGCGCGCCATGCCGAACACGCCGGCGATGATCGGTCGCGGCATCACCGGCGCCTTTGCCAATGCGAAGGTCGGCGACGACCAGCGCGCACGGGTCAACGATCTCCTGAAAGTGTCGGGTCCCGTCGAATGGGTCGAGAGCGAAGCTGACATCGATGCCGTCACGGCGCTGTCCGGCAGCGGGCCGGCCTATGTTTTCTATCTCGTCGAATGCATGGCGGAAGCCGGTCGCAAGGCCGGTCTTCGGGCGGACCTCGCCATGCGTCTCGCACGGGAAACCGTCGCGGGGGCTGGCGAATTGCTTCACCAGTCCCCCGATGACGCCTCCAGGCTTCGCCAGAACGTGACATCGCCCGGCGGCACGACAGCCGCGGCGCTGGCCGTTCTGATGGCCGATGACGGCATGCAGCCGCTCTTCACGGCAGCCGTGGCCGCTGCGCGGCAGCGGGCCGAAGAGCTGGCCAACTGACTATTCCAGAAAGGGCAGGCCCCATGACCGAGACGATCACCTATGCCGATTTCGAACGAGTCGATATCCGGACAGGGACGATCGTCGAGGCGTCTGCCTTTCCGGAAGCGCGCAAACCCGCCATCAAGCTCGTCATCGATTTCGGCCCGGAGATCGGGCTGAAGACATCCTCCGCACAGATCACCGTCCATTATGATCTGGAAACGCTGATCGGGCGGCAGGTGCTCGGGGTCGTCAACTTTCCGCCCCGGCAGATCGGGCCGTTCCGGTCCGAAGTCCTGACGCTGGGTTTCGAGGACGAGGCCGGTGCCATCGTTCTCGCGGCTGCCGACAAGCCGGTTCCGAACGGCCGCAAGCTTCTCTGACATCAATACGCACGTCTGCCTTCGACATAGCCCGTGCTGCTCGCCGCGGTCGGCCGCGGCGTACGCCCGTTCCTTCGCACCGTGGAGGGCCGCGCGCCGCCGACTGCAGATCGCACGCCTCTCCGGCATGAAATCTTAGAAATCACTAATTTCTATGGCGACGCTTTAGAAAATCCTTAAGTTCTCCACGGTAGCATTTTCCGTACAACCGGTCGTCGCAGCACGCCGCGTGTGCGGAACGCCAGTCGGTGCAGGCTGCAATGGGAACGCGGTGTTTCCGCTCCCCGTTGCCTCGGGAGAAGGATATGGAAGAACATCGCAGTAGACCCCGTACGAGAACGTTCAAATCCGGACGTCTCGTCTTCAATGACGGTCGATCAACGCTGGATTGTGTGGTTCGCAATATTTCGGAAGGCGGCGCAAAACTGTCGTTCAATCAAGTTGCGGCGATTCCGGACGTCTTCCAGATCGCGCTGTCGGATGGGGCGAGGAAGACCTGCCGGATCGTCTGGCGCAAATCCCTGGATGTCGGCGTGTCGTTCGAGGCATCGGGCGATGCCTCTTCGACTGGAAGCGTGTGATCCTCATGTCCAGCGGCCGCTCTCCTGAGAGCTGCGGGGATGGCGTGGGTCTGCCTCTGAGACGGGCCTCTCTTCTGCGAACCGACAGGTCCGGCGTGGCAGCCGTCGAGTTTGCCTTGGTGGCGCCGCTGTTCCTGTTGCTGATCGTCGGGCTTGTCGATCTGGGGATCGCCTATCACGCGAAGCTGAGGGTCAATGCCGCGATTTCGGCCGCTTCCTATTACGCGTTCCAGAAGGGACAGGGGCTGACCGCGGCGACGGCGCCCGCCTACAAGACGAGCGTCGAAGGCGTGGCAAGCAGCCTGCTTGCCGGTGTGAGCGACGATCTATCTGTCGAGGTTCTAATCAACAACGATCCCACGGGAGCGAAAGCATCGACTACCTTCTGCGTCTCCGGCTATCCGCCTGTCTTTACAGCTGCGGGCACGACAAGCACTAGTTGTGGTGGCAACCTGATGTCGGGAAAGTTCGTGCGGATCGCCGTCAGCGGTCACATCAAACCTATCTTCGTCTCAGCGAACCTGCTCGGTGGTTATCTCGTCGTTGCAGATTTCGCACTCGTCAGGATTGAGTGATGTATGCGTTTCTAAGCCGGCGTGAGGGCACGGCAGCCATTGAATTCGCCATCATCGCACCGGTGTTCCTTACGATGTTCTTCGGCGTGATCGTCATGGGTATCGGCATCTGGAGCACATCGATTCTCAATCAGGTTGCGGCGGAATCCGCACGGTGTTTGGCCTTGGCTGGGCCGGCTTGCACAGAGCTTCCGACCGACTGCTCGTCCGCTGCAGAGACATGCTTCGTCACGTCGCTTGCAGATATCAGAGGGCTGCCTGGGTTGACTGTGTCCGACATCAGCATCGAATCCGACGTATCGATCGGTGCAGCGGTTTCTACACGCGTAACGCTCACACGTCCGTTCACACTGCTGGGATACACGATGACGCTTTCGGGAAGTGCGTCCTATCCAAACAATTGATGCCACGCTGCCCGAGGCCTTCGCGCAGCCGTTCAGAAAGTGTACCTATATGAGAGACATCTGCAGAGACGACGAAGGATCGATGGCGATCATGTCGGCGTTCTGTATTTTGCTGATCACGATGACCTGCGCGCTCGTGCTGGAGACCTCGTCGCTTTACGTCGAGAAACTTCGGGCGCAACGTGCGACCGATATCGCAAATCTGGCCGCAGCGAATACGGCGTCGGCGATCGTCAATGGTGGAGCCAGCAACACGGCGCTTGCGACAGCCAAGCAAATGGCTGTGGCGAACGGATTTCAGTCCAGCGACGTCGTGGCGAGGGTGATGGCAGGGAAGTCGGGCATTTCCGAACTTTCGGTGGATATCCAATACGACAGCACGCTCACTTTCGCTCGACTGCTGACGACAAATGATGCGGTTTCCGTTGATGAATCGTCGTCAGTGCGCATCATGTCAAAATCTTCGGACGGCAATTGTATTCGGTCGATGCTCGGACCAGTCAACCTCTATGGCAACGCCATAATCGATGGTCCTGGCTGCTACATCGAGGCTGCAACCTATCTCTATGTTTGTGGTAAAGCTGCCGTTGCGGCCAAGAAGGTTGCCGTTGGCTACTCTCGTCAATCGGAGAAGGCCTACATCTGCAAGGATGCGCAGATCGATCCGGCGTTCTCCAGTTTTACTTTTGACACGACCAGCGTCGATCCATTGGCGCCCGATCCACGAATCGCGGCCATCAAGGCACGTCTTCAGACCATGACACGCTGGGCCTATGGTACGAAGATTCCGGAAACGCCACTCAATCCGACAATTCCCATCGGCAAGGATGAGAGCTACGCAGATAACACCGTTTCACTGTCTCCGTCGCGTCGTTACGGTACGCTGACCATCTCCAACTCCGTCGTGGCCTTTACCGGAACCGGGCAGGCAGATCCGTATTGCTTGGCGCCAACGACGATCAGCGGAAACATGATCCTTTCGGGGGTCAACCGGCTGACATTCGGGTCCGGTTGTTACGCCATCGCCGGCTACGTCAGGAACGAGGATGGTGCTTCCACGCGTTTCGACCCTCTGCCGGGTGCACAGGTCACATTCGCGCTCAAGCAGTATATTGACAACAGGACTGCTGAACTTTCTTTCGGAAATATGGCGTTTTCCTTTCTCGGAGATGTCCGCAATGCGAACGGCGGGACATTGACGTTCGGCAAGGGATTGTTCCGTTTCGGAGCCGGCATCATCAACGGCAACGGACGCCTATCGTTTGGCGATGGCGCCTATTACGTGGCCGGCGGCTCTCTCATCAACGGAGCGGGGTCCATGACCTTCGGCAACGGGGTCTTCTACCTCTGGGGCGGATCTCTCTCCAACAGCTCCACCGGCTCCGTCACGTTCGGCAATGGCGGGTTCTATTTCTACGGAGGAACGGTGACCAACGTGAAGGGACGCATGACCTTCGGCGACGGGCCTTTCGAGTTCTCCGGCGGATCGCTGGCGCTCAATCCCGGCTCCGATACCACCTTTGGCTTCGGCGATATGAATTTCTACGGTGGTACGGCTTACTTCCACGGCGCCAGCACACTGATCGGGCGAAACGCGATTGGCGATTCCGTGGGCGGTTCCAGTTCGGTTTTCTTCTATGGCGGGTCTTTCTCCATGAAGTCGGAGAAGCTCGTCGCCGTGGGAACGACGTTCGCTTTTTACGGCGGGAGCGTCAGTCTTTACGGCGTCGGCCCAATGAACGTGACGGCGCCCACGGGAGGTCAACCGGCATTTGGCTATCAGAACATTCTGTTCTACGTTCAGGGCGGGGCTTTCAGCCTTTACCAGTCGAATGTCACCGATATCCTGTCGGGTATCATCTATGTTCCCAAGACGAATATTTCGATCTATGGCAGCCAGACCGTGACAATTCCAGATGGCGGCTGCCTTCAGGTCATCGGAGGTGTCGTGGATATCTACCAGAAGGCGTCGTTGGAGATGCAGCCTTGTAGCGGGGCGGGAACTGTAGCCCAGAGGGTGATGCTCACCCGGTAAGTCCGGCCTCAGGCGGGAACCCGCGCGACCGCCCGCAATCCCCCGAGCGGGCTGTCGGAGAGGATGACGTTGCCGCCATGGCTTCTGGCAATGTCACGGGCGATGGACAGGCCGAGGCCCGTGCCGGTGCTGTCGAGGTTGCGGGCCTCGTCCAGCCGGAAGAAGGGCTTGAAGACCTCCTCGCGGGAGCGCTCGGGTATGCCAGGGCCATTGTCGTCGATGGTGACGGACAGCCAGCGCTGGCCGTGCCGCGCTTCGACATGGATCGTGTCGGCGTAGCGATAGGCGTTGGATGCGAGGTTGAGGATGAGGCGCGTGAAGGCATTCGGGCGCACCCGCACCTCGTCGTCGCCTTCGATCACGGTGGTCAGCGTCTTGCCGTGCAGTTCAGCTTCGGCTGACAGGCGGGTCATGATATCCGTCAGCTTCAGCGTGCCGACATCTTCCTCCGCCTCGCCGCGCACGAAGGCGAGATAGCCTTCGAGCATGCTCTGCATGTCCTCGACATCCTGGTTCAGCGGCTGCAGATCGGGGTTATCGCCGGCGATGGCGAGCTGAAGCTTGAAGCGGGTGAGGATGGTCCGCAGGTCGTGGCTGACGCCGGACAGCATCGTGGTGCGTTGCTCCATCTGCCGCTCGATGCGTTCGCGCATCTGGATGAAAGCAAGGCCAGCGCGGCGAACCTCCTCCGCGCCGCGCGGCGAGAAGTCGTCGATCTTCTGTCCCTTGCCGAAGCTCTCGGCGGCGCGTGCCAGATGCAGGATCGGCCGGATCTGGCCGCGCAGGAACAGGATGGCGATGAGCAGCAGGACCAGCGACGCGCCGACCATCCAGACGATGAAGATATGGGTGTTGGAGGCGTAGGCGGAATTGCGGCGCACGGTGACGCGCAGGATGCGGGCGCCGTCGAGCTTGATGCGGATGTAGACGTTGTCCTCGCTGGAGGACGTATCCAGCCAGAAGGGCAGCTGCGTTTCCTGCCGGATCTCGTCGGACAGAATGCGGTTGAGGATGTCGAAATAGGGCTGGCGCACCGGCATCGGCAATTCGCCGCCATTTTCGAGCGATATGACGAGGCCCAGCTGTCGGCGGGCGATCGTCTCGATATCCGGATAGGAGGCGGGCGGCATGGTGTTGATCAGGTCGATCACCGCCGCGATATCGGAAGTAACCGCCGCCGAGAGGCGCTGCGTGACGAGCTGCCAGTGCCGCTCCATGAAGACAAAGGCGACGATGGACTGGAGGAGCACCATCGGGATGATGACGATCAGCAGCGAGCGGGCATAGAGCCCCATCGGCAGGTGCCGGCGGAGCCAGCGGGCGAACGGGCTGCGCGGCTTTTCCCCGCGCTCCGTCTTCGTCTGGCGAACGGCCTCGATCATCACGGTCCTCCGGCTTTCCCGGCCTGTTGGCGCTTCGTCGGAAGCGATCTCTCGCCGCCGGCCGATCGTCGGCCGGCAGGGCAGGTCTCAGTCCACCGCCAGCTTGTAGCCGATGCCGCGCACGGTCTGCAGCCAGACGGGATTGGACGGGTCGTCCTCGATCTTGCGGCGCAGGCGGTTGATCTGGACGTCGATGGTGCGCTCGCCGACCTCCGTGTCGTCGCTCACCAGCTCGTGTCGCGGGATCGTCTCGCCGGCGCGCTGGGAAAACAGCATCATGATTTCCTGTTCGCGGTCGGTCAGGCGGATATGGTCCGCGCCGCGGCGCAGCTCGCGCCGGACGACGGAGAAGGTGAACGGGCCGAAAATGACCTGCTCCACCTTCGGCGACTGGACGGGCATGTTGCGGCGCAGGATATTGTTGATGCGCAGGACCAGCTCGCGCGGGTCGAAGGGTTTCGGCAGATAGTCGTCGGCTCCGGCTTCCAGACCCTCCACACGCGCATTGGTCTCGGCAAGCGCCGTCAGCATGATGATCGGCACGGTCTTCAGGCGGCGCAGGCTCTGGGTGAGCGAGATGCCCGTTTCGCCCGGCATCATGACATCGACGATGAGGAGGTCGAAGTCGATTCCGGAGAGACGGCGGCGCGCCTCGTCGGCATCGGCCGCCGTCGTGACGCGAAAGCCCTGCTCGACCAGATACCGGTTGAGGAGGTCGCGAATGCGGCGGTCGTCATCGACGATCAGAAGATGCGGCGCGTCGTCGGGAAGGGAAAAGGGTTTCGTCATCGTCGTCGCTCTCTGGAGCCTCTCCGGTCGATGCCGGCTCACCGGAGCGGCTCCCGCTCCTTGTTTTCAACGGTGCGGCCTGACAGCGAAGCCATCGCGCATCGTCGCAACGGCCCTAGACGGGGCCGGTCTTCATGCTGGCAAGAAAGCGGCGCACGACATCGCGGCCGCCGGGGCCGACCTTTGCCAGGGCATCGGCTATGCGCTTCGACTGTGGCTCCGCCAAGGCCTTGGCGAGCGCCTTGCCCTCGCGGGTCGTGTAGAGCATGCGCTGGCGCCGGTCTTCGGGGCCTGCGACCTGATGGATGTAGCCGCCGTCGATCAACTGCTTCAGCACGCGCGCCAGGCTCTGCTTGGTGATCTTCAGCGTTTCCAGAAGGTCGGCCACCGTCATACCGGGCTCGCGATCGACGAAGTGCAGCACGCGATGGTGGGCCCGGCCGAAGCCGCGCTTTTCGAGAATGACGTCGGGGTCCGAGGTGAAGTCACGATAGGCGAAGAAGAACAGCTCGATCAGCTCGTAGTCGAGGCCGTTGCGCTCGGCAGGGGACGGCTCGGCAGGGCGCATCTTCTCCGCGGGGGGAATCTGTTCAGCCAAAGGTGTCTGTTCTGCCAAATGTCTGTGTCCTGCGGATCTGTGGCCCCTTGGGAGGGGATCGCCATCGCCATGCCCTAAAGGCGCGGCCGCGACGTCCTGCTCTTTCTACCGTTTGCATCGGCGCTCTGCCAGCAGGAAAGCGTGTTTGTTGCCGCTTTGCAACAGCGTCTTTCGACCGTCTCGAAATTGCCGCACTTGGCCGCCGCAGGGCGGAACCTTTGTCGCGGCAACCGCATTGCGGGCTCAGATACAAGGACCCGCGCCATGCAGACCGAAACCATCGCCCCCGTCTCCTCGACCGCCGAGCAGCTCCGTCCGGTCGTGATCACCGTCGTCCTCGCCAAGATCGCCGTCTTTGCGCTGCTGATGACGACGATCAACTATCCGGTGCTGCCGACCGTCAGCGCCGATAATGCACTGGAGATCGCAGCCGTCCGCTAAGGCGTGTCACGAGCTGTCAGGTTTTCTCCATACCCTTACCGGTTCGGCGTTTCGCATGTCGCGAGAAACCGGGCGCCGTTTTGCGCGACTTGCCGCAGCGATAAACAGGGGCGCACGGACGTTCTGCCCGATTGCCTGTTTCCCCGCCGGTGCGTTCCGCCTATATCGGCTGCGCGTCGCCACCGTGCCGGCAAGGCCAGCGTCGCTTGGTTGGACGAACAGCCTTTGCAGAAGGCCTGTTCATAGGCGAGGGCTCTCATGCTTCAGGCAGGCATCATTCCGGTTACGCATTTCCAGCAGAACTGCACCATTCTTTTCGACAGCGAAACGAAGGAAGGCGTCGTCGTCGATCCCGGCGGCGATGTCGATGTGATCCTTCAGACGGTGCGCGAGAACGGCATCGACCTCAAGGCCATCTGGCTGACGCACGGCCACATCGATCATGCGGGCGGCGCCAAGGAACTGAAGGCGGCGACCGGTATGGAGATCATCGGGCCGCACGAGGACGACAGGCCGCTTCTGGAAAAGCTGGAGGCCCAGGCCGAGCGCTTCGGGCTGACGATGAAGGTCGAGAACGTGCTCCCGGATCGATGGCTTTCCGATGGAGAGACCGTCTCCTTCGGAACTCATGTCTTCGACGTGCTGCACTGCCCCGGCCACGCGCCCGGTCACGTCGTCTATGTCAACCAGGCCCAGCGGTTTGCCCATGTCGGCGACGTGCTGTTCCACGGCTCCATCGGCCGGACGGACCTGCCGGGTGGGAATCACCAGCAGTTGCTCGACTCGATCCGCACCAAGATCCTGCCGCTCGGCGATGATTTCGGTTTCATCTGCGGTCATGGGCCCGGCGGGCAGATCGGTGAGGAGCGGCGCACCAATCCCTATCTGCGCGGGCTCTGATGCCGCGTCATGGGCACCGGATGTGAAAAAGGCCACGCTTCCGGGAAGCGTGGCCTTTTTCGTGAGAGTTCTTCGCGCGCCGATCAGCCGGCGTTGCAGAAGTAGGAACGACCGTCATAGCCGACGAAGGTGCCGGTGCGGGAGTCGAACGAGCGGTAGCGGTTCGAGCAGTAGCGGTACCAGGACGGAGACCAGGGCTCCAGCGAGCCGTAATTGTTGACGACCACAGGGCGCGGGCGGCGATAGACCGGTGCCGGCTCGTAATAATCGTCGGCCGGCGGGTCGATATAGACGCGCTCTTCGTTGCGGTAGCGCGGCGCGCTGGCAATGGCGCCGCCGACGATCAGGCCGGTGGCAAGGCCGACGGCGCCGAGCGCCAGGCCGTCATTGCCGCGATGATGATGGCGACGATACCGCCAGTCGTCCGCATGCGCCGGCGTCATGCTCGGCAGCACTGCAGAGAGCGAGGCGATGGAAAGAACTGCAGCTTTGACCAAGGTTCTCATAGCGTTGATCCTGTCTCACGGGACGAAACGGCTCGTCCCTTACGATGACCCCACATTAGGTGAGCCAAACTGAATGCAGGGTGAACGGTTCATTTTCGTGGCTGCTGGGGGAAACCCGGATTTTTTCGCGCAAGACCGGCAAACGCCGCTGCGCGTACGCGTGCGGAGAGGCAACATCATCGGGCATGAACCCGGCCGGGCGAGGGCGAAGCCGGGTCGGGCTGCGCATGCCTGCCGTCGCGGGCTGAAAAACCCGGCGCTGAAGCCGGGTTTCCGTCATCGGTCGTTCGGTGGCTGACGTCTCAGCCGGAAACGTTGAGGTTTACGGCCTTCGGACCCTTGCCGCGGCGGTCCGGCTCGGTGTCGTAGCTGACCTTCTGGTTTTCCGTCAGGCCATTGAGGCCGGAGGCCTGCACGGCGGAGATGTGGACGAAGATGTCCGCGCCGCCATTGTCAGGCTTGATGAAGCCGAAGCCCTTGTCGGTGTTGAAGAATTTTACAATGCCAGTTTCGGCCATACGTCAGGTCCTTTTTCCTCTGCCCGGGTGCGGCGGGCAGCATTGCGAATGTGCCCATGGGGCGAGTGGCAGGCATGTCTCGACTGTGAGGAAAGGTCCCGTCATTCATGTCCCGTATCGGATCTACCGCCCCGACACTGGACACCCGGAGAATTTTTGCGTCTCCGGTGCGCATTTATTCTTAAGGTCTTCCCGTGTTCGCAGATTGCCCGAACGCACTAAACTTGATGCGTTTATTTTCAATTGGCAAGCAAAAGTTTATCGAAACAAGTCAGTCATTTGCGTTTGTCTAAAATCGACGCAGCTGCCGATAAACCTCGCTTTTACCTCCTGTATTGCAAGCTATTGAAAAGATTTTCGTTTGAGGGCGGGCTGGTCAAAAAACAGGCTGAATGCGACGCGAGATGTCGCCGGCGTGCCTCCCCCGCGAACCGGCGCCGCGCGCGTGTTCGAGGGTGCCGAAGTTGTAAGATCGAGCTAACCCACTGACGAGACAGGGCTCTCGGCGATTTTGCGGCGGCCGAGCTCGGGCACGATCTCCACCATCAGCATGGCTGCGAAAATGATGATGCCGCCGAGATAGCCGATGGGGGCGATGGTCTCGCCCAGAAGCAACACGCCGAAGAATGCTGCAAACAATGCTTCGCTGGACAGAAAGATCGCAGCCTGCGGCGCCGTCGTGTAGCGCTGCCCGACGACCTGCAGGGTGAAGGCGACGCCGCTCGAGAAAATGCCGGAATAGAGCAATTCGGTCTTGGTCGCCAGGATGGCCTCGAGCGACAGGGGCTCGAGAAACAGCGCGACGCTGCCGGCGAGTAGCGCGCAGGTGGCGAACTGGATGAGAGAGAGTGCAAAGGGACGGCCGCTGGACTGGGCGAAGACCGTAATGAGGATGACCTGCACGGCGCAGAAGAGTGCGGCCAGAATGGTGAGCAGATCGCCGCCCGTCAGCGCCGACAGGGCGCCGCCGGAGAGGAGAAAGATGCCGAGGGTGGCCAGACCGGCCGCGGGCCAGATGACCCAGTGCGGGCGGCGGCGCAGGAAGAAGACGGTGAGGATGGGGACGAACACCACGTAGAGACCGGTGAGAAAGCCGGAATTGGCGACCGTCGTCGTCATGATGCCGATCTGCTGGGTAAGGGCGGCGAGGAAGAGCGAGACACCGATGGCGATGAAGCCGGTGAGGTGCCGTCCCGACAACGGGACCGCTGCCCGGCGGCGCTCCCGCAGCGCGAAGGGGGCAAGCACGATGACGGCGATGAAAAAGCGCAGGCTCGTGAACCAGAGCGGGCCGATGGTCTCCATGGCCGTGGATTGCGAAACGAAACCCGCGCCCCAGATGGCGCCGGCAAGAAGGAGAACGAGATTGGCCTGAATGCGCGTCACGAACTGCTCCTCAACCGCTTGTCCGGCTTTCGGCTAGCAGGCTGAGAATGTCATGACAAGGCTGCGCGCCCGCCGGATCTAAAGCGCTGCGACGAAGACCGCGCCCGGGCCGGCGACGATGCGGCTTTGCAGGAAGAGGCCCTTTCCGACGAGCATCATGCCGGCCAGTGCCACGATGACGATGGCGGCGACGACGATGGTCTCCAGCGCGTTGAGGCCGGAGAAGAGGCCGGGGCGGGTCTGTTTATGATCGGGTTCGGACGCCATGACGGTCATGCTTCCCACGAGAGGCCGCGAACCTGCCAGCGCCAGAGGCCGAAGCTGACCGCGGCCATGGCAGCGCCCGCCAGCAGCATCAGGCCGATGGCGATATGGCGTTCCGCCGGCATGATGCGGCCGGGCAGGGAGAAAGCGCTGATGCTGGCAAGCTGGCGCGCCGAGAGAATCGCGCCCGTCGAGATGCGATCCGGCTCCGTCATGGTCGCATCGTCCAGCCAGAGCATCGGGCTGTTCACCGTCGAGCCTGTCGCCTCGATCAGCGCCGGTGGCTTGCCGAGCGGAAACAGTGCGTCATCCGTCTGCTCGCCCGCCTGATGGATCGACAGCTCCGTCTGCCACGACGTGTCTCCGGTTTCGCCGGCAACGGCGCCGCCCGCGCAGGCCAGCGTCGCCGCGATCGCCAGCCCATAGACCGCGCGGCGTGGGAGCGACAGGGCAGGTGGTGCGGAAACGGACATAACGGACCTCGGTGGCAGGCGACGGGGGCTGTGGTGGACAGGATGTAAAAGGCGCTCCGAAATCGGCTTCATATCGACCGAATTGCGGCATGCTCCGGCAAATGTCGTGGCAAAAACAAGGCGACGGGATAGAGCGGAAATAACTGTTTTTATTAAGGAAAAATAAACGGATACGGCAGGCTTCGCGCGAGCTTCCGGGGGCGCGAAATCACGGTTGCGATACGTGATTCGCGGCTGGTCCAGCATTCATCGACGCCGATGATGGAACCCATCAAACCTCGTCATGGCGGGCCGCGTGACGGCCTTTCCGCTTGAATTGACCGGCTACATTCGACATACAGCTAACGCTCCGGGCCAATTCCGTGCCGGGGCATCCTTGTCGAAACCATCAGGACCGTCCCATCATGGCCTTTCTCGCCGACGCTCTTTCCCGTGTGAAGCCCTCCGCCACCATCGCCGTGTCGCAGAAGGCACGCGAACTCAAAGCCAAGGGCCGGGACGTGATCGGACTTGGCGCCGGCGAGCCGGATTTCGATACGCCCGACAACATCAAGCAGGCCGCCATCGAAGCGATCAACCGCGGCGAGACGAAGTATACCCCTGTCTCCGGCATTCCCGAGCTGCGCGAGGCGATCGCCAAGAAGTTTAAGCGCGAAAACAACCTCGATTACACCGCGGCGCAGACGATCGTCGGTACGGGCGGCAAGCAGATTCTGTTCAACGCCTTCATGGCGACGATGAACCCCGGCGACGAGGTCGTCATTCCCGCGCCCTACTGGGTGTCCTACCCGGAGATGGTGTCGATCTGCGGCGGCACGCCCGTGTTCGTCGAGGCGACCCAGGCCAACAATTTCAAGCTGACGGCCGAGGATCTGGACAAGGCGATCACGCCGAAGACCAAGTGGTTCATCTTCAACTCGCCGTCGAACCCTTCTGGCGCCGCCTATTCCCATGACGAACTGAAGGCCCTGACCGACGTGCTGCTGAAGCATCCCCATGTCTGGGTGCTGACCGACGACATGTACGAGCACCTGACCTATGGCGACTTCAAGTTCGCAACGCCGGTCGAGGTCGAGCCGAAGCTTTACGAGCGGACGCTAACCATGAATGGCGTTTCCAAGGCCTATGCCATGACCGGATGGCGCATCGGCTACGCGGCCGGTCCCCTCCCGCTCATCAAGGCCATGGACATGATCCAGGGCCAGCAGACGTCGGGCGCCTGCTCGATCGCCCAGTGGGCGGCCGTCGAGGCCCTGAACGGCACGCAGGACTTCATTCCCGAGAACAAGAAGATCTTCGAAGGTCGTCGCGATCTCGTGGTGTCGATGCTCAATCAGGCAACCGGCATCGAGTGCCCGTCGCCGGAGGGTGCGTTCTACGTCTACCCCTCCTGCAAGGGGCTGATCGGCAAGACGGCGCCCACCGGCAAGGTCATCGAGACGGACGAGGACTTCGTCTCGGAACTGCTGGAATCCGAAGGCGTCGCCGTGGTGCATGGTTCGGCTTTCGGCCTCGGTCCGAACTTCCGCATCTCCTATGCCACGTCGGAGGCGCTTCTGGAGGAAGCCTGCAAGCGGATCCAGCGCTTCTGCGCCGCCTGCAAATAAGCAACGGAAAAGGCGCGCCCCTTTGACACTCGCCGGGCATCACAGGATCTACATCTGCTTCTTCCTGTTTGCCGTGGCGCTGGGGGCGCTGCTTGCGCGCATGCCCGACCTGCAGCTTGCGCTGCAGGTCGATAAGTCCGAACTCGGCCTGACGCTGATCGGCATGGCCATCGGGGCGTTGATCTCGCTCACCGTGTCCTCGCCGCTGATCGAGCGCCTGGGTCCGAAACGGACCGCCTATATCACCGTGATCGGTACGGCGACCTGCTACGCGCTGGTGCCGTGGATGCCCGGCGCCGCTGGCGTCTTTGCCGTGCTGCTCGTGGCGGGCATGCTGGCCGGGGCGCTGGAAATCAATCTCAATGTCGAACTCGGGCGCATCGAGGCGGCCATCGGCCGCAGCGTCATGAACCGGGCGCATGGCTGCTGGAGCCTCGGCTTCTTCGTGACGGCGCTCGTGGCGTCGTTCATCCGCCAGTCCGGCGTGTCGATGCAGGTCCATCTCGGCATGACGCTGCTCGCGGTCGTCGTCTTCGCCTGGGTGGCGATCCGCGGGCTTGAGGCCGCGCCGGTGGATGCGACGCATCGGCCGGAGGAAAAGGCGCCGGCCTTCGCCTTTCCGACCGTCGGCCTGCTGCCGCTCTGCCTGATCGGCATCGCCGCCTTTCTCGTGGAAGGCGCGGGCATCGACTGGTCGGCGATCTACATGCGCGATGTCTTCCAGTCGGAACCTTTCGTCGGCGGGCTGGGGCTGACGCTCTTCACCTTCTTCATGGCGCTGGTGCGCATGGTGGCCGATCCGATCGTCGAGCGCTTCGGCAGCCGTGCCGTCGCGGCCTCGCTCCTGGTGCTTTCGGCGATCGGGATCGCGGCCGTCGGCCTGTCGCCGCATCCCGTCGTGGCGCTGTTCGGCTTCGCGCTGATGGGGGCCGGCTGCAGCGCGGTCTATCCGCTCGCGGTGTCTGCCGCGGCCCAGCGCCGCGACCGCGCGCCGCATGTCAATGTCGCCTCGCTCGGCCAGGTGACGTTCATCATCTTCTTCTTCGCGCCGCCGCTCCTGGGTTTCGTCGCCGAACATGCCGGCATTCGGGCCTCCTACTTCCTCTGCCTGCCGCTGGTCATCGGCGCGCTGTTCTGCGTACCGGCCTTGAAGAGCGTTGCGGTGCGGAGCGCCTGACGCCAAGTGCCGCATCCGAGCTGGGGGCCATGAAAAAGGCCCGCATCGCTACGGGCCTTTCTTTCATCGATCGAAGCGGTGGTTATTCCGCGGCCTGCTGGGTCAAAGCGGGGTAGTCGGTATAGCCCTTGGCACCGCCGCCATAGAGGGTGTCCGGGTCGAGCGCATTCAGCGGGGCATCCTGCGTCAGGCGTTCGACAAGGTCCGGGTTCGAGATGAAAGGCTTGCCGAAGGCGACGAGATCGACGCGGCCGCTCTCGACCGACTCGATCGCCAGCTTGCGATCATATCCGTTGTTTGCCATCCAAGCCGCCTTGCCGCCGGCGGCCTCGTAGGTCGCGCGCAGGGCTGCGAAGTCGAACGGAGTGTCACCCTGCTTGAAGTCACGATCGCCGCCGGTCGCGCCTTCGATGACGTGGATATAGGCCAGATCGTGCTTGGCGAGGCCCTTCACGACATGGTCGAACAGCGGCTGCGGCTCGGGATCGAAGGCGTCGTTTGCCGGCGTGACGGGCGAGAGGCGGATGCCGGTGCGGCCTGCGCCGATTTCGGCGACGATGGCGTCCGTGACCTCGAACAGGAAGCGGGCCCGGTTCTCGATGGAGCCGCCATAGGCGTCCGTCCGCTCATTGGTGCCGGAGCGCAGGAACTGGTCGATCAGATAGCCGTTGGCGGCATGGATCTCGACGCCATCGAAGCCTGCATCGATCGCCGCACGCGCGGCCTTGCGGTAGTCCTCGACGATGCCCGGGAGCTCGGACGCTTCCAGCGCACGCGGCTCGGATGTCGGAACGAACTCGCCCGTGCCATCGGGGTGGCGGATGTAGGTCTTGGACTTGGCGGTGATGGCCGAGGCGGAAACCGGCTGACCTTCGCCCGGCTGCAGCGAGGTGTGCGAAATGCGGCCGACATGCCACAACTGGGTGACGATCTTGCCGCCGGCCGCGTGAACGGCGCTCGTAACCTTTTTCCAGCCGTCCAGCGCTTCCGGCGTGTAGAGGCCGGGAACATCGGCATAGCCCTGGCCCTGATGGGTGATGGCCGTGGCTTCGGTGATGATGAGGCCGGCGGTGGCGCGCTGCTCGTAATAGGTGACGTTCAGCGTGTTCGGCACGGCGCCTGGCGAGCGATTGCGCGTCAGCGGCGCCATGACGATGCGGTTGGCAAGCGCAATGTCGCCGGCGGTCGTGGGGTCGAAGAGAGACGTCATGGAATGTCCTTTCCAGTCGGGTCGGGGGAGGGAAGCTTCAGAGGGCTGTGCCGATTTCGGCAAGGAACGCCTGAATGGTGTCTTCGTTGCGCTTGTAGAAGATCCACTGGCCGACACGTCGTGTCGTCACCAGCTCCGCGCGCTGAAGGATGGCGAGATGCGCCGATATGGTGGATTGCGACAGGCCGACCGTCTCGAACTGGCTGGCGCAGACGCCCATTTCGACGGGGTGGGCCTGGGACGAAAAATGGGCGTGCGGGTCCTTCAGCTTGGTCAGAATCTCGACCCGCTTGGGATGCGCCAGCGCCTTGAGGATTTCGGTCAGGTCCATTTCAACCCATCGCACGATGGCGATCTCTGCATTGTCTTCTCCCGATATGTGGATCGTCGAAATACGATTTACAAGATCGGCTGGCGAGAATCCGGAATGCGGGCAAAAAAAAGGACCTGCGGTCAAACCGAGGTCCTTGAGATGTGAAGGTCATACAACCTCCAGAGGGGAACAGCTGGTGCGGTGATACTGGGAGGGAATATGATCACCAAGTGCATCAGCTGAATTTGATATGGGAAAGGATTGTGACGAATTCAACATTCGCATCGCGATTTCGGTGAGAAAATTGCGGGCGGATGCCGCGGGCTGTGCGCAAAGGCAGAGCAAAATCCGGACAAAAAAAGAGGGCGCCAAGTGAACTTGGGCCCTTTTAAATTATGAAGGTTATTCAACCTCCAGAGGGGAACAGCTGCTGCGGTGGCACTGGGAGGAAAATCGCCACCAAAGATGCATCAGCTGAGGTCGGTATGATCGTTTCTTAGGCGGCCAGCAATCAATTTCTATGCACATCAGCCATGCGCTGGACGCAGCTCTGCTCAAGTTTCGAGCAAAGTAAACGCATAGCTGCTCCCGACGGCTTGCCGCCGTCAAAGAAGTGTAGCGTTAACAGGGTGTTGATCCGCGATTTTCGGATGGCTGATATTTCGGCACCGCTAGAACGCGAGGCTAGAAATTCCAGTTTCGTGCCTTGGAGACGATAAAGTCCCGGAAGACCTTCAGCTTTGCCGCATTTTTCAGCTCGTCGGGATAGCAGAAATAGGTGTCGAACGACGGGATGTCGGCACCGATGGGCAGCTGGATCAGGCCGGGATCGCGCCCGACGATGTAGTCCGGCATCATGGCGATGCCGATACCGAGCAGGCAGGCGCGCTTGATCGAGGTCTGGCTGTTGATCTGCAGATGCGAATTGCGGGGATTGTCGCTGTCGCGCCCGGCGATCGCGAGCCAGTTCACGTCGAGAAGGTAGTTCGGTGCCGGTTCGCCGAAAGTGATGATGCGGTGGTTGTCGAGATCCTCGATCGACTGCGGCTCGCCATGCTTGTTGATGTAGGAGGGGGCGGCGTAGAGGTGCATGTGCACCGTGAACAGCTTGCGCTGGATCAGGTCCGACTGCTGCGGCTGGCGGAGACGGATGGCGCAGTCGGCGTGACGCATGTTCACGTCCAGCTCCTCGTTGTCGAGGATGAGCTGAACCGACATATCGGGATACAGCGCCAGAAACTCCTGCACCTTGTCCGTCAGCCAGCCCTGGCCGAGGCCGACGGTGGTGGTGATGCGCAGCTTGCCGGAGGGCTTGTCGGTCGTTTCCGTCAGGAGGACCTTCACGCTTTCCAGCTTCATCAGCACTTCATGGGCCGTGCGATAGAGAATTTCGCCCTGTTCCGTCAGGATCAGGCCGCGGGCGTGGCGATGGAAAAGCTTGATGCCGACGTCCTGCTCCAGCGAGGAGACCTGACGGCTGATGGCGGACTGGGAGAGATGCAGCTTGTCGGCGGCATGGGTGAAGGAGCCTGCTTCCGCCGCCGCATGGAAGATGCGCAGTTTATCCCAGTCAAGCGGCATTCCGTCCCCCCACCCGACGCCTGCAAGGGACAGCATCGATGCTTCCCCTCATCCGGCGCGTCTTTCGTTCCCACATGGCACCATCGGTGGTGCCTCGTTCTCTCGCAGCGTCTACTCGGCTGCAATTGCGACGGGCATATGACCCGCCAGAAATTTCTCGGCTTCGAGTGCGGCCATGCAGCCCATTCCGGCTGCCGTGATCGCCTGCCGGTAGATATCGTCGGTTACGTCGCCGGCGGCGTAGACGCCCTCGACATCGGTCGCGGTCGAATCGGGTGCCGTCCAGAGATATCCGTTCGGCTTCAGTCGCAGCTTGCCCTTGAAGAGCTCGGTGGCCGGCGCATGGCCGATCGCCACAAAGACGCCGTCGATCCGCATGTCCGACGTCTCGCCCGTGCGCGTGTTGCGCAGGGTGACGCCCGTAACCGAGGCCGGCATGGGCGGCTTCGGCGGCGTGCCGGTGTAGGCGGCGATCTCGTGGTCCCAGACGATCTTTACGTTCGGCTTGGCGAAAAGACGCTCCTGCAGGATACGTTCGGCGCGGAAATGGTCGCGGCGGTGCACGACCGTCACGGTCTTTGCGAGGTTCGACAGGTAGAGCGCTTCCTCGACGGCGGAGTTGCCGCCACCCACGACGATGACATCCTTGTTGCGATAGAAGAAGCCGTCGCACGTGGCGCAGGCGGAGACGCCGAAGCCCTTAAAGGTCTCTTCCGTCTCGATGCCGAGCCATTTGGCCTTCGCGCCGGTGGCGATCACGATCGTATCGGCCGTCCAGACGGTGCCGCTATCGGTCGTCAGGCGGAACGGGCGGACCGAGACGTCCACAGAGGTCACGAGGTCGTTGACGATCTCGGTGCCGACATGCACGGCCTGCTTCAGCATCTGCTCCATCAGCCACGGACCCTGGATCGGATCGCCGAAGCCCGGATAGTTTTCCACATCCGTGGTGATCATCAGCTGGCCGCCCTGCTCCATGCCGGCGATGAGAACGGGATTGAGCATGGCACGCGCGGCGTAGATGGCGGCGGTGTAGCCGGCCGGGCCGGAGCCGATGATGAGGAGTTTCGTGTGGCGGGACGTCATGGCGTATCCTTGGGCGCGGTCTCAAGCCCAGATTCTGGGGCATGCGCGCGAAACGGGCGATTTTGATAACGGCAGAAGTGCTCAGAGTAGGTATGAGGGTCAAGCGGTTTCAAGTGCGCGGGACAGGATTACCACATTTGATTGTCAACGGTACCGGCTTTTCCGCCCTCCGGCGCGGATCGGCCCGTTGCCGTGCGGAGCGCCGGTGGGGGCCGAGCGGCAGGAGACAGCCAGCACGACGTCCGTCATTCTCCTGAAAATTAAACATTAGTAATTTATCGTATTTTCTTCTAGCGTGCACCATCGGTCCGGGGCGTCGATCATGTGTCTTCATCCCCGTGCCGGAACGTCGTCGATGGTCGAGACATGATGCACAGCAGAATAGAACTTAGCCAGAAGGCCACGCCTCTTGCCGTTTCCGTCTTCATCATCTGCAAGAACGAGGAGTCCTATCTCGAGAACTGCATCGCGAGTCTGGCCGGATGTGCAGAAATCATCATCGTCGATTCCGGCTCGACCGACGGCACCTTGTCGCTCATCCGTCGGTACATCGCCGAAGGCTGGCCCATCCGCCTGTTCGAGGAGGCATGGCGGGGCTATGCCGGGCAGAAGCAGTTCGCGCTCGACCAGTGCACGCAGCCCTGGTGCCTGAATATCGACTCCGACGAGCGGCTGGACAGTCCGCTTCGCGCAGCCTTGCCGAGCCTTCTGAATGCGGAGCCCGAGGTGGTTGCCTGGAGGGTCGCAAGGCGGCCGTATCTCATCGGCTACGGGTTCACGCGATCGTGTCCCAGCGAGTGGTGTAGCTGGATTTCGTAGCCATCGGTAATTTCCGGTAGGGTCGGGTTGCTTAGAACCAACCTGAAGGACACCACCGATGACCGACGATATGATGAACCTGCGTTCGC
>NZ_JAJOZR010000018.1:0-71256 GCF_021168455.1 Rhizobium quercicola
CCGCCCGCAACTTCTGCCCAAGCCGCACCGCACTCGCAGCCGACACATCGAACCGTCGCGCAACAGATCGAACCGATTCACCCTGCACGACAGCCGCCGCAATCCGGCTGCGCAAATCCAACGAAAGTGACTTCGGCATTGCTGAAAGCCTCCCGCTAAAATCCATACGGAATCAGAAAACAACACAAAATGCCAGCCCCCGATTCCGTTACCCGCAGACAGACTCTAACGCTTGCGCAAAATCACCGTTGTAGGTGTATTCAGGTCGAGCTAGTATTCCTTCAGCTTCTAGAAACTCCTCCTCTGGTCCGCTACCGAAGTGAACCGCACGTGACGAGGGCCAGACTAATTTATCAAAAAACAGCAGCGCTGCTTTGAGCTCCTGTCGGTCAATTTGGTGACTCTTAATATATATTCTGCTCTTATTAATATCTATCGGAGGGCTAACGATCAGCCCACGGATAGGGTTTCCGTAGTTTGCATCCGATGCTTTTCGGCGTTTCGCTTCGCCCATTTTCAGTCTCCGTCACTCCACTCAGGGTGGAGCAAACGCTCTTTCTTCATCCAAAGCAAGGTTCCCTTTCAAATGAACAGCCGTCGCTAAGGCGGCGCGGTCTTCGCGTGGCGATGTGTCAACGTTGCAATGCTGTTTGAAGCCATCACGCTTCCACAGTAATCTTCAATGCATGCCACGGTTCCCAAGCTCTCAGGCTGTAGCCTGGCTGGGGCAAAAGCCTCCTGCTGATGCCCTCCAGCCGCCCGTGCCCCCACCTCATCTGGTAGGGTAGTCTCGCTCAAGCTTCACCTGCATACTGCTGCTTCGGAGGCTGGCTGCACCGTTGCCTGGTTACAGTCTCCGCGGTCCTCCCAAGACCTGAAATGCGCGCCCCCTTGCCCTAACCGGCGAGGGGGCTTTTTTGCGTGTCGCAGGGTAGCCCCCGTGCCGTCCCGTCCTAAATCTAGGTGTATGAATTCCTACGAAAGCCGGTTCCGCGTCATTGTCGGCGAAGACTTCGACCCATCACGGGATCTTGGGGCAGAACAGGCGTGTGCACTTTCTGCTCTCATCTTCGGCATGCCGGAGACGCAGACCACGAGAGATGGTTTTTTCATCCAGTACGAGGGCTGGAGCTTCGATCAGGACATCTACCTGTCGGTTACGGTCACAGACGATCATAAGAGCGGGGCGCGGGCTCTATGCGAGCCGAATTTCGCTCTCGACCAAGATATCGCAGCTTCCTGAGAGACGCTGCGCGGCGAGACTTGACCCACCCCGCGCCATTTGTTCTGCGGGGTGGGAGCGTCGACGGGAAGTTAGAGAAGGAAGAAGCCCTTCTGCAAGTTGAGCGGATCATCAAAGTGCAGAACGAAGTCGGCCTTCTTGTCGCCGTTCGTATCGGCATAGACGATCGTGTCCGACTTGAGTTTCTCATAGCGAAGTTCGCCCGCTTTTCCATGGAAGCCAGCTGTGCCGATGTATGAGAAAGCCTGATTGCCGGCAGCTTTGGTGTTTGCGTCAATGACCGATAAGTCGATGCGATCTCTCTCGAGAAGGAAGAAATCGAATATGCTATCGCGCGTCGCTCCCGTGCCGTAGCTGTCTTTGACAGACGTGAAAGCGAAAGTATCGGCGCCGACGCCGCCGAATAGTTTATCGCCTCCGACGCCACCATCCAGCCGATCATTGCCCAGGCCACCATCCAGCCGATCATTGCCGAGCCCGCCGGTGAGCGTATCGTTGCCGAGCCCGCCGGTGAGCGTATCGTTTCCAGCAGCTCCGTAAAGCCTATCGTTTCCGTCGTCTCCCAGGAGAACGTCGTTGTCAGCGCCACCGTCGATCCAGTCGTCCCCGAGGCCTCCGAACAGGCGATCGATATCCGCGCCGCCATAGAGCACGTCGTTGCCATCCCCGCCCAAGATACGGTCCTGTCCGGAATCGCCCCACAGCCTGTCGTTGCCGCCAAGCCCGTTGATGATATCCGCGCCCCCGAGGCCGGAGATGACATCGTCGCCGGAGCTGCCTTCCAGACGGTCGGGTCCCTCAGTCGGCGCGGGTTTTTCCGGATCGTCGTTGACGATGATAACCTGAGCGCTGCCGACCGCGATCGTGGCGGCTTCATCGATGCCGGAGATCTGGAGGCCGACCAGTTCGTCGCTTTCGAATGTAACGTCACCGTTGATCGTCAGCGTCACCGTCTTCACTTTCTCTCCGACCGCCAATGCGAGCGACGAGACCAATCCCGACACATCCGTCGAGTCGGCCGATCCGATACTCTGGAGCGCGACGATCGCAGCACTGTCTGCGCTATCACGGGAAATTGTGAACACGACGCTCTGCGTGCCGGCATTGCCTTCAACGACCGACGACGTATCGACGGACAGGCTGTAGATGGGTGTTTCGAGGACTTTGAGCAAAGCGCCCGCTGCTTCTGCTGCATTCGATGCCGAAAAACTCACCCCGCCCGTCGAGGTGGACAGATCACCGAAGTAATCGACGACATCCGGGTCGCTGCCTATGACGACGGTGAAGATCTGGACAGGGATCGACGTCCCGCCGGCGGCGGCCGCCATCGCAAACGTCGACATGTAGACCGACGGTGCGATCGCCTTGGAAACGATGCCGCCAGACAGCTTGACCCCGAGATCCGCCGCAAGCGCCCGGACCTGACCCTCCAGTTCCGGGTCGTTTGGCGGTGCGTCTCCAAAAAGAACGATACGGCGCGCCGCCGCATCCTCCCGCCACTCGCCCGCTCCGCCGTTCAGCGCCCTAAGCAGTCCGGCATTGACAGCTTCCGGATAGTCGCCTCCGCCCCCGACCGAAATAGAATTGATCGCGTCGATCGCAGCGGCCTTGCGCTCCCCTAACGTCGCATGCTCCGTGAAGGAGAGAATGGTTTCCGTTTCGGGATCGTTGTAGCCAACGACCGCGACGCGAGAATTGCTGAACCCCCTGTCCGCGTCGAAAATAGTGTCTAGGATGGCTGCGGATTGCGCCCGAACGGCATCGATATCATCCGACATGCTGCCGGTCGTATCGATCACGAAAGCGATATCCTGGCCCTTGCCGACCGGAATCTCGAATTTCTGGACGACCGGAGCGATCATATCGACGGAGATCGGGATGCTTGTCTTGTAGAGGTCGTAGCGCCCGTCAGTAAGAGACCAGCTGTAATCGAAGTTAGCGAGGGGACCGAAGGTAATATCCGGCGACAGCACCGGTCCATCGAGAGACACCTCACCGGAAAGGATTTCCATACCGACTTTTCCGATCGGTGCAAGGGAGTAGGAGACATCGACATTGCCGACTAGCTCATAGGTGATCTGACCCGTCAGGGGTTTAGAGAGATCCGTCGGAGCAATGAACGTGAAATCGTCTCCGATCTTGCCGGAATAGGTCTCGGTCCCGATCTGGATCTTCGTGAGGATGTTGCTCGGCTCGAAGCTGAACGTCTGAACGAGGCCGTAGCCACCGACGATTTCCGGCGCCACAATCGTGTATTCGAGTTCGAAATTATAGTCGCCGATGGCTACCTTGTATTCTTCGGTTAGGAAATCGAGTGCTGCAAGGGCCGGAATGATATCCAGAAACTCGATCGGATTGAGCTCAAGAGAAACGAGAGGCTCTTCGATCGGCAAAGTAAGAGGAACGAGGACGCCGGTCGGACCTGTTCCGTCCTGCAGCGTGTTTTTCTCTTCGCCGGAAGGTGTCGCAAACTCTAGATCGAGCCCGTCGATCAGCTCACGACCGCCGGAAAGAGAATCGATGGTGACAAGCGGAACTGACACGGGATCTTTCGTCGCCACAGCGATGTCGGCCGACGTAAAAAGCGGTGTCTCGAAAAGATTTCCAACCTCGATATTCGTCAGCGAGGCTGCTGCCTGCAGTTTCGCACTGAGCTCGAGTCCGCCGAAATTTAGGCTTTCCGCTGCCAGAACGGCCCCCTCCACAAAGAAGTCATTCGTCGTTCCAACGAGATAGGCCGCCCCTGCCGTGATCTCGTCGGGAAGTTCAAGACCTGCAAACATTGGGTACGTCAGATCGAACTCTCCGAGCGACGGCGAGGAAAGCTCAAGATCCAGACCGACTTTGACATCATAGGTGTAATCGAAATTGGCCGCGAGACTCGCATATTCGCCGGAGCCGACGTATTCCTTGGAAAAAAGCGTTGTCTTGAAGTCAGAGAGATCGACCCCGAGTACTTTTCCGATATCGACATCTTCGGCCGAGAAGGAGATGTCCTGTTTAGAAATAGCCATAATGTTCCCCCTACACACATAAAATTGACCGTTATGGAAACTGAAATTTTTTTAAAATAAAATCAACTATATTTGGGAGGTGTTCTTAGGGGATTTCTATCCCCCCTTCCAAGCGTGCGCCGATAGGTGCGTTTGGCACACTTGAGTGACACGCCGCCTTGAAATGGCTGGCGGTTCTGGAAGCTTCCCAAGCTGAGTATGCCACTTGCTGACCGCCGTAGCATGGTCGGATAATTCCGCGTTCCAATTGCGAATTTAGTCCGTAGGCGCTAGCTTGAGGCAAATAGCAAAGGGAGCCACATGAATATTATTTTAGGAAAATACGAAGTTTTTAAGAGTGTTTCTTTGTTGATCCCGCAAGGTGAGAGAGTCATCGTTCCGATGGAAGTAGATGGCTGGCAACTTCAGGTCGCTATTTCCCTAATTGAAAATGGTGGCCCTCCGTCGCTGGATATTGAAGCAGTCGGATCTAACATTGCGCAGTTAACTCTGAGAAACTGGAACAATCCCCTTGGCACTACCACCAATCAGCCAGCAAGTCTTGGTAAGAGTGGCAAAAGCGGATTAGACATCACTTTCGTTTTGGCTCACTGGCGCATAGGCACCGTCGATAAGATCGAAATACAGTTCATGAGCGCTGTGCAATGATCATTGGTCAGTCATCAGGACCTATATATCAAGAAAGCGAACTTACGACAGGCACAGTCGATGTCGTGCTTGAGAGCAATAATACCGCACAAAATACGATTAAGATCACGGAAGACAGGCTGGAATTACGCTTAACAGCATTTCTCAAGCGACATGAGAGGAGAAATGAGTGGGCAAAATGGCTAGGCACGTTTCTGGCTGTACTCACTACGATCGTGACATCTAGCTTTGTCGATGTATGGATATTCAAGGCAAGTCTTATCCAAACCGTGTTTGTCTGCGTGGCTATCTTGACGGGTCTGGCGACTATACGAGCGCTTTATCAGTTGGTATCCACTCCAAGGATTTCCATCGAGAGCTTTATCCATGGGCTTCGCGATGACACGACGATGCCAGCTTCACAGCGTGCACTTAAGTCTGAGTCCTGATCATTACGGACCGATTGCGGACCGCTGCGCGAGACAGAACCAGAACAGACGAGAACGGAACGAGACCGGTCTTCTTGAAAATGCTGGGTTTGCGCGAAGCCTACGCCGTTCGGGACGGGGGTAACCTCCACGTGACACGGCTCTAGAGTAGCTTCCTTAGCCCTAACCCGCTCGAGGGGCTTTCATGGTCTTGGCGCTAGATGACTATGCATCCCCTACTTTTTCGTTTTCCTCCCCAATGACTGCCCAAGCCGCTCCTCGCCATCTGGCGCCGTCGCCGCAAACCCTGCCGTGATCCCGAAGTATCCGTCGTAGAATTTTAGGACCAACGGCACTGATCGGCCATCATGCAGCGGGTCGACCTGCGGAAAGCCCTTGCGCATGAGCTGCGGGATGACCGCCTTGATGTAGTAGTCCGCCCGCTCCTTGCCAACGATCGCGACCGCGATCTGCTTGTCGGTCGCGAACATGGGGAGGGAAGTAAGGGGGTCGGTCATCACCTCCTCCCTTCCAATTCCCACGCCTCAATCTTCCGCATCTCCGCCTTGCCGTCCTTTGTCAGCGTGAACCTGCGCTTGCCCTTCGCGTCCTTAGCGAGCTCGCGCACCATCGATTTGCCAGCGAGCATTGCCAGGGTCGTTTCACCGGCGCCAGGGATCTCTGCGGCAGTCTCGCATTCCGGATGGTCGCGCATAAATCGCAGGACCTTCACGTGTCGGTCGTCGAGTTCGGTTGGTGAAGACAAGCGGTCAAGGGCGGAGCGTAGAGCCGACTTGCCGGCTGGTTGCCCACTTTTGAAGCTGTCGATCCACGCATCGAGGTCGCGCACATCATAACGGTGCATCCGGACGCTATCTCCGAGCGCAACCGCTCTCACCGGGCACACCCCGCCGAAGGTTGAGATCGACAGCCCGCAGTAGGCCGCCGCCTGGCTCTTGGTGAGGAGACGAGGGGTCACGGTGCTCTGTGTCATGAACCAGCGCCCCATTTCACGTGCTTGCCGACATAACCAAGCGGATCCGCCCACCACGGCATTGCACGCCAGATGTCCGGAACGGGAAGGGTATTGATCGCCTCGATAAGGGGCGCCTGCGGCACATTCGTGTAGTGGCGGCTCATGCTGTCCACGGCGTGACCCAAGATCTGGTCCTTAATGTGCGGGTGGATCTGGTTGATGACCAGCTGCGTCGAGACCGTGTGCCTGCCAGTGTAGGGGCTCACGTCATCGATGCGGATACCGCGCTTTGCCAGCCGCGCTCTCGTGCCGCGTATGGATCCATTGAGCTGGCCGCCTCGCTCCTCGAAAATTTGGTAAGCAGTCCCGCGATAGTTCTGGAAGACTTGCGGCGGCCCCTTCTTGCGCTTCAACAGCGACGTGAAGAGCGGCACCAGGAACTCGTGCATCGGAACGCCCCGTGGCTCTCCAGTCTTGGTGTGCTCGAGCGTGAGCCATCTGCCGGCCACATCAATGTCGCTCGGCTCAAGCGTGAAAAGCTCAACTGGTCGCATGCCTGTGTAGAACAGCGCCGTCATGACCATCGCAGGGGCAGGTGACATGTTCGATACGAACTCAGCGGCTCGCTCGTAGGCTACTGGGCGGGTTCCCGATCTGCTCGTGGTCGGTCGACGCCGCGTACCCTTCTGCTTCCTCGGGCGTGCCCATTGCCTGGGCTCTGCCCACTCGTTTCTCGCGGCGTGATTCCAGACTGCGATGAATGGCGTGAAGAGTTGACGATTGCGTGTGACGGCGGTTGTGTCGGGATAGAGCTTTAGCGACAGCAGATCGAGGTCGCTCTGGTGGATGTCTCGGAGGAGCCTGTTGCCAAAGGCGTTCACGAGCGGTGTGAGGAACCGCGCGGATCCTCCTCCGACTAGGTACGCATCGGCCGCAGTCTTAAAGGTCACGACCGACTTTTTTCCGAAGATGCTTTCGTCCAGCAGATCGCGCTCACGCAGGACGCGGATGGTTTCGGCCGCGTCAGTGTCCGCGGTCTTCGTCGACTCGTAGACGGCGATGCCCCGCACGTTTCCGCGGAGCCATAGATTCGGGCTGTCTTTTCGTTTGATGAGTTTGAGAACCACCACAGGCCTCCTAGGAGAAAACAGGTCCGCCCGCGGCACCGGTGTGCCGACGGCGTTGTTGCGTCTCCTCAATGTGGTGTGTGCGGGTTGGTGAACCGCGAATACAAGCTAGATGGCAGGGAGTGGCTGGTCAATACGGCGCGCCGCATGCTCTCCCCACAAAGATGCGAACCCGGGAAACCAGCGCTTGACTCTCATCGACTACCAGAACAAAATGGGAACATAGTCCGCAGTATTAGAAAACATTCCCAACCGAGAGTCTCGCAATGACTAGCGCAATGCCTCACCGTGTCCAGCAATCCGATGCCGTTCATATGTCCGCTGACACCTTAGCCGAGGAGATCATCGCCTCCTACAACGGCGATCACCGGGCGGCGCTGAAGTCTGTGTTGGCGGATTCCCTGTTCTTCCAGTCGCAGCTGCACACCGCCTCGTGCTTGCTCTCGAAAGGTATGGGGAGGGGCTGGGTACCCGCATTCGAGCGCATACCAGCTCAGGAGGGCTGACGGTGAAGCATCCGCGCTCGATCGATCTGCGCACGGAAATGTCCGCGCCATTCAAGCCGGCCCGTGCCAGAGACGCCAGTTACGATCTGTGGCGGCTTATCGGCGACTTGCCGCAGTACGAGATCCTCGGCGGCACCTGCCCGAAGTGCGGGAATGTCGGATGGCTCGACATGGATGTCGTGCGCAGGAAAGTCGGGGCCGACATGAGCCTGAACCATTTTAAGGAGAAGCTCGTCTGCCAATGCGGGAACCGCGAGGGCAATCGGCTCATGATCGGGACTTTGGCGCGGTGAGGGTGGTAGCCCCTAGCTCTTACCGCTGCGCACCTGCTCCGCAATTCTCGCCTCAATCTTCTTTTGGATCCACTCCATCACCTCGCTCTTCACGAAGGCAATTCGTCGATCGCCAAGATCGACGGCAGCCGGGAATCGTCCGGATGTTCTGTAGGCGTTGACCATCGTTCGAGACATGCTTGTCATGATGGCCGCTTGGTTCAATGAGACCAGAACCGCTAGGTCGTTGTCGTCGCGCCGTCTGAACATACGCCTCTCCTGGTCGATAAGGCTAGCATAGCCAACATTGGCGACCTGGGCAACGAGGATGCGGAAATTATTCTATACTAAGATATTGTATTGTTTTACAAATTTGTCAAACGCATCAAGCGATCTTAAGCGGCCATATTCACTCAGCAGCGCCCTTCGGCAGAAAGCCTTTGTCTTCAAGGTCGCGGATGATCAGGTACTCGACATATGCTGACATCGATCTTCTGTCTGCCTTTGCCGCCTCCTCAAGGGCTTCGCGAACCTCCGGAGCCAGCCGTATCCCGATGCTCGCCGCACGTACCATTTCTTGCCCCTCAGTTTTGTTGAACTTTGTTTAACATTGTTGTTGACGACTATTGAACATCGTTATAGCTTGTTAAACAGAAAGACGCAACGAGGAGCTGGGATAATGGTAAACGAGAAGGTAATATTTGCAGACGTCGAGGATCCGATATGCGCCGCGGCCAATCATGCGGTTCTGGCCAATGAGTTTGTCTGGAACCTTCTGCGGGAGAACAAGGGGCTGGGGTCGCTCTCAGAGCACCGCGTAACAGCGGCCTGCTCTGTGCTCGAAACGGCCGAGACCGCCGCTCTGGAAGCTCGTGACACCTACTACGCGGCATTCGAGCAGAACAATGACGCCGCCTTCGGCAAGACGCCTGTTGTCACTGTCGTGAGTGTCCAGGTCGCTTCCGGCCTTGATGACCTCAAGCAGCAGCTTGAGTTGCTCTACATGGCAACCGCTATGCTGCCCGATGAGGACGATGAGGGCGCAATGAGGGACGGTCTGTCACGAGCCTTGAACCTGCTGGCCGAGACGGCAGGGCACCTGCACTAGAAGTTTCGGCCCGCTGGCGCAATTGGATAGCGCACCGGTTTTCTACCCTGGAGGTTCCTGATTCGAGTTCAGGGCGGGCCACCAAAATACAGAGCATGTGCATCCACCACCTCGCGGGCTCACCACCCGAGTGCACAGCTCAAGGCGCGGCGTATGCTGCTGCCGGCCGCTCGCTGTCACAGCGAGCGGTTTTTTCTGAGTTATGACAGAGGATAATAAAACCCAAATAAACCAATAAAAACAACGGAAATGGCGGAAGAGGTGGGATTCGAACCCACGGTACGGTCTCCCGCACGCCGGTTTTCAAGACCGGTTCCTTAAACCACTCGGACACTCTTCCAGAGACTTTTGGCGCGCGAGGGTCTGGTTGGATTATCGTTTGAGGGGGCCCTCGTCAACTCGGGGTTTGATGCGGATGGTCGGCGAGGGCCGGCATCCGATGGTCCGTTAAGGTTTGGAACAAAAGCAGATTGGGGGTGTTCCTGGCGTATATCATCATGGCAACGGAGATACAGAGATGCGGAAGGTCGGAATGTGCATGGCTTTGAGCCTCGGTGCTGCGTTTTCCAAGCCGGCTGTTGCTGCTCTCGGAGATCCGGCATCCTACGCTCGGGACGACGTTGTCGTCGCCGCGTTTTACAATACGACTCCCGCAGGTGGCTCTGCCAGCGAAGAGACGGCAGATATTTGCGTGCCGCCGGAGGAGCAGTATATTCCGTCCTTCGTACGCGATCCGCGCGGCCGTATCGTGGGCGTGAATTACACGATTATCGAATATGTTTGCTGACGGGAGTAGAGCTGGCGATCTTGCGATCGCAACCACTCGTTAACCATAAACACGAATTCCCGGCGGAGCGCGAAGCCCGCATTCGCATTTACGCCATGTTGCTGTCATTTTTGACGACTGTATCCTTTTGATACGATCGGTCCGCCCATGAGGGGCTTGAGCGTTCCGATTTCGTCAGACAGCGGCAATGTGGGACAGATGACTTTCAGACAATATGCACGTTTCCTCGCAAGGGGTGCTGGCTTTGCCGCCGTTCCGGCGATCTGCCTGGCACTGACGTCCTGCGGAACCACGGCGCAGGTCGAGGCGCCGAAAAAGCGGAGCAAAGAGTATTTTCCGGAGTCGGTCTATGGCGTCAAGGCGAGCCCCCGCGTCGCCGACGGCAAGAACATTCCGAAGGGCGGCGGGCGTTATCAGGTCGGCAAGCCCTACAAGGTTAAGGACAAGTGGTACACGCCGAAAGAGGACTTCAGCTACAACAAGGTCGGTATCTCCTCGTGGTACGGCTCGGCCTTCCATGGTCGCCTCACGGCCAATGGCGAGGTCTATGATACGGCGCATCTGTCTGCGGCCCATCCCACCTTTCCGCTGCCCAGCTATGCGCGCGTGACGAATGTCGAGAACGGCTCGTCGGTCATCGTGCGCGTGAACGATCGGGGACCCTACGAATACGGCCGTATCATCGATGTTTCCTCCAAGACGGCCGATCTCCTCGACATCAAGCGCAAGGGCAGCGCGCAGGTTCGCGTCCAGTATGTGGGCCGCGCGCCGCTCGAGGGCAACGATATGCCCTATCTGATGGCATCCTATGCCGCCAAGGGCAGCCGCGTACCGGGTATCGCGCCGGAAGGGCAGATCGCGTCGGGCGTCATGGTCGCGTCGAACGAACCGCTGGCCCGGCAGATGAAGAGCCTCGGATCGTCGGACCTCGGAACGGTATCCATTCCCGCCAAGGCGCCCGTGCCGCAGCCCGCACGCAATTCTGTCGCGCCGTCCGCGCATCCCTCGCTTGACAGTGCCTCCTCGATGACGGCCCTTGCCGAGCCGCAGCATGTCCTGCGCGCGCCGGGCGCCATGGACGCGCTCGAGGCCTTCGTGACCTTGCCGGATGTCGGCCCGATCCCGGCAGAGCGTCCGAGCACCTTCGGCAAGCCGGGAAACGGCGTTCTCTACGCTGCAGCCTATGTGGAAGCGCGCGTCAGCACCTCGGAGACCGCGTTCGATGCCATCATGGTCGATCCGCATGCTTTGACCTCCTCCGCCATCATCGCACATGCCAAACGCAACGCTCGCTAAGGTGGGCGAGATGGGGGCGACCCCGGGGGAGGCTTCGTGAGGCGGCGCATGCTCTGCAGGACATGGGCGCTGGCACTGGCGCTTGCGCTCTGCAGCACCGCGTCCGGCGCGCAGGAGTTCGAGACGAAGGCGCGCCAGGCACTCGTCATCGATGCGCTGACGGAAACCGTTCTTCTGGAGAAAGCAGCCGACGAGGCCGTTCCCCCGGCCTCCATGGCCAAGATGATGACGGTGGAGCTGGTGCTCTCGGCACTGAAGGACGGGAGCCTTTCGCGCGAGTCGCTGTTTCCCGTCAGCGAACATGCCTGGCGGACGGGCGGGGCGCCCTCCGGCACATCGGCGATGTTTGCGGCGCTGAATTCCCGCGTGTCGGTCGGGGATCTGCTTCAGGGCGTCGTCGTTCAATATGCCAATGATGCCTGCATCGTCCTTGCCGAGGGCATGGTCGGCAGCGAGGCTGGGTTTGCGGAACGCATGACGGCCCGGGCACGGGCGATCGGGCTGAAGGCATCGACCTTCGCCAATCCCACAGGCCTGCCGGCCGACGGCAATCTCACGACGATGCGGGACCTCGTGATGCTCGCGCGCCATCTCCGCACGTCCTATCCCGACGATATTCCGCTTTTCCGCCAGGCCGAGTTCGAGTGGAACAAGATCCGCCAGCGAAACCGGAATCCGCTGATCTTCGCCAATATCGGCGTCGACGGCTATGTCACCGGTTTTGCCGAAGGTTACGGCTACGGCCTCGTCGCATCCATGGAGCGGGACGGGCGGCGCGTCGATCTGGCGCTGAACGGGTTGGCGACGGACAAGGACCGTTTGGCCGAGGCAAGGCGCGTGTTCGACTGGGCCATGACGAACTTCTCGGAGAAGCGGCTCTTTGCCGGAGGCGAGACGGTGGCGGAAGCCAGCGTCTACGGCGGCGATCGCGCTTCCGTCGGGCTGGTGACGGCGAGCCCCGTCGATATTCTGCTTCCGGTAAAAACACCCGCGAAGCTGACCGCCCGCGTCGTCTATCGCTGGCCTCTGACGGTGCCCGTGCGGGCAGGGGAGGTCGCGGGCACGCTGCGCATCTGGAACGGAGAGCAGTTGTTGCGGGAGGTGCCGCTGAAGACTGCAGCATCGGTCGAGGCCGGGTCGCTGACGAGCCGTGCTGCGGATGCCCTGAAGGAACTGCTGTTTTTCTGGCTTTGACGACTCCTGTCTGTGGCGCCGGGCCTGTTCGGGCGGCCTTGCGTCCTTTTCCGGCACGCGTGTTTTCAGACGATGCACAATAGGTTACTGGAACGTCTCCCCTTGTCCGTTCTCCGGGCTTGGGATCGCGACGATTGAGGCAATGAATTGACGGCTGATGCGATGTTCGTGACATTCGAAGGCGGCGAGGGGGTCGGCAAATCGACCCAGATCCGTCGTCTGGCCAGTGCGCTGGAAGCGCAAGGCCATGCCGTGCGCATCACCCGCGAGCCCGGTGGTTCCGCCGGGGCCGAAGCGGTGCGGCACGTGATCCTGTCAGGGGCTGCGGAATCCTACGGGGTTCGCATGGAAGCGCTGCTCTTTGCCGCCGCACGCAGCGACCATGTGGAAACCGTGATCCGCCCCGCGCTGGAAAGTGGCTGCATGGTCCTCTGCGACCGTTTCATGGACTCCTCCCGCGTCTACCAGGGCATCACCGGCAATCTTCCCGAAGCCCTCATCGACGGTCTGGAGCGGCTGGCGATCAATGGGCTACGCCCCGACATCACCATCATTCTCGACATGCCGGCAGCGAGCGGGCTCGCGCGGGCGCGGGCGCGGGCGTCGGAGGCCGCGGACATGGCGAGTGCCGTGCCGGATCGCTTCGAGAAGGAAGAACTGGAAACGCATGAGAAGCGCCGCGAGGCCTTTCTCGATATTGCCGCGCGCGATCCCGCGCGGTGTCGCGTGGTCGATGCCTCCCGGTCCGTCGATGCCATTGCACACGATGTGCTGGCAACCGTGGAAGCGCGCATCGCGGAGCGGCAGGCGGAAAGGCGAGACGCATGACCGACGGTCGATCCGATGTCCTCGACGGCGCGATCGCGCCATCCGACAACAGCGCGCTGTTCGGGCACCAAGAGGCGCAGGCTTTTCTCGCGGCCGGCTATCGCTCCGGCAAGGGACATCATGCCATTCTCATCGAGGGGCCGGAGGGCATCGGCAAGGCGACGCTCGCCTTTCGCTTCGCCAACCACATTCTCAGCCATCCCGAGCCGGCCGATGCGCCGCCGGAAATTGCCGATCCCGATCCGGGTTCTGTCGTCAGCCGGCAGATTGCGGCCGGGTCGTCGCACAATGTTCTGCACCTCACGCGTCCGGTGGATGAGAAGACCGGCAAGGTAAAAAGTGCGATCACGGTGGACGAGGTGCGCCGGGCAGGGCGGTTCTTCGCGCAAACCTCGGGTACCGGCAACTGGCGCATCATCATCATCGACCCGGCCGACGATCTCAACCGGAATGCGGCCAATGCCATCCTCAAGATTCTGGAGGAGCCGCCGAAGCGGTCGATGTTCCTCGTTCTCACCCACACACCCGGCCGCCTTCTGCCCACCATCCGCTCGCGCTGCCTGCCACTGGCACTAAAACCCCTTGCCGACGACGACATGACCCGGGCACTGGCGCATCTCGACATCCGGCTGGAGGGGGAGCGGGGCGAGCGCGTGCTTGCGGCCGCGAAGGGCAGCGTTTCGGAGGCGTTGAAGCTCATCAATTATGGCGGACTCGACATCATCGACGCCTTCGACCACATGCTCGGCCATCCCGACGACGCGCCGGCGCGACGCGAGATGCACAAGCTCGGCGACATTCTGGCGGCGAAGGACAGCGATACGATATTTGCCTTTTTCGCGACGCTTGTCGCGCGCCACGTAAACGCACAGGCCAAGGCGGCCGGCCTTGGCGGCGATCTGGCCGCGGCCGAACGTTTCGCGCGGCTTTCCTCGGACCTGTCCGAGCGGCTGACGGTCGCCGACGCCTACAATCTCGACCGCAAGCAGACCGTCCTCTCGATTCTCGATGATCTCAGGACGGCCGGCCGGTTCTAGAGATCAGGGTGCAGTCCCATCCGTTCCAACAGGCGAAAAGCGCCACTTCCGTTCGACGGCGGCATCGAGATCGAGCCCGTGCCGATGGGCGAAGAGCAGGACATGGCCGAGGAGATCGGCGGTCTCGTCTTCCAAGGCGGTTCTCAACGTCTCCTCGTCGAGGCCCTTTCGGCGCGCCCGTCCGCTCAGCCGGTTCCATGCTTGCGTGACCTCGCCCATCTCCTCGACGAGCTTGAGGATGAACCAGTCGTCGTCCCGCAGAATGCCGGTCGTTTCCGCATAGCGAACAGAGGCCCGCTCGAAGTCTTTCTGCAATTTTCCCAACATGACCCTCTCTCCCTTCGTTCCTTTTTTGTTCCTGCAGACCATTTCCGTCAAGAAGCCCGGTCGCTTTTTGCAGGGTTTCCATTCCCACCGCCCGTGGGATGGTTTAAGAGCGGGGCAGGCCAGAAAAGCTCACAGCCAGAAGTTCACAATTGCCATGACAGACACATCCCCCTTCTACATCACCACCGCCATCGCCTACCCCAACGGGCGTCCGCATATCGGCCATGCCTATGAGCTGATCGCGACCGATGTCGTGGCGCGGTTCGAGCGGCTGGACGGGCGAGACGTCTTCTTTCTGACGGGGACGGACGAGCACGGGCAGAAGATGCAACAGACGGCACGCCGGGAAGGCCTGACGCCCGGGGAACTGGCGGATCGCAATGCGGCCGAATTCCAGGCGATGGTGAAGCTGCTCGAAGGCTCGAACGACGATTACATCCGAACGACAGAGCCGCGCCACCACGAGGCCGCGAAGGTTATCTGGAACAGGATGGCTGACGCCGGCGACCTCTACAAGGATGCCTATTCCGGCTGGTACTCCGTGCGTGACGAGGCGTACTATCAGGAAAGCGAGACCGAAGTCCGCGCCGATGGCGTGCGCTACGGACCGCAGGGCACGCCCGTGGAGTGGGTGGAGGAGGCGAGCTATTTCTTCCGCCTCTCCGCCTATCAGGACCGGCTGCTCCAGCACTACGAAGACAATCCGGATTTCATCGGTCCCGCCGAGCGCCGCAACGAGGTTATCTCGTTCGTCAAATCGGGCCTGAAAGACCTCTCCATGTCGCGCACGACGTTCGACTGGGGCATTCCCGTGCCCGGCGATCCGGCACATGTCATGTATGTCTGGGTCGATGCTCTGACGAACTACATCACGGCCACCGGCGCCCTGACGGACCCGGAAGGCCCGCGCGCCAAGTACTGGCCGGCGAGCATCCACATGATCGGCAAGGACATTATCCGCTTCCATGCCGTCTACTGGCCCGCCTTCCTGATGTCGGCCGGCCTGCCGCTGCCGAAAAAGGTTTTCGCCCACGGCTTCCTGCTCAACAAGGGCGAGAAGATGTCGAAATCCCTCGGCAATGTGGTCGATCCGGTCAATCTGGTGGAGCATTTCGGTCTCGACCCGATCCGCTATTTCTTCATGCGCGAAGTCTCCTTCGGGCAGGATGGGAGCTATAGCGAGGAGGCGATCGCGACGCGGATCAATTCGGATCTCGCCAACGGCATTGGCAACCTTGCCAGCCGCTCTTTGTCGATGATCGTCAAGAACTGCGACGGCGCCATTCCGGTTTGCGGCCCGTTGAGCGAAGCCGACGCGGCCATGCTTGCCTCGGCGGACGCCCTGCACGCCTCGACGCGCAGCGACATGGACGCGCTCGCCATTCACAAGGTTCTCGCCTCCATTATCGCGGTCGTGTCGGAAGCCGACCGGTATTTCGCAGGCCAGGAGCCTTGGGCTCTGAAAAAGACCGACCCCGAACGCATGGCGACGGTGCTCTATGTGACAGCGGAGGTCGTGCGCCAGGTGGCGATCCTGCTGCAGCCCTTCATGCCGGGCTCTTCGGCCAAGCTGCTGGATCTCGTGGCGGTGCCCGAAGACCGCCGCAGCTTCGCTTTCCTCGGGGAGGCGGGCCGGCTGACGTCGGGAACGCCCCTCGAAGCGCCGAAGCCGGTCTTCCCGCGCTATGTCCCGCCCGAGGTTTGACCGTGGTTGCCCCTTTGCTGATCGATACGCATTGCCACCTCGATTTTCCGGATTTCGAGGCCGAGCGGGACGCCATCGTGGCTCGCGCGGCCGAGATCGGCGTCCACAAGCTCGTCACCATCTGCACGCGCGTCAAACGCTTCGACACGATTCTTGCGGTCGCCGAGCGATACGATACCGTGTTCTGCTCGGTCGGAACCCATCCGAACAATGCGGATGAGGAACTGGACGTGCTGACGGAGGATCTGGTCCGGCTGTCGGCGCATCCGAAGGTGGTCGCGATCGGCGAGGCGGGCCTCGATTATTTCTACGACACGCAGAAGCCGGAAGACCAGAAGACCGGCCTGCACCGTCACATCGCCGCTGCACGCGAAACCGGTCTGCCGCTGGTCATCCACAGCCGCTCGGCGGACGACGACATGGCGGAGATTCTCACGCGCGAGACGGGGAAGGGGGCTTTCCCCTTCATCCTGCATTGCTTCTCGTCCGGGCCCGATCTGGCACGGGTCGGCGTGGAGCTTGGCGGATATATCTCCTTTTCCGGCATCCTCACCTTTCCGAAATCCGAAGAGCTGCGCGCTATCGCCCTCAGCGTTCCGCACGATCGGCTGCTGGTGGAAACCGATGCGCCCTACCTCGCGCCGAAACCGTTTCGCGGCAAGCGCAATGAGCCGGCCTACGTCGCGCACACGGCGCAGGTCCTCGGCGAAACGCTCGGGCTTTCCATCGACGCGATCGCGGCCGTGACCACCGAAAACGCGCTGCGCATCTTCTCCAAGATGCCGCGATCCTGAACCGGTGACATCGATGGCGGCACGGCGGATTTTCACCATTCTCGGCTGCGGATCGTCTCCGGGCGTGCCGCGCATCACCGGCGACTGGGGTGCCTGCGATCCGCAGAATCCGAAAAACCGCAGGCTGCGGGCAGCCTTTCTGGTCGAGCAGGTGGCAGAGGACGGCGGCCGGACGACGGTTCTGATCGACACGGGCCCGGACCTGCGCGAGCAGCTTCTATCGGCCGGGGTGAGGGACCTCGACGCCGTCGTCTATACGCATTCGCATGCCGACCATCTCCACGGCATCGACGACCTTCGGGGATTCGTCATTCACAACCGGCGCCAGACGCCGATCTGGGCCGACGCCTTCACACTCGCGCGCATCCGCGACGGGTTCGGCTACTGTCTGGAATCTCCGCCCGGAAGCAACTATCCGCCGATCATCCGGGCCTGCCTGATCGAGCCGTCTCTCGACCCCTTCGAGGTTGACGGCGCCGGCGGCACGATCACGTTCCAGCCGCTGCTGCAGATGCACGGCTCGATCCATTCGCTCGGCTTCCGCATCGGCGACGTCGCCTACTGCACCGATGTCAGCGATTTTCCGCCGGAAACGGTCGACAAACTCGGCGGATTGGACACGCTGGTGATCGATACGCTACAATATCAGTATCATCCGAGCCATCTCTCGCTCGAACAGTCGCTCGGCTGGATCGAGACGATCGCCCCGCAACACGCCATCCTGACCCATATGCATGTGCCGCTCGACTATGAGACCGTCATGCGCGAAACGCCGGCTCACGTGGAGCCGGCCTATGACGGTCTGCAGATCGTGATCGAGGTCTGAAGGGGGCTCTATCCGAAGTAGGGTGCGAGATTGTCCCGGACGCGGTCGAGAACGGTCGCACCGCGCAGATCGGGCTCGAAGCGCTTGCCGGTGATCGTCTCATAGGCCTCGATATAGACCTTGGACGTTTGATTGATCAGCGCGTCGGGGATTGCGGGGATCGGATCCTTGTAGGGATCGCAACGCTCGGTGACCCAGGCGCGCACGAAGTCCTTGTCGAAGCTCTTCGGCCGTCCGCCGGTCGCGAAACTTTCCGGATAGCTCTCCGCGATCCAGTAGCGGCTGCTGTCCGGCGTGTGGATCTCGTCGGCCAGCACGATGCGCCCGGACGCGTCGGTGCCGAACTCGTATTTGGTGTCGACGAGGATCAGCCCACGCTTTGCCGCCAGTTCCTGTCCACGCTGGAAGAGTGCCAGCGCGTAGGACGACACCGTTTGCCATTGCTCCGGCGTCAGAAGCTTCTGTGCAAGAATCTCCTCGGCCGACAGCGGCTCGTCATGACCTCCGTCGAAGGCCTTGCTCGTCGGCGTGATGATGGCCGTCGGCAGCTTCTCATTGTCCTTCATGCCGTCCGGCAGGCGCGTGCCGTACATGGAGCGCTCGCCGTTGCGATATTTCGTCAGGATCGATGTGCTCGTCGTTCCCGCAAGATAGCCGCGCACGACGATTTCCACAGGCAGGATATCGAGCCGCGTTCCCACCACGACGTTCGGGTCGGGATAGTCGAGAACATGGTTCGGGCAGATATCCGCCGTCTGCTCGAACCAGTACCGCGCCGTCTGCGTGAGAACCTGTCCCTTGAACGGAATGGCGGTCAGCACGACGTCGAACGCGCTGAGCCGATCCGTCGCGATGATGATCCGCCGCCCGTCCGCCAGATCGTAGTTCTCCCGAACCTTGCCGTTGTAGCGTCCCGGAAGCTCGGGAATGAAGGCGTCGGGGAGGATACGCTGATTGGTGTCGGTCACGGGCCATCTCATCGCTTGGGGGGAAGAAAACGTTCCGTGGATTAGACGCGCTGCCGCCATCGCGTCAATAGAATGGACCCGGCGTTTCAGGGATATCGTCCCGGAACGGCGTGCTGCCGGCCGTATCAGCGCAGGCAGGGTCATCTATGTTCCATAATCTATATTATGTGATTCAGTCATGTAACCAAGGTGGGTTCAAGGATGAAGTGCGACATGCCCTTCTCGTCATCGTCACGGCATCATGGCTCTTCCCATCCGGCACTATCGGCGTAAGCTCAGCGTTACAGCCTCGAATGATGGGAGATGGCAATGGCGCGTGGGGTCTTGGGTGTTGGGGTCGGAATGGCTCTGCTGCTGTCGTCGCCGGGACATGCCGCCGAGCCGGTGGACAATGCGCGGTCCATTATCGGGCGGCAGATCGAGGCCTTTCTGAACGACGATGCGGCGGCGGCGTATTCGTTTGCGTCTCCTCAGATCAAGGGGCTGTTTCCGAGCCAGGATCTGTTCTTCGAGATGGTGAAGCGCGGCTATCGGCCCGTCTACCGGCCTGGAAATTTCGCCTTCGGCCGGAGCAAGGTCGATGGCTCGACAGTCTTGCAGGAAGTGCTGATCTCCGGCCCGGATGGCAAGGACTGGACGGCGCTCTATTCGCTCACCCTGCAACCCGACGGGACCTACAAGATCAACGGCGTGCAGATGCTGCAGCAGGCGCCGGGACCTGAAATCTAAAGTGGTATCCGTCATTGACCACAGGTGTGCGTATTCGTTAGGTTTGCCGTTCAGGGAGGCCGAACATGCCACTATCTTTGCAAAAAGTCTGCGACATCCATGATTTCTTCGAGCCGGAGATCGATGCGATCATTCGGCGCGACCTCCGGTCGGTGCCGTTCGGCTCGCGCCGGGCATGGGAATTCGCCATGATCTTTCGGGCTCTCGGCGCCAAGGGAAAGTTGCAGGGCAGTGCACACGGGCTGGCCATGGGCGCCGGAACCGAAAAGCTGATCTATGCGATCGTCCCCCGCGTCGCCAAGACCGTCGTCACCGATCTCTATCTGCCCGATTCCGGCTGGATCGGTGTGCGCACCGAAAGCCCGCGCGATCTGATCCGCAAGAAAGCGCCCTGGCCCGTCGATTTCGGCAAGGTCGATGCGATGGCCATGGATATGCGCGATCTCAGGTTTCCCGACGAGAGTTTCGATTTCTGCTGGTCGACGGGCGCCTTCGAACATATCGGCCATGACGAGGATTTCCTGCGGCATTTCAGGGAGGTCGATCGCGTCCTGAAGCCCGGCGGCGTCTACGCCTTCACGACGGCCGTCACGTTCGGCGGCGTCACCGAGCGCATTCCGCACAATTACTACTTCGACCCCAACCATCTGGTCGATCTGATCCACGCTTCGCCGCTGCATGCCGAACCCGTGTTCGATTGCTACGTGCAGGACCACCTCCTGAACCGCCCTCACCCCGAGCGCTACCAGAATTACGGCTTTGCCGCCGGCAACCAGATCTCCAAGCCCATCGTATCCTTCCGCCGCGGGGTGACGCTGACGGCGAATGTGATGGTGCTGACGAAGGCGCCCGAGCGGGCAAAGGTTCGGCCCCGCGTGGAGGGTCTGGAGCGATCGCGGGCACGTCTCGCGGATCAGGCACATCACCTCATTCACGAGACCTGGGCCAGTCCGCAATATCTGGAAACGAGGATCGCCGGGCGAACGCTCAAAGTTCAGCCCCAGGTCTTTGCCGATGGCCGAGCCGAGTTCGACGTGATCGTGCCGCCGGGAGCGCCGGCTCTCTATAAATGGGTCGTCAAGCGCCGGCCCGTCACGGCGGTCTACACCTGGGAAACGCAGGCAAAAGGCAACGTGACCGCGCAGGCAGGAACGTTCAGTTTCCCGACGCGTCGCGACTCTCTCTACTCCGTCAAGCTGGAGGCCGTCGGCGACGGCAGCCTCGACCGGGTCGTGATCCGCGCCAAGGCCGCATAGACCCGGAAGCCGCGGCAGCTCACGCCACCCTTCTGATCTCGCTCCGCCGAGAAACGTCGGTCAAACCGGCGCGAGATCGCCCCTCGCCCACTCTTCCTGCGTCTCGGCCATGAAGTCGGCGTAGCGGCCGTCCTCGATCGCCTTGCGGATTCCGGCCATCAGGTCCTGATAGTAGGAAAGATTGTTCCACGTCAGCAGCATGCCGCCGAGCGACTCGTTGGCGCGCACGAGATGGTGGAGATAGGCGCGGGAATAATCACGCGCGGCCGGGCATGTGGATTGCTCGTCCAGCGGACGCATGTCCTCGGCATGGCGGGCATTCCGCAGGTTGATGCGGCCGCGGCGCGTGAAGGCCAAGCCGTGGCGGCCCGAGCGGGTCGGCATGACGCAGTCGAACATGTCGATACCGCGGGCAACGGATTTCAGGATGTCATCCGGCGTTCCCACGCCCATCAGGTAGCGTGGCTTTTCGAAGGGCAGTTCGGGGCAGGTCGTGTCCAGCATATCGAGCATGACCGCCTGCGGCTCGCCGACGGCGAGACCACCAACCGCGTAACCCTTGAGGTCGAGGCCGGCCAGTGCCTGGGCCGATTTGACGCGGAGCGTAGGGTTATCGCCTCCCTGCACGATGCCGAACATGGCCTTGCCCGGCTGGTCGCCGAAGGCGGTCTTGCAACGCTCGGCCCAGCGCAGCGACATTTCCATCGCGCGCTCGATTTCGCGGGGTTCGGCCGGCAGGCGGATGCATTCGTCGAGCTGCATCTGGATATCGCTGTCGAGCAGGCCCTGAATCTCGATGGAGCGCTCCGGCGACATATGGTGCAGGGCGCCATCGACATGGCTCTTGAAGGTCACGCCCTGTTCGTCGAGCTTGCGCAGGCCCGAGAGCGACATGACCTGAAACCCGCCGCTGTCGGTGAGGATCGGCCCCTGCCAGCGAATGAGGTCGTGCAGGCCGCCGAGACGCGCGACGCGTTCCGGGCCCGGACGCAGCATCAGGTGGTAGGTGTTGCCGAGGATGATGTCGGCCCCGAGCTCCTTGACCTGGTCGAGATACATCGCTTTCACCGTACCGACCGTCCCGACAGGCATGAAGGCCGGTGTGCGGATGGTGCCGCGTGGCATGGACACGGCGCCGCGCCGTGCCTTGCCATCCGTGGCGCTCAGGTTGAACTGGAAAGTCTCTGTCATGGCTCGTTCCGGAAAAGCAGGCTGGCATCGCCATAGGAATAGAAGCGATAGCCGTCGGCAATGGCGTTGCTATAGGCGTCGCGCATGGTGTCGAGGCCTGAAAAGGCGGAGACGAGCATGAACAGCGTCGATTTCGGCAAATGGAAATTGGTCATCAGGATATCGACCGCGCGAAACCGATAACCCGGAGTAATGAAGATGCCGGTCGGGCCCGACCAGGGATCGATGCGTCCGTCTTCGCCGGCTGCGCTCTCGATGAGGCGCAGCGAGGTCGTGCCGACGCAGACGATGCGCCCGCCCCTCGCCCGTACGGCGTTCAGCTTCCCGGCGACCTCGGCCGAGACATGGCCGATCTCCTGGTGCATCTTGTGGTCGTCGGTATCATCCGCCTTCACGGGCAGAAAGGTGCCGGCTCCGACATGCAACGTCACGAAATGGCGCTCGACGCCACGGGCCTCCAGGGCCGCAAAGAGGCGGTCGGTAAAATGCAGACCGGCGGTGGGTGCGGCGACAGCGCCGTCTTCGCGGGCGTAAAGTGTCTGGTAGTCCTGCCGGTCCTGTGCATCCTCCGGCCGCTTGGAGGCGATATAGGGTGGCAGCGGGATGTGGCCGACAGCAGCGATCGCTTCATCAAGCGCGGGGCCGGCGAGATCGAAGACCAGCGTGACCTCGCCGCCTTCCGTCTTCGCCTCGACGGTCGCGTCCAGCGTGCCGAGAAGACAGGCGTCTCCGCCATGGCCGAACCGGATGCGATCTCCGGGCTTGATGCGCTTGCCGGGTCTTGCAAAGGCCTTCCAGCGATCGGGCGCGATGCGCATGTGGAGCGTGGTCGACACAGCCTGCTCGGTCGCGCCTTCGCGCAGGCGAACGCCTTCGAGTTGCGCCGGAATGACCCTGGTGTCGTTAAAGACCAGGGCATCGCCCGGCTGCAGGAAAGATGGAAGATCGACGACGCTGCGATGCTCGAGAGGGCTACCCGGGCGCACCACGAGCAGGCGGGCGCTATCGCGCGGGTTTGCCGGCCGGAGGGCGATATTGTCGTCTGGGAGATCGAAGTCGAAGAGATCGACGCGCATGGATGAGCACTTCTGAAAACGGACAAGGCCCGCCCGATGGCCTGAGCGGCGATCGGGCGGGCCCTGCCATAGCCTGAATCAGGCGTTGGCAGCAATCTTCATCGAAACGATGCTGTCGGGATCCTTGACCGGCTCGCCGCGCTTGATGTTGTCGATGTTTTCCATGCCTTCGATGACCTGGCCCCAGACCGTGTACTGCTTGTTCAGCCAGGGGCTGTCGGTGAAGCAGATGAAGAACTGGGAATTGGCCGAATTCGGCATCTGGCTGCGGGCCATGGAGCACGTGCCGCGCACGTGGCTGGTGGCCGAGAATTCAGCCTTGAGGTCGGGCTTGGACGAGCCGCCCATGCCGGCGCGGGCCGGATTGAAATCCTTGCCGCCCTGCTTGCCGAACTGTACGTCGCCGGTCTGCGCCATGAAGTCTTCGATGACGCGGTGGAAAACGACGCCGTCATAGGCGCCTTCCGCAACCAGCTCTTTGATGCGGGCGACGTGGCCCGGTGCGAGATCGGGCTTCAGCTCGATCACGACCTGACCCTTGGTCGTTTCCATGATGATCGTGTTTTCCGGATCCTTGATCTCGGCCATGCTCTTCTCCTTCAAAGAATAGGGATGTTACTTGCCGACCTTGACGCTGATCATACGGTCGGGATTGGTGACGGAGCCGCTGTCGCCCTCGCCTTTCTTGATCTTGTCGACATTTTCCATGCCGGACACGACCTGGCCGACGACGGTGTACTGGCCGTTGAGGAACGAGCCTTCGTCGAACATGATGAAGAACTGCGAATTTGCAGAATCCGGGCTCTGCGAGCGGGCCATGCCGACCGTGCCGCGCTTGAACGGGGTCTTGGAAAATTCGGCCGGCAGGTCGGGCTTCGAGGAGCCGCCCATGCCCGCACGACCGGCCTCGAAGTTCTTTTCGAGATTGCCGTACTGAACGTCTCCCGTCTGGGCCATGAAGCCGGGGATGACGCGGTGAAACGCGACGTTGTCGTAGGCGCCTTCTGCAGCCAGTTCCTTGATCCGCGCGACATGCTTCGGGGCGATTTCGGGAAGCAGCTCGATGACGACGGCGCCGCTTTTCAGCGTGATCGTCAGGAGGTCCTTCGCCTGGGCGATGGCGGCGCCGGTCAGCACCGCCAAGGATACTGCGCCGGCGAGGGCAAGCTTGAAGAATGTCATGATGGCTCCGTGTTTCGTCTGCGGATTTTACTGTGACCGTGTCGATATAGTGCCCGATGTGCCGACGTCAGCGCTGCGCCTTGCGAATTGCAAGCGCCTGAACCACCACCTTCGGCACGAACGGGCCGACATCGCCGCCCATGGCGGCGATCTGACGGACCAATGTGGCTGTTATGGGCCGGGAAGCCGGTGCGGCGGGAATGAAAAGGGTCTGGATATCAGGCGCCATTTCGCGGTTCATGCCGGCCATCTGCATCTCGTAGTCGAGATCCGTGCCGTCTCGCAGCCCGCGAACGAGGAGCGAGGCGCCGTGACGACGCGCAGCGTTGACGACGAGATCGTCGAAGGACACCACCGAGACATCGGCACTGCGCCCCGGCATCGCCTGGCCGACCGCGTGGCGGATCAGGGTGGCGCGCTCGTCGAAGGAGAAGAGCGGCGTCTTGCCGGGATGAACGCCGATAGCGACGATCAGGCTCTGCGCGACGTTCAGCGACTGGGCGAGGATGTCGAGATGCCCGTTCGTGATCGGATCGAAGGAGCCGGGGTAGAAAGCTGTCGTCATCGCACCGTGTTCCGTTTGCGCAGTCTTGTGTCACGCCCGGCAGAGCGACGCAAGATGCGCGATCTGCCGCCTCGAAAACCGCACCGTCCACAGCATGACAGTACTGACAAGAATAGTCCGTCAGGATCTCTGGAACTTTTATCCGCGATGCCCCGTTGATGGTGCAGAAAGGATGATGGCCATGGGTTTGATGTTGTTTTCGATGCTGATGTTTTTCACGATGATCTTTGCGACGGTGCACGCGCTTCGCTCCGAAGTCGTCTCGAAACCAAAGTCCGCCCGTCGGTTTGTAATCACCAGATAAGGATTCGCGACATGGCCGTTATCATGATGATCGTGTCGGCAGTGATTAGTATCGTGTTCCTGTTCGATTTCACGAAAACCATTCTCCAGCTGAAGCGCGATCGCGAAGCCATTCTCGCCTCCCGTCGTCATGGCGAAGGCTTCTCTATTTAAAGTTTCCTCCCAAAGCGACCTCCAGCGCTGAGGGAAACAAAAAGCCGGACGGCCCCCTGCCCGTCCGGCTTTTACTCTTTCAAATTCAGGCAACGCCGCTCTATTCGGAGGCCGCGTCCGGCGTGTCCGTGGGTAGCGCAGCGCTTTCCTGAGCGAGCTGCTCGTCGATAATCGCGACGGCCGCCTCGTCATCCTCCGGTTCGCTGATACGCTCGACGGACACGACCTTTTCGTCTTTTGCAGTCGAGAAGATCGTTACCCCCTTCGTCGCACGGCTCGCCAGACGAATACCGCCGACGGGAACGCGGATCAGCTGACCGCCATCCGAGACAAGCATGATCTGGTCGGCATCTTCCACCGGGAAGGCTGCGACGAGAACGCCGATTTCGTTCGTCTTCGACGTATCAGTGGCGCGAATCCCCTTGCCGCCGCGGCCGGACGTCCGGAAATCATAGGTTGAAGACCGCTTTCCATAGCCTTTCTCCGAGACCGTCAGCACGAATTGCTCCTGCGCCTTCAGCTCGTCATAGCGTTCCTGCGAGAGTTCGCCGACGACGTCGGCACCCTCTTCGCCGACCAGCGTGATCTCGTCCTCATCGCCTGCAACGGCCTCGCCAGCGACGAGACGCCGTTCGAGGGACGCCCGCTTGAGATAGGCGGCGCGCTCCCACGGCTCGGCATCGACATGGCTGACGATGGTCATGGAGATGATGCGATCGTCCTTGCCGAGCGAGATACCCCGGACGCCGATCGAATTGCGGCCGGCAAAGACACGGACGTCGTCCACGGGGAAGCGGATGCACTGGCCGAGCGCCGTGGTCAGCAACACGTCGTCACGATCCGTGCAGGTTTCCACCGACAGGATCTCGTCGCCATCCTCCTCCAGCTTCATCGCGATCTTGCCGTTGCGGTTGACCTGGATGAAGTCCGACAGCTTGTTGCGGCGAACGGTGCCGCGCGTCGTGGAGAACATGACGTCGAGATTGGCCCAGCTGGCCTCGTCCTCCGGCAGCGGCATGATCGTCGTGATGCGCTCCCCCGGTTCGAGCGGCAGCATGTTGATCAGTGCCTTGCCGCGCGATGTGGGGGTCCCGATCGGCAGGCGCCAGACCTTTTCCTTATAGACGATACCGCGCGAGGAGAAGAACAGGACCGGCGTGTGCGTGTTCGCAACGAACAGGCGCGTGACGAAATCCTCGTCGCGGGTCGACATGCCGGAGCGGCCCTTGCCGCCGCGACGCTGCGCCCGGTAGGTCGTCAGGGGCACGCGCTTGATGTAGCCAAGATGCGACACCGTCACGACCATGTCCTCGCGGGAAATCAGGTCCTCGTCGTCCATGTCCGGACCGCCTTCGACGATCTCGGTCCGGCGCGGTGTGCCGAATTCCTCGCGGATGGCCGTCAGCTCATCCTTGACGATCGTCATGATCCGCAGGCGCGAACCAAGAATGTCGAGGTAATCGCTGATCTCGGCGCCGATCTTATTCAACTCGTCGCCGATTTCGTCGCGACCCAGCGCCGTAAGGCGGGCGAGACGCAGTTCGAGGATGGCGCGGGCCTGTTCCTCGGAGAGATTGTAGGTGCCGTCCTCGTTGATCCTGTGGCGGGGATCGTCGATCAGGCGGATCAGCGAGTCGACGTCGTGGGCCGGCCAGCGGCGCGTCATCAGCTGTTCGCGCGCGGTCGCCGGATCCGGGGCCTCGCGGATCAGCTTGATGATCTCGTCGATATTGGCAACGGCAATGGCGAGACCGACGAGCACATGGGCGCGCTCGCGCGCTTTGCGCAGCAGATACTTCGTGCGGCGGCTGACGACCTCTTCGCGGAAGGCGACGAAAGCCCGCAGCATGTCGAGCAGCGTCATCTGCTCGGGCTTGCCACCGTTCAGCGCCACCATATTGCAACCGAAGGAGGTCTGCAGCGGCGTGTAACGATAGAGCTGGTTGAGGATGACCTCGGCATTGGCATCGCGCTTCAGCTCGATGACGACGCGGTAGCCCTGGCGGTCGCTCTCGTCGCGCAGGTCGGAGATGCCTTCGATGCGCTTGTCGCGCACCAGCTCGGCCATCTTCTCGATCATCGTCGCCTTGTTCACCTGATAGGGAACTTCGGTCACGATGATCATCTCGCGATCGTTGCGCATCGGCTCGATATGCGCCTTGCCGCGCATGATGACCGAACCGCGGCCCGTCTCGTAGGCCGAGCGGATGCCGGAGCGGCCCATGATCATGGCGCCGGTCGGGAAGTCCGGACCCGGGATGATCTCCATCAACTGCGGCAGCTCGAGCGCGGGATCTTCGATCAGCGCGATGCAGCCCGTGATGACTTCGGACAGGTTGTGCGGCGGGATGTTCGTCGCCATGCCGACCGCGATGCCGCCGGCGCCGTTGACGAGCAAGTTCGGAAACTTCGCCGGCATGACGACGGGCTCGGACAGCGTGCCGTCATAGTTGTCGCGGAAATCGACGGTCTCCTTGTCGAGGTCGTCGAGAAGCGCGTGGGCAGACTTCTGCAGGCGGCACTCGGTGTAGCGCTCGGCCGCCGGCGGGTCGCCGTCGATGGAGCCGAAGTTGCCCTGCCCGTCGATCAGCGGCAGGCGGAGCGACCAGGGCTGGGCCATGCGCGCCAGAGCGTCGTAGATCGCGAGGTTGCCGTGCGGGTGGTACTTACCCATCACGTCCCCGGTCACACGGGCGCATTTCACGTATTTCTTGTTCCAGTCGATCCCGAGCTCGCTCATGCCGAACAGGATCCGCCGGTGAACAGGCTTCAGTCCGTCGCGAACGTCGGGGAGCGCACGGCTGACGATGACGCTCATCGCGTAATCGAGATAGGAGCGCTGCATTTCCTCGATGATGGAAATGGGCTCGATGCCTGGTGGGTTCTTGCCGCCGCCGGGAGGTGTTTGCTCAGTCAATTTGGGTCACGATCGTTGGTCAGAATCAGAGGGCTACATATAATCCATACAGCGCCCGTGCGCTAATTTGCGCAGAGGGTTGTGAACAGTCTTATGCCTTTCTGGCAGCAAAAGGGCCGCTTTCCAAGGTAAACTTGCAGCGCCGGCGCCCTGCCCCTTTACCCGAAACGTCGCTTGAGCCTAACTGGACCCTCGCGCGAAACGCGCCCTGGAGAGCGGCATGCCCGATACCGACCTTCTCATCAACGCGTTGACCACGATCCTCGTGACCATCGACCCGCCGGGCCTCGCGCCGATCTTCCTCAGCCTGACCGCCGGGATGAGCCGGAGCGAACGCAAGCACGTCGCCTGGCGCGGCAGCCTCATCGCCTTCTGCATCCTCTCGGTCTTCGCGCTCTTCGGCGACAGCATCCTCAACCTGCTGGGCATCTCGATGGGCGCGTTCCGCATCGCCGGCGGGCTTCTCTTGTTCTGGATCGCCTTCGAGATGATCTTCGAGAAACGCAACGAGCGGAAGGAGAAGACCGGGGAAACGGCGACCCTGCGGGATCACATCGAGAACATCGCCGTGTTTCCGCTCGCCCTGCCCCTCATCGCCGGGCCGGGCGCGATATCGGCCACGATCCTGCTTGCGGGATCCTATCCCGGAACCGTCGGGCGTCTCCAGCTGATCCTCGTCATCGCGCTGTGTATTGCGATCCTGTTTGCAGCGCTCGTCATCGCCGAGCGCATCGATCGCTTTCTCGGCCAGACCGGCCGCGCGATCCTGACGCGCCTTCTCGGCGTCATCCTGGCCGCGCTGGCCGTGCAGTTCGTTGTGGACGGGGTGATCTCCGCATTCGCACTGAAGATCTAACGCGGACCCTAAGTAGAATCCCGAGGCCGAACGCGCTACTGGTAGAAGAAGCAGACGCAGTCGGCCTTTGCCGCATCCTCGGCCGCCCACACACGGGCAGCAAGACGGCTTGCGTCGCCGCTATCTCCCAGACGCAGGCCGAGAAGCGACGTGGCCGCCAGCTTGGCGTTGACGGCATCGATCTCGACCATCTTGCCGACCTGATGGACGCCGTCGCGCGGTGTCCAGGTGAAAAATTGAACGTTGTAATGCATGGCGTTCCTCCCGCTCATACCGACGCGGTCGCTCCTCAACGGACCGCTTGGGAACCATACCATAAAATTGCGCAAATCCATATGGCTTCGGGGCTCGCCACGTCCTGCGGGAACTTACGGGGCCCCTGCCCGTTGCTCCGGTCAAGACACTGTGGGGCGCATCGTCGCTCCGGACCCAAGGAGACGGATATGGCGAAAATCGTGGACGAACGTGGCGATGTGCGCTCGACGCAGGAGCTGGACAAAAAGGTCACGGTCAGCTCGACCGAAGCGCGTCAGGGTGGCGCCGGGCGTCCGGTCCTGATGGTTCTTATCGGCGGCCTGTTTCTGGCGCTGATTGCCTGGGGTGCGGCGGAAATGTTCGGCGAAAGCACGGACAACGATGCCGCGACCGATCGTCAGCAGACGACGCCCGCGCAGAACGGACAGGCGACACCGGCCAATCAGGGTACGATCGACAACACGCCGGCGAACGGCGCGCCGATGCAGCCGGCACCGACCGATCGCGATCCGACGCCGCAGACGGGCACGACCAACGGCTGAGGGATTGAAACGTGCAGAAAAAAGGCCGGATTGATCCGGCCTTATTCGTGTTCTCTACCCGCGCGCCGCTTTCACAGCTGCCTTCGCCTGCTTCCGGCGCCCCCACCAAACGGCCATGCGCCGGCGCCTGCGACGGATATAAGCCGAGTCATGCGAGAGCACGACGAGGCCGAGCGGCACCATCCAGAAGCCGAGGATCGGCAGAAAGCCGAGAAGACCGCAGACCACCAGAAGACATCCGATGAGAACGCGCAGCCATTTCTGGCGGGGTAGCGGCATATGCCAGGACCCGATCGACAGCTGGGGCCCCATCGGGCGCGGCGGAGCCGGTTTCGTCTGCGCATCGGCGCTATCCGCTCGCGTTGTGCCCGAAGGGCGTGCGGCTGCGTCAACCTCGTTCATCATCGTCCAATCCGGCTTCAACCTTTCAGGACGACCCCTGTCGTCCGTGTTGGCCTGAGGTGTGCTTCGCACCTGTGTTTGTCCACAGCGAGACACGTTTTTTTGAAAAAAGCGCTTGGCAAATCGAAAAAGCCCCCGTATTAGCAGCCTCACTTCTGCAGCGCAGATGTTCCCTGGTAGCTCAGCGGTAGAGCATTCGACTGTTAATCGACAGGTCGCCGGTTCGAATCCGGCCCGGGGAGCCATTTTCTTTCTCGAGATCATGGCATGTGGCTTCGGTCACGTCTACCGCACACTCCTTATCCGTGTACCGTTACCATCCCGATGCCGGAACATTTGGTTCGACCCTGTGTTTTTCTCATTCAACGGAGAATCAATCATGGGTACCAGCGAGCATAACGGCACGTCCGAGCAAAAACGTCCGAACGACATCCGCCCGACAGCGGACAACGCGGTCGCGGATGAAAAAGACGCCGTCGCCCCGACCTTCGTCAAGCCTGCTGATGAGAAAGACGCCGGCGACCGGCCGGTGGTCAACCCCGTGACCGGCGGGGCGTTTTGAGCATGAGACCGGTGATGCCTTTCGGCGCGCTTCTCGTCGTCGGCGTTCTGGCCCTTACGGCCTGCACGCCGCGCGAGGTTGAGCCGATTCCCGGCAGCATTACCTATGGCGGCCATCAACCGCGGACCAAGCTGACGAAGTCGCCGATCGGAAGCACCTTTACCAATCAGATCACCGACGAATACGGGTGCATGGCCATCGAGACCTACCGGATCGAACCCGACAGATCGCTGAAGCTTCTTCGTCGGTCACGCCAAGCGTCCTCCGGCATTTTCGGCTTTTCCTGCTGAGTGTCGGGACATCCACAACCTGCGCCTTTGCGCGGTGACCGAAGTCGTATGTTTTTGAAACCTTCTTGATCCACACCCCGTCCTTGACCGTAAGACCGGTAAAGAAAACAGACGGATCGACATGGACGACGTGCATCAACGGGATCAAGGCCCGATCATCGTATGGTTTCGAAAGGACCTCCGGACGGACGACAACCGTGCGCTGAGTTCCGCGGTGGAGACCGGGCGTCCGATCATTCCGCTGTATATTCGCGAGGAGACGGCGGAGACCGGTCCGCTCGGCGAAGCGCAGGCATGGTGGCTGCATCATTCGCTGACAGCCCTTTCCGCAAACATTGAGAGGTGCGGTTCCCGCCTTCTTCTGAAGAGCGGCGAAGCGGAGAATGTGCTGCGGCAGGTCATCAAGGCCACCGGTGCTTCCGCGATCTTCTGGAACCGTCGCTACGATCCCGCCGGCATCAGGATCGATACGCGGCTGAAAGAGGTCCTTTCGTCCGACGGGCTGGAGACGGCGAGTTTCGCCGGTGCGCTCCTTCACGAGCCTTCGCGTGTGAAGACGAAGACCGGCGGTCCCTATCGGGTCTATACGCCCTTCTGGCGTGCGGTCGAGGCCGGTGGCGAGCCGCCCGAGCCCGTCGATGCGCCTGAGAAAATCCCGGCGCCGAAGACGTTTCCGACATCGGAAAAACTTGACGACTGGGGCCTCCTGCCCAAGCTTGAATGGGCTGCGGATTTCTCGCAACGCTGGGAGCCGGGCGAAGCCTCTGCACGCGAAAAGCTCGAAGACTTCACCGATGGCACGATCGACGGATATCGCGAATCGCGCGAGCGGACCTGGGAAGCGGGAACGTCCCGCCTCTCGCCGCATCTGGCGATGGGCGAGATTTCGCCGGCCCGCATCTGGCACGCGACGCGCGGCCTCCCCAAGGCCGATTCGGCCGACGTCATCACCTTCCGCAAGGAGCTGGTATGGCGGGAGTTCGCCTATCACCTCCTGTTTCACAACCCCGATATGCCGACGGAAAGCCTGAACCGGAAATACGACAAGCTCGGCTGGATGGATGGCGACGCGGATTTCGACCTCTGGAAGACGGGTATGACGGGTTTCCCGATCGTGGATGCCGGCATGCGCGAACTCTGGCGTTTCGGCACCATGCACAACCGCGTCCGCATGATCGTCGGCTCCTTCCTCGTGAAGGACCTTCTGATCGACTGGCGGCGCGGCGAACGCTGGTTCCGCGACACGCTGGTCGATGCCGATCCCGCGAGCAATGCAATGAACTGGCAGTGGGTGGCCGGCTGCGGTGCCGATGCCTCGCCCTTTTTCCGCGTCTTCAACCCGATCACGCAGGGCGAGAAGTTCGACAGCGACGGGCTCTATGTCCGGGAGCATGTGCCGGAGCTTGCCGACATGCCGAGCGACTGGATCCATCATCCGTTCGACGCACCCGCCGCCGTCCTTGCCAAGGCTGGCGTGACGCTCGGCGACTCCTACCCGAAACCGATCGTCGATCATGCCAAGGCGCGTGACCGTGCGCTTGCCGCCTACCGCAACATCAAGGATGCCGCATGACCTCTTCTCTCTCCGTCGGCATCGCTTCCAAGACGGGCCGCCTCTCAATCGCCGTCGTCGGCTCGGGCATTTCCGGCAGTTCGGCGGCCTGGGCGCTGCGCGACGTTCACGATGTCACCCTGTACGAGAAGGCCGAGCGGCCGGGCGGGCACACGGCCACCGTGGACGTCGATTACGACGGGCGACGGATTGCGGTCGATACGGGCTTCATCGTCTATAACGAGCCGAACTATCCAAACCTGAAAGCCCTGTTTGCGGAACTCGACGTGGAAACGCTGCCGAGCAGCATGAGTTTTTCCCTGTCGCTCGACCACGGCGCGCTGGAGTGGCGTGGCGGGCCGTTCACGGGTCTCTTCGCGCAGAAGCGCAATATTCTGCGTCCGTCGTTCCTGCTGATGCTGCGCGAAATCCTGCGCTTCAACAAGATCTGCCTTGTCGATCGCGATGCGGGACGTCTTTCGGAAATGTCGATCGGGGACTACCTCGACTGGCGCCGTTTCTCGCCCGGGTTTACCAACAATTACCTGCTGCCGATGGCCGCCGCCATCTGGTCGGCACCTGCCGCCAAGATGCTCGAATTCCCGGCCGACCACTTCATACAGTTCTTCGACAATCACCGTCTCGTCTACGCAACGCCGCATCCATGGCGCACGGTGGCGGGCGGCAGCCGGGTCTATCTGGAGAAGCTGCTGGCGCCTCTCGGCGACCGGCTGAGGCTGAACTGCGGAATCCGCTCCATCCGCCGCGACGGACGCAAGGTGCATGTGACCGAGGACGATGGCACGGTGCGGGTCTACGACAAGATCATCATCGCATCGCATTCGGACCAGGCTCTCGCCATGCTGACGGACGCCACGCCGCAGGAGCGGGCGGTCCTCGAAGCCGTGCCCTACAAGCCCAACCGCGTCGTGCTGCACCGGGATGTGGCCCTGATGCCGAAGCGGCAGAGGGTCTGGGCATCGTGGAACTACCTTCGCTCGACGCGTCCGGGCGCCGACAGCCAGGTGGCCGTGACATACTGGATGAACAGCCTTCAGGCGATCGACCCGGCCTGCCCGCTCTTCGTGACGCTGAACCCCGAACGCGAGCCCGACCCAAGGCTTGTCTTTGCCGAGTACACCTACGACCATCCACAGTTCGATGCCGGCTCCATCGAGGCGCAGCGGCGGCTGAAAGCCCTTCAGGGTGACAACGGCACCTTCTTTGCCGGCGCTTGGACGGGCTACGGGTTTCACGAGGATGGTTTGTCGTCGGGTCTGGCTGCAGCGGAGGCGCTCGGCGGCATCATACCGTGGCGGCTTGATCCGGCTCCCGTCTTCGCCGAAGCTGCGGAATGACCGAGACGCCTCCCGACGACAAACGTCTACATACACCGCCGGCGGAGGCGGCCCTGCTGTATGACGGCAATGTCATGCACCAACGCATGAAGCCGCTCGGGCACAGGTTTTCCTATACCGTCTTTTCTCTGATGGTGGATCTCGACCGCCTGGACGAAGCCGGCAGGCAGAGCCGTGTCTTTTCGGTCGACCGCTTCAATCTCCTGTCGTTCCACCAGAGCGATCACTCCGGGCAAACGGACAGGTCGCTGCGGGTCTATGTCGATGACTTGCTGGCCGGGGCCGGCCTTGCCGTGCCTGCGGCGCGTGTGCTCCTCGTCTGCTATCCGCGGATTGTCGGCTGGGTCTTCAACCCCCTTGCTGTCTACTACGCCTATGACGCCTCCGACGCGCTGGTGGCTCTGGTTTACGAGGTGCGCAACACGTTCGGCGAGCGGCACAGCTACGTGTGCCCGATCGCGCCCGGGCAGGTCAGCGAGGCCGGCATCCGGCAGGAATGCGACAAGATCTTCCACGTCTCGCCCTTCATGCCCATGGCCATGCGCTATCGCTTTCGTATGGTGCCGCCGGGCAAGGACATTCGCTGGCGGATTCTGGAGACGGACGCGGAGGGCCCCGTGCTTTCGGCAACCTTCTCCGGCCATGCGCAACCGCTGAAGACACGCAATATCCTGCGTCTCGTCGGCCGCATTCCCCACCTCACATTGAAGATCGTCGCGGGCATTCACTGGGAAGCGGCAAAGCTCTGGTGGAAGGGCGCACGCTACATTTCAAGGCCCGTACCGCCTGCCCTAACCAGTGTCTGGACCGACGATATCCGCCGCGACGAGCCGGCTCCCCGCCGATTATCGCCACAGTCCTCCTCCAACCCAGAGACTTGCAGCCCGGCCGAATAAGGCTATTTTGTGTAGGTCCGTTGTTTGCCGAAAGGTTGTGCGATGCGTTCAGCTGAAACATGGTGCGATGAGAAATCGCCCGCAGAGCGTTTGTCCAAGGACAATATTTCCCGGTTCATCAAAGGTTTGCCGGCGAAAGCTCAGATGGTGCTTCGCGGCCTTGTCAATATGGAGGCGGGCTGCCTGCAGCTGACATTGCCCGATGGCCGGACCTTCGTCATCAAGGGCCGGGCGTCCGGCCCGGAGGCGGCCGTGACGCTGCATAACTGGAACCTGCCGCAACGGGCTCTCACCAACGGAACCATCGGCGTGGCCGAGAGCTACATGGATGGCGACTGGGACAGTCCCGACGTCGGGGCATTCCTCGAACTTTTTCTCGTCAATGCCGAAATGGGCCGACACTTCCCGAATGGTGCGCGCGGCATTCTGCGGTTCGTCGAGAAGATGCGGCACTGGATGAACGCCAACACGAAAGCCGGCTCCAAGCGCAACATTTCTGCCCATTACGACCTTGGCAACGCCTTCTATGCGCAATGGCTCGACCCCTCGATGACCTACTCCTCGGCGCTGTATGCGACGGGCGCAAACGACCTCCAGTCCGCCCAGCGCGCAAAGTACAAGGCGTTGGCCGATGCTGCGCGTATCGGGCCAGGAGATCATGTGCTGGAAATCGGCTGCGGCTGGGGCGGCTTCGCGGAATATGCGGCCGGCGAAATCGGTTGCCGCGTCACGGGCCTGACGATCAGCCACGAGCAGCTGGATTTCGCCCGCGCCCGAATGGAGAAGGCGGGCCTCTCGGACAAGGTTGATATCAAGTTCCAGGACTATCGCGACGAGACGGGCACCTATGACAAGGTTGTCTCGATCGAGATGTTCGAGGCTGTCGGCGAAAAATACTGGCCGACCTATTTCTCGCAGGTCCGCCGCTGCCTGAAGCCGGGCGGTCGCGCCGGCCTGCAGATCATCACCATCAAGCCGGAATCCTATCGCGAATATCGCGCCAATCCGGACTTCATCCAGAAATATGTCTTCCCCGGCGGCATGCTGCCGACGCGCGAGCATCTGGTTTCGCTTGGCTCCAAGGTCGGACTAAACATGGTCGGCGATCTCGGTTTCGGCCTCGACTACGCCCGAACGCTTGCCGAATGGCGGGAGCGTTTCTGGTCGGTCTGGCCGAAGATCGAGCCGCTTGGCTTCGATATCCGGTTCAAACGGCTTTGGGAGTTCTACCTGTTCTATTGCGAAGCCGGGTTCCGCGCGAAGAATATCGACGTCCGACAGGTCGTCTATGAATGATCTCCCGGACGGGCGGGGCACCTCCGCCCGTCATTCGAACGCGAAGCTACCGCTGCGCGTCCTCCTCACCTACGCGCTGCCTGCCGCGCCGCTGGCAGCGCTCGGCCTTCCCCTCTACTCGCTCGTGCCGACCTACTATACCGAGACGCTTGGCGTGCCGATCGCGACGGCGGGTTGGGTGATCCTTTTGATCCGGCTGTTTGACGCGATCTCGGACCCGCTGGTCGGTTATACGGCCGACCGGATGGACCCCGCTTTCGGCCGCCGCCGTCTGCTGTTCCTCATGTCGCTTCCGGTCGCGGCTCTTGCCGCCGTCATGCTGTACTGGCCGGCAGAGACGGCCGGTGCGGGATGGCTCGGCTTCTGGGGATGCGTCGTGTCTCTTGGCTTCACCATGGCCATGGTGCCCTACTCTGCCTGGGGCGCGGAGCTTGTCGGCGACTATCACGGGCGCACCCGCCTTTCCGCCTTCCGCGAGACCTTCACGCTGATCGGCACATTGATCGCGATCGTCCTGCCCTTCGCCATCGGCTTTGAACAGAAGGGGCTGTCCGGCCTCGCGGTCCTCGGTCTCGTCGTCGGCGTCGGCCTGCTCCTTCTGGGCGGCCTCACGGTCCGCATGGTGCCGGAGCCCGAGAACCGCACGCAGACGCGACTGTCCCTTGCCGATGCACTGCGCTTTCTCGTGCGCAACAAACCGTTCCTGCGGCTGGTCCTTGCCTACTTTCTGAATGGCCTTGCCAATGGCATTCCGGCGACGCTGTTTCTCTACTTCGTCTCCGCGCGGCTCGGTCTGCCGGACATGCGCGGGCCGCTGCTTTTCCTGTACTTCCTCTGCGCCATCGGCGGTGTGCCGCTCGCCAGCGCCTGTGCGGCCCGCTTCGGCAAACACCGTGCGTGGTCCGTCGCCATGCTCGTCGCCTGTGCGGTGTTCCTGCTCGCCCCGTTTCTGCCGCCGGGCAGCTTCTACGGCTTCGGCGCGATCTGCGTCGTCACGGGGATTCTCCTCGGGTTCGATCTGGCGCTCCCGCCCTCCATCCAGGCCGATGTCATCGATGCGGATACGGCCGTTTCCGGTGAACAGCGCGGCGGCTTCTACTTCGCGGCCTGGGGGCTGGCGACGAAGCTGTCGCTGGCCATCGGCGCCGGTCTCGTCTTCCCCATCCTGTCGGCGGCAGGGTTCGATCCCGCGGCAGGGTCGGGGAACAGCCCGGATGCACTGTTCGCGCTTGCCGCGCTCTACGCCTGGGTGCCGGTTGTGTTGAAACTCTGCGCCATCGCGCTGATGTGGACGTTTCCGCTGGACGAGCGCATGCAGCGTCAGCTACGCGAAGCGATCGCGCCGAACGCCTGAGAGATCATGACACACGAACCGTCCTTGCCCGCCGGCCTGGGCCGAGCCCGCCGGCTCGCCTGGCTCTATCTCGCGCTTGCCATCGGGATCGAGGTCATCGGCCTCACCGTCATGAAGGCTGCCAGCGCATCCGGGGGCATGGGCGGCTACATCGTCATGTATGTGGCGATCGCGCTGTCCTATGTCTGTCTGGCAAAAGCCGTGCGAACGCTGCCCGTGGGTGTCGCCTATGCCATCTGGGAGGGGTCGGGGATTGCGCTGATCACGCTGGTGTCGGTGTTCTTCTTCCACCACGACCTCAGCAATCGGGAGCTCATCGGCCTTGCCATGGCCGTTCTCGGCATCATTCTCGTGAATGCCGGCGAGGACCATGGAACCACGCCTGCGGAGGCTGCCGATGAGCCTGCCTGAGATGCCCTTCATCCTCGCCGTCCTTGCAGGCCTGTTCGACGTTGCGGCAAACCTTGCCTCCAGCAAGTCCGAAGGCTTCTCCCGCAAAGGCTGGGGCGTGATGTCGATCCTGCTCGTGCTCGTAGCCTTTGCGCTGCTCGCGGAAGCCGTGCGCGGCATGGACCTGGCCGTTGCCTACGGCATCCTCGGCGCGACCGGGATCTTCGGGACGGCGATCAGCGCGCGGTTGCTTTTCGAGCAGAAGCTGAAACCGATCGGCTGGGTCGGTTTGGCTCTGGTGTTCGGCGCCGTGCTCGTGCTTCACACAGCCTGAGGCTCTTCGGGCTTGCCGCCCGGCAGACGCGCCGTCACGGACGGGCGCTTCTTCCATCCCGTTGCAGCATTGACCAGGGGAAAATACAGCCAGTAGGGCAGGATATTGATGAACTTCAGAACATAGGTGAAGCGCTTCGGGAAGGTGATCTCGAAGCCCGAGCCCTGAAGCCCCGACACGATCGCGCCCGCCGCCTCGTCCGGCGAAACGAGCGCCGGCATCGGGAAGGCGTTCTCCTTCGTCGCCGGTGTGTCCACGAAGCCGGGATTGACCACCTGAATGCGGATACCCTGTTTGTCCAGATCGAACTTCAGGCTTTCCGCCATATTGATCAGGGCGGCCTTCGTCGCACCATAGGCCCCGCTCGTCGGCAGGCCGCCATAGCCGGTGACGGAGGAGACGATGGCGATCTGCCCCTGCCCCCGCGCCTTCATGTGGCGGATCGCCGGCAGCAGGCAGTTGACCACGCCGTTCAGGTTGACGGAAAAGGTCTCCTGAAAATCCTCGAGATGCAGATCCTCGCCATGCACGGGCTTGAAGACACCGGCGTTAAGGGCGACCAGCGCCAGCGTCCCGTGATCATATTCGATCGAGGCGATCACGCGCTCCATATCCTGCGGATCGGTGACGTCGCCATCGAGCACGATGACGCGGCCAGGACCCGTCGCCTCCCGCTGCAAGGCCACGAGCTTGTCATGGCTGCGCGCGGTGACAACGACGCCGAAGCCCTCGGCCACCAGCTTCAGGGCCAACGCCCGACCGATGCCCGAGCTGGCGCCCGTGACCCAGGCGAGACCGTGTTCCGGACGTGCGATGAAAGACGACATGTTCCGTTTCTCCCAGGCGCGCGATAAGCCTGTTTCCGTTGATCCGATGATGACATAGAGCGGCGGCAATCTCCGGAAAGACGCGTGCCCTGCGGCGATTCAGCCGATCAGATCGCCAAGGCGACGACCGAGTGAGCCGCGAAGCTTGACCGGCGCATCCGTGACCGCGAAAACGATGCAGTGCTCGCCGCCGTCGGCGATCGGCCGATGATCTAGGCTGTCGTCGGCGACCGAAATGTCGCCGCGGCCGAAGCGGCCCCGGACATCGCTGAACGCCCCGTGCAGCACCAGAGAAAGCTCGAAACCCTCATGTGTATGCTCCGGAATGGCCCGGCCCGGACGGATGCGGTAGAACGACACATCGCAGCCGTCGATCTTGCCCAAGGTATATTCCTTCAGCCCGGGCAGCTTCCAGCGCCAGGGAATATCGTGCCGGTCGAAGCCCGCAAACGCGCGCAACACGCCTGGCCACCCGTTCTGATCCTGAGGGTTCGGCTGCGGTGCCGTGGGGAGCAATAGCGGCGGACTGGACAGAATGGCCGCCATGCTGTTTTCCGGATCGGACAGCGGCGCCGGTTCGAGCGTCTCGACGAGATCTCCGGCCGCAGCCTCGAAGGCCGCAACGGTCTGACGATTGACAGACGCCAGTTCCAGATGTGCCGCAACGAGGACGCGGGCAGGCTCCGGCAGAATACCAGCCGCATAATGCGCCATCAGCGCATCCACCGTATCGAGTTCACGCGTCGTCATCACACTCTGTCCACCGTCCCCTCCAGAGGACGCCCCTCAGACAATAATGATTTCTTACGATCCTGTCTCGGCTGTGGATCACCGAATTGTGCAATGTGCGCTTCCAGACGAATATTGCGCCGCAGAGCCACCTCGCAAAACCGTTTTCCTTGCAGCCGGCTGTTTGCAGCGGCAAAAGGAGGAGAACCATCCCGCGGCGTTCGGTTGCGCTCTTCGCCGGCCTTGCCGCCGCCCCGCGTCCGGCTATGTTGCGCTGAAGCTCGCCGACGTTCCCATTGCGATTCTCCTTCAAGAGGTCCCAGACATGCCCGCATTGAATTCCGTTCTCGACGCCATCGGCAATACGCCCCTGATCCGCCTGAAGGCGGCGTCGGATGCGACCGGCTGCACGATTCTCGGAAAGGCCGAGTTTCTCAATCCCGGGCAATCGGTGAAGGACCGTGCGGCGCTGTCGATCATTCGCGCGGCGGAACGCGAGGGCGCGTTGCGCCCCGGCGGCGTCATCGTCGAGGGAACGGCCGGCAACACGGGGATCGGTCTGGCGCTGGTCGCACAGGCACTCGGCTATCGCACCGTCATCGTCATTCCGGAAACGCAGAGCCAGGAAAAGAAGGATGCGCTGAAGCTGCTGGGGGCCGAGCTGGTCGAGGTTCCCGCCGTTCCCTACCGCAATCCGAACAACTACGTAAAACTTTCCGGCCGCCTCGCCGAGCAGCTGGCGCGGACCGAGCCGAACGGCGCGATCTGGGCGAACCAGTTCGACAACACAGCCAACCGTGCCGCCCATGTCGAGACGACGGCGCCGGAAATCTGGTGGGACACCGACGGCAAGGTCGATGGCTTCATCTGCGCCGTCGGCTCCGGCGGCACGCTTGCCGGCGTGGCCGAAGGCCTGCGCGGGTTCAATCCGGATATCAAGATCGGGCTTGCGGACCCCGAGGGCGCCGCTCTTTTCAGCTATTACACGGAAGGCGAGTTCTCCGCGCCGGGCAGCTCGATCACCGAGGGCATCGGTCAGGGCCGTATCACGGCAAACCTCGAAGGGTTCATGCCGGACTATTCCTACCGCATCCCCGACGCCGAAGCGGTTCCGCTGGTGTTCGACCTGATCGAGAAGGAGGGACTCTGCCTCGGCGGTTCCTCCGGTATCAATATTGCCGGCGCGATCCGCATGGCGCGGGATCTCGGCCCCGGACATACGATCGTGACGATCCTCTGCGACTATGGCAACCGCTACCAGTCGAAGCTGTTCAATCCGGATTTTCTGAAATCCAAGGGCCTGCCGGTTCCGGACTTTCTCACCCGGCACAGCAAGATCGATGTTCCCTACGAAGCGGCAAGCGCCTGACGCGATGACGATGTCCCCCACGCAAAAAACCGACGCCCTGTTCCGTGACGACTTCTATCTCTCGACCTGCGAGGGACGGGTGACCGACGTGCTGGAAGACGGCGGCATCGTGCTCGATCGTACCTGCTTCTATGCGACATCCGGCGGGCAGCCCGGCGATCTCGGCTTCCTGGAGCGCGCCGACGGCAGCCGGATCGAGATCGCGACCACGCGAACGGGCGCGAACAAGGATATCATCGTGCATGTGCCTGCCGAGGGTCAGGCACGTCCGGAGGTCGGTGAAGAGATCGTGGCGCATATCGACTGGCCGCGCCGCTACAAGCTGATGCGGATGCATACGGCCTGCCATCTGCTGTCGGTCGTCTGCTCCTATCCGATCACGGGTGCCGCTGTGGGCGAAGACGAGAGCCGGGTCGATTTCGACATGAGCGAGACGATCGACAAGGACGCGGTGACCGAAGAAATGATGGCGCTCGTGCGCGCGAATCATCCGATCATGGTCCGCTGGATCACGGATGACGAGCTTCTCGCCAATCCCGATATCGTCAAGTCGAAGAACGTTCGTCCGCCGCTCGGCCTCGGGCGCGTGAGCCTTGTCTGCATCGGCGAGGACGCCGCCATCGACAGCCAGCCCTGCGGCGGCACGCATGTGTCCGAGACGCAGGAGGTGGGCGACATCCACATCGCGAAGATCGAGAAGAAGGGCAAGGAGAACCGGCGCTTCCGCATCCGCTTCGGCCCGCCCGAGACTGCCGCCTGAACCTGCGCATCCCCTTTCACTGACATGGATTTACCCGAATGCGTGAAGACAAAAGCCCCCTCGTCGTCAGCAGCGACTGGCTGCAGGCGCGCCTTGGCGATGCCGGCCTGCGGATCGTCGATGCCTCATGGTATCTGCCGGCCCACAAGCGCGATCCGAAGGCGGAATATGCAGCCGGGCACGTTCCCGGCGCGATCTTCTTCGACCATGATGGGCTTTCCGACGCGACGAGCGGGCTGCCGCACACCCTGCCCACTCCGGATGCCTTCGCCGCGTCCGTCGGCGCTTTAGGCATCGCCGAGATGGACATGATCGTCGTCTACGACGGTCCCGGCTTCTTTTCCGCGCCTCGCGCCTGGTGGATGTTCCGCGTGATGGGCGCAAAAGAGGTGTATGTGCTCGACGGCGGGCTCGATGGCTGGAAAAGCGAAGGCCGGCCGGTGACCACCGAAACGCCGCCGGTCTCTCCGGCCACGTTCCACCCCACCTTCGACGCGCACGCCGTGACGTCCTTCACCGAGATGACGCAGATCGTCGGCGAGGGCAGCCGGCAGATCGCGGATGCCCGCAGCCTCGGCCGCTTCACGGGTGAGGAAGCGGAGCCTCGCGCCGGCATGCGATCGGGTCATATGCCGGGCGCCCTCAGCCTTCCGGCCGGCGGTTTCGCAGCGAACGGCCACTTCAAGTCCCTGCCGGAGCTGCAGAAACTCGTTGCGGACGCCGGAATCGATCTCGACAAACCGGTGGTGACCAGCTGCGGCTCCGGCATCACGGCGGCGATCATCACGCTCGCGCTGCAATCCCTTGGACATACCGATAATACGCTCTACGATGGATCCTGGTCGGAATGGGGGAGTCGCGCTGATACCGCGATTGCAACCGGAAACCCTTAGACGGGAAGAGTGGAACACGCATGGAATTGGTAGACGCAGTCGCTTTGAACGGGACGGAAACCAACGCATCGGTGGATGCCGGGATCGCTCTGGTGCCGGGGCAGCCGGCCACGATCCACATCACCGAACTGGAGATGACAGCGGCGCCGAAACAAAGCCTGCCGTTCCCCGTCAATATCCAGACGGCGCTGATGCGCGTCGTGGATATTCCGCCCGCCTATTACCGATTCCTTTATTTGCAGGTCGGCCGTCGCTGGCATTGGGTCGATCGGCTCCGTCTCGACGATGAGGCGCTGGCTGCGGTCCTGCATGACAAGCGCAATTGCGTAACGGTTCTTTATGTAAACGGCGCCCCGGCCGGCTTCTTCGAAGTCCTGCATGTGGACCAGGACACGGTCGAGCTGACCCATTTCGGCCTGTTCGAGCGTGCCCTTGGCCTCGGTCTCGGCAAGTGGTTCCTGCTTCAGGCGCTCTACGGCTGTTGGAGCTATGGCCCGAAGGTGGTCAAGGTCCAGACGAACAATCTCGACCACCCCCGCGCCATCCAGCTCTACCAGCGATTCGGTTTCTCCCCCGTCGCCACGCGGGAAGACCAGCTCGTGCCGCTGACCGAAGAGGAAATGCTCGAGCTCGTTCGGAAGCTCTGACGATCGTTCGTCCGGAAACGGGTGTCGGCGGCGCGTCCGTTTCGTCATGATCCTTGAAACCAGCAGGGAGACCAGTATGACGACGATCCGCTTTACCGCGATGCCCACCGAAGACGCGATGCAGATCTGGACAGGCGGGACAGACGCCTACGGCCTGATGCCGGAACGCTTCGTGTCGGACGGCGACGGCAATCCGTGCCGCCACTGCCTTGAGCCGATCGCAGACGGCGAACCGGCACTGCTCTTCGCATACCGTCCCTTCCCTGCCGCGCAAGCCTATGCGGAGACCGGGCCGATCTTTCTGCACGCCGAGCCCTGCCCGCGCTACGCCGCGGAGGAATGCCTGCCGCCGATCCTGAACAGTCCGGATTACATCGTGAGAGGCTACGATCAGGCGAACCGGATCGTCTACGGGTCCGGCGCGGTGACGCCGACGGATGACGTCATGGATCGAGCGTCGGACATTCTGAAGCGGCCGGAGATGGCCTATGTGCATGTGCGCTCGTCGCGCAACAACTGCTACCACTGCCGCATCGACCGTGCGGCCTGACGGATCAGACCTGGCGGGAAGCGGCGCCGTCGGCAAACAGCGAAGGGCCGTTTTCGTCGATGATCTGGTGTGCCTTGCGCAACGCCGCGGAAGAAGCTTCGTCGGCTGAAGAGAACATGTCGGCACGGATGAAGCTGCGCGAGAGCTTCTGCCCGCCCACATCCTTCTCGATGACACCGGACAGCCTGTACTGGCTGCCCTCCTTCATCGGCGTCGCCCGGATCAGGCAATCGCCATAGGCCTCGGTCGAGCCGGAGGCTGCTTCAGGAGCGGTGTCGGACGAGGAGCGGCCGAAGAGACGGGAGAAAAACGATGCCATGCGAAAGATTTAGCCTCCCCGCCCGGCGATGTCAAAGTCCCCGCGTGCTCAGATGACGAGGTTCGACAGGATATCGTTGTCGGTAATGTCCTGATATTTCAGGCCCGCCGCATCGAAGGCCGCGATCAGCGTCGGAAAGTTCTCCGGACGCTTGGTCTCGATGCCGATGAGGATCGATCCGAAATTGCGCGCGGATTTCTTCAGATATTCGAAGCGAGCGATATCGTCCTCCTCGCCGAGCAGGCCGAGAAAATCCTTCAACGCGCCGGGCCGCTGCGCCATGCGCAGGATGAAATACTTCTTCAACCCGAGATGCCGCATCGCGCGCTCCTTGACGTCGGGCAGCCGCTCGAAGTCGAAATTGCCGCCGGAAACGACCGCAACGATCGTCTTGCCGGCAAGCTGCGCCGCGTCCAGTTCGGCAAGGGCCGTGATGGCGAGAGCGCCCGCCGGCTCCAGCACCACGCCTTCGAGGTTGAGCATTTCGGTGATGGTTACGCAGATCGCGTTCTCGGGCAGGAGCAGCGTCTGGCTGGCCGAGAAGTGCTTCAGCCGTTCGAAGTTGAGATCTCCGATGCGGCCGACGGCGGCGCCGTCCACGAAGTTATCGACCTGCTCCAGCGTCACCACGGCGCCCGTTTCCAGACTGCGCTTGAGGCTCGGCGCGCCCTCGGGCTCGCAGAAGACGAAGCCGTTCGGATCGACATCGCCGGCGAAATAGCCGGTCATCCCGGCGGAAAGACCGCCACCGCCAACCGGCATGATCACCATATCGGGCACGACGCCCTCGGGCAGTTGGGTCGCGACCTCCGCGGCAACGGTCGCCTGTCCCTCGACGATATCGCCGTGGTCGAAGGGGGGCACCATCATGCCGCCGGTCGCTTCCACATGATCGCGCGCCGCCTTGTAGCACTGGTCGAAAATGTCGCCGACGAGCTTGATGGTGATGAACGGCCCGCCGAACATGCGCGTCTTGTCGATCTTCTGCTGCGGCGTCGTCACGGGCATGAACACGATGCCCTCGACACCGAAATGGCGGCAGACGAAGGCGAAGCCCTGGGCGTGATTGCCGGCGGAAGCGCAGACGAAGACGCGGTCCCGCGCGCCGGCCGCAATGGCCTTGCGGAAGAAGTTGAAGGCGCCGCGGATCTTGTAGGAGCGAACGGGCGACAGATCCTCGCGCTTCAGGTAGATCTTCGCGCCAAACCGGGCGCTGAGATGATCGTTGAGCTGCAGGGGCGTTTCCGGAAAAATGTCGCGCAACGCCAGCGCTGCCCTGTCCACATCCTGCTTGAAGCTCATCGTCTTGTCCTTGCTGTTCCCGGCGCCTGCGTGACGGCATCCCGCCCGACGACGCCCGTCTGCGTGCAGGATGCTATGCCACAGACCGCGCGCGGATGCCATGTGGCGGAAAGGTCGCGTCGCAAGGCTTGACTCGGTCCCGCAAATTGCGAAACTTCGTGCCGCGTCAGGCAGTTATGCCGGGTGGTATCGGTTGGACGATGCCGCAGCCGACGCTTTGGGAGGGTGGGGGAAATGCAGTCGATCTTCAATACGACGCGAGCGTTCGGTCTTGCGGTTCTGGTCCTGGGTGTCCTGCCGGTCGGCACGGTCGTTGCCGGGCCATTGGCGGATGCCGCCACGCGCGCCGAGCAGATGGCCGCCTCCGGCGATGCTGCAGGTGCCCGCGCCACCATCCGCGATGCCGTCAGCGACTTCTCGGCCAGCCTGCCCTTTGCGGTGGGTGCGGCGACCTTCGTCGCGGGCGACCCGTCCGGCTTCGGTATGTTCGAGCCCCGCCCCGACAACACTTTCAAGCCGGGCGAGAAGATCGTTGCCTATATCGAGCCCGTGGGGCTGACCTGGAAGCCGGCACAAGTGCCGGCCAAGATGGAGACACGGTTCACGGTCGATTTCGACCTTCTGGATGCCGGCGGCACCGTTCTTGGCAGCCAGAAGGCATTCGGAAACTTCACCTTCACGGGCGTCAGCAAGAATTCGGAGATCTTCGCGACCCTGACGCTGGATGTCAGCGAGGCACCGGTGGGCAGCTATGTGCTGCGCTACCACCTGAACGATACGAATTCGGGCAAGACGGCGTCGGTCGATCTGCCCTTCGCCATCGCGGTTGCGCCGTGACGCACGGGACGGAGACAACGGGGGCAAACCCGCCGCTGCCGGAGACAGGCCCGCTGCTCGTCGGGTTCGACGCAGACGACACGCTGTGGCAGAACGAGCAGTTCTACCGCCTGACGGAAGAGGCATTCGCGGCCCTGCTTGCGGATCACTGCGAGGCAGCCGTTCTGTCGGAGCGCCTGCTGGCGGCAGAGCGGCGCAACCTCGCGCTCTACGGCTTCGGCATCAAGGGATTTACCCTGTCGATGATCGAAACGGCGCTCGAACTCACCGATGGTGCGCTGCCCGGCCATGTCGTCGCCCGCATTCTGGAGATCGGCCGCGAGATGCTGCGCCACCCGGTGGACCTCCTGCCGTCTGCACGCGAAACGCTGGAAGCGCTCTCCGGCCGGTACAGGCTGGTCCTGATCACCAAGGGCGATCTGTTCGATCAGGAGCGCAAGCTTGCGGCATCCGGCCTTGGGCCGTTCTTCGACGGCATCGAGATCGTCAGCGACAAGACGGACGGCATCTATCGCGGCATCTTCGCCCGGCACGGCACGGAGCCCTGCCGCTGCGTCATGATCGGAAATTCGCTGAAATCCGATATCCTGCCGGCGCTCGGCGCAGGCGCATCCGCCATCTTCATTCCGCACGACCTGACTTGGGTTCACGAGCATGCGGAGGCACCCGAGGGCCATCCAGGGTTCTCCCAGGCAGCGGATCTCTCCGCCGTGCCCGGAATCCTCGCAACGATAGGCTAGGCATTTTCCCGCCGAAGCGTCGCCGCTTCCCATCGGACATGACGTTCGCGATGGTGGGATCTACGTCCGCCGGCTCGCGGCGATGCCCTCCAGCATTGCCCTTACGTCGGCTTCCGCCGCGGCCAGAATGGTCTCGTCTCGGGCGCGGATGACGAGTTCGGTCGAGAAGGACGTGCCGTCGAACTTCGGGTAGGAGCCGATGCTGGTTTGCGGATGGGCCTTCTGGACGTCGCCCAGGGGGCCGCCGATATCGCCTTCGCCGAACGGCGACTGGACGGAGCGCGAGAGCACCGTGGCGCCCGTCTTCAGCGTCGGCAGGACGGCCTCGAGCATGGCCTGAAACACCTGCGGCACGCCGGCCATGACATGGACATTGCCGATGACGAAGCCCGGTGCCGTGGAGACGGCGTTCGGGATGTGTGTCGAGCCGTTCGGCATCCGCGCCATGCGACGGCGCGCCTCGGTGAAGTCCATGTTGCGGCGGGCATACATGTCGCCGAGCAGCGTCATAGCGTCCGGATCGTGGATGCATTCGACGCCGAAGGCGCGCGAGACCGCGTCGGCCGTGATGTCGTCATGCGTCGGACCGATGCCGCCGGATGTGAAGACGTAATCATACTGCCCGCGAAGCCCGTTCAAGGCGGCAACGATCGCCTCCTCGTCATCGGCGACGATCCGCACCTCCTTCAGGTCTATGCCGGAGATCGTCAGAAGGTCGGCGAGATGACCGATGTTCTTGTCCTTGGTCCGGCCGGAGAGAAGCTCGTCGCCGATGGCCAGCATGGCAGCCGTTACGATCGTGTCCGTGGTCATCGTGCATGTCCTTGTCAAAGCGTGCATCGTTCATCCCGAACGATGCCTTGTCAATATTAGTGAACAGTCTGTTATCCCATGCGTTTCTGACAGCGCCCGCCCGACGTGGTAAAGCGGGCGACGCATTGACGCCCATCCTTGAGGAGATCACGATGGCAAAAGTTCTGGTTCTCTACTACTCGGCCTATGGTCACATCGAAGCCATGGCCTATGCGGTCGCGGAAGGCGCGAAGGCGGAAGGCGCCGACGTTGTCGTAAAGCGCGTGCCGGAACTCGTGCCCGATGATGTCGCCAAGGCATCGCACTACAAGATGGATCAGGCTGCACCGATTGCAACGGCAGCGGAACTGGCCGATTACGACGCGATCATCTTCGGCTGCGGGACGCGTTATGGCGGCTTCGCCTCGCAGATGCGCAACTTTATCGACCAGACGGGCGGCCTTTGGTTCTCCGGCGCGCTGGTCGGCAAGGTCGGCTCGGCCTTCACCTCCTCGGCCACGCAGCATGGCGGCCAGGAATCGACGCTTCTCTCCTTCATTCCCACGCTTCTGCATCACGGCATGGTCGTCGTCGGCCTGCCCTATGCCTTCCAGGGCCAGATGGGTCTTGAAGAAATCAAGGGCGGCACGCCGTATGGCGCGTCCACGATCACCGGCGGCGACGGCTCGCGTATGCCCTCCGCGGTCGAACTCGAAGGTGCGCGCTTCCAGGGCGCTCACGTCGCCAAGATCGCGGCCAAGCTGACCGCCTGATCGAAAACAGCCTCCCAAGGCCATGCGAAGGCCGTCCGCAGGATACTGCGGGCGGCCTTCTGTGTTTTTCTGCGAAACCGGAACAGCGATGATCGGGCTTGCGCGACTCTGAGGGATCGCAGACCTATAACACATCCACATCGCCTCCCGGAACCGTCATGACCGCCAGCACACCTATCGACAACCCGCGTCCTCTCGTCTTTCTCGCCGCCTTCGCGACCGGCGGATTGCTGACGCTGATGGTGCATTTCAATGGCGAACTCGCCCGCTACGGCAATCCGCTCTTCTCCTCCTGGACGGCGCACGGCACCGGCACGATCGCCGCTCTCGTCTTCCTTGCGCTTCTGTACAGGCGTGGACGGGAGGCTCCGGCCGCACGGCCTCCGGCGCCGATCTGGGCCTATCTCGGCGGCATCTCCGGCGCTGCAACGGTCATGCTGACCTCCACCGCCGTGAACTCGCCGCTGGCCCTTGCCGGCACGCTGGCACTCGGCCTGTCGGGACAGGCGATCTTCAGTCTCGCGGCGGATCACTGGGGCCTGTTCGGGCTGGCAAAGCGGCGGCTGACGGTTCGCAATCTCGCGGCGCTCGCCCTCATTCTGGCGGGAAGCGCGCTCATCATTCTGGAAGGGCGGAGCGCCGCATGATCGTCGCGATCTTTCTTGCATGCTCGGCGGGCATCCTCATCGGCATCAGCCGTCAGATCAACGGGCGTCTCAGCCTTTCGACCTCTCCGCTGATCGCCTCCTTCTGGAACCACATCGTCGGCTTTGCCGCCCTGACGGTTCTCGGCCTCATCCTCGGCGACATGCTGCCGGCCGGCGCCGCGCAGGTGCCTTGGTACGATTATCTCGGCGGGCCGATCGGCGTCGTCTTCGTTGCAGCGGGCAGCTGGGTCATCGCCCGCATCGGCGCCGTCAACACCGCGCTGATGATGATCGGCGGACAGATGGTGTCGGGCGTCGTTCTCGATCTCGCTCTGTCGGTGCCGACGGCGCTCGGGCCGACGGCGCTTGGCGTCGTCCTGGTGCTGGCCGGCATCGCGCTGTCCCAAGGCAAGCGCAGGGGGTGAGGGCCGCTCCCCTTATTTTCCGGCGAGGCTTTTCGAGACGGCGGTCGTGAAGGTGACGCCACCCTGATCGTCCGACGCTTCCCCCAGAACCACATCCATGGCCGTATCGGTCACCCTCACGACCGCAAAGCCGCCCTTGAAGGCCGCTTTCGGCTTGAAGACGTCGATGCCGCCCGCCTTGTAGGCCATCGGCGTGTCGTGCTCGTGCCCGTGGAAGATGCCGATGACATTGTAGCCCTTGAGAACCTCTAGAAGGGCGGAGCGTTCGGCCTCGCTCCACCAGTGCGGATCGCCGGTTCCCTGGTCGTCGAAGGTCTCGTGACCGGCATCCCAGCGCTCGATCGAAAAGCTGTCCCATCCGTAGTGCTGGAACAGCACGACCGGGCGGCCATCCGCCGCCGCCGTTGCGAGATCCTTCTTCAGCCAGTCGAGCCCGCTGACGGCGCCCTTGCGATCGTCGCCGCCGAAGCGCTGGAGCTGCACGAGATGCAACCGGCCCCAGTTCCAGGAGTAGTTGTCCGAATCGACATCGTAATTGTCCGCGGGAAGGGAGGGCGTGAAGAAGACGCTCGGGCGATGATTGACCTCGACATAGTCGCGGAGCTCCCGCCGGTACCAGTCCGGATGGCTCGGCGGGCCATCCTGATCGAGATCGTGATTTCCAAGCCCGACATAGACCGGCATATGCACGTGCTGCGCGTCCGTGCCCTGCGCATAGCGCTGGCTGAACTGGCGCAGCTGCCACCCCTCGCCCGGCACCGCCACCTGCCCGCCGCCATCGTCGGTGATGTCCCCGCCCATGACGAGACCGACGGGGTCGCCGAGCGGCCGGCCGGCGCCCGAAAGGCCGCTCGGCGTTCCTGCAACCACCGTGGGCCAGACCTGCGTGGGAAGAGCGTTCAGCGCCCGGATATGGCGCAGAAGCGCGGCATCCGTCTTGCCCTCCTGCTCGCAATCCGGCGACAGGCCTTCGGCCATACGGCAGGCATGAACATCGGTGGCGAAAACGAAGGTGACATCCATCGGGGCCTGTTGCGCCCGCGCCGGAGACGACGCCAGCGGGATCATCACCGCAGCGAGCGCCGCAAAACCGACCTGCCCGCCAAAGCGATCTCCGCCGAGATGTCGCATCGTCTTTCCCTCCCCCGTCTTTCGCCATGCATCGAGGCGCCATTGCTAGCAGGATCCTCTGCGGCTGCAAGAGCGTGCGGTCTTGCCTCTCGGGAACGATCGCCGCTCGTCGCCCGTTACCGCTTGAGGCTATGAGCCGCACAGCGACAGGATAGGGAGACAAGCATGGTCAAGGTCGTTTACGAGATCGTCGAGCACGACGGTGGATGGGCCTATAAGGTCGGCGACGTGTTTTCGGAAAGCTTTCCGACGCATCAACACGCTCTGCACGCGGCCAAGGCCGCAGCTGCCGAGCAGCAGGTCGGCGGATCGGACGAGGAGATCAGCTTTCAGGACGCGTCCGGCCAGTGGCACGACGAACATGCCAGCGGCGGAGACCGCCCCGAAGCCGTCGTCGAAGACAAAGCGTAGAGGTCGAATAGGATGATGCCTCTCTCCATGATGGAGAGAGGCTAAAGGTCTGGGTCATGAAATGGTCGATATGCGGGATCGACCTTTTCCTTATCGCCGACGGGCTGCACCCCTGCAACGTGAAGCTGTCGTTAAGCTTTATCGGAAGGGTTAATCGCCGCGTGCTGCGGCTTGACGAACGCATCGCGGTATCCGAAAGACTGTAGCCATTGCGGACGTGGCGAAATTGGTAGACGCAAGAGACTTAAAATCTCTCGAGGAGACTCGTACGGGTTCGACCCCCGTCGTCCGCACCAGTCTTTGACGTGGGCGAACGTCATCCCCTTCTTGAAAATGGTCGGGCTTTGCCGCAAAACCGCTCTGTGCATCAGACACGCCCAGATACGCTTGGAGCCCGCCATGTCTCTTCCTGAAAAAGCCTTTCCCGTTTCCTGGGACCAGTTCCACCGCGATGCGCGTGCGCTTGCCTGGCGTCTGGCCGATCAGGGGGTCGAGTGGAAGGCGATCGTCTGCATCACCCGCGGCGGGCTGGTGCCGGCGGCGATCATTTCGCGGGAACTGAACATCCGCATGATCGAGACGGTCTGCGTCGCCTCCTATCACGACTATTCCTCGCAAGGTCAGATGGAGGTCATCAAGGCGATCTCCGAGGAGATCCGTGCCGATGGCGGCGAACGCGTGCTGATCGTCGACGACCTCACGGATACGGGCAAGACCGCGGCCATCGTGCGGGCCATGCTGCCGAAGGCGCATTTCGCCGCCGTCTATGCCAAACCGAAAGGCCGGCCCCAGGTCGATACCTTCGTGACCGAGGTCAGTCAGGATACCTGGATCTATTTTCCGTGGGACATGGGGTTTACCTATCAGGAACCGATCGCCAAGGGATCGCGCGGATAGATCGGCGCGACGGACAGGCTTACGGCTGTTTTGACAAGCGGCGCGCGGGGGCGGTACACGCCCTCGACGCGCCGTTCATTCGTCAAGGCCGCACCCGGCCATGCGTGACTTTTATGACACCCGGCAGGCGCGACGGCCGATCTCACCAAGTTTTTGTCCACAAGTTTTCACGGAACGAACGGCCCTTTCGATAAGTGCCGACCACAAGTGACTGATTTCCTTACATCCCTCAATTTCTTTCTATTTCCACAAGATATAGTCGGCAGTGGACGGCGAGACGCAAGCCCTTGACGATGCCACCGGACTCGAGGTTAATCATTTTCAAGACTGGCATGAGGCCAGACGACGGCCCAGGCGGCGGCCTGCCCCGGACTGCGCCATCATCCTGAACTTGTTGGAGATCCTGCCTTCACGGCGGGAACGCGTGTTGAAAAAATGATCTGTCAGACGAAAATCACGCATACCGAACCAGCAAACAGGTCGATCATTCCGTCTACATCTGGTAGACTTACAGCTTAAAGAACACCACATATCGGATTCCATGATTGGCATCCATCGAAACGCTCCACCGACCGTCAATGCTGCGGCTCGGAAGGACCTTCTGCGTGCCTGAGACGCGCACGCAACGGACAGAATAAGGATTGGGACAGATGCAGATCGAACGTCGCTTTACCAAGGCCGGCCAATCGGCCTATGCAGACATCGCGTTCCGCAAAGCGGTCAGCGAGATCAAGAACCCGGACGGCTCCATCGTCTTCCGGCTGGCCGATATCGACGTGCCTGCCCAGTTCAGCCAGGTCGCCGCCGACATTCTGGCGCAGAAGTATTTCCGCAAGGCGGGCGTTCCCGCGCGTCTCAAGAAGGTCGAAGAGAATTCGGTTCCCTCGTGGCTGTGGCGTTCGGTCGCCGACGAGGCGGCGCTGAAGGATCTCCCGAAGGACGAGCACTACGGCTCGGAAACGGATGCGCGCCAGGTCTTTGATCGTCTTGCCGGCACCTGGACCTATTGGGGCTGGAAGGGCAACTACTTCGCCTCCGAGGAAGACGCCCTCGCCTTCCGCGACGAGCTGGCCTACATGCTGGCGACGCAGCGCGTGGCGCCGAACTCGCCGCAGTGGTTCAACACGGGCCTGCATTGGGCCTATGGCATCGACGGCCCCGGCCAGGGCCATTTCTATGTCGATCCCTTCACCGGCAAGCTCGTCAAGTCGAAGTCGTCCTACGAGCATCCGCAGCCGCATGCCTGCTTCATCCAGTCGGTCGGTGACGATCTCGTCAACGAAGGCGGCATCATGGACCTGTGGGTGCGCGAAGCGCGCCTCTTCAAGTACGGCTCCGGCACCGGCTCCAATTTCTCCTATCTGCGCGGCGAAGGCGAGAAGCTTTCGGGCGGCGGCAAGTCCTCCGGCCTGATGAGCTTCCTCAAGATCGGCGACCGCGCCGCCGGCGCCATCAAGTCGGGCGGCACCACCCGCCGCGCCGCCAAGATGGTGGTGGTCGATATCGACCATCCCGATATCGAGGACTACATCAACTGGAAGGTGAAGGAGGAGCAGAAGGTCGCGGCGCTCGTGACCGGCTCCAAGATCGTCGCCCAGCACCTCAAGGCGATCATGAAGGCCTGCGTCAACTGCGAAGGTCCCGATGGCGCCTGCTACGATCCGAACGAGAACCCGGCGCTGAAGCGCGAAATTAAGGCTGCCAAGAAGGACCAGGTTCCGGAAAACTACATCCAGCGCGTCATCCAGTTCGCCCGCCAGGGCTACAAGGATATCGACTTCAAGACCTATGACACGGACTGGGATTCGGAAGCCTATCTCACGGTCTCCGGCCAGAACTCCAACAACTCCGTTTCGCTGCGGGACGACTTCCTGCGGGCTGTCGAGGCCGACGGCGACTGGAACCTGACCGCCCGCAAGGACGGCCGCGTGATGAAGACGCTGAAGGCGCGCGATCTGTGGGAAAGCATCTCCTACGCCGCCTGGGCCTCGGCCGATCCGGGCCTGCACTTCAACACGACCATGAACGACTGGCACACCTGCCCGGCCGCCGGCTCCATCCGCGCGTCCAACCCGTGCTCGGAATACATGTTCCTGGACGATACGGCGTGCAACCTCGCCTCTCTGAACCTGCTGCAGTTCAAGGACCAGACCACCAAGAACATCAACATCGCCGACTATGAGCATGCCGTTCGCCTCTGGACGGTCGTGCTCGAAATCTCGGTGATGATGGCGCAGTTCCCGTCGAAGGAAATCGCCGAGCGCTCCTACGAATACCGCACGCTCGGCCTTGGCTATGCCAATATCGGCGGTCTCCTGATGTCGTCCGGCATTCCCTATGACAGCAAGGAAGGCCGCGCGATCGCCGGCGCCCTGACCGCCGTCATGACGGGCGTCTCCTACGCGACCTCGGCCGAGATCGCCGCCAAGCTCGGGCCCTTCCCCGGCTTCAAGCCGAACCGCGACAACATGCTGCGCGTTATCCGCAACCATGCGCGCGCCGCCCGCGGCGAAGCGAACGGCTATGAAGGCCTGTCGGTCGCGCCCGTGCCGCTCGTCCATTCCGAGTGCCCGGACCAGACGCTGATCACCCATGCCGTTGCCGCCTGGGAGAAGGCGCTGTCGCTCGGTGAGCAGCATGGCTACCGCAATGCCCAGGTGTCCGTCATCGCGCCGACCGGCACGATCGGTCTCGTGATGGATTGCGACACGACCGGCATCGAGCCCGATTTCGCACTGGTGAAGTTCAAGAAGCTCGCCGGCGGCGGCTACTTCAAGATCATCAACCGCGCCGTTCCCGAGGCCCTGCGCACGCTCGGCTACTCGGAAAGCCAGATCGCCGAGATCGAGGCCTATGCTGTCGGTCACGGCAACATCCACCAGGCGCCCGCCGTCAACCCCGGCTCGCTGCGGGCCAAGGGGTTCACGGACGACAAGATCGAGGCGATCAATGGCGCGACCAAGGCCGCCTTTGACATCAAGTTCGTCTTCAACCAGTGGACGCTCGGCGTCGACTTCCTGAAGGACACGCTGGGTGTCAGCGACGAGCAGCTTGCCGATATGAGCTTCAACCTGCTGGAGCACATCGGCTTCTCCCGCAAGGAGATCGAAGCGGCCAATGTGCATGTCTGCGGCGCGATGACGCTGGAAGGCGCGCCGTTCCTGAAGGCCGAGCACCTGCCGGTGTTCGACTGCGCGAACCCCTGCGGCAAGATCGGCAAGCGTTATCTCTCGGTCGATAGCCACATCCGCATGATGGCGGCGGCGCAGCCGTTCATCTCCGGCGCCATCTCCAAGACGATCAACATGCCGAACGAGGCGACCGTCGAGGACTGCAAGAACGCCTACATGCTGTCCTGGAAGCTCGCGCTGAAGGCCAACGCCCTTTATCGCGACGGCTCCAAGCTCTCGCAGCCGCTCAACGCCTCGCTGATCGAGGACGAGGATGACGAGGACGCTCTGGAAACGCTGATCCAGCAGCCGGTGGCCGCTCAGGCCGTGACCGTGACGGAGAAGATCGTCGAGCGCGTGATCGAGCGGATCACCCGCGAGCGCGAAAAGCTGCCGAACCGCCGCCAGGGCTATACCCAGAAGGCGATCGTCGGCGGACACAAGGTCTATCTGCGCACCGGCGAATTCGGCGATGGCCGGATCGGCGAGATCTTCATCGACATGCACAAGGAAGGTGCCGCCTTCCGGGCGATGATGAACAACTTCGCCATCTCCATCTCGCTGGGTCTGCAGTACGGCGTGCCGCTGGAAGAGTTCGTGGAGGCCTTCACCTTCACGAAGTTCGAGCCGGCCGGCATGGTGCAGGGCAACGACGCGATCAAGAATGCCACGTCGATCCTCGACTACGTGTTCCGCGAACTCGCCGTTTCCTATCTCGGCCGTCACGACCTGGCGCATGTCGACACGTCCGACTTCGGCAACACGGCCCTCGGCAAGGGCATTCAGGAAGGCAAGACCAACCTGCTCTCCACAGGCTGGACCCGCGGCCACAAGCCGACGCTCGTCTCCGGCACGACGACCGGCGCCGGTATCGACCGCGCGTCCGGCGAGCCCAAGGGATCGGCAACGACGACCCCTGCCCGCGGCGCGTCCGCCGGTGGCACGGTCACCCCGTTCGCAGGCTCCGCCGCCCGCAAGCTGGAGCCGGCAACGTCGATCGCCACCTCGGAAGTCGTCGCCTTCAAGCGCGACTACGAGGAACGGATCGCCGAAATCGTCGAGGAGGTCACGACCGAGGTTGCCGAGCCGCCACGCGACGTCACCGCACTCTTCTCCGACAAGGCCGCCGCCGAGGCAGCCGCTGCGAAGGCGGATGCCAAGAAGCTCGAAGCCGAACGCCGCATGCGCTCGATCGCCCAGGGCTATACGGGCAACATGTGCTCGGAATGCCAGAACTTCACGATGGTCCGCAACGGCACCTGCGAGAAGTGCGACACCTGCGGCGCGACCAGCGGCTGCAGCTGATGCGAGCAGCGGTCTGAACCGACCGCTGAGGAATTGAACCGAGTACTAGCCAAACACCTCTAGTACTGGCCGTTTTTGAAACTGAAATTGGCCAACGGCCAATTCAAGTAAAAAAGCTCAAATTTCCAGGCGGTTATACCGCCTGGAAATTGCCTAAAGGAACAAACGGTGAAACAATCGCATCGGTGGAACGAGACCCCCGATACCAGTTTGGAGTTGAAGCGCAGATGGTAAATGCATGGAAGCATGATCGGGCAAAGGCAGCGATCGACGCTCGCATCAAGGAGGTCGAAAAAGTCACGGTCGTCGACTACACCCGCGACACCTCCCTATCATCAATCCCGACGAACAAGGCCTATCGCGTCGACGGCGTGCACCTCTACATCGATATCGTGAACTTCGAAGATATGCTGTGGTCGACCGAGTTCGAAGGCGAGACGTGCCACAAGCGAGCGCTTCGTTTCCTCAATCTCCACTACCGCGCTGTCCATCGGATTCTCGCCGATGCCAATGCGACAAGGGTGGACTTCCACAATCAACGTCTTCATGCAGTGATCGCGAAGCCATATGGCGAAGATGCCGAGGACGACCGGGTCAACCGCGCGGTGGCGATCGCCAAACTGATCACGGAAGTGCTTGCCGAGACAGGTGACGACGATGAGAAGATTCCGAATGCCAAGGTTCGTGTCGGCATCGACACCGGGAAAACTCTGGCCGTCAACAATGGCCGGAACGGAAACCGCGAGCCGCTTTTTCTCGGACGTCCTGCGAACATCGCCGCCAAGCTCGCATCAAATAACAAGGCGATCGGCATCTACCTCAGCAACGAAGCTCGCGAAGCGATCGGTCTGGACACCGCAGATGATCCCGCCAAGTTGAAACTGACGAACGACGAGATCAAGAAATGCGAAGACGAGGCAAAGCTGGGACTTAGCAAGGATTCGATCGTCGCAGAATGGCGCAAGGACAACGAGAAGAACCCTATCGGAGCGTTCTCGTTCTCGCGTGTGGCCCCGCCACTGAAGAACCTTGACATCGCTGTGCTCACGCCAGGGAACTCCCGCCGCATGGAAATGGTCTCCGTGTACGCGGACGTCGACAATTTCACGGCTTACGTCAATTCCCATATCGATGGTGATGCCGAGGAAGTCGTTCGCTGCCTCCACGTAATTCGTGCAGAGCTCGACAGGGTTCTGAGTTCGGATTTTTCCGGCCGCCGGATCCGCTTCATCGGCGACTGCATCCACGGCCACATCCTGGAAGGCACCGCGCGCACAACTGATACCGACGAGACAGTATCGACCGCTGTCCTCTGCGCTGGTGGCCTTCGAAGCAGCTTCAATCTTGCCTTGGAGCGTCTTGAGGCAAATGGCGTCGACACCGACGATCTCGGTCTCGCGATCGGCTTCGAGTTCGGTCCCGGTGCAATTACCCGGCTCGGCATGCAGGGAAGCCGTGTTCGCTGCTCGACGGGAAGATCCGTACTAGGCTCTGAGAACGAGCAAAAGCGCTGCAACGGAATTCAGACGGCGATCGGTCAGACGGCATACGATGACGGACCCGCCTCCGTCCGGAAGCTCTTCGGATCGTCGCGACGGGCGTCCAATCTGACCTATGATGTTGGTCTGGAAGCACTGGCGGCCGAGGACGACGCGGTGGCCAAGACAGCACGAGCCTCGCTTTACGCTGCCACCAGCCCGGCTATAGTCAAGGCAGCGGAGACGCCTTTCCGCCCACATGCGAAGTTGGATTGAGCCTCCAGTTGTCGCCCATCGAGCACATTCATAACGTCGCGCATGCTCATCATGCCCGCCTCGTATCGTCGAGGGACGGGCATGCGATCTTTGGCGTTCGCCCGCCGAGCGCTTCCGGCGCGCCCTCTCAGGAATTCATCCTCGAGATCTGCCGGGATCGGGACACGGTTACCGTGAAGGAGCAGCACCCTCTTCTCCTACCTTCCTTTTGCGCGGAGCGGCACATCAATCCCGGTGGTACCTTCTGCCTGTCCTGGGGTGAGGTCGAAGCCTCCGCCATTAAGAATCGCGACGATGCGGAAGCCTGGTGGGGAAAGCTGCTGACCTTTCTGCTGCGCCAACGGTCAGCGGCGGCATTGCGGCGGTGGCCAGGCAAAGCGGATGCACGCGCGCACGGCTCGACGGCTGCCAGATTCCAGGCGATGGCAGAGGAGAACGCTGCAGCGCTTGGAGCCCAATTCTTCGAGGCCGTGAGGGACGACCGTCTTCGTGTGAACCGTGGTCGCGGACGAGATCGAATTGCACTCCACCGTAACGGCCGGAAGCTCGTCACGGTTCTGCGGGAAGAGCGACGGGTCATGACACTTCGCCAGCGCTGCAAGTGCGACGATGCCAATGTGCGCCACCTGCCTCTGGCCACCTGCGGCGATCACGCGCACCAGCTCGCCGATCTGGTCCTCAACCTTGATGGATGGAGAAGATCTGAGCTGGCGTTCTACGACTATCTGCGATCGGTCAATCAAGTCTGCTGCGGAACGATGGAAGACTGCCCGCTTGCGGAACACCAGACTGGAATCGACTGACGATGGCAAAGAACGAGCAACAGGAAGCCTATGAAAAGCTGATGTCTGCGAACCACGGCAGGATGATCGATTTCGTGAGATTTGCGGAGACCAAGAACGCCGCGCTACTGACCTTCTCGTCTGTGTGGATGGGTGCGATCATCAACCTTCTCAAATCGCCGGACGATCTTCCCTTCGGCTACAAGTATGCGTTGGAGGCAGCGCTTCCCTTGCTCGCCCTCGCTGCTGTCCTGTGCCTGAAGTCGCTGCTCCCCCTCTTCCTGAACCAGGTCTACAAGCGTGACGACGATGTCGTGAACCTGCTCTACTTCGGCGACATCGTCAAAGGCGGGGTCAAGGACTACGCTGACATGACCCAGAAGGAATACATGCCGTCAGAGGGCGATTCGGTTACGCCAACCTACCTGCGCGACCTCGCAGTCCAGACCGCGATCCAGGCGTCGATCGCTCATCGCAAATTCCGGATGTTCCATTGGGCTGGATCCCTCGTGCTGGTTGCGTTCGTCTTCATCGCGCTACCGCCGATCGTCGCCGGGGGCCGCTGGGTGATCGCCCAGTTCCCCTGCTGAAGGAATGGCTTCATGACGATCGCCGACGATATCAAAGGCAATGCAAGCACGACCTTCGGCTCGAAATGGACCGTTCGCGACGGGACCACCGTTCCAGCGCCCGCAGATCTGAAGCTTTCGAACGATGCGGTTCATTTGAAGCGGGCAACGATCCTCTATGCGGACCTCGATGGATCGACTAACCTCGTGGAAAACAAGAACTGGATGTTTGCGGGAGAGGTCTACAAGACCTTCCTATACGCAGCCTCGAGACTTATCCGCCGACATGACGGCACGGTCGTCTCCTATGATGGCGACCGGGCAATGGGCATATTCATCTCGGACAACCAGTCGAACGACGCCGTCTCGTGCGCACTGGAGATCAACTACGCGATCAAGAACATCGTGCAATCCGAGATGGGCAAAGGCTGGAAAACCGACTTCAATATCCGCCATGTGGTGGGCATCGATACATCGGAGATCCGGGCCGCCCGGACCGGCGTCCGCGGCGACAACGACATTGTGTGGATTGGCAACGCCGCCAACCTCGCCGCCAAACTTACCGCCCTCACCTCAGACAATCCGACGTGGATCACAAAGCGCGTCTACGACTACATCAAGGACAACCAGAAGCTCGGCCCGAACGGCGAGAACATCTGGAAAAAATGGAGCTGGTCGCAGCACAACAACGACGAGGTCTACTCGACGACCTATTGGAGGAAAATCACTTGAGCAGGATGATCGAAAGGTTTCGGGGAGATGCCGGAAGGGAACTGAGGCTGGAGGCGCTCGTCACGCAATCGATCGTAGCCCGTGACCAGGTTCTAGCCGAAGAACTCGCGGATATTGTCGAGCTTCTGGAACTTCAAGCAGGCCAAATCCTAATCGAACAGAATGGAGAGGACAATGACATCTTCTTCATCATCTCCGGGTCGTTCGGCATCCATATCAACGGCCGTCGCGTTGGCGCACGTGGACGCGGCGATCACGTCGGAGAAATGGCAGCCGTGGAACCCACACAATGTCGTTCTGCGACGGTGGTTGCCGAAGAATTGTCCCTTGTGGCCAAGTTGACCGCGCAGCAGTTCTCGCAGCTTGGGAAGAAGTATCCGGACTTGTATCGGCAGATCGCTCGCTCCCTATCTCGACGTTTGCTCGAGCGAAACAAGCACGTCGGCATCTATCGCGAAAAAGTGCGGGTCTTCATTATCTCGTCGGCTGAGGCCCTACCCGTTGCACGACTGGTGCGCAACGCGTTCGAGCACGACCCGTTTTTGACAACCATCTGGACCGACGGTGTCTTTCGCGTGGCGAACTACACCCTTCAGGATCTTGAAGCAGAAGTGGATGACTCCGATTTTGCAGTGGCGATCGCACACGCCGATGATCTCACGGAAAGCAGAGGCAAGGATTGGCCGAGCCCGCGGGACAACGTGGTCTTCGAACTCGGCCTCTTCATGGGTAAGCTCGGTCGGCAGCGGGCAATCCTCATGGAGCCGCGTGAGGAAAAGGTAAAACTTCCCAGCGATCTGAGCGGCATCACGACAATCCCGTACCGCTTCGAGAGCGGCAGGGATGCTGCATCCCTGATTGCGCCCGCCTGCGACCGGCTTCGCCAACATATTGTCGGTCTGGGGCCTTTCAATGGTTGATAGTTGTCCAAGCTATCCTGCTCCCGCAGCACATGGGGCCATAACCTAGATGGGAGATACGCAGGCCGGCCAGACGGCTGATGTTTCCTCGTTCCGTTGGATACCTCGACAAGGCGACGGGGAAAGCTTTTCTCTCCACTTCACAGGTGGCATTCGCGCCGCCTGCGTCAGAGGGGATCAATGGGTGCTGGAACCGGTCCTCGTCCAGGGGCGGCCTGCCTCCAGTGGATCCTTCTCCAGAACCGATCTCGGCAGGCTGGCTCAACGCTTGGGTTTGACTCCAATCGCGTTCCAGCACTCGGGGTGGAACAAGGGTTCCTACTACAGCAATTGGGTTCCGATCGTGCCAGGCCAATCGAACCACATGTTCGGCGCCGCGGATTTGTGGCGGAATATAGCCAGCCAGATGGGCCGAGTACGGAGGGGGCACCTTCTAAAGGCACTCGTCTCCCCGACCCACGACGACGTCGTGGCGATCCTTGATAACCAGGATCCGGACGAAAGGTTGGCGCAGTTCATCGCTTTAAGCCTGCGAGGGTTAGATATCAGTGTCGAGGAGATTGCTGCCTTCTATCATGATCAGCTTGTTGACCTGATGGCTGCTGGTCAACTGAAAGGAGAACGCGTCTCGGGGACGCTGGATCAATTGCTCTACGCTCACGTTCATTCGTTCTTCCTTCATGCCGGCGCGGCGCGCGACTACCTTGCGACATTCATTGCTCTTCGCCTGGGCGAAGACCCAATCAAAGTCGATTCTTTCACGCTGCTCTGCAAGAAGCTCAGGAGTCGCCACATTGGAAGTGACAGCCTGCTGGACATCCTCGTCGCGAAGGGGCTCATATCGGAATCTAAACAGAAGGGGCAGTGGGGGTCGGCGGGTTGGATCAAGGAATTGGGGGATCTCAGGAACACGTTCATCCATCGTCGCCCATACGGAAGCCGCTCTTCTGAGCATTCGGGCTGGGCTGCACGCCTATCTCCCGCCGGACATTTGTTCCGTTACAGGAGGCCATTGCTCAGCGACAATGGCGACGACGTGTTTGATCTGATCGTCAAGCAGTATCGTCTTATGATCGAGCTATTCCATAATTTGGCCAAGGCCTCCGGGCACAACAGTGACCTTCCCGTCATCACCGACGAGGACATCATCGAGTTCCAGGTGGGGGACTCAACCCAATAGGATTTCGGCAGCCTATCCATCGGAACCGCCTATTGAAGCGGCTCCTTACTCGATTTGATCGCAAGTGAGAGGAGGCACTATCGCCGGCGAGACATCGCCGCCAGACTTGGATCAGTCCAAGAGAGGGAGTGCCATCGATGTCGAGGGAGCCGATCCAGCAAGAGCTACTAGCCGATGTCCACGCGGTGAGAGACTACCTATGCGAATGGAGAAGGGAAAGTGCGAACGCGAGTGAACTGGACAAATTAGACACCGCGATTGCAACCGTCTTCGACATCTACAGCCAGTTCATCAAGTGCGGCTACAAGTGGGACGGGCTTCTCCCCGTTCTTTCCGGCGATCTCGACTACATGGTCGAGACGCTTTCCGCATCGACTGTCCTGTCGTTGACGATCGCAACCGAAGGTCTGAAATCCTTCACGCGGTCTTTATCGGGCGATCATTACAAGAGGACGAACTCGCGGGATCGCATGCTGGAATGGATGCGCCTAAACGACTTTGCTCGCAGACTAAACTGCGATTTCTCACTGCAAATTTCGGTCAAGAAGCAACGAAATCGAACATGTTCACTTAGAGTGCATTAATGCACTTGTCGTATCGAGAGGCTTCAAATGGAGGCCTTTATGATCGACACGCTTCGACGCTATACCGACACAAGCAGGATCCACACGATCGATCGCGAGCGGGCACAGGAACTATATGATGACGCGATGTCTCGAGTTGGTGAAGACGACGATCCGAACCTTTCCGATGCAGGACGCCAAAGAGCCGCCGAGCAACGCCGCGAACTAGCATTCGCTGCAGAGGAATTTGCGTACGCGTTCTTTATTCAGCATGGAACAGCGCTAGACGGCGCGGCGGATCCGGACAGCTTTGACTACGACATGGTCGGACCATTTGCAGCACGCCCGGTGCTCACAGGACCGGAACTGCGAGGCGAGATTATAAAGCATTTGCGGATGTATTATCCTTACACCCTTCCTTTGGAGCTGCGGTAGCCACCGGGACGCTCTACTTAACCAGGGAACAGGCCGCAGCTCACCCCAAGACGACGCGTTCGTCGGCGAACATCTCGTTTCCTTTTTCAAAACGAAGACGTGCAAAGCTCGACGCAACATCCACCCCGCATCGTTTGGCCGACCTCCGTGACCACACGACCAAGCCCGCAAACGCGACAGTCGTCGTGGGAGAGATAAACGGATGCATCGTCGGTAGCGATCTATCGAGCCGGAGCGCCCGGCAGCGAGGCCTGGATCCGTGGCGCGCGCCCTGCGCGACCTCGGTGTCGGCTCGGTCGTCGAAGGTCAAGGCCTATCGGTGCAATTGGTACTCGAGGCCAACAGCATCGCCAGGGACTGGCGATTCTCCGCGATGTGTCTCAGTATCCGGAGGGAGGCGGAAGGATTTCTCAGACTCTACGAGAAACACGGCTACGTGCGCGATGCCGCGGGCGATCTCGATCTCCTTCCGGAGATTTTCCTTCTAGGCTTCAGCAAGCCTCTCTGAAAAATTGGTCCAACAGCTCAGTCGGGATCAATGAGGTGGCCGCAGTTCGTGCATCTCGCGCCATTCCAGCTCGTCGGACCACAATTCGGACAATCCCAACTAGGATGCAGCGTTTCACCCTTGGGCCGCATGCCAACGAGCCCGGTGCGGCCTCGGATCATGTAGCGATCATTGTCCTCGGCGACGATCGTCATACCCGGAGCGAATTCTAACGGCTTGCCTTTGCGTTCTGGCTCGCGATTTTCCTCGTGATGGCGATAGAAAAGCTGCTCAAGTCTACTTCGATGTCTTTCGGGCAGCTTGCCTTCCTCAAGGGCCCGAACGATTCGTCCAGTCGCGACGCTGAGTGCGCGATCGCTCAAGAAGTCGTCGTGAAGCTTTGCGGCCCGTTCTGCCCGATCTGCGGCGCGCTCGAGCTTCATCTGAATCAACGGACTGACCTTGAATACGCGTCCGCTCTTGCTTCCGTTGCACCTGCGATGGGCAGGCATCCAGTTCGCCCACGAATTGACATCGAAATTCTGAGAGAGGGTGAATTCCTCCAGGATCGCTAGTAGCTTTTCCGTGCCGCCCAGCGACTCCGGGATGATGTGGTCGACTTCGACCGCGGAGAAGGCGACAGGCTCCTCGCAGAGCCAGCACCGCTCACCGTGCACAGTCCAGACCGCATATCTTTCGGCATCGGTGAAGGCATGTTTTGCTGGCTGGGACATATGTATTTCTGCTTGGATTGGTAGCGCACCTTAGGATGATCGTGGTCACCCTGGCAACGGCCCTCAAGCCTCCACAAGAAGCGATCCCTGCACAGCCGAGGAGAAAAGCAGCCTGCAGGGATCGCGGTCAGTATTCTTGTCGGCAAGGTGGTTCATTGGCGAGGCGGCATGGAAGCGATGCGCGTTTGCGGTTATCCTACATAATCCACACGGTTGTGTTATCACCTCGGTACTTCGCAAGCCTCAGTTGAGGACGCGACAATATCCATCTATAACGAAATAAGTTTGATATCTTGATTCGGTATCCCGTGCATTTGTACGGTTCTTCAGGAGCGAGACTTGGCGACGCGCAAGGCGATCGAGGACGAAGCGAGCAAGCTGCTTTCGCGGACGGGCGTCGACTCGACCGGTCCAGTAGATCCTGTCGCCGTCGCGAACGAGCTCGGCCTTAAGGTCTATAACGCAACCTTCGCCGACGAAGGCATTCATGGTCTGATCGCGAAACGACCATCGAGTACCAGCATCTACGTCAATGTGAACGACAGGCCAGTCAGAAAGCGGTTCACCGTCGCTCACGAGCTCGGGCACTTTGTCCTTCATCTCGCCGCCGGCGAGGGTGAATTCATCGACACGCAAGACAACTTCCGCACCGTGCAGGATCCCGACACGCCCTGGGACGCCCCGCGCCGGACCGAATGGGAGGCAAACGTCTTCGCCTCGGCCCTCCTCATGCCGAAGGACGCCGTGCTGCGGGCGTGGAAGGAGATCGCCGATCCGGAAGGAATGGCGGCTTTCTTCCAGGTCTCCCGACAGGCTATGACGTTCCGCCTTGACAGCTTGGGGCTTCTTGAATGAACGACGCAGGCCTCCCCTCCAAACCGACATCCGTGGTCGACGTTCTGGGCGAGGTCAAACCGCAGGACGGCTCGTCGTGGGAGCCTAACAACTTCGCCGAATGGGAGGCCCGCGAGCGGCTTCAGGCATACCTCCGCGTATGGTCGCAGCAGACCGACGACGAGCGGAAGATGCGGTCGCTCTACGCGAGGATGATCTTCTCTCTCATTTGCGTCGAGGTCGCCTTCGCATTCGTGCTAATTGTCCTCATCGGCGCCGACGTCCTTCATTTCGACGTCACGCTGCTCAAGGTCCTCTTTCCAAGCGTCCTCGCTCAGGTTTTCGGGCTTGGCTACCTCGTCACGCGATATCTCTTCGGAAAGCAGCTCTCGCTGCCGATATCTGAAATTCCCCAGCGAAAGAGACCCTCGAGGAGCTCATGAGCGAAAAAGACGACAGCAAAAGGAACGGGAACGGACGGAATGGCCAGCCGCGTCGCAAGGCGCTCGACCTTCGTCTGGCCCTAAACGCCCTGTCGGACGTCGTTCAGAACCGCCCTCCTCCGATCCGCGAGTTCGACCAGATCTACATGAAGGTCGGCGACATGGTCGTGTATGCGGAGTACTTGTGCCGGAAGCTCGATGGCCGTTCACTTGTCTTCGTTGGCGATGGAGACGCGATCGGACTTTCCATCGCCCACCTGATGAACGAAGGAATCCTGGACTATGGTCCGAGCAGGATCATCCTCCTCGACTTCGACGAGCGCATGGTGAATTCAGTCAATCGTTTCGCCCAGGGGAACGATTTCGCAGATCGGATGGAGGCGCGACTTTACAACGTCGCCGACGAGATCGATCCGCCCCTTCTCGAATCCTTCGAGGCCTTTCATATCAACCCTCCCTGGGGGCAGTACAACGACGGAAAGAGCGTCATTTCGTTTCTTCGGCGTGGCGCGCAGCTCCTAACTGATGACGGATTGGGCGTGGTCGCCATCGCCGACGACGAAACGAAAAAGTGGCCGGGTCAGGTGCTACGAATGACGCAGAAGGCCGCGATCGACCTTGGCATGGCTGTCGTCGAAATGCAGCCGCACATGCACACCTACCACCTCGAAGACGCTCCCGAGCTGGCGTCCTGCGCAATGATCTTCAGGAAGGTGGAAAAGTTCGAATTGAAGAACGAGCCGCTGACCACCGAAGAAAAGAAGGACTTCTACGGCCGCGACCAGCATCTCGAGGCCCGGTTTGTCAGAGAGATCGCGCACATAGGACGCGGCATGGCGGACCCACGAGACTACAAGATCGAAAGCGAGGTTTTAGAATGAACGGGATGGAGTCGATAGTATTCATGAAGGTCGGGATGCATGCATCCGAAACCTTCGATGACATCCTTGTGCGAAAGAACAAAGAGTTCGATCGCACAGGAATGAGCTTCTGGGGCTACGGCGGTGGGACGATGCACCCGATTTCCAAGCTGCAGCCATTCGCCAAGTACCGGATCAAACAAGGGCGCGACGTCCGGCTCGTAATGGAGCTGATCAAGTCGAATCATTCGATGTCGGCCGTAGCGGACGAGTATTCGGAAGACGGAGAGAACTGGAAGCCGATCCCGGAAGGGATCGAGGTTCGCGGATCGAAGTACGCCCTCGTTCTTAATGAAATCGTCCCCGGCGAACTCGAAGTCGACCTCACCCGCTACGTCGTCGGCATCGGCCCGAGCGAAGGCAAGAACGCCGGCGGTTACATAAAGGGCCGCGTAGACAAAGGATTGCTGGACTACGTCGGTCCTGCGAACGAAGTCTCGCCACGGATCGTGAAGTCAGCCTACTCGGCGAAGCTCGCGCAACCCTTCGGGGTTCTGCTCAGAGGTGAGCGCCCGGCTCGTTAAACATGGAGGCAGAGCCTGCACGGATCTGGGTTGCGAACCGCAGCCACGTAGCGGATTCCCCTGCCCTGTGATCGTCGACGCGGCGGCGATCCACCGGTTCGAGCAGCACGGGATCGCAGAGCTTCACGAGGAACGGCTGCCGGAGTTCGGCGCGGAAATTGATGCGATATCGCGACGGCGTGGAGGCTTCCGATGTCCTCTCGAGCAGAGAGGTGACCTGCGAAAATCCGACCTTGCCGCCATTCGGTCCCGCATTCCGGTAGACCGTCGGATCGAACTCGCCTTCGTCCCCTAGAGCTAGATCCTTGTCCGAATAGCAGACCAGCGCGTAGTGCCGCTTCTTGGGGCCGAGCTTCGTTGTCGCCCTGCTCATCAGCAGGACGTGTGGAGGCAGGTCGACTTCCTGTCCGGTGGCGTTCACGTACTTGCGCCAGACAAGCACGCTTTCGGGGTACCTGTCCTCGCTTTTCGGTGCTGACAGCATGGTGGAGAAGACGAGATCGACCCGGTCGCTTGACTGTAGCCTGGAGAAGTCCAGCGGACTTCCAATGCCCCAGAAGAACACGCCATTGCCGGCTTTGCGCTCGAACTCCTTTCGGCGGAATATGTTGAAGAGGTCCTGGCCAGCTTCCGCCTGCATCTTGGTCCAACACACGAAGCGCGGCGACGCTGAACTAGCCGGCACGTCCGCGCCGAAATCTACGAGCTCGTCCACTTCAGGAAACAGATCGAATTGCATTGCGGCCCCTCAACCTTTCCACGTCCATGCCCACGATAACAGGATCTTCTAACGCAACCGGTGCAGACATCGAGTCTGCTCGCGCGCCCGCACTTGCTTTCCACATGGTGCTTGTGTGAGGCCTGTGGAAAGCCTGTGGACAAGCGGTGAATCACCTCATTATGTTCGCGATTTGTTCTTTATTCAATCGTCTTCGGAATAATGGTTCACCGTCGGCTACGACACTGATCTCAAGAAGGCCCGCAAGATCACCAAGCGGATCGGCGCTGACCTGCAGGCCGACCTGGAGCTCGGCCCTCAGTTCATCCAGCCGCTGGAGATGAAGGGTGTCGAGGAGTTCGGGGACTACGGCATCGTCCTGAGCTTCGCGATGACGACGGTGCCTGGCCAGCAGACCTTCATCCGAAGGAAGGCATACGCGATGATCCGGGAAGCGTTCCGGGCAGAAGGCATCGAGTTCGCGCAGCCGACGGTGCAGGTAGGCGGCGACGACCGGGACGCGGGAGCCGCCGCGGCCGCTTTGGTCAGAACAGGATCACGCAAGCCGACTCAGGGGCCGTGAAAGAATTTGCGACAAACCGTCCGTCACATGACCCGGCCCCACGCGGTAGCTCTGACGGACTTGTCTCCTCCGGGTCCGGTTAGAAAATCTGTCGGAGGATGACAAACAGGGTGAACGACAACGCGATGGATGCCGGCAAAGTCAGCACCCAAGCGGTGAGCATGTTGCGGACCGTCGACCACTGGAGGCCGGATCCATTCGCAGCCATCGTGCCTGCGACACCCGAGGACAGGACGTGGGTCGTTGAGACAGGCATGCCGAAATGATCGGCAGCACCGATCGTCACCATGGCGACGACCTCGGCCGCTGCGCCCTGCCCGTAGGTCAGATGTGTCTTGCCGATCTTCTCGCCAACTGTGACGACAATACGCCGCCATCCGACCATCGTCCCGAGTCCCAATGCCAAGGCAACCGCGACCTTGACCCATAAGGGGATGAACTTCGTCGCGTTGTCGACCGCCTGATGGTACGTCTTAACGGCCGCCAAATCCGGCTCGTCCATCGCCAGCAGCTTCTGCTTGTCGATCAGCTTCAGCGCCTCGCCGATGAGATAGATATCGTTACGGATGTTGCTCACCAAATTGGTGGGTACGGCCTCTATCGTCGGAAATGCAGCCACCTCGGCACTCGTGGCGTTGATGTAGCGCTGAAGGGCGGCCGTTGTCTTGTCGGACCAAGTCTTGGTCCGGACAGCCTCGCTGACAGCGGCTTTGTAATCTGTCACCGGCGTACCCGCCTTCACGTATTTTCCGAGCGACTGCTCGACCTGGACCGAGGCCGTCTTGTAGGCTTCAAGGTAGTTGACGTCGGGCGTACGGTTGAGCGCGAAGGCCGTTGGCACCAAGCCGATAAGGATGAGCATGATCAGACCCATGCCCTTCTGCCCGTCATTGGAGCCATGGGCGAAGCTGACCCCGGTGCAGGTAAAGATGAGGAGCGCGCGGATCCACAAGGGCGGAGGCGCATTGCCGACCGGCTCTCGATAGAGCGCCTTGTTGTGCACCAGCCGCTTCATGATCAGAAGAAGCAGAGCGGACAGGCCGAAGCCGATGAGCGGCGAGATCAGAAGTGAGAGGCCGATATTAGTCGCCTGCGACCAGTCCACGCCGCTGGTCGCACTTCCGGCAGGTGCCAGAAACTGGTTGGCGAGGCCGACACCGATGATGGAGCCGACGAGCGTGTGGGAACTCGAGGACGGGAGCCCGAGATACCACGTGCCGAGGTTCCAGATGATCGCCGCCGTCAGGAGCGCAAACACCATGGCGAGACCCGAACCGGAGCCGACCTGCAGGATTAGTTCGACCGGCAGCAGCGCGACGATGCCGAAGGCCACCGCGCCACTCGAGAAGAGAACACCGAGAAAGTTGAAGAAGCCCGACCAGACGACGGCGATTTCCGCCGGCATCGAGCGGGTGTAGATGACCGTCGCCACGGCATTGGCCGTATCGTGGAAGCCGTTCACGAACTCGAAGCCGAGCGCGATCATCAGTGCCACGCCCAGCAGGATCCACGGAACGGACGTGGCATTGGTCAGGTCCTGGCCGAGCGCATAGGCCACATAGCCAAGTCCGCCCACGATGAGAACGCCGAACACGGGAAGGAACCAGCGACCCATCGATCTTTTGTCGAGGGGATGATCCCGTTCGGAGGAAGATCCATGAAGTGCGGAGAGCTCGGCCATCACAATTTCCTGATTGAACTTTCATCCCCTATTCCGGCATCGTGAACCTCTCGTGACAGCCAGATGCCGTCCCCCTCGTTTAAAATCCGCGCTCCATCCGACTGTCACCACTGCTTCACAGACGCGCGCTATTCGCCTCTTGCGATCGCCACGCATGCGTGAAGCGGAAGCTTCCGCCGCGACGACGGAAACGGAAACGGGGCATCTCCTCTTATGAACATCAGGCGTTTTCTCATCGCCAGCGCTGCGGCCTTGGCAAGCGGTGGGTCGGTCCATGCTGCCGATGCGATCGTGGCAGCCGATCCGGAAGCCTTGAGCTACGTTCGCGTCTGCGATGCATTCGGCAAGGGC
>NZ_JAJOZR010000019.1:0-59453 GCF_021168455.1 Rhizobium quercicola
TAAACAAGCGGTTGTCCGACCCGGTGCGCCCCGGATCACCAATCTTGCCCGGCAACAAGGACGCAATCTTTGCCCACTGCCCATCGCTCAGTTCATACCGCTTCGCCGCCATCAAAGGCCTCCGTGATCCAACACGGAGTTCTATGAATCAGCGATCAACCGATTTGGAAAGCCTGAATGTCGATCCGGCCTAGGATTGGTGATATAGTCCTTTTCACTTCTTAGTTGATGCTCAAACCTGCTATTTTTATAGAGTTCGACTAACTTTCTGACATTTGTCATACTCTTTAAAACAGCTCGACACCCCGCGATATCTTGCATTTGACTCATACGCATTGAGGGTTGTCGAGCAAGTTTTGCGTGTATAGACTCCAAACGCTTAGTGCGCTGAGCCACAATCACTTCGTGCTCAAATTTTTTCGATTTATTCCGCAAAGTTATCTGAAAAGTATTGAGCGGATAAGCATGCGCTGAACGCCAGTTATTCAAAATTGCGAGCGCGTCTCCGACTTGCGGCGACCCAACAGGAAGTTTTTGCTTGCCAATCCTTTTACCTGCTAAATCAACATCCTTCCGTTCATATTCAGGAATAGCCCAAGCCACAATCTGACCTCTGCATAATTAAGATTAAAATGAAAAAACGACCTGCGATCAATGATAAATTAATTCTCCTTCAAATGAAATAAGTATATCGCCATAATCGATGTAATATTTTCCTCTCTTCTGCCAACTCGCTCGCCTCCCCCGGAACAACCCACCCCCACCCCAGTTCCCTCCCGAGCCCAAACCTCAGGAGCGCCCCATGACAGCCCTCGCCGACACCTTCATCGCCGCCCTCCACCGCCTCGAATCCGACCGCGATACCGACACCATCGCCGGCCTGTTCGCAGAGGATGCCAGCCTGTCCAGTCCGCTGGTCTCCTATGAGGAGGGCGGGGCGGCGGCGGCGAAGACGTTCTGGTCGCATTATCGCGATGCCTTCGAGGAGATCGTTTCCGAGTTTCGCGCCGTGAGGGAGACGGACGGCGTCGCCTTTCTCGAATGGCGCAGCCGCGGCAGGGTGGCCGGCGTGGCGTTCGATTATGGCGGCGTCAGCGTGCTGGAAGAGGCGGACGGCAAGATCGCGTCGTTCCGCACCTATTTCGACAGCGCCCGCATTCCCCGCGCCCATGCGACTGACGCCCATTCGACCGGCGCCCCTGCGACCGGCGCGCACGTCAAGGGCGGTGACGACCGGACGGCCAGGGCGGAACCGGAGATCGAGCAAACGGGGAAAAACAATCGCGAGGACGATCTGGACACCGCCCAGCGCGACGCCGCCGAGCAGCGCGCCAAGGGCGGCTACAGCTGACCCCGCGCCTCTGAAAAACCGTTTGTAAACAAGGCGGCCAGCCGGACACGGTTCTCACGCCGTCCCGGTTCGTCCGCAGCCGTCGCCGGCTCGGGAGCGGCCGAACCCCGCCACACACCGCCATTTTTTCACCCGTCCATTTCCCCGCGCCGCGAAAACCCCCGCATACTGGGCCCGTTCCGCTCTCGGATACACCGGCAGGCGTGCCGGCGAGGCGGAGCCGGCTGTGGGGCGGAGGGAACGACGTGCGCCTTCCGCATCACGGTCCGCATTACGACCTCCCCCCGAGGCGCCGGCGCAGTGCGCAAGCGATGCTCCAGTACGGTTCGGGTTTGCCTTTGCGGCATGGAGCGTCGTCTCATGGCGCGCCTCCGGGCGCGTCGGGACGGCGGCAGAGAGGCACATGCGGGCAGAAACCGCCGAACGGGGCGCCGGAAGGTGTCATACCTCTATCTATCAACGCGGCAGCTTCCAGCGCCCCGTCCGATCCTCGGCCCGAACGGCCGGACACGACCCGATGCGCCATACCGCGAGGCCGAACCGCCTGCGTGAAGGAGACCGCATGTCCAGACGACGCAAGAGATCCGCCACCCGATGCGCCGCAGCACAGACCCGACCGGCCCGCGCCACCGGCCCCGATCGCCCCGGTCAAACGCCGCCCGCCCGCCACAAAGCCAGCCCATCGCCCGCCGGCCCCGGCAATGCCGGCCCATCTCCTGCCGCCCCCGGCAACGCAGGCCCCCTCAAAGCAGGCCCATCTCCGGCCGGCCCCGGCAACGCCGTCCCAGCGCCCGCCGGCCGCGACAATGCAGGCCCACCACCGGCTGCCTCCCGCAACGCCGGCTTATCGCCGGCTGGGCCCCGCAACGCCGGCTTATCGCCGGCTGGGCCCCGCAACGCCGGCTTATCGCCGGCTGGCCCCGTCGCATCCATCCCCCCACGCCCCGACTCACCAGGTCCCGGCCCCGCGGTCCCCGACGCCGCAGACCCCGTCCCCGCCGGCCCGGCCCCGTCCCGCCCGGCCCCGTCCCGCCCGTTCGAGCCGCGCAGCATCGCCTGCGCCGCCGCCGACATGGTCTTTGCGCCGGCCCTGCTCTGCGACCGCGCCCGCTGCCGCCGGCACCGGCGCTGCAGCCTGCCCGGCACGACGGAGCCCGACCTGAAGGAGGGCGTCTCTCCGCCCATCACCATGTATCCCCGCTGCCTGCTGACGGCACCCACCGAGGTCATCCAGGAATTCCTGACGATCCTCGGCGTTGCGATGCACCTGAAAAAGCGTCTGGTCCCCGGCCTTCTCCGGCTGCTCGCCGACGCCAGCGAGGACAGCCCGTTCCGCGCCCAGAACAACGCCATCTACGCCATCCTCGAAAGCCGCCTCCCCCGCGGCGACCCGCTCAAGGCGGAGTTTCAGGATTTCTGGCGACGGGAGGCGGTGCGGAGTGAGGAGTGAGGAGTGAGCCGTGAGCCGTGAGCCGTGAGCCGGGAATAGGGAATAGGGAATAGGGAATAGGGAATAGGGAATAGGGAATCAAAAAACCAACAAACAAGACGGTAAAAACGGCAGAAGCGAATAACCCCAAGCCTTTTTCCGCCCTGTAAGAAAGGCGACCGGCAAACCAGAGAGCGCCCGTCTCCCTTCCCTCCCAAACCCTATTCGCCACTCCCTATTCGATATTCGCTACTAACCAACCCCGGCTCACGGCTTACTGCTCACGGCTCACCACTCCCCCTTCACTCCGCCGCCTCATCCCGCTCCTCGCCCCGCAACGCCTCCAGCTCGTACCGGTACCCCTCCAGCATCAGATAGGCCTGCTCGATCACCTCGATCTGCCCTTCGGCGCTGCGGATCGCCTCGGCGATGGATTGGGAGCGGGCGCGCAGCATGGAGCCGAGCACGTCGGCGTCCGGGCGGCGGCCGAGGCGGTCCATGTGCTGGCGCACGCGGGTGCGGTGGCGTTCCAGCTCGAGAATGTGGAAGCGGCTCTTGACGATATCGTCGGACAGACGGCGGCGCATGGCGGCCACGGGGTCGAAGCTGCCGGGCTCGCGCTCGTCGAGAATCACCTCGTTGACCAGCGTCTCGATCACCAGCAGGCCCTTGAGGTCGCGGGGGTCGGCCAGCTGCGGGTCGTAGCCGGTATCGTCGAAGATCTTGCGGCGCACGGGATCGCGCAACAGGTCGTAGGCCGCCTGCAGCTTGCCGAAGGCCTCCACGTCGCCACCCTGGTCGGGATGCGCCGTCTTCGCCACCTGGCGATAGGCCGTCTTGATCGCGGCCTCGTCGGCGTCGCGCTCCACGCCCAGCATCGCATAGGGATCGATCACCTTGCCCCCAATCCTCTCGCCGCACCGGCTGTTCCGCCGGTCTTACCATCGGGTGCCGGCCACCCCTGCAGTACCCGCCCCGGCCGCCGGCATCAAGCGTTAGAGCGCCGCACGGCGCCGATCCTGCGCCAGGGTCGCTCCGGCCCTGCTTCGCGGCCGTCCTGCACCGCTTCGGGACACTCCGCCCTGCATCCGACGAAAATGTGGAGGCCCGGCCTTTTTCTGCGATCCGTCGATGATCGCAGCGGCTTGCCAAGGCGCGTATTTGCTGGCAGACATATACCGTTCGGGCTGTTCATCCCGGAGACTGGACTGATGTGGTTGTGCCGCTCGGCGGCGTTCCGGTGGGGAGATCCGCTGTGGACACGGCCGAACGGCAGCATGGGGCGGATGGCCGGCAGGCCTTGCGGCTCCCATGGGCGTAGACGTTCTTTGCTCCCGTACGTGACATCCAGACCGCGTGTTGCATCGACACGCATGACCGCCCGCCTCCCCGGCACCGGGGGTGCGGTTACCACATCCAGGGAAGACCAGAGGACATCCCCATGGCCACCAAAGGCACCGTAAAATTCTTCAACCAGGACAAGGGTTTTGGTTTCATCACTCCGGAAGGCGGCGCGAAGGACGTTTTCGTTCACATCTCCGCTCTCCAGGCCGCCGGCCTCCAGACGCTGAAGGACGGCCAGCAGGTCACCTTCGACACCGAGCCGGATCGCATGGGCAAGGGCCCCAAGGCCGTCAACATCAGCGCTGCCTGATCTGCCGCTGACGACATCCGGAAACGGCGCCCCAGTGGCGCCGTTTCTGTCTCTGGGGCTTGCCCCTTTCCGTCCGGCATCCGCGACCGCGAAAAAAATCCGCAAAAAAATCCGCGCCGCCTCTCCCCGCTCGCGAGGCGCAGGGTAGACTGAGCCCGAAACGACCGGGGACCCGCAGCCCCGTTTCTTTCACCGTTTTTTGAAACCGACCCGCCGGTCTGCCTGCCGCCCCTTCACTCCGCCGCCGCGCGCGCGCCGGCCTCGGAGAGAACGGCCGCGAAGGCCGCCGAGATCACCTCGGGCCCGGCGCCCGCCCGCGTCGCATCGGCCGAGAGAATCTGGCGATACCGCCGCGCGCCCGGCCAGCCCTGAAACAGCCCGACCATGTGCCGCGTCACATGCACCAGCCGCCCGCCGTCCGCGATGTGCCCGGCCGCATAGGCCATCATCGCATCCCGCACGCCGCACCAGAAATCGGGGGATCGCCGATGCCCCGCCTCGGTCAACGCACCGGGATCGACGGCCACGGGCGGAGCGCCGGTCAGCGGATGCGCAAAGGCCGCATCCACCCCGGTCAGCATCGCGCTGTCGTGATAGGCCGCCCGGCCGAGCATCACGCCGTCCAGAGCGGACGGGGTGTCGAGATGGCGAAGCTGCCGCAGGGCATCCTCGAGCGTCGCGAGCCCGCCATTGATGCCGATGAACAGATCGGGGGTCTCCGCCTTGATCCGGTGCACGAGACCATAGTCGAGCGGCGGAATATCGCGATTCTCCTTGGGCGAGAGGCCCTGCAGCCAGGCCTTGCGCGCATGCACCCACAGGCCGTCCACGCCCGCCGCCCGCACGCGGTCGAGCAGCGCGCGCAGCGCGATCTCGGGCTCTTGGTCATCGACGCCGATCCGGCATTTCACCGTCACGGGCACGCCGACCGCCGCCTTCATCGCCGCCACGCAGTCCGCAACCACCTCCGGCTCGCGCATCAGGCAGGCGCCGAACGTGCCGGATTGCACCCGGTCCGACGGGCAGCCGACATTCATGTTGATCTCGCTGTAGCCGAACCCCACGCCGATCCGCGCCGCTTCCGCCAGCTTGCCGGGATTGTTGCCGCCCAGCTGCAACGCCACCGGCGTCTCCGCCACCGCGCACCGCAACAACCGCTCCCGATCCCCCCGCAACACGGCATCAGCAACGATCATCTCGGTATACAGCACCGCATGCGCCGACAGCTGCCGCGCAAAAAAGCGATAATGCCGGTCCGTCCAGTTGATCATGGGGGCGACCGCGAAGACGGGGAGTTTATAAGTCATTGTATTCACGTAATTTCTCGACATTTCATGTTGATGCATTCTCTCAACATGTGGCGCATCGTTGTAATTTCCACGATATCGGCAGGCGTTTCTGGTCGCTGAGTATCACAGTGTAATTCTCGCCTGGAGCATGTCATACCGATGGAAACCAATGTCGCGAGATCGCAAGCGAATGGCACCACTGCCTCTATGGCACAGATCATTTTAAATCGCGACGGGCGAATCGTCCACCGAGAGTTGCCGACGTCCGACCGCAAGATCGCCGCGCGTGCTTAGATCAAGCTATGGGCGCAAATGGCAAAGGCGAGGATGGGCTGGACGCCTTAAATCGGAGAATCAAATGCCGCGAATGGCTATCGAATGTGCTTTTGGCGCAGCACAGCGCGCCTGGGCAGCCTCGTCCGTATCGTCGAAGACCAGACCCTGCCAGTACAGATCATTGGCCCGCTCCCGCGCATCACACCGTAACATGGTCACGTCGAGCAATACTGTCCTGAGGGAGATCTGGATCAAACCGCGACCGTCAAGATCGGAAGCATGTCCGGGAATGCACCGGGTATGGTGCCACTAAGACCCGCGTGCCTTCGGGTAGCGCATGCGATCGAGTGTAACGAGAGACTTCTGTTTTCGCGACACCAAGACACCTTCTAAAGTAAGGCTGTGGTGCACTTCGTAATGCAGTCTCAATCTTTTGGTCAACATCCTAAATTAGGAGGTCGATCACTTTCACCGTGTTGGCGATACTTCAGCCAAGAAGTGAATGGTGCGGTCGAGAAGACTCGAACTTCCACGGGTTGCCCCACAGCGACCTCAACGCTGCGCGTCTACCAATTCCGCCACGACCGCATCGTGGTAGAGCCGAATTGCTCCGGCAGGGGTGCGTTTAGCAAAAGGATTTCAGGGGCACAAGGGCGGAATGCGGAAAAGTTGGCGGTGGTGAAAACTATTTCCGGTGCCTGTGGACAGAGCCCGGAATTCCGCCTTTAACCGCGCGTGAACACGCCCCATCTACAGGGAAACCGGTTGGCCGGATCGCTTTTTCGCGAATGTTACGGCCGATCTCTCATTCGAACGGATCTGCGCGGCCCTGAAATGGCTCTGTGCCGACCGCAGCCTCTTCAGGACGGACCATGCAGCGCGACGCTCTCGACAGTCGTTTTTTCGCCGATGACGGCTGTCCCCCGGTTCGCTGGCGGATCGCGGAGGGCCTTGTGCCCTATGAGGTGGCCGTGGAGACCATGGAGCGCGAGGTGGCGGCGATCGCCGCCGGCGAGGCGGACGAGCTCGTCTGGCTGGTGGAGCATCCGCCGCTCTATACCGCCGGCACGAGTGCCGACGCGGCCGATCTCGTGATGCCCGATCGTTTTCCCGTCTACGCCACCGGCCGCGGCGGCGAATACACCTATCATGGGCCGGGGCAGCGCGTGGTCTATGTCATGCTCGACCTCAAGCGTCGGCGGCAGGACGTTCGCGCCTTCGTGGCGGCGCTCGAGGATCTCGTCATCCGGACGCTTTCCAGCATGAACGTCACCGGCGAGCGGCGCGAGGATCGCGTCGGGGTCTGGGTGCGGCGGCCGGAAAAGGCGCCCCTGCCCGATGGAACGCCGGCGGAAGACAAGATCGCCGCGATCGGCATCCGGCTGCGCCGCTGGGTGAGCTTTCACGGGCTCTCGCTGAACGTGGAGCCCGATCTCGACCATTTCGGCGGGATCGTGCCCTGCGGCATTCGCGGGCATGGCGTCACCAGCCTCGTCGATCTCGGCCTGCCGGTGATGATGGAAGATGCCGATATACGGCTTCGCGATGCGTTCGAGGCCGTGTTCGGGCCGACCGTGACGGAGCCGACCGTCAGTGCGCCGGCTGGCGACGCTCCCGCCAGATCATGAACAGGCCGGAGCCGACGATGATGGCGACGCCCAGCCATTTGGAGGCCGTCGGGAATTCCCCGAAGACGAGATAGCCGAGCACGGTTGCCGCGATGATCTCGAAATAATGCAACGGCGCCAGCACCGAGGCGGGTGCGGCCTGAAAGGCCTTGACCACCATGAGGTGGCCATAGCCGGAAATCGTGCCGAGCGCGATGACCAGCCCCCAGCCGAGCGGCGTGTGCGGCAGCGACGGCACGAAATCGGCAGCGCCCATGCCATGACCGACGGCGATCGTCGCTGCCATGAACAGCGTGCCGCCGACGCCCGCAAAGGTCTGCATCGCCAGCGGACTGTCCGCAGCACCCGAGGCACGGTTCATCAGGAGATAGCAGGCGAAGAGAAAGGCGCAGGCCACCGGCATCAGCGCGGTCAGGCCGAACGCCTGAAAGCTCGGCTGGATGACGATCATCGCGCCGAAGAAGCCGATGCCGATCGCCAGCCATCGCCGCCAGCCGACCTTTTCGCCGAGGATGAGCGCCGACAGGCAGGTGAGGATGAACGGTTCGACGAAGTAGATCGCGAAGACGTCGGCGAGCGGCATGTATTTGACCGACACGAAAAAGAACAGCGATGCGGCCGCCAGCAGAACACCGCGCAGCATGTTGTACCACGGCCTTTGCGGCACGAGGGCCTTCGGACCGCCAAGCCGCAGCAGCATCGGCAGGGTCGCGACGAGCTGGAAGAAGAACCGGTAGAAGGCCACCTGCGCCGGCGACATGCCGCGTTCGACCGCCATATATTTTGCGATGGCATCCATGCAGGGCAGGATCATCATGGCGGTCAGCAGCAGGATCACGCCTCGCATCGCCGTGACAGGCAGGACCGTTGCAGGCAGAGCGGACGAAGATGGACGTGTCATGCGAATCAGGCTCCCGGTCCGGTGTCGGACGCAGCCCATGGCAATGCCCTTGCAGGTTTTTCCGCAAGGCGTGTCCCGACAGATATTTGCCGCTGCAGGCTCTTTTCTTTCCCGGTCGCGGCTGTAGGCTCATGATCATGGAAGGCTCCGGTGAGCGCCGCGTCTTCGGAAGGCGGTCTCGGCACCGGAGCGCGATCAGGGAGAACGCCATGCGCGTATCGACGGAAGCCATGATGGCGATGCTGCGGCAGCCGCGCGACACGGACACGCCCGGTGGGCGGCTGTTTCGCGCCCGCGGCGCGCTCAATCTGAGCCTTGCGGATCTCGCGGAGCGCCTTGCCGTTTCGCCCGAGACGCTTTCGGACTGGGAGCGCGACCGCAGCGAGCCGGAGGGCGACATGCTGGCGCGTCTCGCAGGCCTCTTGGGCGTCACCCCGAGATGGCTGATCGCCGGCATTGCGGAACCCTCCGGCGTGATCCTCTCCCCCGCGGCCGTCCAGGGCCTGCTGGACGAGCTTGCCAGCGCCAAGGCGCTGCATGCGCAGACGGGCAAGGCGATAGAAGCGCTTGAGACCTCGCTTCGCCGCGTCCTAAAGGGTATCTGAAAACCGAGAACCGAATCGTGGACGCTGGTCCGCGTGCCGCCACGACCAATCAAGGCCTACTCACCAAGACCTACACATCCAGGAGACATTTCATGGACGTTCGCGCTGCTGTCGCCGTTCAGGCCGGCAAACCCCTCGAGATCATGACCGTACAACTGGAAGGCCCGCGGGCCGGCGAGGTGCTGGTCGAGGTCAAGGCCACCGGCATCTGCCATACGGACGAATTCACCCTGTCGGGTGCCGATCCGGAAGGTCTGTTTCCCGCCATTCTCGGCCATGAGGGTGCCGGCATCGTGGTCGATGTCGGACCGGGCGTCACGTCGCTGAAGAAGGGCGACCATGTCATTCCGCTCTACACGCCGGAATGCCGCGAATGCTATTCGTGCCTGTCGCGCAAGACGAACCTCTGCACCTCCATCCGCGCCACGCAGGGCCAGGGCCTGATGCCGGACGGCACGTCGCGGTTTTCGATCGGCAAGGACAAGATCTTCCACTACATGGGCTGCTCCACCTTCGCGAACTTCACGGTCCTGCCGGAAATCGCGCTTGCCAAGGTGAACCCGGACGCGCCCTTCGACAAGATCTGCTATATCGGCTGCGGCGTGACGACCGGCATCGGCGCCGTCATCAACACGGCGAAGGTCGAGATCGGCTCGACCGCCATCGTCTTCGGCCTCGGCGGCATCGGCCTCAACGTGCTGCAAGGCCTGCGTCTTGCCGGCGCGGACATGATCATCGGCGTCGACATCAACAATGATCGCAAGGCCTGGGGCGAAAAGTTCGGCATGACGCATTTCGTCAATCCGAAGGACGTCGGCGACGACATCGTGCCCTATCTGGTAAACCTGACGAAGCGCAACGGCGATACGATCGGCGGCGCCGACTATACCTTCGACTGCACCGGCAACACGAAGGTCATGCGCCAGGCGCTCGAATCGTCGCATCGCGGCTGGGGCAAGTCCGTCATCATCGGCGTTGCCGGCGCGGGCCAGGAAATCTCCACACGCCCCTTCCAGCTGGTCACCGGCCGCAACTGGATGGGCACCGCCTTTGGCGGCGCGCGCGGCCGCACCGACGTGCCGAAGATCGTCGAATGGTACATGGAGGGCAAGATCCAGATCGATCCGATGATCACCCATACGATGCCGCTCGAGGACATCAACAAGGGCTTCGACTTGATGCATTCGGGCGAAAGCATCCGCGGCGTCGTGGTCTACTGATGCCGGAAACCGCCTACACGGTCGATCTGCGGACGATGGACGCCCTGTCCGCAGGCGACCTGTATGCGCTGCTGAAACTGCGCGTCGATGTCTTCGTCGTGGAGCAGCAATGCGCCTACCCGGAACTGGACGGCAGGGACGCAGCGTCCCTGCATCTGCGGCTGATCGAGGGCGGCGAGCTCGTCGCCTCCGCCCGATTGCGGACGCCGCCGCAGCCGGGCGCGCAGGCGCGTATCGGCCGCGTCGTCGTCTCACCGGATCACCGCGGCCGGCGGCTCGGAGAGGCCCTGATGCGCGAGGCCATCTCGGCCTGCGAAACGACGTTTCCCGGCGCGCCGATCGCGCTTTCGGCGCAGAGCCATCTGCGCGCGTTCTATGCCGGCTTTGGCTTCGTCGCGACCTCGGACGAGTATCTCGAAGACGGCATTCCGCATGTGGATATGCTGCGGCCCGCCTCACCCCGATCCACGGACATCCCATGATCTACGTCGATGCCGATGCCTGCCCCGTCAAGCCCGAGATCCTCAAGGTGGCCGAGCGGCACGCCCTGCCGGTGACGCTGGTGGCCAATTCCGGGCTCAGGCCATCGCGCGATCCGATGGTGACCAATGTCATCGTGTCCGCCGGTTTCGATGCGGCCGACGACTGGATCGCGGAACGTGCCGGCCCCGGCGATGTCGTGATCACCGCGGATGTGCCGCTGGCCGGTCGCTGCGTGGCCAGGGGTGCGCTGGTGACGGGGCCGACGGGCCGCGTTTTCGATGTCGCGAATATCGGGATGGCGACCGCCATGCGGGACCTCGGCGCCCATCTTCGCGAGACCGGCGAAAGCCGCGGCTTCAATGCCGCCTTCACGGCCCGCGACCGCTCGGCCTTTCTCGAAACGCTCGACCGGCTCTGCCGTCGCGCGAAGCAGGCCTGAGGCGATGGCGCGGGCGCGCAGCGGGCTCATTCCCCGGCGACACCTCCCCTTCACGCTCGGCGCGATCGTTGCCGCCCTGTCGCTGCCGATCGGTTTCATCGAAAGTGGACGATTTGCCATCGAGCTTGCCGCCGTTCTCTTCTTCCTCGTCTACCTCGTCATGATCGCGATCCGTATTCCCAGGCTCAGCGGCGCCTATCTCAAGGAAAACGCCGCCGGCACCGACGAGCCCGAAATCGTCATCCTCGGCGTCACGCTCGCCGCCGTCGTCATCTGCCTCGTCTCCCTGTTTCAGGCGTTGAACGAGAAGGATGGCGCACCGCTGGCCGACCAGATCCTCGCCTTCGCCTCGGTCGCGCTCGGCTGGCTGACGGTTCACACGATGGCGGCGATCCATTATGCGCATCGCTACTGGAGCCCGGAGCTTTCCGATGTCGGCGCGGGAGAGAACGGCGACCGCCGCGGCCTCGACTTTCCTGGAACGGACATGCCGGGGATCTTCGATTTCCTCTACTTCTCCTTCGTCATCGGCATGACGGCGCAGACGTCGGATGTCGCGATCAACACGACGGCGATGCGCAAGATCAACCTTCTGCACGCCATCATATCCTATTTCTTCAACACCGTGCTCATCGCCGTGGCGGTCAATGCTGCGGTTGCCCTGCTCTAACGCATCGTCCGGTTTGCCTTAAGGGAGCCTCCCATGAAAGTCCTGTCCCAGAACGTCGCCTTCGGTGGCATGCAAGGCGTCTACTCGCACCGCTCGGAAGCTTGCGACTGCGATATGACCTTTGCCGTCTTCGTACCGCCGCAGGCCGTCAGCCAGCCCTGCCCGGTCGTCTGGTATCTCTCCGGCCTGACCTGCAGCCATGCCAACGTCATGGAAAAGGGCGAGTACCGGCGACTTGCGGCCGAACTCGGCCTCATCATCGTCTGCCCGGACACGAGCCCGCGCGGCGACGATGTGGCCGACGAAGCGGCGAACTGGCAGATGGGCAAGGGCGCGGGCTTCTATCTCGATGCGACGCAGGCGCCGTGGGCCCGCCATTATCGCATGGAGACCTATATCACGCAGGAGCTTCCGGCGCTGATCGCCGCGCAGTTCCGCGCGGACATGAACCGTCAGGCGATCTTCGGCCACTCCATGGGCGGACATGGCGCGATGACGATCGCCCTGAAGAACCCGGAACGTTTCCGCAGCTGCTCGGCCTTCGCCCCCATCGTCCAGCCTTCGACGGCCGACTGGTCCGTCGGTGCCTTCGAAAAATATCTCGGCGCGGACACGGCTGCCTGGCGCGCCTACGACGCCTGCGCGCTGGTCGAAGACGGCGCGCGCTTCCCCGAATTCCTGATCGATCAGGGGACGGCCGACGGGTTCCTCGAAAACGGCCTGCGCCCGTGGCTGTTCGAGGAGGCGATCAAGGGCACAGGCATCGCGCTGACGCTGCGCATGCAGGAGCGCTACGATCACTCCTACTATTTTATCTCAACCTTCATGGACGATCACCTGCGGTGGCATGCGGAGCGGCTGGCCTGATGCCGGGGACGACAGACCGCGCACAGGCGGCGGCCGTCCGTGCCATGAGGACAGCGCCATGCTGAACGTCCTCCTCGTCGCACTGGGCGGCGCGCTCGGCTCCGTCCTTCGTTATCTCTGCGGCGTCGCCGGTGTCCGGCTGATGGGCGCCGGCTTTCCCTGGGGTACGCTGTTCGTCAACGTCACCGGCTCGTTCCTCATCGGCGTGTTTTCGGAGGTCATCGTGCGGCGTTTCGGCGCCTCGCCGGAGTTGCGCCTCTTCCTCGTCACCGGCATCCTCGGCGGCTACACCACCTTCTCGGCCTTCTCGCTCGATGCGGCGATGCTTGCCGAACAGGGTCAAGTCGGCGCGGCGGCGCTCTATATCGGCCTGAGCCTCATGCTTTCCGGCCTCGCCGTCGTTGCAGGTCTGGCCCTGATGCGCGCAATCGTCTAAAGCGGGCGCTTGACGACGATGATGGATGGTGGGCCTCTGGCCGCCAAGGACGAAAGACCACTGACATGGCGGGTATCGAGCACAAGACGGTGGAAGCCGACGAAAACGGCATGCGCCTCGATCGCTGGTTCAAGCTGCATTATCCCGGCCTCGGATTCGGGCCGCTGCAGAAGCTGCTCCGCTCCGGCCAGGTCCGCGTGAACGGCGGTCGTGTGAAATCCGACTTTCGGGTGGAAGCCGGCCAGACGGTCCGCATTCCGCCGATGGATGTCGATGAAAACCGCAAGTCGGGGCCGATCCCGAGCCATGACCTGAAGCACTCCTCCGACCACGAGCTGCTGTCGCGCATGCTGCTGCACGAAGACGCGAAGGTGATCGTGCTGAACAAGCCGCCGGGCATCGCCGTGCAGGGTGGCTCCGGCCTCAACCGCCATATCGACCAGATGCTGGAGGCCTGGACGAGCCCGAAGGGCGAGAAGCCGCGTCTGGTACACCGGCTCGACCGCGACACGTCCGGCGTGCTGGTCGTGGCGCGCACCCGCGGGGCGGCCCAGAAGCTGACCGCGGCATTTCGCGAACGCGACACGAAGAAGACCTACTGGTCGCTGGTGAAGGGCGTTCCGCGCAAGCGCGAGGACAAGGTATCGTCCTGGCTCGTCAAGGAGCAGACCCCTGATGGCGACCGTATGCGCATCGCGCGCCACGGCGACGACGGCGCCGATCATGCGATTTCCTACTACCGCGTTCTGGAGCAGGCCGGCCAGAATTTCGCCTGGCTGGAGATGGAGCCCTATACGGGCAGGACCCACCAGCTGCGCGTCCATGCCCTCCATATCGGCCATCCGATCATCGGCGACCCGAAGTATTTCGACGACGCCCCCGGCTGGAATTTCCCGAGCGGCGTCCAGAACCGGCTCCACCTTCATGCGCGCAAGATCGACATTCCCCATCCCGAGGGCGGACGCCTGACGATCACGGCGCCGATGCCCCAGCACATGGTCCAGACCTGGAACCTCTTCGGTTTCGACATGGCCAATGCCGGAGAGGAATGATGCGGCTCGTCCTGTTCGATTGCGACGGCACGCTGGTCGATAGCGCCGGCGTGATCCACGCCACCATGGCGCGGACCTTCGAGGCTTTCGATCTCACACCGCCGGCGCTTGGCGACACGAAGGCGATCATCGGCCTGACGCTGGACATCGCCATCGCCCGGCTGACCGGCGAACTGCATGTCAACGACCGGGCGCGCGCGATGACGGCCCATTACAAGGCCATCTACACGGACGTTCGCGCTGCCGGCATGTCCGAGCTGCCCTTTCCCGGCATCGCCGCCATGATGGAAATGCTCGCGCGGCGCGATGACCTCGTGATCGGTGCGGTCACGGGGAAATCCCGGCGCGGGCTCGATCTCATCCGCACGTCGCACGGCTTCGATTTCGCGGTCTCGCGCACTGCGGACGACTGCCCGTCCAAACCGCACCCCGCCATGGTGACCGAATGCTGTGCGGAAGCCGGTTTCGATCCGCGCGACACGCTTGTCATCGGCGACGCGATTTACGATATGCAGATGGCGAAGGGTGCGGGCGCCACGGCCATCGGCGTTTCCTGGGGCTATGCGCCTGCCAGCGCCCTCCTCGCCGCCGGCGCCGACCATATCGTCCAGACGCCGGACGATATTCTTGCCCTGCTGGAGACTGCGCATGTCTGATATCCGCGACGAATTCACCAACACCTTCAGCGATCCGGACCCGGTTCGCCGCGCGCAGATCCAGATGCTGAAGCCCCTGCCGAAGCGTTTCTACAAGGAGGTCTCGATCGGCCGCAGCGAGAGCAACGGCTTCTCGATCTTGTTGGACGGTCGTCCGATCAAGACGCCGGCCAAGCAGGTTCTGGCCGCGCCGACCGAGAGACTGGCCGAGCTTCTGGCGGCGGAATGGGAGGCACAGGTCGAGACCATCGATCCCGGCACCATGCCTGTGACGCGGCTGGTCAATAGCGCGCTGGATGGCGTGGCCAAGAACATTCGCGGCGTGTTCGAGGACATCCTGAACTTCGCCGGGACCGATATGCTGTGCTACCGCGCCGACCAGCCGGAGGGGCTCGTCGCCCGCCAGCAAGCGCAGTGGGATCCGATTCTTGCCTGGATGTCGGACGCGTTCGGTGCCCGTTTCATCCTTGCGGAGGGCGTCATCCATCAGCGTCAGCCGCAGGCGGCCATTTCGGCCTTTGCCGAAGCGTTGCGGGCTTATGCAACGCCGCTCGGGCTCTCCGCCATCCATGCCATGACGACCCTCACCGGCTCCGCCATCCTGCCGCTTGCCATTGCCGAGCGTCGCCTGAGCGTGGACGAAGCCTGGGCGCTCGCCCATCTCGACGAGGACTGGCAGATCGAGCATTGGGGGACGGACGACGAAGCGTTTCAGCGGCGCGAGCTGCGCTGGCGCGACATGCAGGCAGCCAATGCCGTGCTCGATTCGCTCCGGACGGCCTGACCCTCAGGCCGTCAGCTTCAGGCCGGCGATACCCGCGACGATGAGGCCGATGCAGCCGAGCCGAAGCGCGGTTGCGGGCTCCGCAAACAGCACGATACCGAGAATGACGGTTCCGACCGTGCCGATGCCGGTCCAGATCGCATAGGCCGTTCCGAGCGGCAGGGTGCGCAGCGCCATGCCGAGAAGCACGATGCTGGCCACCATGGCGGCGACGGTCAGAATGGTTGGAAGCGGCCTGGAAAAGCCCTCGGTGTATTTCAGGCCGATGGCCCAACCGATTTCGAACAATCCGGCGAGAAACAGCAGAAACCAGGACATGGAGATCACTCCTTCGAGGCGCGAGGTCGTCCCCGCAGGGGTGTGAAGGTGCGGTCGTCCGCCGAGTTCCTATGCCACATTTCGCGCCGGCGGGCAATCTTCAGTGGTCGCCGCCACGCTCCTTGCGCAGCTTGTCCCACCATTCCAGGCGCTTGCGAATGTCGCGCTCGAAGCCGCGTTCGGGCGGATCGTAAAATTTCTGACGGCCCATCTTCTCGGGAAAATAATCCTGACCGGAGAACGCGTCGGGCTCGTCGTGATCGTAGCGGTAACCGTCTCCATAGCCCTCGCCCTTCATGAGCTTGGTCGGAGCGTTGAGAATGTGCTTGGGTGGCAGCAGCGAGCCGTTCTGCTTGGCCGCCCGCATCGCCGTCTTGTAGGCTGTGTAGACGGCGTTCGATTTCGGCGCGGTCGCGAGATAGACGCAGGCCTGCGCCAGCGCCAGTTCCCCTTCCGGCGAACCGAGATAGTCATAGGCATCCTTGGCGGCATTGCAGACGACGAGCGCCTGCGGATCGGCCAGCCCGATATCCTCGACGGCCATGCGCACCAGACGCCGTCCGAGATAGAGCGGGTCCTCTCCCGCATCGAACATGCGGCAGAGATAGTAGAGCGCCGCATCCGGGTCCGAGCCGCGCACCGCCTTGTGCAGCGCCGAGATCAGATTGTAGTGGCCGTCCTGCCCTTTGTCATAGACGGGCGCCCGACGCTGGACCACATCCTGCAGCCCCGCGACATCGAAGGTCTCGCCTTTGCGGGCCGCGCGCCAGACCTCTTCGGCCAGCGTCAGCGCCGCCCGTCCGTCGCCATCCGCCATGCGGATCAGGCTCGCCCGTGCGTCGCCGTCGAGCGGCAACGGCTTGCCTTCGGTCGCCTCGGCGCGGCTCAGGAGTTCCGCCAGGCTCTCCGCGTCATGCGAGCGGAAGGTGAGCACACGCGCGCGCGACAGAAGAGCCGCATTGAGCTCGAAGGAGGGGTTTTCCGTGGTGGCGCCGACGAGGATGATCGTCCCGTCTTCCATCACCGGCAGGAAGCTATCCTGCTGCGCGCGATTGAAGCGATGAATCTCGTCCACGAAGAGCAGGGTCTGGCGGCCCGACATGCGGCGCGCCCGGGCCGTTTCGAAAACCTTCTTCAGGTCGGCGACGCCGGAGAAGATCGCCGAGATCTGCTCGAAGGCCAGTCCCGTCTCGCCGGAGAGAAGCCGCGCGACGGTGGTCTTGCCCGTGCCCGGCGGCCCCCAGAAGATCATCGAGCCGAGCGAACCCGAATCGATCATGCGCCGCAATGCGCCGTCTTCTCCGGTCAGATGCGCCTGGCCCGTGACATCCGCCAGCGTCTGCGGACGCAGCCGGTCCGCCAGCGGCCGCTTTGCCTGCATCCCCTCGGGCTCGTGCGGCGCGAACAGATCGCTCATCGGAAGAACTGGCGGATCCGCTGACCGTCGCGCAGGATTTCCACACGCCAGAAGGCCGGATCGTCCGCCGTCGCCTTGACCAGCGTCTCGGTCTTGTCGATCGGCACGCCGTTGACCGCCAGAATGATGTCCTTCGGCGCGAAGCCGACGCGGGCGGCGGGCGAACCGCGGTTGACGGCCGTGATCACGACGCCTTCGGACGTCGCGGGCATGCGGAGCTCGTCGGCCAGAGGCGGCGAGAGGTTTCCGACGACCGCGCCGGCAAAGGGCGTCCGGCCCTCGATCAGCCGTTCGTCGCGCGGGGCCGTCTCCGGCGCCCGCTCGAGCCGCAGCACGACATCGCGCACCTTGCCGTTGTCGGCGACGCTCAGCCGCGCATCCTTGCCGATGCCCACAGTGGTCAGGCGATAGCCGAGCGCATCCGGGTGCTCGACCGGAATGCCATTGACGGCGGTCACGACCTCGCCGGGGCGAATGCCGGCCTTCTCGGCCGGCCCGCCTTCGATGACCGAACTGACGAGCGCGCCGCGCGCACGATCGAGTCCCAGGGCGTCGGCGACTTCCGACGTCACGGGCTCGAAGCTCGCGCCGATGAAGGGCCGCACGAAGCTCCCCGTGCCGCCCTTGGCCGATTCGATGAAGACTTTGACGAGATTGGCCGGAATGGCAAAGCCGACACCATTCGACCCGCCGCCGCGCGAGAAAATCGCGGTGTTGATGCCGATCAGTTCGCCCTTCATATCGATCAGGCCACCACCGGAATTGCCCGGGTTGATCGCGGCATCCGTCTGGATGAAAAAGCCGAAGTCGCTGCCCGGCGTCACCTGGTTGCGCGCCAGCGCCGACACGATGCCGCTCGTCACCGTCTGACCGACGCCGAAGGGGTTGCCGATCGCGAGCACAAGGTCGCCGACCTCGACGCTATCGGAATCACCGAGCGGGATCGTCTGGAACGGGGCCGTTCCCTCGATCTTGAGAACGGCGAGATCCAGCCGGTCATCCTTCAGAACAACCTTCGATTCGAACTCGCGGCCATCCGCCAGCGCCACCTTGATGTCGTCGGCACCCTCAATGACATGGTTGTTGGTCACCACGATGCCATCCGCGCCGACGATCACGCCGGACCCGAGCGACGACTGCTTTTCCGAGCGGTTCGGCATGCGCTGGCCGAAGAACTGCTGCAGGAAGGGATCGTCGGCCAGCGGCGAGCGGCTTTCCACGAGCTTCTCCGCATAGACGTTCACCACGGCATTCGCGGTCTGCTTGACGAGCGGAGAGAAGGACATCTGCATGTCCGCCCGGCTTTCCGGGACCGTCTTCGTCGTGCCGCCCGTTGCCGGGCTCGTCGCGGCCACGGGTGTCGCCACCGCGCTCGTCTTCAGCTGGTCCACCGTGGGAGAGGACTCGCTGAGATCGGTCGGCGCCACGAAATGCGCAAGGAACATGATGATGACGAGGCCGGCAATGCCGGACAGGACGAGCGACAGTGGCGAGCGACGCATGGAGAACCCTTGGTGAAACGAGGATTGGCCGGAGCGATACGGATGAACGCGTGTCCACCTGAAACCCCGGTTCGTTGTTCTATGACATTGTCCGACGGCGAAGCGAACAGGCTCCGTCCGGAAATGCCCTCGCGATGAGAAATAGGATGAAGCGCCCGGAAAGCAAAGACATTGTCCGCTGCAAAAACACGACGCGCATCGGTGCGCCGGCCATCATGCGCGAGCAAGTGCCCGAACGGAAACAGCCGGACTTTCGCCCGGCTGTTTTCAAAATGCAAAGATCTGACGAGATCAGGCTGCTTCGGCGGCGTCCGCTTCGGCTGCAACGCGGGCCTTGTCGGCTGCGCCCTTGGCATCGACGTCGCGATCGACGAATTCGATAACAGCGATCGGCGCGTTGTCGCCCTGACGATAGCCGGCCTTCATGATGCGAAGGTAGCCGCCGTTGCGGGTGGCGTAGCGCGTTGCGATCGCGTCGAACAGCTTGGCGACGACGGTGACGTCACGGATCTGCGAGATGGCCTGACGACGAGCGTGCAGGTCGCCGCGCTTGCCGAGCGTGACGAGCTTCTCGACGATCGGGCGGATTTCCTTGGCCTTCGGCAGGGTCGTGATGATCTGCTCGTGCTGGATCAGCGACGCCGCCATGTTGGCGAACATCGCCTTACGGTGGCTGGCGGTACGGTTCAGCTTGCGGCCGGCTTTCTGGTGGCGCATGGCTATTCTCCTTTATGCAGGTGTCGCTCTCTCTGGAGGACCTGCCGTTTCCTGGCACATACAGGCACCGCGCCATGTCCGGCCGGGCCTGCTGTTTGACGGGGAAAGGCAGAGTTTGGACCTGCCTTGTCTATTTTTCACATCGCGGAATGCGAGCGGAACACCGCTTCACATCTTGCCTCATTCCGCGATCAATACTGGTCTTCGTAACGCTTTGCGAGATCTTCGATGTTCTCGGGCGGCCATGCGGGCACTTCCATGCCGAGATGCAGGCCCATGGAAGCGAGAACTTCCTTGATTTCGTTCAGCGACTTGCGGCCGAAGTTCGGAGTCCGGAGCATCTCGGCTTCCGTCTTCTGAATGAGGTCGCCGATGTAGACGATGTTGTCGTTCTTCAGGCAGTTTGCCGAGCGAACCGACAGTTCGAGTTCGTCCACCTTCTTGAGGAGTGCCGGGTTGAACGCGAGTTCGGTAACGGCTTCCTCTTCGGCTTCCTTCTGCGGCTCGTCGAAGTTGACGAAGACACCGAGCTGGTCCTGAAGAATACGCGCTGCGAAGGCAACGGCATCTTCACCGGTGACGGAACCATCGGTCTCGATCGTCATGGACAGCTTGTCGTAGTCGAGAACCTGGCCTTCACGGGTGTTTTCCACCTTGTAGGACACTTTCTTGACCGGCGAGTAGAGGCTGTCGACCGGGATGAGACCGATCGGCGCATCTTCCGAACGGTTACGATCCGCCGGAACATAGCCCTTGCCGTTGTTGACCGTGAACTCCATGCGGATCTCTGCGCCCTCGTCGAGCGTGCAGATGACATGGTTCGGGTTCAGGATCTCGATGTCGCCGACCGTCTGGATGTCGCCAGCCGTGACCACACCCGGGCCTTGCTTGCGAACGACCATGCGCTTGGCATCGTCGCCGTCCATCTTGATGGCGATCTCCTTGATGTTCAGGACGATGTCCGTGACATCTTCGCGAACGCCCGGGATCGACGAGAACTCATGCAGAACGCCGTCGATCTGCACGGCCGTTACAGCGGCCCCGCGCAGCGACGAGAGAAGAACGCGGCGCAGCGCGTTGCCGAGCGTCAGACCGAAGCCACGTTCCAGCGGTTCCGCGACAAGGCTAACCTTGGTGCGGCCGGAAGACGTGAACTCGACCTTGTTCGGCTTGATCAGTTCCTGCCAGTTTTTCTGAATCATATGTTTTGCCTTCCGTTCGTTGCCACCATCCATTCGTGGCAACGGAGCCCTGAAGCGCCGGCGAGAGCGATCTCCCGCCGGACCTGATGACGAGTGCGTATCAGACGCGGCGCTTCTTGCGCGGACGGCAACCATTGTGCGGGATCGGCGTCACGTCGCGGATGGACGTGATCATGAAGCCGGCGGCCTGCAGAGCGCGCAGCGCCGATTCACGGCCGGAACCCGGGCCGGTGACTTCGACTTCGAGCGTCTTCATGCCGTGTTCCTGCGCCTTCTTGGCAGCATCTTCAGCGGCGATCTGCGCGGCAAACGGGGTCGACTTGCGCGAGCCCTTGAAGCCCTTCGAGCCGGCCGACGACCATGCAATGGCATTGCCCTGCGCATCGGTGATGGTGATCATCGTGTTGTTGAACGACGAGTTCACGTGGGCGACGCCCGTCGAGATATTCTTGCGTTCGCGACGACGTACGCGTGTGGCTTCCTTGGCCATGTTTACCCTTTCACGGATCTCTGCACCGCCGTAATTCCAGCGGCTACACCGGGGAGCCCTGCTCCCCACTTTCATCAGCAAAGCCGGAACCCCAGAAGGGCTCCCCGGCATCGCGGCGATATCAACGCTGCCGTATTTCCAGCAGCTCCACCGAATGATGGCCAAGCCATCTTCGACATACCAAAAAGAGGCCGGCGCTTCGCACCAGCCCCCTCACCCCCGTTTCCGGGAGATTATTTCTTCTTGCCGGCAATCGCCTTTGCCGGACCCTTGCGGGTGCGGGCATTGGTGTGCGTGCGCTGGCCGCGGACGGGCAGCGAGCGGCGATGACGCAGGCCGCGGTAGCAGCCGAGATCCATCAGACGCTTGATGTTCATCGACGTCTCGCGACGCAGGTCGCCTTCGACCTGGTATTCGCGGTCGATGGCTTCGCGGATCTGAAGAACTTCAGCATCCGTGAGCTGATGCACGCGGCGTTCAGCCGGGATACCGACCTTCTCGACGATTTCCTGTGCGAATTTCGGTCCGATCCCGTGAATATAGGTCAGCGCGATAACAACGCGCTTTGCCGTCGGGATGTTGACGCCAGCGATACGAGCCACGTCTGTTCTCCTTGCTTCCAGTTGCCATCCGGCAATAGGTGCTTCTATGCAGCCTTGAATAGCCGTCAGTTTCAATTTTCGTTCGGAACACGGGACAAATGCCGAGCCCGGACTTCACTTGTGAAATCCGCGCCATTCCCCTGCATGTTGCGAGTTAGCGCGGTCTTTAGACGGAATCGGCCGGAAAAGTCAACTCCCGGCCAGTCCTTTTCTTGTCCAACAAGGCTTTGCGCCCGGTCTCGTCAGGCTTCGGCCGCGGCCGAAGCAAGAATCTCGTTGATCTGTCGCGTGACCGTTTCCACAGGCGCCATGCCGTCGAGCGTCTTCAGCTCTCCGGTCTTGGCATAATGCTGCGAAAGCGGTGCGGTCTTCTCGCGATATTCGACAAGACGCTTCTTAACCGATTCTGGATTGTCGTCCGAGCGAACTTTACCGCCGGCGGCCAATGTTTCCGCGACTCGATTCTCGATCCGGCGCAGAAGGGCGGCTTCATCGACCTTCAGCTCGATAACCGCGTCCAGCTTCAGCCCCTTGCCCTCCAGCATCTGACCGAGAGCGACGGCCTGCGGAACCGTCCGCGGGTAGCCGTCCAGAATGAAGCCGTTGGCGCAATCGTCGGCGTCGATACGATCCGACACGATCTCGTTGACGATCTCGTCGGACACGAGCTGGCCCGCGTCCATGACCGCCTTTGCTCGCTTGCCGACATCGCTCTCCTCTGCGACGGCGGCCCGCAGCATGTCACCGGTCGACAACTGGGGAATGCCGAAGCGTTCCGTCAGAAGCTTGGCCTGCGTTCCCTTGCCGGCCCCGGGCGGTCCTAAAAATATCAGTCTCATCGGCCCCTCTTCCCTCCACGCAACTTCGACTTCTTGATCAGCCCCTCATACTGCTGGGCGATCAGATGACCCTGGATCTGTGCTACAGTATCAAGCGTCACGCTGACAACAATCAAAAGCGACGTACCACCAAGGTAGAAGGGCACGCCGGTCTGCGCGATGACGAATTCCGGCAGGATGCAGACGAAGATCAGATAGATCGCGCCGACGACAGTGATGCGCGTCAGGACGTAGTCGATGTACTCGGCCGTGCGTTCGCCCGGGCGAATCCCGAGAATGAAGCCGCCGTGCTTCTTCAGATTGTCGGCCGTGTCCTTCGGATTGAAGACGATCGCCGTGTAGAAGAAGGCGAAGAAGGCGATCATGGCGGCATAGAGCACCATGTAGAGCGGCTGGCCGTGGGCGAGCGAGCCGACGATCGCTGTCGCCCAGCCCGGAAGCGTGGCGCTGCCGGCGAAGCCCGCGAGCGTTGCCGGCAGCAGCAGCAGCGACGAGGCGAAGATCGCGGGGATGACGCCGGCGGTGTTCAGCTTCAGCGGCAGGTGCGAGGTGTCGCCCTGGAACATGCGGTTGCCGACCTGGCGCTTCGGATACTGGATCAGCAGCCGACGCTGGGCGCGTTCGACGAACACGATCAGCGCGATGACGCCGACGACCATGATGATGATGCCAAGAATCAGCGGCGTGGACAGAGCGCCCGTACGGCCAAGCTCGAGCGTACCGGCAAGGGCTGTCGGCAGGTGCGCGACGATGCCGGCGAAGATGATCAGCGAGATGCCGTTGCCGATGCCGCGCGAGGTGATCTGCTCGCCGAGCCACATCAGGAACATCGTGCCGCCGAGCAGCGAGATGACGGTGGACACGCGGAAGAACCAGCCCGGATCGTTCACGAGACCGTTGCCGCTCTCAAGGCCGACCGCGATGCCATAGGCCTGCAGCAGGCCGAGCAGCACGGTGCCGTAACGCGTGTACTGGTTGATGATCTTGCGGCCCTGCTCGCCCTCCTTCTTCAGCTGTTCGAGCGAGGGAACGACCGAGGTCATGAGCTGGACGATGATCGACGCGGAGATATAGGGCATGATTCCGAGCGCGAAGATCGCCATGCGCGAGACCGCGCCGCCGGAAAACATGTTGAAGAGGCCGAGGATGCCGCCGCTCTGTCCCTGAAAGGCCTGGGCGAACGCATCGGGGTTCAGACCCGGAAGCGGGATATAGGTGCCGAGCCGGTAGACCAGCAGCGCGCCGAGCGTAAACCAGAGGCGCTTCTTGAGGTCCTCCGCCTTCGCGAACGTTCTGAAATTGAGATTGGAGGCGAGCTGTTCCGCTGCAGAAGCCATGCGATTCTCCGCGTAGCCAGTTCCGAACCCGCGGCGTCAGACCCGGCCGACTCCGGAAAAGCTTGAATTACGTTTCTGCACGACGTCTTAGAACCAAATCGATTGAAAGAGCAATCATGCGCTTGTCGATATCTCCGGGCATATCGTCACATCCACCAGGGAATGTCGTCCGGTCGCCCCGGAAATCCGGCCCGAAGATGCTGGCCAACCGACCGGCACCCCCTGCCCTCTACGCCTCGCCCGCGCTTCCCGCGCGTCCTCCAGACGCAATAAACCGCCCGGTGTGTAACACCCCGGGCGGTCCGTCTTCAAGATTATTCGCTGGCAGCGACCGGCTTGACAGACAGCAGCTTGATGGAGCCGCCGGCCTTCTCGATCTTTTCGATCGCGGACTGCGAGGCGCCGGCCACTTCGATCGTGACCTTGCCCGTCAGTTCGCCGTCCGAGAGAACGCGGACGCCGTCGCGAGCGCGACGGATGATGCCGGCAGCCTTCAGCGCAGCGGCATCGATCGTTGCAGCAGCGTCCAGCTTCTTGGCGTCGATCGCGGTCTGGATGCGGCCGAGCGATACGACAACAAAATCCGAACGGAAGATGTTGTTGAAACCGCGCTTCGGCAGACGACGGTAGATGGGCATCTGACCGCCTTCAAAGCCGTTGATGGCGACGCCGGAACGGGCCTTCTGACCCTTGACGCCGCGGCCGGCCGTCTTGCCGGAGCCCGAGCCGATACCACGGCCCAGACGCTTGCGCGAATGGGTGGCACCTTCGTTGTCTCTGATTTCATTCAGCTTCATGATGGTATCTCCCTCACTTCTCGTCGATAACGCGGACGAGGTGCTGGACGGACCGGATCATGCCGCGAACGGAAGGCGTGTCTTCCAGCGTGCGCACCCGGTGCATCTTGTTGAGACCCAGGCCGATCAGCGTTGCGCGCTGGCTGGCGGGGCGGCGGATGGGGCTGCCGATCTGCTCGACAGTAACCGTCTTACCGGTGGTTTCAGTGGCCATCGTACGGACTCCCTTATTCTTCCGACGTGACGCCAGCCGCTTCGCGACGGGCCTGCAGCGTGGCGAACTTGAGGCCGCGCTGTGCCGCGATGTCCTTCGGGTGCATCTGGTTCTTCAGAGCATCGAAGGTGGCGCGGATCATGTTGTAGGGGTTGGACGAACCGGTCGACTTTGCAACGACGTCGTGCATGCCGAGCGTTTCGAAAACGGCGCGCATCGGGCCGCCGGCGATGATGCCGGTACCGGCCTTGGCCGAACGCAGCAGGACCTTGCCGGCGCCGTGGCGGCCGTGAACGTCATGATGCAGGGTGCGGCCGGAGCGCAGCGGAACGAAAATCAGTTCGCGCTTGGCGGCTTCGGTGGCCTTGCGGATGGCTTCCGGCACTTCGCGTGCCTTGCCATGACCGAAGCCGACGCGGCCCTTCTGGTCGCCGACGACGACGAGAGCAGCGAAGCCGAAACGACGGCCGCCCTTCACCACCTTGGCGACGCGGTTGATAGCGACGAGCTTGTCAACGAATTCGCTGTCGCGCTCTTCACGGTTCTGGCGGTCGTCGCGAGAACCTCTTCTTTCTTGTGCCATTGTCCTTTTCCTTTTTCTTTTCCGGGTGCAATCGGCAGATTGATCGGTGCCGCCCCTCGATGGTCGGAGAGTACGGCGAATTCCCGACAAGGCTGCGGCCCGGATATACCGGGCCGGCCCGTCGTGGAAATGGGAGCCTTACGTGTCTTCGTCAGATTCGGAAAGCCGGTTTTCGACTTTCCCAACCGAACTCAGAAGTTGAGGCCACCTTCGCGGGCGGCTTCAGCCAGGGCCTTGATGCGGCCATGATAGATGAAGGCGCCACGATCGAAAACGACGTCCTTGACGCCGGCTTCGGATGCACGCTCCGCGAGGAGCTTGCCGACGGCAGCAGCTGCCGCCGTGTCGGCGCCCGTCTTCAGAGACGTGCGCAGACCGGTGTCGAGCGTCGAAGCGGACGCCAGCGTCGTGCCGGCGACATCGTCGATGACCTGTGCGTAGATGTTCTTCGACGAGCGATGAACCGACAGGCGCGGACGGCCGTTGGCGACCGCCTTGATTTGACGACGAACGCGCGAAGCGCGACGTACAAGATTATCTTTCCTGCTAGCCATTTCGCGTGATCCTTACTTCTTCTTGCCTTCTTTGCGGATGATCCGCTCGTTCGCGTACTTGACGCCCTTGCCCTTGTAGGGCTCGGGGCCGCGATATTCGCGAATCTCTGCGGCCACCTGGCCGACCTGCTGCTTGTTGATGCCCGAGACGACGATTTCCGTCGGCTTGGGAACAGCGATCGTGATGCCTTCCGGCGTCTGGTAGACGACGTCATGGCTGAAGCCGAGTGCCAGCTGCAGGTTCTTGCCCTGCAGGGCCGCGCGGTAACCGACGCCGTTGATCTCGAGCTTGCGCTCGAAGCCATCCTTAACGCCCTTCAGGATGTTCTCGACCATCGTGCGGGACATGCCCCACTTGGAACGAGCATCCTTGGACTGGCTGACCGGCTCGACGACAACGGCGTTGTCTTCCAGCTTTACAGAAACTTCGTCGTTCGCGACGAAGAACAGTTCGCCCTTCGGGCCCTTTGCCGTCACCCTCTGTCCATCGACAGTCGCGGTGACACCAGCGGGAACCTGAACGGGCTTCTTACCGATACGAGACATGTTTCAATCCTGTCTGTTCGTTCTGGAGATCCCTGATCCGTATTAGAATACGGAGCAGAGGACCTCGCCGCCGACGTTCTGTTCACGAGCCTGGTGATCGGCCATCACACCCTTCGGAGTCGAAAGGATGGTGATGCCGAGACCGTTCGCGACCTGCGGAATGGACTTGACCGAGACATAGACCCGGCGGCCCGGCTTGGACACGCGGCCGATCTCACGGATCACCGACGCGCCTTCGTAGTACTTCAGCTCGATGTTGAGCTCGGACTTGCCGTTGTCGAAATCGACTTCGGAGTAGCCGCGGATGTAGCCTTCCGACTGCAGCACGTCGAGAACGCGCGCGCGCAGCTTGGAAGCCGGCGTCGTTACGTTCGTCTTGCGGCGTGCGGCGCCGTTACGGATACGGGTGAGCATATCGCCCAAGGGATCAGTCATTGTCATTTGCCCGTCTCCTTACCAGCTCGACTTCACGATACCCGGAATCTTGCCGAAATTGCCCAGTTCGCGCAGGGCGATACGGGACATTCCCAGCTTCCGGTAGTAGGCGCGCGGACGGCCGGTGACTTCGCAACGGTTGCGAACGCGGGTCTTCGACCCATCACGCGGCAGGCTTGCCAGTTTCAGAGTTGCCTTGAACCGCTCTTCGATCGGAAGAGACTGGTTCATGATGGTCGCCTTCAGCTCGGCCCGCTTGGAGGCCTGCTGGGTAACCAGCTTGCGGCGGCGCTTGTTCTTTTCAACTGCGCTCGTTTTCGCCATGAAACGTAATCCTTCTGCTTGTCGTTACGGCTTACTGGCGGAACGGGAAGTTGAACTCTGTGAGCAGAGCCCGCGCTTCGTCGTCCGTCGTGGCCGTCGTGCAAACGATGATGTCCATGCCCCACATCTGATCGACCTTGTCGTAGTTGATCTCAGGGAACACAATGTGTTCCTTCACGCCCATGGCGAAGTTGCCACGGCCGTCGAAGGATTTCGGGTTCAGTCCGCGGAAGTCGCGAACGCGCGGGAGCGCGATGTTGATCAGGCGGTCCAGAAATTCATACATGCGTGCGCCGCGCAGGGTAACCTTCGCGCCGATCGGCATGTCTTCGCGCAGCTTGAAGCCGGCGATGGAAGTGCGGGCCTTGGTGACGACCGGCTTCTGGCCGGCGATCGCTGCGAGGTCGGCGGCGGCGATCGAAGGCTTCTTCGAATCGCCGGTCGCTTCGCCCACGCCCATGTTGATGACGATCTTGTCGAGCTTCGGGATCATCATCTCATTGGCGTAGGAGAACTTCTCCCGGAGTGCCGGACGAATGCGCGCGATGTACTCGCTCTTGAGCCGCGGCTCATAGGTCTTGGTCTCAGCCATCAGATAACATCTCCCGAACGCTTGGCCACGCGAATCTTCTTGTCGCCATCGATGCGGAAACCGACGCGGGTCGGCTTGCCGTCCGTGTCAGCGATCGCGATGTTCGACAGGTGGATCGGGGCTTCCTTGTTGATGATGCCGGCTTCCTGGCTCTGGGTCTGGCGCTGGTGACGCTTCACCATATTGACGCCACGCACGACAGCCTTGTCGTCCTTCGGCATGACCTGGATAACTTCGCCGGTGCGGCCCTTGTCCTTGCCGGCGAGTACGACGACCTTGTCGCCCTTACGAATCTTGTTCATCTCTAATCGCCCCTTACAGTACTTCTGGAGCCAGCGAGATGATCTTCATGTGGTTCTTGGCGCGAAGCTCGCGCGGAACCGGTCCGAAGATACGGGTGCCGATCGGCTCTTTCTTGTTGTCGATAAGAACGGCTGCGTTGTTATCGAAGCGGATGACGCTGCCGTCCGGACGACGGATGTCCTTGGCGGTGCGTACGACGACCGCCTTCATCACATCGCCCTTCTTGACGCGGCCACGCGGGATGGCTTCCTTGATGGAAACGACGATGACGTCGCCCACGGAAGCATACTTGCGCTTGGAGCCGCCCAGCACCTTGATGCACATGACACGACGTGCGCCGGAATTATCCGCCACGTCGAGGTTTGTTTGCATCTGAATCATGTCAGGTCGCCTTCTTGTTGTGACCGAACCGGTTGGGATCTCCTCATCGTGAAAGAGAGCCCCCTGTTCCGGCTTATGAAAATTTGCATGCGGCGCGCTGCACCCTCTTGCGAAGGGCGGCACGCCACAATGCTTTCAATGGCATTCCCAGTCCCTCGCCTCTTGGGAGAAGCAGGCGGGACATGATGCGACAGCGCGGGATCGATCTTGCCAGGGTGGTTTCCTGAAGACAGGACCTTCCGTGCGCTCAAAGCAAAAGAACGCTCGTAACCCCGAGCGTTCCGTGGCTGCTTCATACAGAGATTCTCGCCGATTACAAGAGGCGACACCGCAAACCCCGACCAATTCGGCCAGAAGCGCGCGGCGCCGATCTTACGAAGACGCCGCGCTCTCGTGTCTTGCGACACTGCGCGGCGCCATCGGCGTGACGTCTGTTCGGCTTAGGCCTGGGCGGAAATAACCGTCCAGGTCTTGTCCTTGGAGATCGGCGCGCATTCCTGGATGGAAACAAGGTCGCCGACCTTGAACTGGTTCTTCTCGTCGTGCGCCTTGTACTTCTTGGAGCGACGGACGGTCTTCTGGAGGATCGGGTGCGCAAAGCGGCGCTCGACCCTTACGACGACGGTCTTCTCGTTCTTGTCGGAGACGACGGTGCCCTGCAGAATGCGTTTCGGCATTTTTCTTGGTCCTTAGGCCTTGGCTTCTGCCGCCTTCTGGCGGGCAATGGTTTTGATGCGCGCGATGTCCTTGCGGACCTCGTTGATGCGCGACGACTTTTCAAGCTGGCCGGTCGCCTTCTGGAAGCGCAGGTTGAACTGCTCCTTCTTCAGCTTGGCAAGCTCGTCGTTGAGCTGGTCGGCGCTGAGCGCCCGAACGTCATTGGCTTTCATGGGGCTTCTCCTTACTCCGCAATGCGCTGTACGAAGCGCGTCTTGACGGAGAGCTTCGCAGCACCAAGACGAAGGGCTTCGCGTGCGAGCTCCTCGTTGACGCCATCGATCTCGAACATCATACGACCAGGCTTGACCTTGCACGCCCAGTATTCGACGGAGCCCTTACCCTTACCCATGCGGACTTCGGTCGGCTTCGCGGTGACCGGAACGTCCGGGAATACGCGGATCCAAACGCGGCCGGCACGCTTCATGTGACGCGTGATCGCGCGGCGGGCCGCTTCGATCTCGCGCGCATTGACGCGGTTCGGTTCCAAGGACTTCAAGCCGAATTCGCCGAAAGCGAGATCAGATCCGCCCTTGGCTACGCCCTTGATGCGGCCCTTGAATTGCTTGCGATACTTCGTACGCTTTGGCTGCAACATTTTTTTAATTCTCCGATATTGGCTGCCAAACGCGACTGTTACGCGTTTTCACGACGGCGATCACGATCGCGATCGCGATCACGTCCGCCACTACCCTGACTGTCACTCTCGCTCGCACGGCGCTCGGAGGCCATCGGATCGTGCTCAAGGATTTCGCCCTTGAAGATCCAGACCTTGATGCCGCAGATGCCGAATGCCGTCACAGCTTCGGCAACACCGTAATCGATGTCGGCGCGCAGCGTGTGAAGCGGAACGCGACCTTCGCGATACCACTCGGTACGGGCGATTTCGGCGCCACCCAGGCGGCCGGCGCAGGTGATCTTGATGCCTTCGGCACCCAGACGCATGGCCGACTGAACCGAACGCTTCATCGCACGGCGGAAAGCCACGCGGCGCTCGAGCTGCTGGGCGATCGACTGCGCGACGAGCGTCGCGTCGACTTCCGGCTTGCGCACTTCGACGATGTTGAGGTGCGTTTCCGAGTTCGTCATCTCCGACAGCTTGCGACGCAGCTTTTCGATATCCGCGCCCTTCTTGCCGATGATCAGACCCGGGCGAGCCGAGTGGATCGTAACGCGGCACTTCTTGTGCGGACGCTCGATGACGACCTTCGAAATGCCGGCCTGCTTCAGCTCGTCCATCAGGTACTTGCGGATCTTCAGGTCTTCGTGGAGCAGCTTGCCGTATTCGGCATTGTCAGCGAACCAACGGCTATCCCAGGTCCGGTTGATGCCGAGACGGAAACCGATTGGATTGATTTTCTGGCCCATTATGCGGCCTCCCCTTTGGCTTCCACTTCACGAACAACGATCGTCAAGTGTGCAAACGGCTTTTCGATCCGCGATGCACGACCGCGACCACGAGCGTGGAAGCGCTTCATCACCATCGACTTGCCAACGAAAGCTTCCGCGACGACGAGCGAGTCGACGTCGAGGTCGTGGTTGTTCTCGGCGTTTGCGATGGCCGATTCCAAGGTCTTCTTGACCGTGCCGGCGATACGCTTGCGGGAGAATTCAAGTTCGGCCAGAGCACGGTCGACCTTCTTGCCGCGGATCATCGCGGCAACCAGGTTGAGCTTCTGGGGGCTGACGCGGATCGTGCGCGCAACAGCCTGCGCTTCATTATCCGCCAGCCGACGTTCGGCTTTTGCCTTACCCATCGTTACTTCCTCTTTGCCTTCTTGTCCGCACCGTGACCGTAGTAGGTCCGGGTCGGAGAGAATTCACCGAACTTGTGGCCGACCATGTCTTCATTGACACTGACGGGAACATGCTTGGAACCGTTGTAGACGCCAAAGGTCAGACCGACGAACTGCGGCAAGATGGTGGAGCGACGGCTCCACATCTTGATGACCTCATTGCGCCCGCCTTCGCGAACCTTCTCAGCCTTCTTGAGAAGATAGCCGTCGACGAACGGACCTTTCCATACTGAACGAGCCATTTGTGACTACCTCTTCTTACTTCTTGCGCTGATGGCGCGAACGCATGATGAACTTGTCGGTCGACTTGTTCGAACGCGTGCGCTTGCCCTTGGTCGGCTTGCCCCACGGTGTGACCGGGTGGCGGCCGCCCGAGGTGCGGCCTTCACCGCCGCCGTGCGGGTGGTCGACCGGGTTCATGACGACACCGCGGTTATGCGGGGTCTTGCCGCGCCAGCGGGTACGACCGGCCTTGCCGTCATTGATGTTGCCGTGATCCGGGTTGGAGACGGCGCCGATCGATGCGAGGCAGCTCGCATGAACGAGGCGCTGTTCGCCGGAGTTGAGGCGCAGGATCGCCATGCCCTGGTCACGACCGACGAGCTGCACATAGGTGCCTGCCGAGCGCGCCATCTGGCCACCCTTGCCGGGCTTCATTTCCACATTGTGGATGATGGAGCCGACCGGGATGAACTGCAGCGGCATGGTGTTGCCGGGCTTCACATCGACCGCCTTCTCGGAGGCGATGACCTTGTCACCGACGGCGAGGCGCTGCGGCGCGATGATGTAGGCCTGCGTGCCGTCTTCGTACTTGATCAGCGCGATGAACGCCGTACGGTTCGGGTCGTATTCCAGCCGCTCGACCGTGCCGTCCACGTCGAACTTGCGACGCTTGAAGTCGATCAGGCGATAGGTCCGCTTGTGACCGCCGCCGATGAAGCGGGCGGTGATGCGGCCCAGGTTGTTACGACCACCGCTCTTGGTGAGACCCTGTGTCAGCGCCTTGACCGGCTTGCCCTTGTAGAGCGAGGACCGATCGACGATGACCAGCTGACGCTGGCTCGGGGTCGTCGGATTGAAACTTTTCAATGCCATTTTCTTGTTCCCTTTTGGGTCTTTACCCGGGGGTTATGAAACCGCTCTGGGTTTAACCTTTAGAGTCCGGTGGAGACGTCGATGGACTGACCGTCAGCAAGTGTGACGATCGCCTTCTTGACATCCCGCTGCCGGCCAGCGAAGCCGCGGAAGCGCTTGAGCTTGCCCTTGCGGAGAAGCGTGTTCACTGCCGTGACCTTGACGCCGAACAGAGCTTCGATCGCAGCCTTGATCTCAGGCTTCGATGCGTCCTTGGCGACGTTGAAGATGATCTGGTTCTGTTCAGAAACCAGCGTGGATTTTTCGGTGATCGACGGAGAGAGGATCACATCATAATGGCGAAGATCCGTCACTTGAACCGCTCCTCCAGAGCCTCGATCGCATCCTTGGAAAGCACGAGCTTGCCGCGGCGCAGAATGTCGTAAACGTTGATGCCCTGGATCGGGAGAACGTCCACGTTCGGGATGTTCTTGGCAGCGAGCTTGAAGTTGTTGTCGAGCTCGGCGCCGCCGATGAACAGGGCGTTGGTGAGACCCAGCGATGCGAATGCACCGGTCAGGGCCTTCGTCTTGGCTTCCGTCGCGACCAGGCTGTCCACGATGATCAGCTCATCGGCCTTCAGCTTGGCAGAGAGGGCGTGACGCAGGCCGAGTGCACGAACCTTCTTGGGAAGGTCATGCTCATGGCTGCGCGTGACCGGGCCGTGAGCCTTGCCACCGCCGCGGAACTGCGGAGCGCGTGCGGAATGGTGACGCGCGCGGCCCGTACCCTTCTGCTTGTACATCTTGGCGCCGGTGCGGGAGACTTCGCCGCGCGTGAGCGTCTTGTGCGTGCCCTGCTGCTTCTTGGCGAGCTGCCAGCGAACGACGCGGGCGATCAGGTCCTGGCGTACGTCCAGGCCGAAGATGGCGTCGGACAGGGAAACCGTGCCTGCGTCCTGACCATCCAGTGTGGTGACGGTGAGATCCATTATTCGGCTCCCTCATGTGCTGCTGCGCGGACGCCGGCCGGACGCGGAGCGTTTTCCGGGATGCCGGCCTTGATGGCGTCGCGGACGACGATCCAGGAGCCCTTGGAGCCGGGGACGGCGCCCTTGACGAGGATCAGACCGCGGTCTTCATCGGTGGATACAACTTCGAGGTTCTGGGTGGTGATACGCGTCTGGCCCATGTGACCAGCCATGCGCTTGCCCTTCCAGACGCGGCCCGGATCCTGGTTGGAGCCGGTCGAACCATGCGAACGGTGCGAGACCGAAACGCCGTGCGTCGCACGCAGACCGCCGAAGTTGTGGCGCTTCATGGCGCCGGCAAAGCCCTTACCGATCGAGGTGCCCGTCACGTCGACCAGCTGGCCGGTGACGAAATGGCTTGCCGTCAGCTCGGAGCCGACGTCGATCAGGTTTTCCGAGGTTACCCGGAACTCGACGAGCTTCGCCTTCGGCTCGACGTTTGCAGCGGCGAAATGGCCGCGCATCGCCTTCGGCGTGTTCTTGACCTTGGCCTGGCCTGCGCCGAGCTGCACGGCGACGTAGCCGTTCTTTTCTTCCGTGCGCTGGCCCACCACCTGGCAGTTTTCCATCCGCAACACGGTCACTGGAATGTGCTCGCCGGCGTCGTTGTAGACCCGGGTCATTCCCACTTTCTGTGCAATCACACCTGAACGCATCGGTTCATTCCTCTTCAGAGTCCCTGTCGGGGAAAACCCCTTCAGCCTCTTTGTTCAAGGCTTCCATCCGGCATTCGCGCCATTGGTCACCCGTTTCTGGAAGTCGTTGGACGGAATGTCCACGTACCTTCCTTGTTATATCCACCCGGTCCGAAGCGTTCCGGGAGGGGCCTTTAGAGCTTGATCTCGACGTCGACGCCGGCGGCCAGATCGAGCTTCATCAGGGCGTCGACCGTCTGGGGGGTCGGATCGACGATATCGAGAAGACGCTTGTGCGTGCGCATCTCGAACTGTTCGCGGCTCTTCTTGTCGACGTGGGGCGACCGGTTGACCGTGAACTTTTCGATACGCGTGGGCAGCGGCACGGGGCCACGGACGCTGGCGCCCGTACGCTTGGCCGTCGACACGATTTCACGCGTGGAGGCATCGAGGATCCGGTGATCAAACGCCTTGAGGCGGATGCGGATATTCTGGCCGTTCATTCGACTAGTCCTTTTTTCCGTATGGGCAACTGGCCATACGCCAAATCTTCAATTGTTACGGTCGGCCGCGTCTTGTCAAAAAGCGCAGGAACCGGGTTGTTAGCGCCCGGTCCCTGCTAGGTCAACGGCCTAGCCGCTGATTACTCGACGATCGAAGCCACGATGCCGGCGCCGACGGTGCGGCCGCCTTCGCGGATTGCGAAGCGCAGCTTTTCTTCCATCGCGATCGGAACGATCAGCTCGACGGCAACGGTCACGTTGTCGCCCGGCATGACCATTTCCGTGCCTTCCGGCAGCGTCACGATGCCCGTCACGTCCGTCGTGCGGAAGTAGAACTGCGGACGGTAGTTCGTGAAGAACGGCGTATGACGGCCGCCTTCTTCCTTCGTCAGGATGTAGGCTTCGGCCATGAACTTCTTGTGCGGCTTGACCGAACCCGGCTTGCACAGGATCTGGCCACGCTCGACGCCGTCACGCGTGACGCCGCGAACGAGTGCACCGATGTTGTCGCCGGCCTGGCCCTGATCGAGCAGCTTGCGGAACATTTCGACGCCCGTCACCGTCGTCTTCGACGTTGCGCGGATGCCGACGATCTCGACTTCCTCACCAACCTTGACGATGCCGCGCTCGACGCGACCGGTCACGACCGTACCACGACCCGAGATCGAGAACACGTCTTCGATCGGCATCAGGAACGGCAGGTTGATCGGACGCTCCGGCGTCGGGATGTAGGCGTCGACGGCGGCCATCAGTTCGCGGATCGCGTCTTCGCCGATCTTCTTGTCGCTGTCTTCCAGAGCGGCCAGAGCCGAGCCCTTGACGATCGGAATGTCGTCGCCGGGGAAGTCGTAGGACGACAGGAGTTCGCGAACTTCCAGCTCGACGAGCTCGAGAAGTTCGGCGTCATCGACCTGGTCGACCTTGTTGAGGAACACGACGATAGCGGGAACGCCGACCTGACGGGCCAGCAGGATGTGCTCGCGGGTCTGGGGCATCGGGCCGTCGGCGGCCGAGCAGACGAGGATCGCGCCGTCCATCTGGGCAGCACCGGTGATCATGTTCTTGACGTAGTCGGCGTGGCCGGGGCAGTCGACGTGGGCGTAGTGGCGGGCCGGCGTCTCGTACTCGACGTGCGCCGTCGAGATGGTGATGCCGCGGGCCTTTTCTTCCGGAGCGGCGTCGATCTGGTCGTACGCCTTGAACTCGCCGAAGTACTTCGTGATCGCTGCCGTCAGCGACGTCTTGCCATGGTCGACGTGACCGATCGTTCCGATGTTCACGTGCGGCTTGTTGCGTTCAAACTTGCTCTTTGCCATTTTCGGCTCTCCATCTGTGGCCCCTTGCGGGGTTCAATTCTGTTTTAACGGGCGTCAGTCAAGCTCCGGTCACTTCTGACCGGAGTACTTCGCCTGGATTTCGGTTGCGACGTTCGACGGAACCGGTGCGTAGTGATCGAAGACCATCGAGTACTGCGCGCGGCCCTGGCTCATGGAGCGCAGGTTGTCGACGTACTTGAACATGTTCGCCAGCGGTACGTTTGCGCTGATCACCACGGCGATGCCGCGGCTTTCCTGGCCCTGGATCTGGCCACGGCGGGAGTTCAGGTCGCCGATGACGTCGCCGACGTAATCTTCCGGGGTGACGACTTCGACCTTCATCATCGGCTCGAGCAGCTGGGCGCCGGCCTTGCGCGATGCTTCACGGAAGCAGGCACGCGATGCGATTTCGAAGGCGAGGACCGAAGAGTCGACGTCGTGGAAGGCACCGTCGATAAGCGTCGCCTTGACGCCGAGCATCGGAAAGCCTGCCAGCGGGCCGGACGACAGCACGCTTTCGATGCCCTTCTGAACGCCGGGGATGTATTCCTTCGGAATGGAACCACCAACGATCTTGGACTCGAACTTGAACTCGTCGCCATCCGGGTTCGGTTCGAAGATGATCTTGACGCGCGCAAACTGGCCGGTACCACCGGACTGCTTCTTGTGCGTGTAGTCTTCTTCGTGCTTCTTCGTGATGGTTTCACGATAGGCAACCTGCGGCGCACCGACGTTGGCTTCGACCTTGAACTCGCGACGCATACGGTCGACGAGAATGTCGAGGTGAAGCTCGCCCATGCCAGCGATGATCGTCTGGCCGGACTCTTCGTCCGTCTTGACGCGGAACGACGGGTCTTCGGCAGCCAGGCGGTTGAGCGCGAGGCCCATCTTTTCCTGGTCGCCCTTGGACTTCGGCTCAATGGCGATCTGGATGACCGGCTCGGGGAATTCCATGCGCTCGAGGATGACCTGCTTCAGGGGATCGCAGAGCGTGTCACCCGTCGTGGTTTCCTTGAGGCCCGCGAGAGCAACGATATCGCCGGCGAAGGCTTCCTCGATGTCTTCACGCGAGTTCGAGTGCATCTGCAGCATGCGGCCGACGCGCTCGCGCTTTTCCTTGACCGTGTTCATGACCGACGTGCCCTTTTCGAGCTTGCCAGAGTAGATGCGGGCGAAGGTGAGCGAACCGACGAAGGGGTCGTTCATGATCTTGAACGCGAGCATAGACAGCGGCTCTTCGTCCGAAGCATGACGCTCGATCTCGGCTTCCGTCTTGACGTCGATCCCCTTGATGGCAGGGATGTCGGCCGGCGACGGCAGATAGTCGCAGACGGCGTCGAGCAGGGGCTGCACGCCCTTGTTCTTGAAGGCCGTGCCGCAGAACATCGGGTGGAACTTCACGTCGATGGTGCCGCGACGAACGAGCGCACGGATCTGATCGTTGTCGGGCATGACACCGTTCAGGTAGTTTTCCATGGCTTCTTCGTCGATGTCGACGACGGTCTCGATCAGGAGCTCACGATATTCCTGAGCCTGGTCCTTCATGTCGTCCGGGATCTCGACGATGTCCCACTGCGCGCCGAGCGACTCGTCGCGCCAGACGAGAGCGTTCATCTCGATCAGATCGACAACGCCCTTGAACTCGGTTTCCGCACCGATCGGCAGCTGCATGACGACCGGGATCGCACCGAGGCGCGACTTGATCATGGACACCGAGCGATAGAAATCAGCGCCCGTCTTGTCCATCTTGTTGCAGAAGATCATGCGCGGAACGTTGTACTTCTCGGCCTGACGCCAGACGGTTTCCGTCTGCGGCTCGACGCCGGCGTTGGCGTCGAGGAGAGCGATCGCACCGTCGAGAACGCGCAGCGAACGCTCGACTTCGATCGTGAAGTCGACGTGGCCGGGCGTGTCGATGATGTTGAAGCGACGCATCTTGCCGTCGCGACCCTTCCAGTAGGTCGTGGTCGCAGCCGACGTGATGGTGATGCCGCGTTCCTGCTCCTGCTCCATCCAGTCCATGGTGGCAGCGCCGTCGTGCACTTCGCCGATCTTGTGCGACTTGCCGGTGTAGTAAAGAATCCGCTCGGTGGTCGTGGTCTTGCCGGCGTCGATATGCGCCATGATCCCGAAATTGCGGTAGTCTTCGATTTTATATTCGCGAGCCATGATGGACTGCCTTTCGAAAATGGACGTCGATTACCAGCGATAATGCGAGAAAGCGCGGTTGGCGTCGGCCATCTTGTGCGTGTCTTCGCGCTTCTTCACTGCGCTACCGCGATTGTTCGCGGCGTCCATGAGTTCGCCGCAGAGGCGATCGATCATGGTCGTTTCATTGCGCTTGCGAGCTGCGGCGATGAGCCAGCGGATGGCGAGAGCCTGACGACGCTCCGGACGGACATCGACCGGAACCTGGTACGTCGCACCACCAACGCGGCGCGAACGGACTTCTACGTGCGGAGCGATATTGTCGAGAGCCGAATGGAACACGGCGACCGGCTCCTGCTTCAGCTTGCCCTGAACGGCATCGAAAGCACCGTAAACGATGTTTTCGGCAACCGACTTCTTCCCATGAAGCATGATGGCGTTCATGAACTTGGTGACAACGAGATCGCCGAACTTGGGGTCCGGATTGATCTCACGCTTTTCTGCACTATGGCGACGGGACATATGTTTCGTCTCTCAACTTTATCTTTGTTTACCCAGCGAAATGGCGCTGGTGGTCGATTACTTCGGACGCTTCGCGCCGTACTTCGAGCGGCGCTGCTTGCGGTTCTTGACACCCTGGGTATCGAGAACACCACGGATGATGTGGTAGCGAACGCCGGGCAAGTCCTTGACGCGGCCGCCGCGGATCATCACGACGGAGTGTTCCTGGAGGTTGTGGCCTTCGCCCGGGATGTAGCCGATGACTTCGAAGCCATTGGTCAGACGGATCTTGGCAACCTTACGAAGTGCCGAGTTCGGCTTCTTCGGGGTCGTCGTGTAGACGCGTGTGCACACGCCGCGCTTCTGCGGATTTTCCTGAAGCGCCGGTACCTTGTTGCGCTTGACCTGTGCCTGACGCGGCTTGCGGATCAGCTGGTTTACGGTAGGCATATAACCATCCCTTGCAAAATCTTCGTTACCCTCTCGGGCGGATTACTGCCGTCTCCGGCTTTTGCGTACGCGTGGAAATGCGCGAACAAGGGCCGATCCGCGTTTCAGCAGATGCCCCATGAAAAGCAGAGGACGCCGTTTTCCGGCGTCTTGCGTGCAGCATTCTTGGTCTTCAGCGTGCGTTTGAACCTTGTTTGAGGCGAACTCCAGAACGTGTCGTTCCGAACCAGCCAGCCTCACATGGGCTCCGATGAGGCGGGGTGTACTGTTTTACCCCCCCTCAGTCAAGGGCAAATCCTAAGAATTCTCCCCCGCCCTGCGCCCGAAAGCCTGCAAATGCGGGGTTTGCGAGGCTCTGTGGCCCGCCGACCGGCAGAGTCCGCAGCCGCGATCCGACGCCCGCCATGAGAATCGGCAACAGCTTGCAGAAAGAATCGCTTGCGCTCGAAGGAGCTGCGGGAACGAATTGTCGCGACCGCCGCTTTTGATATAGATCACTCCATCGGCGCTCATTGCCGCATTTTCAAAGACCCGACAAGAGGAGTCTCCATGACGGTCCTGCCCGACAACGACAACAATTCCGACGATCCCATGGTCTTCATCATCATCGGCAAGGCCTTTGAAGAAGACGGTGGCGGCGAAGGCGTCGATATCCATGTCGTGCTCCGCGCAGCCGACGACGACTCCGCCGTCCGCGAGGCGTTGAACGCGCTTGCAGAAGAGGGCTTCCTCGAAGCCGACCTCGACCAGATCGGCATGCTGGAAGGCGTTCCGGAGGACGAACCGCATGCCTCGGCCTACAAGGGTGCGCTCGAGGGCGAAGTGGCGATCATCCGGTTCAACTGAGGGATGGCGGCGACGCAGAAGGTTCTGATCTACGCAACGCTCCATGACGCTTTGCTCGTGTTCGATGAACCGGACTTTCCCGAGATCGCGCTTCAGATTCCCGGGGGGACCATCGAACCCGGTGAAGAACCATCTGACGCCGCGACGCGCGAGTTCGAGGAGGAGACGGGATTACGCGTGCCCGCACCTCCCCGACCACTGACCGTCCATGACTACAGCTTTGTGCGGGACGGCGTCACCATTGTTCACAGGCGTCACTATTTTCATGTTGCTCTGATGGACGCGCCGACTAACTGGACGCATTTCGAAATGTCGCCATCCGGTGGGGGCGACCGCATTCTCTTTCGTTTCTCCTGGATGTCATTCCCGGAGGCAGCCCAGCGGCTTGGAATGGGAATGGCTGACGCCATTTCTCACCTTCGATAATTCCGCTTCAAGCGCTAAGAACGATAAAAGCCGCCCGGATCGCTCCGGGCGGCTTTTTGATGTCGTCGTGCCTGCCGATTACTCGGCGGCTGCGTTCTCGCTGGCCATGTCGGCGAGCATCGGCGTTGCCGTGTCCGCGCCGGTCGACTTGCGGCGTTCCTCGAGGATCATCTCGTCGCGCGCCGTAGCGATGCGGCGGATCTGCGTCATGGTGCCACCGGTACCGGCCGGGATGAGGCGGCCGACGATGACGTTTTCCTTGAGGCCCTGCAGGCCGTCGGTCTTGCCGGCGATCGCGGCTTCCGTCAGTACCTTGGTCGTTTCCTGGAAGGACGCGGCCGAGATGAAGGACGGGGTCTGCAGCGACGCCTTGGTGATGCCGAGCAGGACAGGGTCGCCGTAGGCCGGCTTCTTGCCCTGTTCGATCAGCTGGTCGTTGACGTCTTCCAGTTCGATCCGGTCCACGCTGTCGCCGACAATATAGGTCGAGTCACCGGCGTCGGTCACTTCCACCTTCTGCAGCATCTGGCGAACGATCACCTCGATGTGCTTGTCGTTGATGACAACGCCCTGCAGGCGGTAGACTTCCTGGATTTCGTTCACGAGGTAGGACGCGAGTGCCTCCACGCCCTTGATCGCCAGGATGTCGTGCGGCGCCGGGTTACCGTCGAGGATGTAATCACCCTTTTCGATATAGTCGCCGTCCTGAAGGTGGAAGGGCTTGCCCTTCGGGATCAGGTACTCGACCGGCTCGACACCGTCTTCCGCCGGCTCGATCAGCACGCGACGCTTGTTCTTGTAGTCGCGACCGAAGCGGATCGTGCCGTCGATCTCCGCGATGATCGCGTGGTCCTTCGGACGACGCGCTTCGAAGAGTTCGGCAACACGCGGCAGACCACCGGTGATGTCCTTGGTCTTGGCGCTTTCCAGCGGCGAACGTGCGAGCACGTCACCCTGGGAGACCTTCGTACCGGGCTCGACCGACAGGATCGCATCGACCGACAGCAGGAATCGGGCTTCGCCACCGCGGGACAGCTTGGCAACGACGCCGTTCTTGTCCTTGATGACGATCGCCGGCTTCAGGTCGATACCCCTCGGCGTCGAACGCCAGTCGATGACCTGACGCTTGGTGATGCCGGTCGCTTCGTCGGTCGCTTCGAGAACGGAGATACCGTCGACGATATCTTCGAAATGAACCGTACCTTCGACTTCCGTCATCATCGGGCGCGTGTAGGGGTCCCACTCTGCGAAACGCTGACCGCGACGAACCTTGTCGCCGTCATCCACGAAGATCTTCGAACCGTAGGCGACACGCTGCGAGGACCGTTCCACGCCGCGCTCGTCCAGGATCTGGATCGCCATGTTACGACCCATGGCAATGAGGATGCCATCGGAGTTGCGCAGCATGTTGCGGTTCTTGATCTGGATCGTGCCTTCGTACGAGGCTTCCAGGAACGACTGGTCGACCACGTTGGCCGTGCCACCAAGGTGGAACGTGCGCATGGTGAGCTGCGTGCCCGGTTCGCCGATCGACTGGGCCGCGATGACGCCGACCGCTTCGCCCATGTTGACAGGGGTACCGCGGGCAAGGTCGCGACCGTAGCAAACGCCGCAGACGCCGGTCTGGATTTCGCAGGTCAGGGCCGAACGGATCCGGATCGACTGGATGCCGGCCTTTTCGATCTCGACCACGTCGGCTTCCAGGATCATGCGGCCAGCGTCGACAATGCGATCGCCGGTGACCGGATGATCGATGTTGTCGAGAGCCGTACGACCGAGAACGCGGGCGCCGATGGAGGCAACGACCTGACCGGCATCGACGATGGCGGTCATGGTGAGGCCGTTTTCGGTACCGCAATCGACCGAGTTGACGATGCAATCCTGCGCCACGTCGACGAGACGACGCGTCAGGTAACCGGAGTTCGCCGTCTTCAGGGCGGTATCTGCGAGGCCCTTACGGGCACCGTGGGTCGAGTTGAAGTACTCGTTAACGGTCAGGCCTTCCTTGAAGTTCGAGATGATCGGAGTCTCGATGATTTCGCCCGAGGGCTTGGCCATGAGACCACGCATCCCGCCCAGCTGACGCATCTGGTTCGGAGAACCACGGGCGCCCGAGTGCGACATCATGTAGATCGCGTTCATCGGCTTCTGACGGCCGTTGTCGTCGAACTCGACGGCCTTAATGCGGGCCATCATGTCTTCGGCGACCTTTTCGGTGGCCTTGCCCCAGGCGTCGACGACCTTGTTGTACTTTTCGCCCTGGGTGATCAGGCCGTCATTGTACTGCTGTTCGTATTCCTTCACCAGCGACTCGGTGTCACCGACGATCTTGGCCTTGGTTTCCGGAATGACCATGTCGTCCTTGCCGAACGAAATGCCGGCGCGGCAGGCATGGGCGAAGCCGAGCTGCATGATCCGGTCGCAGAAGATGACCGTGTCCTTTTGACCGCAGTGACGGTAGACCGTGTCGATCATCTTGGAGATGTTCTTCTTGGTCAGTTCCTGGTTGCAGACGTCGAACGGCACGTTGACGTTCTTCGGCAGAAGTTCGCCGATGAGCATGCGGCCGGGGGTCGTTTCGAAGATCTTGGAGACCGGCTTGCCGTTCTCGTCGACCGACTTGAAGCGACCACGGATCTTCGCATGCAGCGTGACCGACTTGTTGTCGAGCGCGTGATGCAGTTCCCCGATGTCGGAGAAGGCCATGCCTTCGCCCGGCTCGTTCTGGTTGAGGATCGACAAGTAGTAGAGCCCGAGAACCATGTCCTGCGACGGAACGATGATCGGTGCGCCGTTGGCCGGGTGCAGGATGTTGTTGGTCGACATCATCAGCACGCGGGCTTCCAGCTGGGCTTCCAGCGACAGCGGCACGTGAACGGCCATCTGGTCGCCGTCGAAGTCGGCGTTGAAGGCCGTGCAGACGAGCGGATGCAGCTGGATGGCCTTGCCTTCGACCAGCGTGGGTTCAAAGGCCTGGATGCCCAGGCGGTGCAGCGTCGGCGCGCGGTTCAGGAGAACCGGATGCTCGCGGATCACCTCGTCGAGGATGTCCCAGACTTCCGGCTTTTCCTTTTCCACCAGCTTCTTAGCCTGCTTGACCGTGGACGAGAAGCCCTTGGCGTCGAGACGGGCGTAGATGAACGGCTTGAAGAGCTCGAGCGCCATCTTCTTCGGCAGGCCGCACTGGTGCAGCTTCAGTTCCGGACCGGTGACGATGACCGAACGGCCGGAATAGTCGACGCGCTTGCCGAGCAGGTTCTGGCGGAAACGGCCCTGCTTGCCCTTCAGCATGTCGGACAGCGACTTCAGCGGACGCTTGTTGGCACCCGTGATGACGCGACCGCGACGGCCGTTGTCGAACAGCGCATCGACGGATTCCTGCAGCATGCGCTTTTCGTTGCGGATGATGATGCCGGGCGCACGAAGCTCGATCAGGCGCTTCAGGCGGTTGTTGCGGTTGATGACGCGGCGGTAGAGATCGTTGAGGTCCGACGTCGCGAAACGGCCGCCGTCGAGCGGAACCAGCGGGCGCAGATCCGGCGGGATGACCGGAACGACCTTCATGATCATCCATTCCGGACGGTTGCCGGATTCCATGAAGTTCTCGACGATCTTCAGGCGCTTCATCAGCTTCTTCTGCTTCAGCTCGGACGTGGTGTCAGCCATGTCCTGGCGCAGATCGCCAGCGATCTTCTCGAGATTCATCGAGGCGAGCATCTCGTAGATGGCTTCTGCGCCGATCATCGCCGTGAACTGGTCTTCGCCGAACTCGTCGACGGCGATCATGTACTCTTCTTCCGAGAGAAGCTGGTTCTCCTTCAGAGAGGTCAGGCCCGGCTCGGTGACGATGTAGTTTTCGAAATAGAGGACGCGTTCAATATCCTTCAGCGTCATGTCGAGCAGCGTCGCGATGCGGCTCGGCAGGGATTTCAGGAACCAGATGTGGGCGACCGGGGCCGCGAGCTCGATGTGGCCCATGCGCTCGCGCCGAACGCGCGACAGCGTGACTTCGACGCCGCACTTTTCGCAGATGATGCCCTTGTACTTCATGCGCTTGTACTTGCCGCACAGGCACTCGTAGTCCTTGATGGGCCCGAAGATGCGTGCGCAGAAGAGGCCGTCGCGTTCCGGCTTGAACGTCCGGTAGTTGATGGTTTCCGGCTTCTTGATCTCGCCGAACGACCACGAGAGAATCTTCTCCGGCGACGCGATCGAGATGCGGATCGAATCGAAGGTCTGTGCAGGCATCTGCGGATTGAAAAGGTTCATGACCTCTTGGTTCATGCCTATCTCCTTTGGGGCGAAGCCCCTTATCTTGAGCGCTGGTCGCCGGCATTTCCCGGGCGCCGGCCCTTGTGCTCGTCAAACGGATAAAACCGCATCGGGTGCGGCTCAGTGCCCTGCCCCGTCCTCTCCATCGCGGAGACGACCGGCAGGACATGCGCGCGCCGTTTCAGGGCGCGCGCGTCAATCGCGTTTTATTCAGCGGCGTCCGGCAGCTGCGTCGGCTGGAGATCCTCAAGCTTCGAATTCTCGAGCTCGACGGACAGGCCGAGGGAGCGCATTTCCTTGACGAGAACGTTGAAGCTCTCCGGAATGCCCGCCTCGAACGTGTCGTCGCCGCGCACGATCGCTTCGTAGACCTTGGTGCGTCCGGCCACGTCGTCCGACTTCACCGTCAGCATTTCCTGCAGGGTGTAGGCGGCGCCGTAGGCTTCCAGAGCCCAGACTTCCATTTCCCCGAAGCGCTGACCGCCGAACTGGGCCTTGCCGCCGAGCGGCTGCTGGGTGACCAGCGAGTAAGGACCGATCGAACGCGCATGGATCTTGTCGTCCACGAGGTGGTTCAGCTTGAGCATGTAGATGTAGCCGACCGTGACCTGACGGTCGAACTGGTCGCCCGTACGGCCATCATACAGCGTGGACTGACCCGAGATCTTCAGGCCCGCCTGCTCCAGCATCTCGTTGACGTCGGCTTCCACCGCGCCGTCGAAGACCGGCGTCGCGATCGACACGCCGCGGCGCGTCTGCTCGGCCAGACGAACGATGCTGTCGTCGTCGTAGTCCTTGATCGGCTCACCCTTCGGACCGGATCCGATGACGCTGTCGATGGTGTCGCGCAGCGGCTGGATGTCGGCGCCTGCCTTGTAGGCGTCGAGCATATCACCGATCTTGCGACCCATGCCGGCGCAAGCCCAGCCGAGGTGCGTCTCGAGGATCTGGCCGACGTTCATGCGCGACGGCACGCCCAGCGGGTTCAGAACCACGTCCACATGCGTCCCGTCTTCCAGGAACGGCATGTCCTCGATCGGAACGATGCGCGACACGACACCCTTGTTGCCGTGACGGCCAGCCATCTTGTCGCCTGGCTGGATCTTGCGCTTCACAGCGACGAAGACCTTGACCATCTTCATCACGCCCGGAGGCATTTCGTCGCCGCGCTGGACCTTCTCGACCTTGTCCATGAAGCGGTGTTCGAGCAGCGACTTCGACTCGTCGTACTGGCCCCGCAGAGCTTCGATTTCGCCCTGTGCCTTCTCGTCCTCGACGGCGAACATCCACCACTGCGAGCGGGGATATTCGGAGACGATCGCGTTGGTCAGCTCCGTGCCCTTCTTGAAGCCCTTCGGACCTGCAACGGCGGCGTGGCCGCGCAGCATGTCGATCAGGCGGGCGTAGACGTTGCGGTCGAGGATCGCCTGTTCGTCGTCGCGGTCCTTTGCGAGACGTTCGATTTCCTCGCGCTCGATCGCCATCGCACGCTCGTCCTTTTCAACGCCGTGGCGGTTGAAAACGCGAACTTCGACGATGGTCCCGAACGTGCCCGGAGGCATGCGCATGGAGGTGTCGCGGACGTCGGAAGCCTTTTCGCCGAAGATGGCGCGCAGAAGCTTTTCTTCCGGCGTCATCGGGCTTTCGCCCTTCGGCGTGATCTTGCCGACGAGGATGTCGCCCGGCTGCACTTCCGCACCGATATAGACGATGCCGGCTTCATCGAGGTTCTTCAGCGCCTCTTCCGAGACGTTCGGAATGTCGCGCGTGATTTCTTCCGGACCCAGCTTCGTGTCGCGCGCCATCACTTCGAATTCTTCGATGTGGATGGAGGTGAACACGTCGTCGCGCACGATGCGCTCGGACAGCAGGATCGAGTCCTCGTAGTTGTAGCCGTTCCAGGGCATGAACGCGACGAGCGCGTTGCGGCCGAGCGCGAGATCGCCGAGGTCGGTCGAGGGACCGTCCGCGATGATGTCGCCCTTGTTCAGGATGTCACCGACGGTGACCAGCGGGCGCTGGTTGACGCAGGTGTTCTGGTTGGAGCGCTGGAACTTCTGCAGACGATAGATATCGACGCCGGACTTGCCGGCTTCGAGCTCTTCCGTGGCGCGGATGACGATACGCGTCGCATCGACCTGATCGACGACACCGCCGCGGCGAGCCGCGATGGCAGCGCCCGAGTCACGGGCAACGACCGGCTCCATGCCGGTGCCGACGAACGGCGCTTCGGCGCGCAGCAGAGGCACGGCCTGACGCTGCATGTTCGAGCCCATGAGCGCGCGGTTCGCATCGTCGTTCTCGAGGAACGGGATGAGAGCGGCGGCAACGGACACGAGCTGCTTCGGCGAGACGTCCATCAGGTTGATCTGGTCGCGCGGCGTCAGCATGACTTCGCCCGAGTGACGGCAGACCACGAATTCTTCCTCGAATTCATTGTCGGCATTCAGCACGGAGTTCGCCTGGGCGACGTGGTACTTGGCCTCTTCCATGGCGGAGAGGTAGACCACTTCGCGCGTCACCTTGCCGTCCACGATCTTGCGGTACGGGCTTTCGATGAAGCCGTACTTGTTGACGCGGGCAAAGGTTGCGAGCGAGTTGATCAGACCGATGTTCGGGCCTTCCGGCGTCTCGATCGGGCAGATACGGCCGTAATGGGTCGGGTGAACGTCGCGGACTTCGAAGCCTGCACGCTCGCGGGTCAGACCGCCCGGTCCAAGAGCCGAAAGACGGCGCTTGTGGGTGATTTCCGAGAGCGGGTTGACCTGGTCCATGAACTGCGACAGCTGCGAGGAACCGAAGAACTCGCGCACGGCGGCCGCCGCCGGCTTGGCGTTGATCAGGTCCTGCGGCATGACGGTATCGATCTCGATCGACGACATGCGTTCCTTGATGGCGCGCTCCATGCGGAGCAGGCCGAGACGATACTGATTTTCCATCAGTTCGCCGACGGAACGAACGCGGCGGTTGCCGAGGTTGTCGATGTCGTCGATCTCGCCCTTGCCGTCACGCAGTTCGACAAGCATCTTCACGACGGCCAGGATGTCTTCCTTGCGCAGGACACGAACCGTGTCCGGGCAATCGAGATCGAGGCGCATGTTCATCTTCACGCGGCCGACGGCCGAGAGATCGTAACGCTCGGCATCGAAGAACAGCGTGTTGAACATGGCTTCGGCCGAATCCATGGTCGGCGGCTCGCCCGGGCGCATGACGCGATAGATATCGAACAGAGCGTCCTGACGGTTCTCGTTCTTGTCGACAGCGATCGTGTTGCGGATATAGGCGCCGACATTGATGTGGTCGATGTCGAGCACGGGGATCTCTTCGAAGCCCGCGGCCAGGATCACGCCAAGCGTCTTCTCGTCGATCTCGTCGCCGGCTTCCAGGAAGATTTCACCGGTTTCCATGTTGACGAGGTCTTCGGCGAGGTAGTTGCCGTAGAGATCGTCATCCGACGCCTTGATGGCCTTAAGACCCTTCTCGGTCAGCGAACGGAGCAGACGCGGGGTCAGCTTCTTACCGCTTTCCACGACGACTTCGCCGGTGTCGGCGTCGATCATCTCGGTGATGGCCTTCTGACCCTTCAGGACCTCCGGCTGGAACGGAATCCGCCAGCCCTTGCCGTCGCGCTTGTAGAAGGACTTCGTGTAGAACGTCTCGAGGATCTCTTCGCCGTCCATGCCAAGTGCCATCAGCAGGGAGGAGACGGGGATCTTGCGGCGACGGTCGATACGCGCATGCACGATGTCCTTGGCGTCGAACTCGATGTCGAGCCAGGAACCGCGATAGGGAATGACGCGTGCGGCGAACAGCAGCTTGCCCGACGAGTGGCTCTTGCCCTTGTCGTGGTCGAAGAACACACCCGGAGAACGGTGCATCTGCGAGACGATGACGCGCTCGGTGCCGTTGACGATGAACGTGCCGTTGTTCGTCATGAGCGGCATATCGCCCATGTAGACGTTCTGTTCCTTGATGTCCTTGACGGACTTCGCGCCCGTATCTTCATCGATATCGAACACGATGAGACGCAGCGTCACTTTGAGCGGCGCGGCGTAGGTCAGGTCGCGCTGACGGCACTCATCGACGTCGAACTTCGGGGGCTCGAACTCATAGGATACGAACTCCAGCATGGAGGCGCCGGAGAAGTCGCTGATCGGGAAGACGGACTTGAAAACCGACTGCAGTCCCTCGTCGGGACGGCCGCCAGCCGGCTCCTTGACCATCAGGAACTGGTCGTAAGACGCCTTCTGAACCTCGATGAGGTTCGGCATTTCTGCGACTTCGGGGATTTTGCCGAAAAACTTGCGTACGCGCCTGCGACCGTTAAACGTAAGGGTCTGAGCCATCGTCGCTCCTTCAATATGTGCATCCGGGCCTAAAACGGACGGGGACCGATGGCCAGTCGACCCCGTCTAAGATGGATTGCTCAATCTCGTCTCGCGGCCCAGGACACAAAGCGCGGAATGCCGTGTCGTCCAGGTACCGGGACCATCCTCTTGAAGAACCCATTACCAAAAAGCCGATGATGTGGGGGCTTTTGGGTAATACGTTCGAAAAACGGTCAAAGAGAGGCAGCCCTTTCGGGCCGCCTCTCTCTGTCATAAAGCCAGATTACTTGACGTCAACCTTGGCGCCAGCATCTTCGAGCTTCTTCTTGAGGTCGGCAGCTTCAGCCTTGGAAACGCCTTCCTTGACGGCCTTCGGAGCAGCTTCGACCAGGTCCTTGGCTTCCTTGAGGCCGAGGCCGGTGATCGCGCGGACTTCCTTGATGACGTTGATCTTGTTAGCGCCGGCTTCAGCCAGGATAACGTCGAACTCGGTCTTTTCTTCCTCGACGGGAGCAGCAGCGCCAGCGCCGCCGGCAGCAGCAACGGCCACCGGTGCAGCAGCGGAAACGCCCCACTTTTCTTCGAGAAGCTTCGACAGTTCTGCGGCTTCCAGAACGGTCAGCGAGGAGAGGTCTTCAACGATCTTAGAGAGATCAGCCATTGTCATAGTTCCTTTTGTTCAATTCGAACCGATGTTGATATAAACAGCGAAAAACCGCCTTATGCGGCTTCTTCGTCCTTCTTGGCATAGGCCGCGAACACGCGGGCAAGCTGGCTTGCCGGTGCTGCAACAACGCCTGCGATACGGGTAGCCGGGGTCTGGATCATGCCCAGCAGCTTTCCACGCAGTTCATCCAGCGAAGGCAGGGTCGCAAGCGACTTGACGCCTTCCGCATTCAGCGTTGTGGTACCCATGGAACCACCGAGAACAACGACCTTGTCGTTGGTCTTGGCGAAATCCACGACGACCTTGGGAGCCACGATCGGGTCATTGCTGTATGCAATGAGCGTCTGACCCTTGAAGAGATCAACGATCCCTTCGGACTCCGTACCCTGAAGGGCAATCTTGGCCAGGCGGTTCTTCGCGACTTTGACGGTGCCGCCAGCTGCGCGCATCTTCGAACGAAAATCGTTCATTTGCGCAACGGTGACGCCGGCATAGTGGGCCACGACAACCGAACCGGAAGCCTTGAAGACTTCGTTCAGCTCCGTGACGAATTCGCGTTTTTCCGCTCTTTCCACTGCCTATCTCCAGTTGGCAGACCGCAATCCTGCAGGCCTGCCGGGTTTGCCTTTGCCGCGCGGGATCGAAACGATCCCGGGCGACGCTCGAGGATCCTGTCCCCTGCGAAGCGCCGCGAGGCGCTCACAAGGCAAGCCGAGGTTCGAACCGATGTTTCCCTCGGCCGGAGCCTCAGGACAAATTCGGGTCTCACCCGTCTCATGCAGGCATCAGTGATTAAGGGATAACCACCTGCAATCTCGGACAGGAGTTCCAGGCCGAAGCCTGGATATCCGGTCCCGAAGGACCGGAATTCGTGTTCGGCAGGGCCTGCGCCCCGCCGGCCGGATCAGGCGACGCTGAGCGTCGACAGATCGATCTTGACGCCCGGACCCATGGTCGAGGAAATCGCGATGCGCTTGACGTAGTTGCCCTTGGCACCTGCCGGCTTTGCCTTGACGACCGCATCCGCGAAAGCACGGATGTTTTCTTCCAGGGCGCCCGGAGCGAACGAGGCCTTGCCGATGCCGGCGTGGATGATACCAGCCTTCTCGACGCGGAACTCGACGGCGCCACCCTTGGAGGCCTTGACGGCGCCGGTGACGTCCATGGTCACGGTGCCGACCTTCGGGTTCGGCATCATGCCGCGCGGGCCGAGAACCTTGCCGAGACGGCCGACGAGCGGCATCATGTCCGGGGTCGCGATGCAACGATCGAAGTCGATCTTGCCGCCCTGGACGATCTCGACGAGATCTTCGGCGCCGACGACGTCCGCACCGGCTGCGCGGGCTTCGTCAGCCTTGGCGCCACGGGCGAAAACGGCGACGCGAACGTCGCGGCCGGTGCCGTTCGGCAGGTTGACGACGCCGCGGACCATCTGGTCTGCGTGACGCGGGTCAACGCCGAGGTTCATGGCCACTTCGATGGTTTCGTCGAACTTGGCGATCGCCCGTTCCTTGACCATGCCGATAGCGTCCGACAGGCTGTAGATCTTCGTGGGATCGACGCCTTCGCGTGTCTTCTGTACGCGCTTTGCAAGCTTTGTCATCTTACGCCACCACTTCCAGACCCATGGCGCGGGCGGAGCCCTCGATCATGGTCATCGCGCCTTCGATATCGGCTGCATTCAGGTCCTTCATCTTGGCTTCGGCGATCGAACGGATCTGGGCCTTGGTGAGGGTTGCGGCAGCACCGCCCTTGCCCGGAGTCTTGGAACCCGAGGTGATCTTCGCTTCCTTCTTGAGGAAGTAGCTGACCGGCGGCTTCTTCATCGCGAAGGTAAAGGACTTGTCCTGGAAGTAGGTGATGACGACCGGGATCGGCATGCCCTTTTCCATTTCCTGCGTGGCGGCGTTGAACGCCTTGCAGAATTCCATGATGTTGATGCCGCGCTGACCAAGTGCAGGACCGATCGGCGGGGACGGATTGGCCGACCCTGCCTTCACCTGCAGCTTGAGCTGGCCCATAACTTTCTTAGCCATTACTCTCTGCCTTTTCTCTGTCCGACCCCCGGATGCACCATGACGGCGCGTCGCGGATCGGGCGTTCGACCGGTTTCCCGGTCACGGATGCCGTATCTCGATGAAATGCGGCGGCTGCGGTTGCGTGGTGCGGTTTCCGGGTCCGGCTAAGAGCCCTTCCCCTTCCACGCGGTGGCGGCGATATCGCCGCCTGAAGATCCACCCCTGGGCGGATCGTCATTCGTTGACTCAGACCTTCTCGACCTGAGCGAATTCGAGATCGACCGGCGTCGCGCGACCGAAAATCGAGACTTCGACCTTCAGGCGGGCGCGCTCCTCGTCGACATCCTGAACGATGCCGTTGAACGAGGCGAAGGGGCCGTCCGAAACGCGGACCTGCTCGCCGACCTCGAAGGAAATCGACGGCTTCGGCCGATCCACACCGTCCTGCACCTGACCGAGAATGCGATCGGCTTCGGAATCGGGAATCGGAACAGGCTTGTTGTCGGACCCGAGGAACCCGGTGACCTTCGGCGTGTTCTTGATGAGGTGATAGGCCTCATCCGTCAGGTTGGCGCGAACCATCACGTAACCCGGGAAAAACTTGCGTTCGGCATCGACCTTGCGGCCGCGACGGACTTCGACAACCTTCTCGGTCGGAACGAGGATCTTTTCAAACAGATGGCTCAAGCCCTTCTGTTTGGCCTTCTCCTCGATCGACTCGGCGACCTTCTTCTCGAAGTTCGAATAGGCGTGAACGATATACCAACGCGGAGCCATGTTCATTCCCACTCGATTAGATGCCAACATTGAGGACGAGGCCGATGAGCCAGCCCATCAATTGATCCGCAGCAAAAAAGAAAGCCGCAGCAAGGATGACCATGATGAACACCATCAGCGTGGAGATCACGGTTTCCCGGCGGGAGGGCCATGTCACTTTTGCCGTCTCGGAGCGGACCTGCTTCAGAAACGTTACGGGATTAGTCTTCGCTGCCATTGATTGCTCACGCCTTGACGGCCCGTAAAGCTGAATGCTCAGCCCCACGCGCCGCGTGTCTGTTGGACCCTACATAAAGACCGATTCTGAAAATCACAAGGACTTTCCGATCTTTTAAGCGAATTATGCCGTCCGGCACCGGGGGCGCCGAGCCATCGTCCCGACCCGCGAAACGCCGCTTCATCGGGGTTTACGACACTAATGTCGCGGGGTGATGAGGCGGCGGCGGTGTGGAAATGGCAGGGGCAGCCGGGCTTGAACCGACGACCTGCGGTTTTGGAGACCGCCGCTCTACCAACTGAGCTATACCCCTTCACGGCGCAGACGGAACAGCTCCGGGGAGCGTATCGTCGTCGTGTCGGCCGTGCGCTCCTTTAAGACGGGCGCGCCGGATTGGCAAGAGGGCTTTTCATCTTTTCGGCCGGGACCGCGCCCTCTCCCGGCAAATGCGTCCATGGGCTACCAGTTGAAGGCGTAGGACAGGCTGATGCTGGCCTGCCTGTCGTCCCGGAACGGTGCTGCCAGCGTTGCCGTCACGTTCATCTTCCGCGTCACCTTCTGCTCCACCCGCACAAGGTTGGAGAAGTCGAGCGTTGCCGCGGAATAGCTGCCCTCCGCGACGAGCGCGGTCCCCGTCGCCACGGCCGAAAGACGGGCCGACTGGCGGATGACGACGTCGTCGCAGCGCTTGAGATGCGCGTTGCAGGAGACGTTGATGCCGCGGATGCGTTGCAGATCGAGGCGTTCGTCAAGGATCCGCTTTCGTTCCATGCCGAGATCCAGACTGCCAGTTCCCGTCCGGGGATCGAACATGCCATCGACGGTCCGGCTGGTCACCACCGCCGTCCGGGCCCCACGACGAACGGCGACACGCGCCCAGACATCGACCGGCGTGTCCTCGACGCGGCCGGACCGGGTTGCGGCGACCGACACATCCGCGCCGGCGCTCGCCTCGCCGTCCACCGGAAGCTTGACACCCATCCGCAGATGCATGCCGTTCTCGCCCGACCTCGTCGGCTGCCAGATCAGGCGATCCTCGGCCTGCGCGGCCAGCGGCAGACTGAAAGCCATAAACGCACAGCAAGCGACGGCGAAAGCCGTTGGGGATATCGGGATCATGTGCGTGTTCCACCGTTCGGAGCTGCCGGTCGAGACCGATCGACGGACATGCCCTGCCGAAAACCCGTCACCTGGAACGCGGACCGCACAGGTGCCGTTGCCCCGGACTGTCCGGGAGCGAAGGCTTCGCACCGCTATCGTGCGTCGAAGCTTTCCCAGGATAGACTGGGCAGCCGCCGCGTGAAACCCCCAAAACTTAAGGGGGTATTCTCAAGATGGCATGGCGCGCGAACGGCCCGCGCCATGCCATGGTCAGAGAAACGCCTCAACCGGAAACCGGCACGTATGTCCGCCAGTCATGGTCCTGGCGAAAGCCAAGAACATCGCGGATCTTGGCGTTGGACAGCAGGCTCTCATAGGTCCCGAGGTCGCGCTGGACCGGCACGTTCGGGAAGAACGCCCGCAGAAGATCCGCCGTCGGTGTGTTGGCGGACGTCGTATCGTTGGCGGCGTTGAACACCTGGAAACCCAGTCCGTCCCGCTCGATGCCGAGCTTGCAGATCTGCCCGAGGTCCCGCGCGTCGATGTAGCTCCAGGCGATGCGCTTGCGGATGGTCGGATCGGCGAACCATGTCGGGAACATCGCATATTCATGGGGCTCGATGACGTTGCCGATCCGGATCGCGTAGATATCGATCCCGAAGCGCTCTGCAAAGGCGCGGGCCGTCTTCTCGTTGAGCACCTTGGACAGACCGTAGCTGTCCATGGGGCTGACATCGTCGTCTTCCTCCAGCGGAAACTTGGCGACGTCGCGGTGCCCCTCGGCAAAGCAGATGCCGTAGGTCGTCTCGCTGGAGGCGACGAGGATCTTGCGGACGCCGAATTTCGCGGCGGCTTCGATGACATTGTAGGTGCCGATCGTGTTGATGCGAAAGGTCTCGTTGTCGGGCTTGATCAGGATGCGCGGAATCGCCGCGAAGTGCACGACGGCATCGTAGGGCTGCATGCCCCTGCCCTTGCCGATCGGCGCGCGGTCGAGATCGGGCATGTCGGCATGCATGGACAATGCGTTGAAGACCTGTCCGCTATCCGTGATGTCGACGATGAGATTGGTGACGCCGGGATGGTCGAGCGGCACGAGGTCGAGATTGTGGACCTCATAGCCGGCGTCCACCAGATACGGCACGACATGCCGGCCGGCCTTGCCGGCGCCGCCGGTAAACAGAATGCGTTTCTTCACAATATATCCTCCAGAATGCCAAGGCGGATCTAACGCATTGGGAGAGGAGAACAAGCGGGAGGAGGAGAGATGCAGCCGAACATCCGTCTTCAGGGGCGCAAACGAGAAAAGCGCCACCCGAGGGCAGCGCTTTTCCTATGTTATCCACCGATCGACGACACGGCACGAACATGCCGTGTCGTCGTTGCGGATTACTCGACGATCGAAGCCACGATACCGGCGCCGACGGTGCGGCCGCCTTCGCGGATTGCGAAGCGCAGCTTTTCTTCCATCGCGATCGGAACGATCAGCTCGACGGCAACGGTGACGTTGTCGCCCGGCATGACCATTTCCGTGCCTTCCGGCAGCGTCACGATGCCCGTCACGTCCGTCGTGCGGAAGTAGAACTGCGGACGGTAGTTCGTGAAGAACGGCGTATGACGGCCGCCTTCTTCCTTCGTCAGGATGTAGGCTTCGGCCATGAACTTCTTGTGCGGCTTGACCGAACCCGGCTTGCACAGGATCTGGCCACGCTCGACGCCGTCACGCGTGACGCCGCGAACGAGTGCACCGATGTTGTCGCCGGCCTGGCCCTGATCGAGCAGCTTGCGGAACATTTCGACGCCCGTCACCGTCGTCTTCGACGTTGCGCGGATGCCGACGATCTCGACTTCCTCACCGACCTTGACGATGCCGCGCTCGACGCGACCGGTCACGACCGTACCACGACCGGAGATCGAGAACACGTCTTCGATCGGCATCAGGAACGGCAGGTTAATCGGACGCTCCGGCGTCGGGATGTACGCGTCGACGGCGGCCATCAGTTCGCGGATCGCGTCTTCGCCGATCTTCTTGTCGCTGTCTTCGAGAGCGGCCAGAGCCGAGCCCTTGATGATCGGAATGTCGTCGCCGGGGAAGTCGTAGGACGACAGGAGTTCGCGAACTTCCAGCTCGACGAGCTCGAGAAGTTCGGCGTCATCGACCTGGTCGACCTTGTTGAGGAACACGACGATCGCGGGAACGCCGACCTGACGGGCCAGCAGGATGTGCTCGCGGGTCTGGGGCATCGGGCCGTCGGCGGCCGAGCAGACGAGGATCGCGCCGTCCATCTGGGCAGCACCGGTGATCATGTTCTTGACGTAGTCGGCGTGGCCGGGGCAGTCGACGTGGGCGTAGTGGCGGGCCGGCGTCTCGTACTCGACGTGCGCCGTCGAGATGGTGATGCCGCGGGCCTTTTCTTCCGGAGCGGCGTCGATCTGGTCGTACGCCTTGAACTCGCCGAAGTACTTCGTGATCGCTGCCGTCAGCGACGTCTTGCCATGGTCGACGTGACCGATCGTTCCGATGTTCACGTGCGGCTTGTTGCGTTCAAACTTGCTCTTTGCCATGGGTATGTTTTCCTGTGATCAATGAGATACGGCCCGGCAGGCCAGTGTGCCGCCGGCCGGTTTGGGGAGGCGTTTAAGGGTTTCGCAAGGATTGCGCAAGGCCTATTTGCGCCCGTGAAAATGGCCGGAAGATCCCCGGGAAGGAACCATCGACCGTCAGCGCCGCATGTGGGATGTGCTCCGGTCGAATACAATGGCGGAAGGGCGCGCGGGATCGGCGTTCTGCCGCATCGTCGCGCGCGGATTGACGGTTTGTCTTGAAGCTGGAGCGGGTAGCGGGAATCGAACCCGCGTATTCAGCTTGGAAGGCTGCTGCTCTACCATTGAGCTATACCCGCGGGGGTCTTGATCCGTGCGACAGAATGGTGGAGGGAGTTGGATTTGAACCAACGTAGGCTGAGCCAACGGATTTACAGTCCGTCCCCTTTAACCACTCGGGCATCCCTCCAGTATTCCGTCGGGATCAAGCGACCAGTTCGATCTTCGAAAGCGGCTGTTTGTGCCGCCCCTTGATCTGCGCCGGGTATATGACCGCCTCGTTTCCTCCTGTCAACACGACGTCACCAGTTTTTTCAAAAGATGGAAATCTTCCACAGCCGATCGCCAAATGCCCCGCCGCTCCGTCCCACGAGCCGCGGGAAAATGGTTTCCCTGCCAGCCCTTGCCCGATATAGGTTCAGCATGAGCAAAGATCCTTCAGGCGACAAGAGCGCCAAAGACACCCATTACGCAACGCTGCGCCGGGCACATCGCGACCAGAAGCGCGAGCGCGGAGAGATTCCGACGCCGCCCGACGATCGCCGCGCCAAAGGCGGCAAGGCTGCGTGGCAGGCGCCGCCGCTCGCGCCCGATCAGGTCCAGCTCTACGGCATCCACACCGTCAAGGCAGCACTCGCCAATCCGGAACGCAAGATCGTCAGCCTCTCGGCAACCCTGAACGCGCTCGTGCGCCTGGAGATCAAGAACACCGAGTCCCTGCCCTTCCCGGTGGAGATCGTCTCGCCGCAGGATCTCGACAAGATCCTCGGGCCCGACGCCATCCATCAGGGCGTCATGCTGGAAACGAAGCCCCTGCCCGTGCGCCGGTTGTCCGCGCTCAAGGACAGCCCGCTGATCCTCGTCCTCGATCAGGTCACCGATCCGCACAATGTCGGCGCGGTCCTGCGCTCGGCGGTGGCATTCGACGCGGGCGCCGTCATCACCACCATGCGCCACAGCCCGACCGAATCGGGCGTCATGGCCAAGTCCGCCTCCGGCGCCATGGAGCTCATCCCCTACATCCAGATCACCAATCTCGCCGATGCGCTCGAAGAGCTGCACGGCCTCGGCTTCCACTCGATCGGCCTTGATTCGGACGGTCCCGCACCGCTCGAAAGCACTTTCGTCGGCGAGCGTGTCGCGCTCGTGCTCGGTGCCGAAGGCAAGGGTCTTCGCCAGAAGACCCGCGACACGGTCTCCGCACTCGCCCGCCTCGACATGCCCGGTGCCATCAAATCCCTCAACGTCTCCAACGCCGCCGCCATCGCGCTCTATGCCGCGCGCGCCCACCTGAAACGGTAGGCACGCGCGGCACCGGCACGCATTTCCCGCTTTACACGCCGGAGGAATCTGCTAATTCCTCCGCAGCTGCCCTTATAGCTCAGTTGGTAGAGCACCTGATTTGTAATCAGGGGGTCCCGGGTTCGAGTCCTGGTGGGGGCACCAATCATTTCAGGCGCTTAGGTCGCCTTTTCAGGGTAACACCCTGACCGTCAAACACCTTCGGGTAACAAACTGGGTAACAGATCAGGTTTTTGCCAAAGCTGGCAAGAACTCGCCGGTTCCCAGATCAGGGATCCGTTCGGCTGACCTTTTGGGGAATTCTCCCCAAAATGGCAGAAACTTGATTTTCCAAAACGGGGGACCGGGCTTCTACTGTATTGCAGTAAAAGTCGGACCCGTGGCTTTCGCTCTTTTTTGAGCAGAAGTCGGACGGTTTGCGTCCACGAAATCCGTGGGCGCACCGCTCGCTTGAACCAAGCCTGCCCGACCGCCATCTACCTTGCAGCCATAAGGCACGGTCGAGAGATGGAGATAGGGAATGAGTTTCGGCGACAAGGTGGCGAAAGCCGAAAACGAGATCAAGCAGGCGGTCGATGATCTGGCGAACGAAGGCGCTTACGACGTCGATGACTACGACGGCTTCAAGTTTCACGGAAGCTTCCTGGAGAACGGGACGCCCGGGCCAAACCCTGTCTTTACGTTCTATTTCAAGCACGACAAATTTCGGGCCGTGCAGACTGTCGCGGAGATCGAGAAGCGGTGCCCGCAAGCGAAAGCTGACGGCATCCGGTTCGAGCTTCGCTTCGAAGATCCGGCGCTGGCGGACTGATCAGAGGTCCGTCCCCCAATGGGGGTTGAACCACCAGCGGTGGACGGACGCTCCCCCAACGGGGAAAACGTCCATCCTCAAACTGAGGACGGAGACTCTCCTCATTAAGGGATGTTCCCCCGACGGGGGAACATCAACTCCCTGCAGTGCAGGAACATCGATTTCCTGCAATGCAGGAAAAGCCCGAGAATTGATGTTACACCAATGGTGGAAGATCGACTTTTCGCCTCACCGCACCGCCCTTCGCTCCCGGTCCAAACGGTAGCCGCCAGCGATGGTGCTCCGCGGCCTTTCAAGGCCGGCGATCTGGATTGCCTCCTCCACGGTCTGCTCGGCCTCTGTCTGCGCTGCTGTCCACGACAGTCCTTCCTGAATGAACCGAATGCGCAGATCGCGGACAAGATCGCCCTGCGCCACGAATGGACGCAGGCCGCCGAATGATGCCGCGAGCGTCTCGGCAAGGGTCGGCTGGCGGGGCGGACGGAAGAGAGCGTCGAAGGCCTCGATCGTTAGAGCAGGATGTCTGAGGATATTGGACGCGTCCGAAATTCGGACGCTTGGTTCGGCCTCCACGTTCGTCCGAAATTCGGACGAACGCAACTTCGCCTCCTCCAGGCGCTTGCGCTTGTGGAACGTGTTCCGGCACTTGGCTCCGCAGAACCGAGCGTTTTTGTGGATCGTGTCCCAGGACGTGGTGTAGCTTATACGACCACGGCTCATTCCGAAGGGCCGGAAGAGTATCATCGCGCCACTGCTGGCAAGCTAATGAGTGGTTCATCGCTCATTTGCCCGATAGTTTCCA
>NZ_JAJOZR010000002.1:0-372254 GCF_021168455.1 Rhizobium quercicola
GAAGTCTATTCCATGAACCGTCAAAAGCCCGAAAGCTCTCTCAGATCCGCGCAACATCCGCCGCCCACGTTTCTCTTTCTCATCTTCAATTGTCAAAAAACCGACACAACCCATCAGGTCCGTCACATCCGCAAATCGCCCGCCTTCCGGCAAAACAATCGCAAAACTCTACCACACGAAGCCATCAAGCCATCCGCCCTAGACCCCCAAACACACTCAAAGCTTCAAGAAACTTCAGAGCGAGTTCGTCGGTCGCCAGCAGCGCCGCCGCCCTCGTTGGTGTGCGGTTTATAGATCCGCGGGAGAGCGTTCGTCAACCGTCGTGTTTCAAAAAAATGACATTTCTTTTATGCCATTGAAATTTATCGATATTATTGGATGGATACCCTCGCGACGGTGATGTGGCGTCGAACGCGGTCATCTCCCAACAGGAGAATCGGCTTTTCAGGCAGTCGGGGCGCATCTTGGACCAGTGCCGGCTGAGGGCGTTTGGATTGCCCTTGCGGTGTCGTGCACTTTGCCGCAGCTCCCTATAGGATGACGGCATGACATCCCCTGTTTTTGCCTCTCTTCCCGACCTTCCCGTCAAAGCGGTCCTGCACGAGATCGGTGCTGCCCTCTCGAGCCATGGCATGGCCGTGCTTTCGGCACCGCCAGGTGCCGGCAAGACGACGCTCGTGCCGCCGTTTCTGCTCGATGCGGACTGGAGAGGCGACGGGCGGATTCTTCTTCTCGAGCCGAGACGTCTTGCCGCCAGGGCAGCGGCCGGGCGGATCGCGTCGCTTCTCGGCGAGGAGATCGGCGAACGGGCCGGCTATCGCATGCGGCTCGACAGCCGGATCTCGGCCGCCACGCGGATCGAGGTGGTGACGGAAGGCGTATTTGCCCGCATGGTGCTCGACGATCCCGAGCTTCGAGGCGTTGCCTGCGTTCTCTTCGACGAGTTCCATGAGCGGTCGCTCGATGCCGATGTGGGGCTGGCGCTGGCGCTCGATGTGCGTGCCGCCTTGCGCGAGGATCTGCGCATTCTCGTGATGTCGGCAACGCTCGACGTGGAGCGGGTGGCCGCGCTGCTCGGTCATCCCCCCGTCATCGAAAGCCATGGCCGGACCTTCCCGATCGACATCCGGCACGGCGACCGGTTGCCGAACGAGCGGATCGAGGATGCCATGGCGCGGGCGATCATCGCGGCACATCGCGGCGAGGAGGGCTCGATTCTTGCCTTTCTGCCCGGTCAGGCGGAGATCAAGCGAACGATCGAGCGGCTGGAGGGGCGCCTTCCCCCAACGACCGATCTCATCGGTCTTTATGGGACGCTGAGCCAGGCCGAACAGGATCGCGCGATCCGGCCCGTTGCAAGCGGGCAGCGCAAGGTGGTTCTGGCGACGTCGATCGCGGAGACCTCGATCACCATCGATGGCGTGCGGATCGTCGTCGATAGCGGCCTTCAGCGCCTGCCGGCCTATGAAGCTGCGACCGGCATCACGCGACTGGAAACGGTGCGCGTGTCCAAGGCTTCGGCCGACCAGCGGGCCGGTCGGGCCGGGCGAACCGAGCCCGGGATCGCCATCCGGCTCTGGCACCCGGGCCAGACGGCGGCGCTGCCCGCCTTCACGCCGCCGCAGATTCTCGCGAGCGATCTCTCCGGGCTCGTACTCGATCTGGCGCATTGGGGGGTGACCGACCCGTCGTCGATGGCGTTTCTCGATGCGCCGCCGGTACCGGCCTGGCGCGAGGCACGGGCCCTGCTTGCCGCTCTCGGCGCCGTGGATGCGGAGGGCCGGCTGACGGCAGCGGGACGGCGCATTCGCGAGCTTGCCTTGCCGCCGCGGCTCGCAGCCATGGCCGTGGGGGCGGCGACGGAGGGGGATGGCATGGCGGCCTGCGAGATTGCCGTGCTTCTGACGGAGCAGGGTCTCGGCGGACCGTCGGTCGATCTGGAAGATCGGCTGCGGCAGTTTCGCAGCGACCGGAGCCCGCGAGGCGACGCGGCGCGCGGGCTTGCGCGGCGCATGGCATCCGAGCTTGGCGTCCGGCGCCAGGGCACGGCAGGACCGGTGCTGGCCGGCGCCCTGCTGATCCGCGCCTTTCCCGACCGGATCGCCCTGCAGCGGGGCGGACGGGGGCGGTTCGTGATGGCGAACGGGCGCGGCGCGGAGCTTGCCGAGACGGAACGCCTGGCGGGCGCCAACATGCTCGTCATCGCCGATGTGACCGGGTCGGCCGGACGACACCGGATCCTTTCGGCCGCAGACATCCGGCTCGAGGATGTCGAGGCGCATTTGCCATCCGCGATCACGACCGGGACCGAGACCTTCTTCGACCGCCAGAGCCGGCAGGTTCGGGCGCGGCGCGTGACGCGGATCGGTGCGATCGTGCTCGAGGAGACGCCGATGGCGCGGCCGACCGGCGCGGACGCGGCACAGGCCCTGGCCGACGGGGTGCGGATGCTGGGTCTGACTGTGCTGCCGTTTTCCAAGGAAGGGCGCCAGCTTCGCGACCGGATGGGTTTCCTGCACCGAACGCTGGGAGACCCCTGGCCGGACGTTTCCGAGACGGCGCTTCTCGCCGGTCTCGACGCCTGGTTCGCGCCCTTCCAGACGGAGGCGCGGGGCCTGGACGAGATCGAGCCGGGCAGCCTGACGCAGGGGCTGATGTCCCTCGTTCCCGCCGGAACGCGGGATCTCGCGGCACTCGTGCCGACGCATTTCCAGGCGCCCACCGGCAACCGTCATCCCATTCGCTATGACGGCGACGAGCCGGTGCTGTCGATCCGGGTGCAGGAGCTGTTCGGACTGACCGTGCATCCGGCGATCGGCGGGGGGCGTATACCGCTGTTGCTCGAACTCGTATCGCCGGGGCAGCGGCCGATCCAGACGACACGCGACCTGCCGGGGTTCTGGGCGGGATCGTGGAGGGAGGTGCGCGCGGACATGCGCGGGCGCTATCCGAGGCACTCGTGGCCGGAAGACCCGGCACAGGCGGCGCCCACGGCCCGCGCGAAACCAAGGGGAACGTGAATGGCACATCAGGACACGGCCCTGGAGACCGCGGCCACCGGATCGCGCGAGCCGGACGACCCGACCGCCAGCCGCTCGCTGCGGCTGCAGACCATCGTGCGGCTGCGCTGGCTGGCGGTGGCCGGTCAGTCGATCGCGATCATCATTGTGGCGCTGTGGCTTCGGTTCCCGATGCCGCTGATCGCCTGCTTCCTGCTGATCGCGCTTCTCGCCGTCGTCAACATCTACCTGACGCTGCGCTATCCCCCCGCCCACCGGCTGCATCCGGTCGCCGCCTTCACGCTTCTCGGTATCGATCTCGCGCAGCTGACGGCGCTTCTCTACATGACCGGGGGCATCGCCAATCCGTTCGCGCCGCTGGTGTCGGTTCCCGTCATCATCTCCTCGGCCTCGCAGCCGAAATGGTACAGCGTCGCACTTGCGCTTCTGGCCGTGGCCGGGGTGACGGCGCTCGCCTTCTCGCCCTATCCCCTGCCCTGGTACGATGGCGCTGTGCTCGTGGTACCGCCGGCGCTGATGGTCGGCTTCTGGTTTGCCATCGTTTCCACCACGGCCTTTGCCGCCTTCTACATCTATCGCGTATCGCTGGAGGCGAGCGAGCTGGCCGAGGCGCTGGCCGCGACCGAACTGGTGCTGCAGCGCGAGCAGCATCTGTCGCAGCTCGACGGGCTGGCGGCGGCGGCCGCGCACGAGCTCGGCACGCCGCTCGCGACGATCAGCGTGGTCGCGAAGGAGATGGAGCGCGAGCTCGGCGGCGATCCAAAATATGGCGAGGACGTCCAGCTTCTGCGCAGCCAGAGCGAACGATGCCGCGACATCCTGCGCCGGTTGACGACGCTCTCGTCCCATGACGAGGCGCATATGCGCTATCTGCCGCTCTCCTCCATGATCGAGGAGGTGCTGGCGCCGCATCGGGAATTCGATATCGAGATCACGCTGGTCGAGGCGTCCGGCCGCAAGGGCGAACCGGTCGGCACGCGCAATGCCGGCATTCTCTACGGGCTCGGCAATCTGGTCGAGAACGCCGTCGATTATGCGAAGACCGAGGTCGTCGTCAGCGTGCGCCATTCGGCGGACCGCGTCTCGGTGACCATCGCGGACGACGGCGACGGCTACGCGCCCGATATTCTCAGCCGGATCGGCGAACCCTATGTGACGCGACGGCAGCGGGACGATACCGCAGGCGGGCTCGGGCTCGGGCTGTTCATCGCCAAGACGCTGCTCGAGCGGTCCGGCGCGACGCTGGCCTTCGAAAACGGGGGCGCGGAGAAGCCCGGCGCGCGCGTCAGCGTCGAATGGCCGCGGCATCTGATGGACACCAAGCCGGCGAAATGAGGGGGTTGCGCCTTTCCCGCAGGATCGCCCACCCTTATCTAAGCCGTATAATCCATGGGAAGGATCGCGCCATGAGCGAAAAAGCCGATGCCGGAGCGGCCGGCGAGACTGTCGAGACTGCGTCGAACGCGGCGATCGGGCGCGATCCGTCGCTGCTGATCGTCGATGACGACGGGCCGTTCGTGCGCCGGCTGGCGCGGGCGATGGAACAGCGCGGCTTCACGGTCGAGATCGCCGAATCGGTGGCGGACGGCATCGCCCAGGCAAAGCGGCATCCGCCGAAATACGCGGTGGTCGATCTCCGGCTCGGCGATGGCAGCGGGCTCGATGTGATCGAGGCAATCCGCGGCTGCCGGGACGACACGCGCATCATCATGCTGACCGGTTACGGCAATATCGCGACGGCGGTGAACGCCGTGAAGCTCGGGGCGGTGGACTATCTGTCGAAACCCGCGGATGCCGACGAGGTCTACAACGCCCTCGTCCAGAGCGACGGCGACAAGGCGGAGCTGCCGGAAAACCCGATGTCGGCCGACCGCGTGCGCTGGGAGCATATCCAGCGGGTGTTCGAGATCTGCGAGCGCAACGTGTCGGAGACGGCACGCCGGCTGAACATGCACCGGCGGACGCTGCAGCGGATTCTCGCCAAGCGGGCGCCGAAGTAAGCGTTCAGGCATCGCTATCCTGCGCACCGGACATGATGTCCTGCAGCGGCGAGGCCTCGCTGGTGCCGCCGACACACCATTCCGCGAGCATCAGCCGCTGGGCGGCCGCACGGGCGAAGTTCAGCGTGACCGATTTGCGCTGCGGGGCCGAGAGGCGATGCTCCGGCGCATCGCGAATCATGTCGGCGCCGTAGCCGTCGGAGAGAAACAGGCCGCAATCCCTAGGGAAGATGTCGAGCGGCACCTCCGCATGGGTGGCGAAGAACAGCCGGTCGCAATGCAGCCGGTAGTCCGGCCATTTCCGGTCCACCTTGAAATCCTCGATCGACGTCTTGATCTCGACGATCCAGATCTCGCCCTTGGGCGAGATCGAGGCGAGATCGGCCCGGCGGCCGCCCGAAAGCGTCAGTTCGGGCATCACGGCATGACGCAGATCGTAGAGATAGCGTTGCAGGCCGCGACGGACGAGCATCGCGCGACGGGACTGCCGTCCGTCGATGAGCGGGGTGGTGGCGTGGAGCGAGACGATCGGCATGGCATCTTCCTGTCTGGCATGCGCTTCAAATGCCTGACATGGCGGTCTTTGTTGCAAAAAAACCATCCATGACGAATTTGAATCAGCAGAGCTTCATGCTGCAGCGCATTCCCTTGCAAGGACCCGGCGAATGGAAAATAAGCGTAGTGGCTGATGGTCGAACCACTCGAGCCGTCCTTCGCTTCCTTTTAAGAGATTCTCATGCGCACCCGCAACGCATTCTTCCTGTGCAGCCTTCTGGCAAGCGTCGCTCTGGCCGGTTGCTCCACGGCGCCCGTCACCGCGTCCAACACGCCGATCCAGCATGTCGCGACCAACCAGATCTTCTCGGACGGCTACGGCCCGGTCGAAGATCATGGCTATGCGCTCCCGGCGATCCCGATCAACCGCGTCGATCCGCGCTTCCATCGCCAGATCGTCGATTACGCGACGAACGAGCCGGTCGGCACGATCGTGGTCAACACGCCGAACCGCTTCCTCTATTACGTGCTGCCCGGCGGCAAGGCGGTTCGCTACGGGATCGGCGTCGGCAAGCAGGGCTTTGCCTGGCAGGGCCGCGCCTATGTCGCGTGGAAGCAGGAATGGCCGACATGGCATCCGCCGAAGGAGATGGCGCAGCGTCGTCCCGACGTCGCGCAGTATGTCGAAGCCGGCATGGGCCCGGGCCTGCGCAACCCGCTCGGCGCGCGCGCACTCTATCTCTTCAACGATGAAGGCAAGGACACGCTGTTCCGCCTGCACGGAACACCGGAGTGGAACTCGATCGGCACGGCCGCGTCTTCGGGCTGCATCCGCCTGATGAACCAGGACATCATCGATCTCTATTCCCGCGTTCGCCCCGGCAAGAGCACGCTGGTCGTCGTCCAGCAGTAATCGAACCGCTCCGAGCGTCATCGCCCTTCGCAAGAAACCCGGATCGCTCCGGGTTTTTTTATGGGCTTCTCCTGCTGTCATTTACGATGGCCGGGCAGGCATCGCTATCGCGTTGCCGCTTTCAGCTCGATGCGGCGGCGATGGAGGACCGGCTCGGTGTAGCCGTTCGGCTGTTCACGTCCCTTGAAAACGAGGTCGAGCGCCGCCTGGAAGGCGACAGAGCCGTCGAAATCCGTCGCCATCGGGCGGTAGGCTGCATCGCTGGCATTCTGCCGATCGACGATGCCGGCCATGCGCTTCAGGGTCTCGGTTACCTGATCGGCCGAGACGACGCCGTGATGCAGCCAGTTCGCCATGTGCTGGGCGGAGATGCGCAGGGTGGCGCGATCCTCCATCAGGCCGATATTGTTGATGTCGGGCACCTTGGAGCAGCCGACGCCCTGATCGATCCAGCGCACGACATAGCCGAGAATGCCCTGCGCATTGTTGTCGAGTTCGCGCTGAATTTCTTCCGGCGTCCAGTTCGGGCGGGTGGCGACGGGAATGGACAGGATGTCGTCGAGCTTGGCACGCGGGCGCGTCTTCAGGCTCTTCTGAACCTCTGCGACATCGACTGTGTGATAATGCGTCGCGTGAAGCGTCGCCGCCGTCGGCGAGGGAACCCAGGCGGTGTTGGCGCCGGCCTTGGGATGGGCGATCTTCTGCTCCAGCATGGCGGCCATCAGGTCCGGCATGGCCCACATGCCCTTGCCGATCTGGGCATGGCCGGCCAGACCGCAGGCGAGGCCGATGTCGACGTTCCAGTTTTCGTAAGCCGCGATCCAGGCCGCCTGCTTCATATCGCCCTTGCGGATCATCGGGCCGGCTTCCATGGAGGTATGGATCTCGTCGCCCGTGCGGTCGAGGAAGCCGGTATTGATGAATACGACGCGCTCGCGCGCGGCACGGATGCAGGCCTTGAGGTTGACCGTCGTGCGGCGCTCCTCGTCCATGATGCCCATCTTGATCGTGTTCGGCGCCATGCCCAGCGCCTGCTCGACGCGGGTGAAGATTTCGCAGGCGAAGGCGACTTCGTCGGGACCGTGCATCTTCGGCTTGACGACATACATCGAGCCTTCGCGCGAGTTCATGCGGCGGCCGGACGGGCCGATGTCCCGGAGCGCGATCAGCGCCGTGATCACCGCATCCATGATGCCTTCTGGGACCTCATTGCCGTCCCGGTCGAGGATCGCCGGATTGGTCATGAGGTGGCCGACATTGCGCACGAGCATCAGCGCCCGGCCCTTCAGCGTGGTGCCGCTGCCATCCGGCGCGGTCAAGGTCACGTCCGGATTGAGCCTGCGGGTAAAGCTGCGGCCGCCCTTGGCGACCTCTTCGGCAAGCGTGCCGTCCATCAGGCCGAGCCAGTTGCGATAGATCAGCGTCTTGTCGGCGGCATCGACGGCGGCGACCGAATCCTCGCAGTCCATGATCGCGGTGATGGCGGATTCGAGCACGACGTCGGAAATATGCGCCGGATCGCCGGCACCGATCGCGGTCGTGGCGTCGATGACGATCTCGACATGCAGCGCGTTGCGCTTGAGGACGATCGCGGCGGGCGCCGCGGCGTCGCCCTTGAAGCCTGAAAACTGCGCCGGGTCCTTCAGCGACAGCGACCCGTCGTTGAGGACCAGCCGGCCGTCGGCGACCGAGATCGAGCGCAGATCGGTCCAGCTGGCACCCTCCAGCGGCGCGCTCGAATCGAGGAAATTGCGCGCCCAGGCGATGACCTTGCTGCCGCGGGCGGGGTTGTAACCCTTGCCCCTCTCTGCGCCGCCCTCGTCGGAAATCGCATCCGTGCCGTAGAGCGCGTCATACAGCGAGCCCCAGCGCGCGTTGGCAGCGTTCAGCGCGTAACGCGCATTCATCACGGGAACGACGAGCTGCGGCCCGGCGATCGCGGCGATCTCGGGATCGACGTGATCGGTGGAAACGGTGAAATCCGGCCCTTCGGGCAGGAGGTAGCCGATGTCGGTCAGGAAATCGGTATAGGCCTTGAGATCGACGGGAACGCCGTTTTCCCGGTACCAGGCATCGATTTTTTCCTGCAACGCATCGCGAACCTGCAGCAGGGCGCGGTTCTTCGGGGCGAGATCATGGACGATCGCGGAGAAGCTTTCGAAGAAGCGATCGGCCTCGATTCCCGTACCCGGCAGGGCCTCGTTGACGATGAAGGCGTGAAGGCCCTGTTCGATCTGCAAACCCTGTGTCTCGATGCGGCTCATGAGGTCTCCTCGCTCTTTCCCCGTTGCGTGCATTGCAATGTCCTCACGAACGCCGTGAAGTCAACGTTTTCCGATCGTGAAGGAAACCGCAGCGTGTCTTTTATCGACGCGTGACCCGCATCGGGATACCGCCCTGGGGCTGCGTCGTCAGCCGTTGCACGGGCCAGGGCCGCGTCTGCGGCGTCACGTCGAAGCGATAGGTCTTCATCAGCACGCCGAGCGCGATCACCGCCTCCTGCAGCGCAAAGGTGGCGCCGATGCAGACGCGCGGGCCGGCGCCGAACGGCAGATACTGAAAGCGGTGCAGGCTCTCGCGATTTCCGGGCATGAAGCGCTGCGGCATGAAGGCACGCGGCCGTTCCCAGTAGAGCGTATGGCGGTGCAGGGTCCAGGGCATGACGAGGACCGAAACGCCCTTGGCGATATCGATGCGCTCGCCGGTCGGCGACGTCCAGCTGTCGGCCTCGATCGCCGCGCGGTTGATCGACGGCGCCGGGGGATAGAGCCGCATGGATTCCTCGAAGGCGGCGCGGACATGCGGCATATTCTCCAGCCAGTCGACCGGATCGGTGCCGTTCGCGATGACGCGGTCGATCTCCGCCTCCATCAGCGCGCGGAAGTCCGGCGCATGGGCGATGCAGTAGAACGTCCAGCCGAGCGCCCGGGCCGTGGTCTCGTGGCCGGCGCCGATGAAGGTCAGGATGTTGTCGGCGATCTCGTCGGCATGCAGCCCGTCCGGCCCTTCCCGCTCCAGAAGCAGCGTCAGGAAATCCTGCGGCACCGTGTCGGGATGGGCGCGCATTTGCCGGCGGCGCTCGTCCATGGTGGCCGCCACGACCGTGCCGAAGCGGCGCATCAGCTTGCCGCTGCCCCAGCGCGTGACGCGCGGAACCCAGGAGGGTGCGAGCAGCATATCCATCGGATCGACCCGGCCCATGCTGCCGAGCAGCGTCTCGACATCCCGGGTAAAGCTTTCGGTTTCCGCGGCGATCTGCCCGGAAAACAGGGTTTCCGCCAGGATATCGTAGGTCAGCTCGGTCATGTCGGTGGCGATATCGACGGGGGCGCCGGCATCGACGACGCCATCGTAACGGCTGGCATAGTGCTCGCAGGTCGAGAGCATCTTGTCGGCAAAACCCTTGGCATGGCGCGGCGTGAACACCGGCGCCACCGCCTTGCGGGTGCGCTTCCAAGTCGGACCCTCGGCCGTCAGCAGGCCATCGCGCAGGATCGGCCGCAGCACGAGCCGGCGAACCTCCGACATCTCGTAATTCGCGACGTTCTCGACGAGGATGTAGCGGATCAGGCCGGGATCGTTGACGATCAGGGTCTGCTGGTTGACGAACCGCGTCTCGATCCAGGGCAGCGTATAGGACTGCTCGCTCCAGAGTTCGAGCGGGTTTCGCAGCACCGTCCGGAGAACCTCGAACTTGGAGAGCTCCTGCGTGCGCGGAACGGGGGCCGGCGGCTCGAAGGGTCTTGAGATCATATCCATGGGCAGTTCTGGCCTTTGACGGTTGGGACCGGCCGGACGTGGTTCAGAGAAGCGCCTTCAGTTCCGACAGCTTCTCGTTCACCAGCCAGCCGTAATAATTTTCCTCCGGCCACTCTCCGGCGCCGGACCGGTTCTTCGCCGCAAGGGCGGCCGCGCGCTGGTCGGGATTGCCGATATTGTAAAGCGTTGCGGTAATGCCGGGATTGTCGGAGATGTCGATGTCGGCCACCGAGCGGTAGACGTCGATGGAGTGGCGGATGACGGCGGCCATGTAGGCGAGCGACTGGTCGGGATCCATGATCGCCTTGTAGACATCGGCCGCGCTGTTCTCGTCCAGCGCCTCGTAGCCGGACACGCGCGCCACGGTGTCGGTCATCATCAGGGCCGTCAGCGGATTGATCTGGCCGAGGCCGAAGGTCTGGCCGGCATAGAAGGGCTGGAAGAAGACGGCGGAGAAGCGATTGTTCGGGAAGGACGTGCCTCCGACCGTTTCGCCGCGGAACACCTTGTCCCAGACGCCTTCGCGGCAGCTCCACAGGGCATAGGAGCCCTTTTTGCCGGCGCAGACGGAGAATTGCGAGCGATCGACGAAATCGGCGATCGATTCGCCGTCATAGGCGAAGCGGAAACTGTTGCCGGCATAGGCGGCGGCCTTGACGTAGTAGGACTGCAGCCGGTCGTAGGCATCGACGTTATAGGTATGCTCGCCGACGATGGCGCCGACCATGTGGATCGGGTCGATGCCGTAGGCGCGCGCGGTGGACTTGATCTTGCCCATCAGCTTGCTGTCGGTCGCGAGCAGCTGCCGCACCTTCTCGTACTTGGCGTCGAAGCTCGATTTTCCGGCCTTCGTGCGGCGGACCGATGCGCCGGGCACCGATGGCTGCTCGGCATTGCGGTTGCCCTCCGGCATCACGCGTATCTCCGCTCTGGCCGGTGCGCCCCAAACAAGCAGGGCGGTGATAAGGGCGAGAGCGGGAACGAGTTTGCGCAAGGCTTCAGTCTCCAGAGGGTGCGGCGGTTCGCTTAGGTGATGCGGCGTAAAGGTGTCGGAATCATGCCATCCGTCATTCCTCTGCCATTCCGTCTGTCCCCGCAACAGCTTCCTCCACGCCTTTGAAGCGACGCGGAGGACGCCGTAGATCGGTTCGTCAGAGGATGTAACGCGACAGATCGGTGTTGGCCGCGAGGTCGCCGACATGCTTGCGCACATATTCGGCATCGATGTTCAGTTCCTCGCCCGACTTGTCGGGAGCCGCAAACGAGATCTCGTCGAGCACGCGTTCCATGACCGTCTGCAGGCGGCGCGCGCCGATGTTTTCGACGCTGGAGTTCAAGTGCACCGCGACATCGGCCAGCGCATCGAGCGCATCGTCGGAAAAGTCGAGCGTCACGCCTTCGGTTTCCAGCAACGCCTTGTACTGACGGATGAGGCTTGCCTCGGTTTCCGTCAGGATGCGGCGGAAGTCTTCCTTGGTCAGCGCCTTCAGCTCGACGCGGATGGGCAGGCGGCCCTGAAGTTCAGGCAGGAGATCCGACGGCTTCGAGACATGGAAGGCGCCGGACGCGATGAAGAGGATATGGTCGGTCTTCACAGGCCCGTATTTCGTCGCAACCGTCGTGCCTTCGACCAGCGGCAGCAGATCCCGCTGCACGCCTTCGCGCGACACACCGGCCCCCATGCCGCCGTCGCGGGCGGCAATCTTGTCGATCTCGTCCAGGAACACGATGCCGTCATTCTCGGCCGAGCGCACGGCCTCCCGCTGGATCTGCTCGTTGTCGAGCAGCTTGTCGGACTCGTCGTCGATCAGCAGCGCGTAGGATTGCTTGACCGTCGTGCGCACCTTCTTGGTGCGCGCGCCCATCGCCTTGCCGAACATGTCGGAGAGGTTGAGCACGCCGATATTGGCGCCCGGCATGCCGGGGATTTCGAAGCCGCCGCCAGGGCTCGCCGTATCCGCGACCTCAATGTCGATCTCCTTGTCGTCCAGCTCGTTGTCGCGCAGCTTGCGGCGGAAGCTGTCGCGGGTTGCAGGCGAGGCGGTGCTGCCGACCAGCGCGTCGAGCACGCGTTCCTCGGCATTCTGGTGTGCCTTCGCCTTCACCTCGCCGCGCTTCTTCTCGCGCACGAGGCCGATGCCGACTTCGACGAGATCGCGGATGATCTGTTCGACATCGCGGCCGACATAGCCGACCTCGGTGAACTTGGTCGCCTCGACCTTGATGAAGGGAGCGCCCGCGAGCTTGGCAAGGCGACGCGAAATTTCCGTCTTGCCGACGCCGGTCGGCCCGATCATCAGGATGTTCTTCGGCATCACCTCGTCGCGCAGCTCGTCGGGCAGCTGCTGGCGGCGCCAGCGGTTGCGCAGCGCAATGGCGACGGCGCGTTTCGCATCGTGCTGGCCGATGATGTAGCGATCGAGTTCGGAAACGATCTCTCGGGGGGAAAAGGTGGTCATGGTATGTCCGTTTCTTCAATCTGGGCATCCAGCGCCATGAGATGGGCCGGACCGTAAAGGCTGTGACGCTGGTCGACGAAGCGGAATCCGGCTTTCTCATAGGCCCGGATCGCGCGGGAATTCTCGGGGTGCGGGTCGATGACGATCCGCCTCGTGCCCTCGGCGAACAGCCGGGCGGCAAGGCTTGCGACGATCCTGCCGCCATGCCCCTTGCCGGTTTCCCCGGGCGGGCCGATGGCCATATCGACGCCGAGCGTTCCCGCCGGCTGGTCGCGATAGGGATGGTTCGCCTCCCCATGTGGATCGTAGGTCTGGAGATAGGCGATCGGCCGTCCCTCCCATTCCACCAACATCGGCTGCGCTTCCCCCGTCTTCATCGCCTGCGCGATGGCCTCGAGCTCGACCTCCGCCGCATCCCACCATCGTGCGACATGGGGCTCGGCGAGCCATTGCGCCAGACGTGGAAAATCCTCGTGGCGCAGGGCGCGAAAGACGTAAGGGCTACCCGGCTCAGGCGGCATCCAGCGTCTCGACGACGATGTTGCCGTTGGTATAGACGCAGATATCCCCGGCGATCTCCATGGCGCGGCGGGCGATCTCCTCGGCCGTCCGGTCCGAATCCATCAGCGCCCGGGCCGCGGCATAGGCGTAGTTGCCCCCCGAACCGATGGCGATGGTGCCGTGTTCCGGCTCCAGCACGTCGCCATTGCCGGTAATCGCCAAGGTGATCGTCTTGTCGGCGACCAGCATCATGGCTTCCAGATTGCGCAGATACTTGTTGGTCCGCCAGTCCTTGGCGAGCTCGACGGCGGCGCGCATCAGCTGGTCGGGATATTGCTCGAGCTTGGCTTCGAGCCGCTCCAGCAGGGTGAACGCGTCGGCCGTGGCGCCGGCGAAGCCCGCGATGACCTGGCCCTTGCCGAGCCGGCGCACCTTGCGGGCATTGCCCTTCATCACCGTCTGGCCGAGGCTGACCTGGCCGTCGCCGGCCATGACGACCTGGCCGCCCTTGCGCACGGTGATGATCGTGGTCGCATGCATGGTTCCGTAGGGGTTGTGTTCGCTCATGAAAGTCCTGTTGCTTTCCGCTCCCGGCTCTGTCCCCGGGGCGTTCGAATGCGTGATGTCGCGATCTATGTAAGAATGGCTGCAGCGATTGCAAAGGGTGCCGCACGGGGTGGGCGCGTGCCGCGCGGAGGACGATCGCGCCCGGACAATCGAAGCTGGATATTTCCCGGCCGGCCTGTTATCAGGCGACGTTCACAGACCGGAGTTCCCGATGGCAGAGGCAGAAGGCCGCAGCGGCAGCATATCCCGCAAGACCAACGAGACGTCCGTCTCCGTGTCCGTCGCGATCGACGGCACCGGGGCCTCGACCATCTCGACGGGCGTCGGCTTCTTCGACCATATGCTCGACCAGCTGTCGCGCCACTCCCTGATCGACATGACGATCGAGGCGAAGGGCGATCTGCATGTGGACGATCACCACACGGTCGAGGACACCGGCATCGCCATCGGTCAGGCCATCGCCAAGGCGCTCGGCGACCGGCGCGGCATCACGCGCTATGCCTCAATCGACCTTGCCATGGACGAGACGATGACGCGGGCGGCGGTGGATGTGTCCGGGCGTCCGTTCCTCGTCTGGAACGTCGCCTTCTCCTCGCCGAAGATCGGCACGTTCGACACGGAGCTGGTGCGGGAGTTCTTCCACGCGCTGGCGCAGAATGCCGGCATCACGCTGCATATCCAGAACCTCTACGGCGCCAACAACCATCATATCGCCGAGACGTGCTTCAAGGCCGTTGCCCGCGTGCTGCGCTCGGCAACCGAGATCGACCCCCGCCAGGCCGGCCGCATCCCTTCCACCAAGGGAACGTTGGCCTAAGCCGGACCTTTTCGCAGCGGACGCTGAGCCGGCGTGGTCTCGGCCACGTCGAGACCCTTCTTCCTTAAAGAGAAGACCCTTCTGTTGAGAGCAGGCTGCCAATGACACCGTTTCTCGTCTATCTCCCGCCCGGGGCGCGGCCCGACAGCGCGGATGCGGTCTTCGTTGCCGATCGCTTCGCCTGGCCTGCCTTCGTCTTTCCCGCCTTCTGGCTTCTCTTCAAGCGCCAGTGGGCCGCCGGCATCGCCGTGTTCATCCTCCAGAGCGCAATGACCGCGGCCGGCGGACTGGCCGGTGCCGCACTTGCCGCCATCCTGATCGAGCTGGCTCTGCGGCTTCTCGTAGCGCTGGAAGGACCGACCTATCTCGCGCATCGGCTGGAGAAGCGCGGGTTTACGCTCGCCGCCGTCCTGCCGGCGCCGGATCTGAAGACGGCCGAGGCGATGTATGGCGCGACGCTCGACGATCTCGCCACCGAGCCCGCCCCGCCCCTGCCGCGCCTCGGGCCCGGCCGCGACGGCGTGAAGACCGTCGACCCTGCCAATCCGGGCTTCGGCCTGTTCGACACCTACGGGAGCCGCTGATGCGCGTTGCGATTATCGATTACGGATCCGGAAACCTTCGCTCCGCCACCAAGGCCTTCGAGCGCGCCGCCCGCGAGGCCGGCATCGATGCGGAGATCGAGCTGACGGACCGAGCGGACCGGGTGGCAAGTGCCGACCGGATCGTGTTGCCGGGTGTCGGCGCCTATGCCGATTGCCGGGCCGGTCTTTCCGCCGTCGATGGCATGAACGAAGCCATTATCGAAAGCGTCGAGAAGGCCGGCAAGCCGTTCCTCGGCATCTGCGTCGGCATGCAGCTGATGGCCTCGCGCGGACTGGAAAAGGCGACGACGCAGGGTTTCGGCTGGATCAAGGGCGACGTTATCGAGATGAAGCCGGCGGATGCCGCGCTGAAGATCCCGCAGATCGGCTGGAACACGCTGACGCTCAACCGGCCGCACGCGCTGTTCGACGGTATTCCGACCGGGCCGGATGGATTGCATGCTTATTTCGTGCATTCCTACCACCTTGCGGCTGAGAACCCGGATGACCTCGTCGCGACCACGACCTATGGCGAAGCGGTGACCGCCTTCGTCGCCCACGAGAACAAAGCGGGCGCTCAGTTCCATCCGGAAAAGAGCCAGACGCTCGGCCTTGCCCTTTTGACCAATTTCCTGCGCTGGAAGCCCTGACATGATCCTTTTTCCCGCGATCGACCTTAAAGACGGTGCCTGCGTGCGCCTGAAGCTCGGCGATATGGCAGAGGCCACCGTCTACAATCCGGATCCCGGCGCCCAGGCGAAAGCCTTTCAGGATCAAGGCTTCGAATGGCTGCACGTGGTCGATCTTAACGGCGCCTTTGCCGGCGAGACGGTGAACGGTGCCGCCGTCGAGGCGATCCTCCAGGCGACCACCAATCCGGTCCAGCTTGGCGGTGGCATCCGCACGCTCAGCGATATCGAAAACTGGCTCGCCAAGGGTCTCGCCCGCGTCATCCTCGGCACCGTCGCGGTGCGCGATCCAGCATTGGTCAAGGAAGCCTGCCGGCTGTTTCCGGGCAAGGTCGCCGTCGGGATCGATGCGAAGGGTGGAAAGGTCGCCGTCGAGGGTTGGGCAGAGGCGTCGGAACTCGGCGTCATCGAGCTGGCCCAGCGCTTCGAAGGCGCCGGTGTCGCGGCCATCATCTATACCGACATCGATCGCGACGGCATTCTCGCCGGGATCAACTGGGCTGGCACTCTGGCGCTTGCCGATGCGATCGCCATTCCCGTCATTGCCTCCGGGGGTCTTGCCTCCATGGAAGACATTCATCGCCTCGCCGCACCCGAGATGGCGAAGCTGGAAGGTGCGATTTCCGGACGGGCGCTTTATGACGGTCGGATCGACCCAACGGAGGCGCTTGCCGTGCTCAACCGTGCAAGGGGACGTGCAGCATGACCCTCAAGGCCCGCGTGATCCCCTGCCTCGACGTGAAGGACGGCCGTGTCGTCAAAGGCGTCAGCTTCGTCGATCTGATCGATGCCGGCGACCCGGTCGAATCCGCTAAGGCCTATGACGCGGCCGGTGCCGACGAGCTCTGCTTCCTCGACATCACCGCGTCTTCGGACGGCCGCGACACGATCTTCGACGTGGTCGAGCGCACCGCCGAACATTGCTTCATGCCCTTGACCGTGGGTGGCGGCGTGCGCAGCGTCGGCGATATCCGCCGGCTGCTGCTCGCCGGTGCCGACAAGGTCTCCATCAATTCGGCCGCCGTGCGCGATCCCGATTTCGTGGCGCAGGCGGCCGACAAGTTCGGCAACCAGTGCATCGTCGTCTCGATCGACGCCAAGCGACGGGTGACGCCGGGGGCGGACGACACCAGCGCTTGGGAGATCTTCACCCATGGCGGCCGCACGGCAACCGGCATCGACGCGGTGGACTTCGCCGCGCGCATGGTCGAGCGCGGCGCGGGCGAACTGCTGGTGACATCGATGGATCGCGACGGCAGCAAGATCGGCTACGACCTCGCGCTGACCCGTGCGATTGCCGACCGCGTGTCCGTCCCCGTCATTGCCTCGGGCGGCGTCGGCACGCTCGATCACATGGTGGAGGGCATTCGCGACGGCCATGCGACGGCCGTTCTCGCGGCATCGATCTTCCATTTCGGCACCTACAGCATCGGCGAGGCCAAGCGCTACATGGCCGAGCGCGGCATTCCCATGCGGCTCGATGGCTCCGCGCAGGAGGAAAGCACCTCGTGACCCGGTTTTCGCTTTCCGATCTCGAAGCCATCGTTGCGGAGCGGGCACAGGCCTCGCCCGAGAGCTCATGGACGGCCAAACTCGTCGAGAAGGGGCAGGCGCGGGCTGCCAAGAAGCTCGGCGAGGAAGCCGTGGAAACGGTCATCGCCGCTGTTTCCGGTGACCGTAAGGAGCTCGTTTCCGAGAGTGCGGATCTGCTTTATCATCTGCTGGTGGTATTGAAAATTGCCGACGTTCCGTTACAGGAGGTTCTGGGGGAGCTTGAGGGACGCACTGTCCGGTCAGGCCTTGAGGAGAAGGCGAGCCGAAAGACGTGACCATCGCGGCGCAGAACAGGGGGGACGCGGATATGCCGGACGATCTCGGCAGACGAGACTATTCCCCGTACCACTTCTTCTCGGCCGAGGCGTGGTCGCAGTTTCGCGCGGACACGCCCCTGACGCTGACCGCCGACGAGGTTCGCCGGCTGCGCTCGCTGAACGACCCGATCGATCTCGACGAGGTGCGGCGAATCTACCTGTCGCTGTCGCGGCTCTTGTCCACCCATGTCGAGGCGTCGCAGATCCTCTACGAGCAGCGCAAACGCTTCCTCACGATCTCGGACGAGACCAAGACGCCGTTCGTGATCGGCATCGCCGGATCGGTGGCGGTCGGCAAATCGACCACGGCTCGTATTCTCGCCGAGCTCCTGTCGCGCTGGCCGTCGAGCCCCAAGGTCGATCTCGTCACGACGGACGGGTTTCTCTACCCGAACGCCGTGCTGATGCGCGAAAATATCATGAACCGGAAGGGTTTTCCGGAGAGCTACGATATCGGCGCGCTCCTGCGCTTTCTCTCCGCCATCAAGGCGGGGCAACCGAACGTGCAGGCGCCGAGCTATTCGCACCTCGTCTATGACGTGCTGCCCGATCAGTTCCAGGTGGTGGACCGGCCGGATATCCTGATCTTCGAGGGCATCAACGTGTTGCAATCGCGCGACCTGCCCGAGGATGGCAAGATCGTGCCGATGGTGTCGGATTTCTTCGACTTCTCGATCTATATCGACGCCGACGAGAATCTGATCCATTCCTGGTATGTCGATCGCTTCATGCGGCTGCGCCAGACCGCGTTCAAGAACCCGGAATCCTTCTTCAAGCGGTACGCGCAGGTGAGCGAGGAGGAGGCATTGGGCATTGCCGAGGGCCTCTGGCAGAACACCAACCTGAAGAACCTACGCCGCAATATCCTGCCGACCCGGCCGCGCGCCGATCTCATCCTGCAAAAGGGGACCGATCACCTCGTCCAGACGGTCGCACTTCGCAAGCTGTAGACGCTTACAGGAGCCCCGCTTCGCGAAGCCACGCCTCCAGTGGCGCCAGCGCGGGATGATCGAGCGCGGTGCGGAGATAGGCGAAGGTGCGCGGCATGTGCTTCATATAGCCGGGCTTGCCATCCCGCTGCATCAGCCGAACCCAGATCCCGACGAGCTTGCAGTTGCGCTGCGCGGCCATCAGATGGAAATGCTCGCGGAAGGACGCGTCGTCGAATGGGCCGAGGCGGTGCCGCTCGGCGATATAGGCGTCGAGAATGGCGCGGCCGAGATCCGGCGCGATGGTGACGCGCGCATCCTGCACGAGCGAGGCGACATCATAGGCCGTCGGCCCGATCATCGCGTCCTGAAAATCGATGAGCGCGACACGGTCGATGCCCGTCCTGTCCTCGCGCCAGAGAATGTTGGGCGAATGGACGTCGCGCAGGAGAAGATGCTTTTCGCCGCGGTCCGACAGGTCGATCAGCCGGTCCCAGACGGCAGCATAGCTTTCGCGCTCCTCAAGCGTCGCAGGCGTGCCGCGATGATGCGGCAGGAACCAGTCGAGGAGCAGCCGCGTCTCGATCTTGATCGCCGCCCGGTCGAAGGGCGGCACGACATGGATCGCCCCGCCGGGCAGCGGCAGCCGGTCTTGCGAGGCCTCGCCGTGCAGCCGGGCGAGCAGGCGCGCCGTTTCGATATAGCGTTCGGCAAGGGGCGCGCCGTCCGCATCGAGCACGCCGTCGGCGCCGAGATCTTCCAGAAGCAGAATGCCGGCCTCGAGATCCTGCGCAAGGATCTTGGGCGCACCGAAGCCGCGCCGGCGCAGATAGAGATCGATCGCGACGAAAGCACCGACGTCTTCGGCGATATGGGCGATCTGCTGGTAGTATTTGCCATCTTCGAGGATGGGGCCGGGACTGGTGCGCGGCGCATCCATCAGGATCAGATCCGGCGCGCCTTCCTGGCGGACACGCTCGTAGCCGCGCACGGAGGCATCGCCATTGAGATGACGGCGCGCCGCGCCCCGGTAGCCGTGACCGTCGAGAAATGCGCGGATCGCAAGGCTGCGCCGGATGCGCGACAGGACCGGCGCGCTGCCCGAAAAAATGGCCACGCGGCCATCGCCATCCTGTTCGAGCGTCAGAACGACGCTCTGTCGCGGCAGGTAGCCCTCCGCCCGTTCCGGCCACTCGATCAGGCAGATGCCGTTGGCCGCGAGGTCGTCGAGGCCGAGTTCCAGCACCTCGCTTGCGTCTCCCAACCGGTAGAGATCGAAATGGGAGACGGGAATGCGCAGGTCGTAGGACTGGACGAGCGTGAAGGTCGGGCTTGGGACCTCCAGGAAGGGCTCATCGGCGACAGCGCGGATCAGCGCGCGGGCGAGCGTCGATTTTCCCGCACCGAGATCCCCCGAGAGGGCGATCGTATCGCCCGCTTTGAGCGCCAGCGCCAGATCTTCCCCCAGCGTCATGGTGGACGCTTCGTCCGGCAGCGGCAGGCGCAGCACGTCACTCATTCCGCCGCTTCGGCCTTCGGCAGCGCGCCCGAGGGAATGCGGCAGACGACCTCCGTCCCCTCGCCTTCGCGCGTGACGATGCGAACCTTGCCGTGGTGCAGGGTGATGAAGCTATCGACGATGGAGAGGCCGAGGCCGGCCCCGCCACGCTGGCCATGGCTCTCGAAGCGGTGGAACACGCTTTCGAGCACATCCTTGGGGATGCCGGGACCCTGATCGCTGACGGTAAAGACGAAATCGCTGCCTTCGCGGGCACAGGAGAGACCGACCACGCTGCCCTCGGGCGCGAAATTGGCGGCATTGGTCAGGAGCTTGATGAAGATCTGCTTCAGCCGCTGATGATCGGCAACGAAGGTGCCGAGCATGTCCGGCGTGTCGATGCGCAGGGTGACGGCGCTTTCCTGCAGGCGGTCGGCCATCTGGTGGGAGACTTCATCGAGGAAATCGGTGAGGTTGATCTCGCTGAGATCGAGCTCGACGATGCCCGCATCGACGGTCGCGAGATCGAGAATGTCGTTGACGATGGTCAGCAGCAGCGACGAGGAGGTGGAGATATGATCGACATACTCCGCCTGACGGGTCGAAAGCTCGCCGAAGGCCGGCGTCTTCAGAAGGTCGGCAAAGCCGATGATGTTGGTGAGCGGCGAGCGCAGCTCGTAGGAGACGTGCTGAACGAAGTCGTTCTTCAGCGAATCCGCCATGCGCAGCGCTTCGTTCTTCTCCGTCAGGGCCCGCTCGACCCGGACGCTGTCCGTCATATCGACGAAGGTCAACATGGTCTGAGCGTTGGGCAGCGGAATGATGGCGAAGTCGAGGATGAGGCCCGTGCGCAGTTCCAGCATGCCGCGGCTCGACGGACGCTCGTCCTCGAAACTGGTGATGGCATGCGCGAACTGCTTCCAGCCGTCCGGCTGGTCGTAGGAGACCACGCAGGCCTGCTCGATGGCGCGGATATGGGTGCCGGGTGCAACCTCCGTCTCGCTCACGCCCCAGAGTGCCCGGAACGCGGGGTTCGAGAGCTTGATCCGCCCGTCCGGGCCGAAGACGGCCACGCCTTCGGAGAGATGATCGATCGTTTCGCCCTGGACCTGAACCAGCGTGTTGTAGCGGGTTTCGAGGTCGACCCGCTCGGTGAGGTTCTCGAACACCCAGGTGGCGCCGCCCTGCGGGCGGGCCGTGGCGAAGACGCGCAATGTCTGGCCATTCGGCAGGTGCCACATATCGGTCTGGGTCTCGATCGCCTGGTAGACCGAAAGCGCCTGTTCCTTCCACTGCTTCCAGCTGAGCTGCTCGGGAAGCCGTCCGCTTTCGCGCAGCTGGTCGAAAATCTCGCCATTGCCGGGTCGGCGCGCGAGGAAGGCGGTGTCGAGGTTCCAAAGGGTCTGGAAGGCCTGATTGTAGAATTGCAGGCGCTGCGCGCCGTCGAAGGTGGCGACGGCCGTCGCCAGATGATCGAGCGTTTCGGCATGGCTCTTCAGCGTACGCGAAAGCTCCTCGCGCACGGCCTCGATGGCGCTGACATCCAGCGCGATACCGGCCGTGCCATAGGTGGTCTTTGCATCCACGACATCGAAGAAGGTGCGCTGGCCGCGCACGACGGTCGAAATCTTGTCGCGGAAGGGGGAATCGTAGGTGGACAGCGCCTTGGCTTTTTCACGTGAAACGGTCGCCAGCAGCTCGCGGCCCTCCTGGACCACCACATCGGCGCTCGGCGCCTCCACGGCATCGCGATAGGCTTCGTTGACCCAGGTGATCTGCCCGTCGCGCCCGCGCTGCCAGACCGGCATGTCCACGGCATTCAAGAGCGTCTGCAGGCTGGCGAGATCGCCGCGCAGACGGTCGCGTTCCAGCGTCAGTTCGGCCAGCTCTTCCCGAAGATTGTTGAGCGCCACGAAGCGCACGAAGGCGCGGCCGCCGGAGACACGGCCCTGGGCTTCCAGAATTTCGTTACGATTCGTCTGGACGATCAGGTCAAAGCTTTCCGCATAGGTGCGCAGCCGGTCGATGGCGCGCTCGAGTTCGCTGGCGGACGTCGATCTGATCCAGCGGCCGAAGGCGAGAAAATCGCGGTCGTCCTGCGGGGCCCCGGTCTCGGCCGGCAGCTGGCCGAGAAATTCCGGCTTTTCCGCCGGGCCGTCCCAGACGACGATGCTGCGGTTCTTGTCGGAGATGAGCGCCTGGAAGCGCGAAATGCTCTGACGGGCATCCGCAAGCGCGGTTTTCAGGTCGCGATTGTCGATCTCGACCGTGCTGCGCTGGCGAATGACCCAGACTGCGGAGATCATGGCCGCCGCGATGGCGCCGGTCAGAAGCGAGAAGGTGATGATTTCGGAGGAGTGGAAGACGCTGGCGACACCTTCGGCCGCCATGGCCTCGCCGGAAAGGAGGCCGAGGGCAGAGCCTGCCGCCAGGCGACGAACGAGCTGGGAGAGACGCCCGCGGCGCGGCGTGATGTCGGGCATGCGCGACGAGCGTGCAGGCGAGGAGGATGCGGGGGGCGTCCGGTGTGTCGACGCGTCGGCGGAAGCCATACCGGACCGTACCGGCTCGACGTCCGTCCGTCCCGCGTTCCAAGAAGCTTTCGTCATCGCGTGCCTGTCCCCGTTGCACGGCGTCCTAACCGGCGTTGCGCTAAAGGCATCAACCAGCAGGACACACGTCCGCCGTTCCACACGGTCTCTAGGTAAGGCCGCCTGAACGAATATCGTCTTCTTCGGGATCGTTACGCGCCTATGCTTGCCCGCTGCTTACGGCCCGCTGCGTTCCGTCCTGAAAACCAACGCTTTTTTCTCATCCGGTCCGCGTCAGTGCCGCATCTTCGTGCCGAATCGATACAGGCAGCATACCCACTCCCCCGGCGGGCGGGAAGCGTGGAGACGAAAAAGAGGCCGCACGCTGTCAAGCGTGCGACCTCTTCTCATCTGTGGATGAGCGAAACTTCCGCTTAGTAGCGGTAGTGATCCGCCTTAAACGGACCCTGTGCGGTAACACCGATATAGGCAGCCTGCTCGTCGGACAGGGTCGTCAGCTTGACGCCGAGCTTGGCGAGGTGCAGGCGCGCGACCTTTTCGTCGAGGTGCTTGGGCAGGATGTGGACGCCTGCTTCGTACTGCTCACCCTTGGTGAAGAGCTCGATCTGGGCCAGAACCTGGTTGGTGAACGAGGCCGACATGACGAAGGACGGATGGCCGGTGGCGTTGCCGAGGTTCAACAAGCGGCCTTCCGACAGAAGGATCATCCGGTTGCCCTTGGGGAATTCGATCAGATCAACCTGCGGCTTGACGTTGTTCCACTTCAGGTTCCGCAGGGCGGAAACCTGGATCTCGTTGTCGAAGTGGCCGATATTGCCGACGATCGCCATGTCCTTCATCTCGCGCATGTGCTCGATGCGGATGACGTCCTTGTTGCCGGTCGTGGTGATGAAGATATCGGCGCTGGACACGACGTCTTCGAGCTGCACGACTTCGAAGCCGTCCATGGCGGCCTGGAGGGCGCAGATCGGATCGACTTCCGTCACCTTGACGCGGGCGCCGGCACCCGACAGCGAGGCTGCCGAACCCTTGCCGACATCGCCGTAACCGCAGACGACGGCAACCTTGCCGGCCATCATCACGTCGGTGCCGCGGCGGATGCCATCGACCAGCGATTCCTTGCAGCCGTACTTGTTGTCGAACTTCGACTTGGTGACGCTGTCGTTGACGTTGATCGCCGGGAAGGGCAGCAGGCCCTTGGCATGCAGCTGGTACAGGCGATTGACGCCGGTGGTGGTTTCCTCGGTGACGCCCTTGATGGCGTCGCGCTGCCTGGTGAAGAAGCCGGGCGTTTCGGCCAGACGCTTCTTGATCTGCGCGAACAGGATCTCTTCTTCTTCCGAGCCCGGGTTCGACAGCACGTCCTCACCGGCTTCGGCCCGCGCGCCGAGCAGAATGTACATGGTGGCATCGCCCCCATCGTCGAGGATCATGTTGGAGACGCCGCCGTCGGTCCACTGGAAGATCTTGTCGGTATAGGTCCAGTATTCCGTCAGCGTCTCGCCCTTGACCGCATAGACCGGAATGCCGGCGGCAGCGATGGCCGCAGCGGCATGGTCCTGCGTCGAGAAGATGTTGCACGACGCCCAGCGAACCTCGGCACCGAGCGCGACCAGCGTCTCGATAAGGACGGCGGTCTGGATCGTCATATGCAGCGAGCCGGTGATGCGCGCGCCCTTCAGCGGCTTCGACGCGCCGAATTCCTCGCGCGAGGCCATCAGGCCCGGCATTTCGGTTTCGGCGATGGTGATTTCCTTGCGGCCGAAGTCGGCCAAGCCGATATCGGCTACCAGATAGTCGTTGGTCGTGCTCATGAAGCTCTCCGCTGATGGCGCGCCGGGTCGAAAGCTGCAAGCTTCAGGACCGCTGGCGGGCGTGATCTCGTTGCCCCGGCTGAGCCAGGGCGCGATCTTCCTCTAGCAGGAAAGCGGATCGCAGGCAACAGACACATAAAGACGTCTTTATATGTTTATATGCCTACATTTCCTCGCCGAAACGGTCCCTGACCAGGGCGTCGAGCGCTTCCAGCGCTTCTTCCGCCTGGTTGCCGCTTGCGGTCACGGCGATCGAGCTGCCGGTGCTGGCCGCAAGCATCATCAGGCCCATGATCGAGAGCCCGCCGACGGTCATGCCGTCCTTCGTGACATGGATGTCGGCGTCGTAGGCCTCCACCGTCTGCACGAATTTGGCGGAGGCGCGCGCATGAAGGCCGCGCTTGTTGATGATCTGGAGGTCCCGCGACACTGTCATGAAGGATTGCGTCCGTTATTTGCCGCTGAGAACGCGGCTGGCGACGTTGATGTATTTGCGCCCGGCCTCGGAGGCCTCGACCAGCGCCTTGTCCATGTCGCTCTCGCCCCGCACGCCCGCCAGCTTGATCAGCATGGGCAGGTTGACGCCGGCGATGACCTCGACGGTGCCGCTCTGCATGACAGAGATGGCGAGATTGGACGGCGTGCCGCCGAACATGTCGGTGAGAATGATGACGCCGCTGCCCTCATTGGCGGCGATGACGGCGGTCAGGATGTCCTGACGCCGCTGGTCCATGTCGTCTTCGGGGCCGATACAGACGGTCTCGATGAATTTCTGCGGCCCTACGACGTGTTCGAGCGCATGACGAAACTCTTCAGCCAGCTTGCCGTGCGTGACAAGCACAAGTCCGATCATGTGTCTTTGCTCCAACTGCCTTTTCCCTTCGGCGGACGATAGCCATGCCATGCCGCAATGCAACAATTTCATTCCACCTTGGGGCGGTCATCTTGGCGAGGAAATGCCGGAGTGCAAGTCAAAAATCCTAAAACACGGATCACATGAGCAAAAACTGTGCAGACTGCGACATTTCAAAGTGCCGAAAAACGGCTGAGTGCATCCAGAGGGTCAAGCCCGGGCAGGAGCGGAAGCCGGAGCAAGGGAAGCACGGCCGGGCCGGCATCCCAGGTCTCGGCTTCCGGTGCGACCCGCATGTCGAATGGCGGGGCAACGGGCAGGACGGCATAGGACATGACGGCAGCTTTGACTTTGCGAACCGGAATGGGCCCGACGCCACGCAATTCCGCAAGGCCGGCAATGGTCGCCGGGGCGCGGGCGACGAGGCGCCCGCCTCGAAGACTGACGAGAACCTGATCGTCGGAGACGAGCGCCGCATTCCAGCCGCGGCGGGCGGCGGACGAGAGGCAGGCCAGGGCCGCACTGGTCTTGCCCGTGCCGGAGGGGCCGACGAAGAGATAGCCGACCGTACCGAGGACAATGGCCGTCGCGTGGACGTTGCGGGGGGCGGTCGTGTTTCGCGTCATGCGCTCGCGGTCCGCGGCGTCCGTCGCCGGCTCACGCCGCTTCGCCGACGGGCAGCGACAGGATGAAGCGCGCGCCGGTGATCGCGCCCTGCGCATCCGTCATGTTTTCGGCCCGCAGCGTGCCGCCATGCGCTTCGGCGATCTGCCGCGAGATCGAGAGGCCGAGGCCGGAGTTCTGCCCGAAATCCTCGCCATCCGGGCGGTCGGTGTAGAAGCGTTCGAAGATACGGTCGATATCCTCGGCCTGGATGCCCGGGCCGTTGTCCTCGACCGTGACGACGCAGCGCGTGCGGTTGCGCGACAGTCGGACGATGATGTGTCCGCCCTCCTCCGGCACGAAGGACCGCGCATTCTCGATGAGGTTGGTGATGATCTGCCCGATGCGCAGCTCGTAGCCGCTGACGTCGAAGCGCGCCTTCGGATTGTCCTTCCGCTCGACCACGAAGGTGAGCAGCACCGTCTTCTTCTTGTTGCGCACCTGGCGCGAGATATCGACGAGGTCGCCGAGCAGCTTTTCGAGATCGACCCCGCGCGCGTCGCTGCGGGCAAGCTCCGCATCCAGCCGCGAGGCGTCGGAAATATCGCTGATCAGGCGGTCGAGCCGGCGCACGTCGTGCTGGATGACATCCATCAGCCGCTTCTTGGAGTCGTCGGTGCGGGCGAGCGGAAGGGTCTCGACGGCACTGCGCAGCGAGGTCAGCGGGTTCTTCAGCTCATGGCTGACATCGGCGGCAAAATTCTCGATCGCCGCGATGCGATCGTAGAGCGCGCCGGTCATGTCGCGCAGCGCGACCGAAAGATTGCCGATCTCGTCCTGGCGGGAGGAGAAGTCCGGGATCTCCTGCCGCTCCTTGGCGCTGCCGCGGCGCACGCGGATGGCGGCAGCCGACAGGCGGCGCAGGGGATTGGCGATCGTGCTCGACAGGAGCAGCGACAGGATGACGTTGACGAGGGCGGCGACGCCGAACACCCGGATGATCGCCAGACGCTCGGCATGGACGATCTTGTCGATATCGCCGGCCTGTGTGGAGAGGAGCAGCACGCCGAGCACGGCCCGGAAGCGCTGGACGGGGACGGCGACGGACACGATGAGCTCGCCCTGCTCCGTCACGCGCACCACCGCACCGCGCACGCCCGTAAGCGCATTCATCACTTCGGGGTAGATCGAGCCATTGCCCCCCGGCGGCTCCTTGTAGAGCGGCAGGTTGCCCGGCTGGAGCATGCGATTGTACCAGGTGTTGAGCTTGGCCGTCAGCGTCTGGTTTTCCGGCTCGATCGGCGGCAGGTCGAAGCGCAGCACCTGGCCGCCGGTGTAGAGGTGGCGGCTGTCGAGCAGGAGGTCGGCATCCGCATCGAAAAGACGGGCGCGGGTGCGGGTGGGCGAGATCAGCCGCCGCAGTACGGGGGCGACGCGCTCCTGCGTGATCGGGAATTCGAGGTCCTCGTCGCGCGGCAGCGGCGTGATGCTCTGCCCGGCCTGCAGCTCCAGCAGCTTTTCCGGATCGATGGTGATGGAGTTGGTGTCGACCGAGGCCGAGGCGGCGATCGCGCCGGCGATGATCTCGCCCTGCGTCAGCAGGCTTTCGACGCGGGCGTCGATCAGCCCCTCGCGGAACTGGTTGAGATACATGATGCCGCCGACGAGAACGACGAGCGCCACCAGGTTGAAGAACAGGATGCGGCGCGTGAGGCTGGAAAAGACGGCATTGCCGAAGATCCGGCGGATCAGCGTGAAGGGATGCGCCCAGCGCCGGCCGGAGCGATAGGCTCCGTCCGCTTCCTCGATCGCCGCATGCCTCGTGATATCAGCCACGTCGGACGCTCAGCCTCTCCCGCTTCGTGTGGATGGTCAGGCCTCAGGCCGATTCGCGGAACCGGTAGCCGACGCCATACAGGGTTTCGATCATATCGAAGTCGTTGTCGACCATCTTGAACTTCTTGCGCAGCCGCTTGATGTGGCTGTCGATGGTGCGGTCGTCCACATAGACCTGCTCGTCATAGGCGGCATCCATCAGAGAGTCGCGGCTTTTCACGACGCCGGGCCGCTGGGCGAGCGAATGCAGGATCAGGAACTCGGTCACCGTCAGCGTCACCGGCTCGTTCTTCCAGGTGCAGGTGTGGCGCTCCTGGTCCATCGACAGCTGGCCGCGTTCCAGAGAGCGGGCCTGGATGTCGTCCTTCATCTTCTGCAGGCCCGCGGGACCGGCGGCGGCGGCGGCTTCCCGGTTGGCGGAGCGGCGCAGGATCGCCTTGACGCGCTCGACCAGCAGGCGCTGGGAGAACGGCTTGGTGATGAAGTCGTCAGCGCCCATCTTCAGGCCGAAGAGCTCGTCGATCTCCTCGTCCTTGGAGGTCAGGAAGATGACGGGGATATCCGATTTCTGCCGCAGGCGGCGCAGCAGTTCCATTCCGTCCATGCGCGGCATCTTGATATCGAAGATCGCCAGCTGCGGCGGCCGGGCCAGAAGCCCGTCGAGGGCGGAGGCGCCATCCGTATAGGTCTCGACCTTGTAGCCTTCGGCCTCCAGCGCGATCGAGACCGATGTCAGGATGTTCCGGTCGTCATCGACAAGTGCAATGGTCTGCATCGTATTCCGCTCCATCATATCTTCGCGCCTTTTCTCCTCGATCCCCTCTCCGGCAGGAAACGGAATAACATCGACAGAGGCCGGCCTGAACGGACAGACCTCCAGAGACGGGGGTCGGCCGGGGCCGGCGCGCGTTCATGAGTATAAAGGTGGAACAAATTGTGGCGAAGCGAAAACGTCGCCGTGATGCACAATCACGGACGACAGGGCTGAAAGAGGCGCGGTCTGAAACATTTCAATTGCCGATTTAAACCGATTGAACATTGAACAATTTCCTTTAAATCGATTAATATATTGAATTTATTGTCTTTTTTCTAATGCTATCTTGCGTTTTCCGTAACTCCGGCTAATGTTGCGCTATCGATACAACGCAGGGGAGCAGCGCTCATGGAAGAATTTGGCATTCGCAATCCGGATCTCGGAATCGCTGCACTCGGTTTCGAAGACCTTGTCGCCGTCCGTTACAACCTTTCGCCCGCAGAGCTTTACGAGGAATCGCTGCGGCTCGGCGAAGCGCAGGTGACGGCAGACGGTGCGCTTCGCGCCCTCACCGGCCAGCACACGGGCCGCTCCGCCAAGGACAAGTTCGTCGTTCGCGATGCGACGACGACCGATCAGATCTGGTGGGACAACAACAAGGAAATGTCGCCCGCACATTTCGAAACGCTGTGCAGCGACATGCTCGACCATGCCCGTGGCCGTTCCCTCTACGTCCAGGACCTGATCGGCGGTGCCGACAGCGACAATGCCCTGCCGACCCGCGTCATCACCGAATTCGCCTGGCACTCCCTCTTCATCCGCAATCTGCTGATCCGTCCGGATCGCGAGAGCCTGAAGACGTTTGCGCCGAAGCTGACCATCATCGACCTGCCGCACTTCCGCGCCGACCCGGCCCGTCACGGCTGCCGGACGGAAACCGTCATCGCCTGCGACCTCGTCAACGGTCTGGTGCTGATCGGCGGCACGTCCTATGCCGGCGAGATGAAGAAGTCGGTCTTCACCGCCCTCAACTACCTACTGCCCGAAAAGGGCGTGATGCCGATGCATTGCTCGGCAAACGTCGGCCCGGACGGCGATTCCGCCGTCTTCTTCGGCCTTTCCGGCACCGGCAAGACCACGCTGTCGGCCGACCCGAAGCGCACGCTGATCGGCGACGACGAGCATGGCTGGGGCAAGGACGGCATCTTCAACTTCGAAGGCGGCTGCTATGCCAAGACGATCCGTCTTTCGGCCGAAGCCGAGCCGGAAATCTTCGCCACCACGAAGCGTTTCGGCACCGTGCTCGAGAACGTCATCCTGGATGAGAACAGGGTGCCGGACTTCGATGACGGCTCGCTCACCGAGAACACCCGCTGCGCCTACCCGCTGGACTTCATTCCCAATGCCAGCGCAACGGGCACGGCCGGTCACCCGAAGACGATCATCATGCTGACGGCCGATGCCTTCGGCGTCATGCCGCCGATCGCCAAGCTGACGGCCGATCAGGCCATGTACCACTTCCTCTCCGGCTACACCGCCAAGGTCGCCGGCACGGAAAAGGGTGTGACCGAACCGGAAGCCACCTTCTCGACCTGCTTCGGCGCCCCCTTCATGCCGCGGCACCCGAGCGAGTACGGCAACCTGCTGCGCGAACTGATCGCCGAACACGGCGTCACCTGCTGGCTCGTCAACACCGGCTGGACCGGTGGTGCCTACGGCACCGGCCGCCGCATGCCGATCAAGGCGACCCGCGCTCTGCTCGCTGCAGCGCTCGACGGTTCGCTGGCCGAGACCGAATTCCGCACAGATGCCAATTTCGGCTTCGCGGTTCCGGTCGCGGTCGCCGGCATCGAGGGCGGGATTCTCGATCCGCGCTCGACCTGGGCAGACGGTGCCGCCTATGACGCGCAGGCCAGCAAGCTGGCCAGTATGTTTGTCGCGAACTTCACCAAGTTCGAAAGCCATGTCGATGGCGGCGTCCGCGATGCGGCACCGGGACTGGCGATCGCCGCCGAATAAGCCGCGAAGCGGAGACGCTTCATCGAACGATTTCACGTGAAACCCGGCGCTGGCGACAGCGCCGGGTTTCGTCGTTCGGCCAGATCTTTCTGTCGTCTCGCAATCCCGGACGCAGAACCGCTGCGCAGTTTTGCGGGCGCTGCTCTATTTGCAAAGCGCGCCAAGCTGGAATAAACAGGGAACGAAAGGCGACGGCATGGCAAGCGACCCCCTCTACATCAACGACCGGATCGTGATTGCCGGCTGGGAGCTGAGCGAGCAGTTCGTGCTGGCGGGCGGTCCCGGCGGGCAGAACGTCAACAAGGTCGCGACCGCCGTCCAGCTGTTCTACAACATCGCGGCATCCCCTTCCCTGCCCGAGCGCATCCGCGACAACGTGATCGGCCTTGCCGGTCGCCGGGTTTCGAAAGACGGCGTGCTGATGATCGAGGCGAACCGCTTCCGCAGCCAGGACCGCAATCGCGAGGACGCCCGCGAACGGCTGAAGGCGCTGATCCTCAAGGCCGCCGAACCACCCCCGCCGCCTCGCCGCAAAACCAAGCCGACCCGCGGCTCGGTGGAGCGCCGGCTGAAGGCGAAGAGCGGTCGCGGGGAGGTCAAGAAGATGCGCGGCCGCCCGGATGGCGAATAGATGCGCGTGAAAGCCGAGCAATCCTCGCGGGAGGCCGAAGCAGCGCTCCACCGGGCATCGGTCCCATTCGGACTCCGGCAAAGAACCCTGCCATGAGCGGCTGGCAGCAACGCGAACAGGAGGAGGCCATGCTGGTCCTGCCGAAAGGCTTCCGCCATATTCCCGGTTTTCTCGATCGCGACCGCCAGGAAGCCCTTGTCGAGGAGATCCGCGCGGTCGTTGCGGCGGCCCCGCTCTATCGCCCGGCCATGCCGAAGACCGGCAAGGAACTGTCGGTGCGAATGACGAATTGCGGCACGCTCGGCTGGGTCACGGACAAGGCTCTCGGCTATCGCTATCAGCCGCTGCATCCGGCAACGCAGACACCCTGGCCCGCCATCCCGCAAAGCCTGCTCGATCTCTGGCAGACGGTTGCGGGCGCATCCAAGCCGCCGCAGGCCTGTCTCGTCAATTTCTATGCGGACACCGCGCGGATGGGGCTGCACCAGGACAAGGACGAGCAGGATCTTCAGACGCCGGTCGTCTCGGTGTCGCTCGGCGATGCCTGCCTGTTTCGGGTCGGCGGGCGCGCACGCACCGACCGGACGGTCTCCTTCAAGCTGTCGAGCGGCGACATCGTGGTTCTCGGCGGCGAAAGCCGGCTCGCCTTTCATGGCGTCGATCGCATCTACCCCGCGACCTCGACGCTTCTGAAGAATGGCGGTCGCATCAACCTGACGCTTCGGCGGGTCACGCCATGAGAAGACTCCGGCAACATGACATCCCACACGGCATCCGTTCTTGAACGCAGGCGCGTTTCGGAAATGATGCGAGGCGTCGATCGCGAATCGCGGCGCCAATGAAGGAAAGGGCGACATGCTCATCGAAAATGCCATGGTGCTGGCCGCAGGATTGGGCACGCGGCTGCGGCCCATCACCGACACGATGCCGAAGCCGCTGGTGCCGATCGCCGGCAAGCCGATGATCGACCATGTGCTCGATCTCCTGGTGACCGCGGGCATCAAGACGGCGGCCGTGAACGTGCATCATTTCGCCGATCGCATGGAAGCGCACCTGCATGCCCGGCCGGCGCCGGCGATCCGGATTTCCGACGAGCGCACGGCCCTGATGAATTCGGGCGGAGGTCTTGCCAAGGGGCTGACGCTTCTCGATCCCGGCCCGGTGCTGGTCATGAATGCCGACCTCTTCTGGATCGGCGAGCCGGAAGGGCGCAGCAATCTCGCCCGCCTTGCCGAGGCCTTCGATCCCGCCCGCATGGACATGCTGCTTCTCTGCGTCGATCTTAACCGGACGACCGGCCATGACGGCAAGAAGGATTTCTCGCTTCAGACGGATGGGCGGCTCGTCCGCTACGCCGAGGGGCTGCCGCAGCCCGTCGTCTATGCCGGCGCGATCGCCCTGATGAGCACGCTGTTCGACGAAGCGCCGAAGGATGCCTTCAATCTCAACATCTATTTCGACACGGCGATTGCGGCCGGACGCCTGTACGGGCTGATGCTCGAAGGCGAATGGATCACCGTGGGCACGCCGGATGCGATCGGCATGGCCGAAGCGCAGTTCGCACGACTGGCGGACCCCGCCTGAGGGAAGAAACCATGACGCCTGCACGACAGAATGTCTTCACCATCCCGGCCGGCGTCCCCTTCCTGAAGACGCTCGTCCATGCGATCTGCAATGGCACGATCGTGCCTGATTATCGCTACGATCCGGCCGATCCGCTGTCGCTTGCCGGCGTGACGATTTTCGTGCCGACCCGGCGCGCGGCGCGTGTGCTGCGCTCGGAATTCGTGGATTGCCTCGGCGCCCGCTCGGCCATCCTGCCGGTCATCCGGGCGCTGGGGGAGACGGACGACGATAGCGGCTTCTTCGATGCGGAGATGCCGGCCGTTCTCGATCTCGCACCGCCCTTGACCGGCCCGGCGCGGCTGATCGAACTGTCGCGGCTGATCCTTGCCTGGCGCAACACGCTGCCGCGGATCGTCACCGAACTGCACGGCGACAGCCCGCTGATCGCGCCCGCCAGCCCGGCCGACGCCTTGTGGCTTGCGCGCAACCTCGTGCAGATCATCGACGATATCGAGACGGAGGATCTCGACTGGGAGAGTCTGGGCGCGCTCGATGCCAGCAACTATGCGCAGTGGTGGACGCTGACGCTGGAATTCCTGCAGATCGCCAGCCAGTTCTGGCCGGCCCGGCTGGCCGAGCTCAGCCGCTCCTCGCCCGCCCGCCACCGCAATGCGGTCCTTGAGGCCGAAAGCCACCGGATCGCTGCCGGCGCGATCGACGGCCCTGTTATCATCGCGGGATCGACAGGGTCCATCCCCGCCACGGCCCGGCTGATCCTCGCGGTGCAGACGCTGTCGCAAGGCGCGATCGTGCTGCCCGGGCTGGACGAGACGATGACGGATGCGGACTGGAGCCTCATCGATCCGCCACCGCGGGACGCTGCCCGCAGCCATGAGTCCGCCAGCCGCAGCCACCCGCAATACGGCTTCGTGCGTCTCCTGCGGCGCATGGGCATCGCGCGCGCGGAGGTCGTGTCGATCGGCACCGTGGACGCGGATCTCGCCGTTCGGGCGGAGACGCTGTCGCATGCCTTCCTGCCGGTCGAGGCCACCAGTTCCTGGGACGCCGTGCGACGCTCGCTGGATGCGCGGCGTGTCGAAGCAGCCTTTTCGGATGCAGCCCTGATCGAGGCGGTGAACGAACGCGAGGAGGCGACGGCGATCGCGCTGTCGTTGCGGCTGGCATTGCAGAGGGACGAGGAATGCCAGGCCGCGCTGATCACGCCCGACCGCGATCTCGCCCGTCGGGTGGCCGCGGAACTGCAGCGCTTCGGCATCGAGGCGGATGATTCCGCGGGAACGCCGCTCGCATCCACGCCCCAAGGCACACTTGTCCGGCTTCTCCTCGACGTGGCGCTGCGTCCCGGCGATCCCGTCGCCATCACCACGCTGATGAAGCATCCGCTCGCCTGCTTCGGCGTGTCGCCCGAGCGTTTTCGCCCGGCCGTGACGCTGCTCGAACTGCTCGCTCTGCGCGGGGGCACCGTGCCGGCCGATATAGCGGATCTCAGGCCGCTGCTCGACGAGGCGGCGGTGCGCCGGCGCGCCGATCGCCATGCGCCGGAATGGCTGGTGCAGGTGACGGATGCGGATATCGAGGATGCCCGCGTCGTGGCTGGTGCGATCGCCACGGCCATCGAGCCGCTCGTCGCCATGCTGGTGCGGCGGCGAAAGGGTGCCGGCGGGTTCAGCACGTCGCTGATGCTGTCGGACTGGGCCGAGCGGACCGGCCGGGCGCTGGAAGGTGTGGCCATGACGGAGACGGGCGACCTCGGGGCGCTCTGGTCCGGCGAGGCGGGCGCGGCACTTGCCGATCTCCTGCGGGCCGTCATCGAAGCGGACGGGCAGATCGAGGCGGATGGCGGGCAGTGGTGCGAGGCCGTGGACGCGCTGATGGCCGGTTCCGCCGTCAAGCCCCGCGCCATGCGGCACCCGCGCGTCTTCATCTTCGGCGCGCTGGAAGCCCGGCTGCAGAGCGTCGATCTCGTCGTCCTCGGCGGCATGAACGAGGGGACATGGCCGGGGCAGACCGCCAACGATCCCTTCCTGTCGCGCAGCATGAAAACCGGCATCGGCCTGGAACCGCCGGAGCGGCGCATCGGCCAGCTGGCCCACGATCTCCAGATGGCCTGCGGCACGCGGCGGCTGGTGTTCAGCCGGTCTCTGCGCAAGGGTGCGACACCCACCGTCGCCTCGCGCTGGCTGCAACGGCTGCTCGCCGTCGGCGGCAAGGATCTGGGCCAGCGCCTGCGCGAAAACGGCCGCGACCGGCTGCGCTATGCCGCTCTTCTCGACGCGCGTCCCGACACGCCGCTGGCCAGACGGCCGGAACCCAAGCCCGCTTTCGCGCTGCAGCCGCGGCGCTATTCTTTCAGCGAGGTCGGGCGTCTGCGTCGCGACCCTTATTCCATCTATGCCCGACGCATCCTGCGCCTTCAGCCGATCGACGGCTTCAATGACGACCCCGGTGCGGCCGAGCGCGGCACGATCTACCACGCCATCGTCGAGCGCTTCGCCAAGAGCACGGTCGATCCGGCGGGCCCGGAGGCGCAGGCAGTCATGCAGCAGCTGATCGGTGAAGCCTTCGACGAACAGCGATTGCCGGTTCACATCGATGTCATCTGGCGACCCCGGTTTGCGGCCGTCGGCCGGGCCTTCATCGACTGGGAGGTCTCCCGCAAGGACGGCATCCGGCAATCCTTCCTGGAGCGCTACGCGAAATTCCAGGTCGGCGTGGCCGATATCGAACTGACCGGCCTGGCCGACCGCATCGACATCGGCCCCGACGGGGCGGCTGTCATCGTCGATTACAAGACCGGCGCCAACCCATCCGTCAAGGAAGCCCGCGCGCTGCTCGACCCGCAGCTGCCGCTCGAAGCCGCGGCCCTGAAGGCCGGCGCCTTCGACACGGTCGGCCGGCGTCATCCCGCCTCGCTGCTTTATGTCCGGCTGAAGCCCGGAGACCGGTTCGAGGTGGACGAGGTCAACAATGAGGGGCGGGCGCGGGGCGATGTCGAGCCGAAGACGGCGGAGATGCTGGCCGACGAATCGCTCGCCCAGTTCACCGGCCTGCTGCGGGCGCTGCAATCGGGCCAGCGCGGTTTCGCCTCGCGCGTGATCGTCCAGAAGGAGAAATCCTATGGGGGGGAATACGATCATCTGGCGCGCGTCGCCGAATGGTCGACGGCCGATGGCGAAGAGGAGACGGGGGATGCCTGACGATCTCGCACCGAAAAGCGGCTCGCCCGCCGACTGGCTGAACTGGACGACGGCGCAACAGGCCATCGCCTCGGATCCGCAGCGATCGGCCTGGGTCTCGGCCAATGCCGGCTCGGGCAAGACCCATGTGCTGACCCAGCGCGTCATTCGCCTCTTGCTTTCGGGATGTCGCGCCTCGGCCATCCTCTGCCTGACCTATACGAAGGCGGCGGCGGCCGAAATGTCGAACCGCGTGTTCGAGCGGCTGGCGGAATGGGTGACGCTCGATGACGCGACGCTTTCGGCGCGGATCACGGCGCTCGAAGGGCGGGCGCCGAGTGCCGCCACGGTCGCCGAGGCCCGGCGCCTGTTTGCCCGCGCGCTGGAAACGCCGGGCGGGCTAAAGATCCAGACGATTCACGCCTTTTGCGAAGCGTTGCTGCATCAGTTTCCGCTGGAAGCCAATGTCGCCGGCCACTTTTCCGTGCTCGACGACAGGACGGCGACGATCCTGCTGGCGGACGCGCGCCGTCTTCTCCTGACGGCGGCGGCGACCGAGGGCGATCCGGTGCTGACCGGCGCCTTTGAGACCGTGCTGGCGCTGGCCGACGACACCGGGCTCGAAAGCCTGCTGTCGATGATCGTCGCCAACCGCACGGCGCTGCAGGCTTTCCTGACCGAGGCCGAACAGACGGGCGGCACCGACCGCGTCCTGCGCGAGGCGCTGGGACTGGATGCCAAGGAGACGGCGGACGGCGTCATCGCGCAGTTCTGGCCGCTGGCCGGCCTCAACGGTCCGGATCTCACGCGCTATATCGATATCGCGCGCGCTTCGGGCGGTGCCAAGGTGCGGGATTTTGCCGACGGGCTGGCGGTTACGGCTGAGCTCAAAACGCCGCTGCAGCGCTATCAGGCCGTTCGGGACCTGTTCTTCTCTGCGTCCTCGGGCAAGCCGCGGGCGATGTCGGGCTTCTTTTCCGCGCCGCTGCGCAAGGCGGCCCCCGATCTTGAGGACAAGGTGCAGGCTGCTTACGAGGCCGTCCTGTCGCTCTCCGACCGGCTGGCCCTCGTCCACATGTTCGAGGCGACACAGGCCGCAATGGTGCTCGCCGAGCGGCTGACGCAGGACTACGAAGACATCAAGAAGAGCCGCAGCCAGCTCGATTTCGACGACCTGATCAACCGGACCGCGCGTCTTTTAACCCGCGCGGATGTCGGCGCCTGGGTGCATTACAAGCTCGACCAGGGCATCGACCATATTCTCGTAGACGAGGCGCAGGATACGAGCCCGGTGCAGTGGTCGATCATCCGGTCGCTCGCCGAAGACTTCTTTACCGGCGACAGCGCCCGCGGTCGCCACCGGACGCTGTTTGCCGTCGGCGACGAGAAGCAGTCGATCTACTCGTTCCAGGGCGCGCGGCCGGAGCGCTTTTCGGAAGAGGCGCGCGCGGCGAAGCGGCGGATCGATGCGAGCGGGCTCGCTTTCAGCCCCGTGCAGCTGCAGCTTTCCTTCCGCTCGACCGAGGACGTGCTGTCCGCCGTCGACACGGTGTTTCGGGAGCCAGCCCATGCGCGCGGCCTCAGCGCCCGCAACGAACCCGTCGTGCACGCCTCGAACCGCGTCGGCCATCCGGGTCTGGTCGAGATCTGGGACATGATCGCCCCTGCACCGAGCCTCGAGGAGGAGGACTGGACCGCAGCCTTCGATGCGACGCCGGAACATGCGCCGGCCAACATTCTGGCCGAACGCATCGCAGCGACGCTGGCGCACTGGATCGGCACCGAGACCATCATCGAGAAGACCACGCGCCGTGTCATGCGGCCGGGCGACGTGATCGTGCTGGTGCGCAAGCGCGATGCCTTCGTGAACGCGCTGATGCGGGCCCTGAAGACGCGGCACGACATCCCTGTCGCGGGTGCCGACCGGCTGGTGCTGACGGCGCATATCGCCGTTCAGGATCTGATGGCGCTCGGCCGGTTTCTGCTCCTGCCGCAGGACGACCTGTCGCTGGCCGCGGTGCTGAAGAGCCCGCTCTTCGCCGTGACCGAGGAGGTGCTGGCGGACGCTGCAACCCTGCGCCCCCTCGGCCACAGCCTCTGGAGCGCGCTCCAGGCGTCACCCGATCCGGCGCTCGCGCCGGTCGTTGCGCGGCTGGCGACCTACCGGACGCTGGCGGATACGCTCTCGGTCTATGACCTCTATGCGCGCCTGCTGGGCGCCGATGGCGGGCGGGCGGCGTTCCTGTCGCGGCTCGGCAGCGAGGTCAGCGACATTCTCGACGAGTTCCTCACCTTCTGCCTCGATCACGAGGCCAACGGGCTTCCCGGTCTGCAGAGCTTCATTTCCGGCCTCGAACTGGAGGCGCCGACCATCAAGCGGGAGCAGGACAAGGAGCGCAACGAGGTTCGCGTCATGACCGTTCATGCGGCAAAGGGCCTGGAGGCGCCGGTCGTGTTCCTGGTCGATGGCAGCGGCAAGGCGTTCAACAATCAGCATGTTCCGGCACTCCGCATGGTGCCGTCGCCGCACGGGCGCGGTGCCGACGGGGAGGCCTCGACCATTCCCGTCTGGCGGCCGCCGCGGGCACCCTCCAACAGCCTGATCGACAGCGATACGCAGCGACTGAAGGCAAGTGCCGAGGAGGAGTATCGTCGGCTGCTCTATGTCGGCATGACGCGGGCAGCCGACCGCCTGATCGTCTGCGGCTATCGCGGCAAGCTCGACAATCCGGAAAGCTGGCACGCCATGGTGCGCGCCGGTCTGGCCGCGGATGCGGAAGGCCGGCTGGTGCCCGTCGATTTCTCGGTGGCCGGGCTGCAATGGAGCGGCGCGCGCTGGCATGCGCTGACCAAGCGGACGGATTTCGACATCGAGCCCGCAGAGGTCGATATCGCGGCCGATGACGTCGGCAGCTTGCCGCAAGCGCTGCTTGAACCCCTGCCGCCACAGCGCCACCTTCCCCGGCCCTTGAGTCCTTCGGGCGCAGGTTTCACAGTGGAGGCGGACGCGGCGGACACGATCACCGGTTCGCGCCTCTTTCTCGACGACAAGGCCACGGGACCGTCTCTGTTGCGCGGCGCAATCCTGCATCGGTTGCTGCAGGTTCTGCCTGCGCGGCCGCCGGAGGCGCGCGAAGCCAATGCCGCACGTTATCTGTCGCGCGCCGCCCCCAACTGGAGCGAGGCGCAGCGGGACGGCATCGTGCGGTCCGTTCTTGCCGTCATCGACGATCCCGCACTTTCCGCGCTTTTCTCCAGCTCCAGCCGTGCCGAGGTCTCGATCATGGGCACGCTTCGGCTCGGTGTGCGCGAACACGCCGTCTCCGGCCGGATCGACCGTTTGGCGGTTGCCGAGAACTGTGTCGTAATCGCGGACTTCAAGACGAACCGGACCGTGCCCGGCGACGTCGGCGCCGTACCGAACGTCTACCGCACGCAGCTTGCGATCTACCGGGAGATCCTGCGGCCGCTCTACCCGGCCCATCGGTTCCGCTGCATCCTCGTCTTCACCGAGGGCCCAACGGCAATCGAGCTGCCGGAGGCGCTTCTCGATGCCGCGCTTGTGGACCTCGCCACAAAATGAGATACCGGACATTGAAATGCAGGGTCCGGATCATCACATCCTGATCATGCCCCGCGGGTTACCCGCACCATAGGAATGAGGAGCGCATCATGGCGACCGTGAAAGTCGATACATCCAATTTTCAGGATGAAGTTCTCAATGCACAGGAGCCGGTTATCGTCGATTTCTGGGCGGAATGGTGCGGTCCGTGCAAGATGATCGCGCCCAGCCTCGAGGAAATCTCCAACGAGATGGCCGGTAAGGTCAAGGTCGCCAAGATCAACATCGACGAGAACCCCGAGATTGCCGCCCAGTACGGCGTGCGCTCGATTCCGACGCTCGCCCTCTTCAAGGCCGGCGAGGTTGCCGACATCAAGGTCGGTGCCGCACCGAAGACCGCGCTGACCTCGTGGATCACCAACGCCGCCGCATAGGCGTCCGCTGGATCGTGCGATACGACATATGGAAAACCCGGCCTTCGCAGCCGGGTTTTTTCATGCCGTTTTTTCCATTGCCGCCATTCAGCGCGGCGGCGTGCCGTTGTCGGCGAGGACATTGCCGACGAGATAGAGCGAACCGCCGATGAGGATGCGCGGGGCGACCGGCTGGTCTTCGAACAGGCCCGAGATAACGGCCAGCGCTTCCGCGACCGAAGAAACCGGCTCGACCTCGAGGCCCTGGGCCGCTGCGTCTTCCGCCAGCGCCACCGGGTCGATACCGGCGTCCGAACCGCGGATCGGCACGGTGAAGACCTGTTCCGCAAGGCCGGAGAAGGACTGGAAGTAGCCGGCGGGATCCTTGGTGTTGAGCATGCCGATGATGAGGAACAGAGGCCGCGGGTCGCGCTCCTCGAGATTGGCCATCGTCTCGGCGATCACCTTGCCGGCACCGGGGTTGTGGCCACCATCCACCCAGATTTCGGCGCGTTTCGGTGCGCGTTCCGCCAGCCGTCCGCTGGTGAGCCGCTGCAGGCGGCCGGGCCATTCGACCGTCGTCAGGCCTTTCTCGATCGCCGCGTCCGACGGATCGAAACCGGCGGCGCGGATCGTGCGGATGGCTGCGGCGGCATTGGCATATTGATGCCGGCCGGGCAGGCGCGGCAGCGGCAGGTCAATCAGTCCGGCATCGTCCTGATAGATCAGGCGGCCGAACTCCTCATGCGCCATGAAGTCCTGTCCGTAAACGGACACGGGGCAGCGCAGCCGCTCGGCGGTGGCGACCAGCACGTCGCGCGCGGCCTCCTCCTCCTGCTGCCCGATGACGACGGGACAGCCGCGCTTCATGATGCCGGCCTTTTCGGCAGCGATCAGTTCGACACGATCGCCGAGATAGGCCTGATGATCGAGCGAAATCGGCATGATCGTGGAGACGGCCGGCGCCGTGATGACGTTCGTCGCATCGAAACGACCGCCGAGGCCGACCTCGACGATCGCGACATCGGCGGGATGCTCGGAGAACAGGACGAAGGTGACGGCGGTCAGGATTTCGAAGACGGTGATGGTCTCGCCGCGATTGGCAGCACCCACGCGGCGCACCGCCTCTGCGAGAACCGCGTCCGTGGCATAGGCACCGCGACCGCCCTTGACGCCGAGGCGATAGCGCTCATGCCAGCTGACGAGGTGCGGCGAGGTGTGGACATGGACGGAGAGACCCGCCGCCTCCAGGATCGCCCTGGAGAAGGCCGAGACGGACCCCTTGCCATTGGTGCCGGCCACGTGAATGACGGGCGGCAGCCGGTCCTGCGGGTTGCCGAGCCTGTCGAGGAGGCGGGTGACGCGCTCGAGCGACAGATCGAAGCCTTTGGGATGAAGGGCAAGGAGCTTGTCGATCTCCTGCGTGGCTTCGCTTGCCGCAACGGTCATCGCAGACCTTAAACGCCGGCCGCAACCGGCACGGCTGCCGGGGGAACGACGATCTCGGGCTCGACGGTACGCTTGACGACATCGACCGGCTTCTTGAGCATGATCTTCAGCACGCGTGCGAGCGTCGAAGGAATGTCGTGACGCTTGATGACCATGTCGATCATGCCGTGATCCATCAGATATTCCGACGTCTGGAAGCCCTCGGGGAGCTTTTCGCGGATGGTCTGCTCGATGACGCGCTTGCCGGCAAAGCAGATTTCGGCACCCGGCTCCGCCAGATGCAGATCGCCGAGCATGGCATAGGACGCGGTGACGCCGCCGGTCGTCGGGTTCGTCAGGACAACGATATAGGGAAGGCCCGCTTCCTTCAGCATCTGCACGGCCACGGTGGTGCGCGGCAGCTGCATGAGCGAGAGGATGCCTTCCTGCATACGGGCGCCGCCCGAGGCCGGGAAGATGACGAGCGGGCACTTTTCGGCGATCGCGCGCTCGAAGGCCTTGATGATCGCCTCACCGGCGGCGATGCCGAGCGAGCCGCCCATGAAGGCAAATTCATGCACGACGGCCACGAGCTTCAGGCCCTCGACGGTGCCAACACCGGCGAGGATCGTATCCTCCATCTCGGTCTTGGCACGGCTGTCGCGCAGGCGGTCAGTGTATTTCTTCGAGTCGCGGAACTTCAGCGGGTCCTGCGCCACCTTCGGCTGCGGCAGGGCCTCGTAGACGCCATCATCGAACAGATCCTTCAGGCGCGCCTTGGCCGGCATCTTCATGTGGAAGCCGGATGCGGGAATGACCCATTTGTTTTCTTCGAGATCGCGGTGAAACACCATCTCGCCCGTTTCCGGGCACTTGATCCAAAGGTTTTCCGGAACCTCGCGGCGGCCGAGCATCGAATTGATCTTCGGGCGAACGTAGTTGGTAATCCAGTTCACATGAAACTCCTGAAATCGTTCAGCCTGTCATTGCCCTGAATGTGGGCGATTATTCGGCTGCGGCAAGACGTGCGGCCCGGACGCCGGCCGAAAGGCCACAGACGAGGGCCTCCACGCCCGGAACGGTCGCACCCGTTGCCTGACCGTCTTCGGTGAGGCTGGAGGCGACCTGATTGATGATGACGGTACCGACGACCACGCCGTCGGCAGAGGCGCCGATGGCGCGGGCATGCTCGGCCGTCTTGACGCCGAAGCCGACGCAGACCGGCAGGTTGGTATGCTCCTTGATGCGCGCCACGGCGCCGCCGACCAGGGCCGGCTCCGGCAGCGCCGAGCCGGTGATGCCGTTCATGGAAACGTAATAGACGAAGCCAGAGGTGTTTTCGAGAACCTTGGGCAGGCGCCGCCCGTCCGTCGTGGGCGTTGCCAGCCGGATGAAGCTGATGCCCTTTCTGAGAGCGGGCAGGCAGAGCTCGTCGTCCATTTCCGGCGGCAGATCCACGACGATCAGGCCGTCGATGCCGGCGGCAAGCGCGTTGTCGAGAAAGCGATCGACGCCATAGATGTAGATCGGATTGTAGTAGCCCATCATGACGATCGGCGTGTCCGTATCCGTCTTGCGGAACTGGCGGGACAGCTCCAGCGTTTTTTCGAGCGTCTGGCCGCCGCGCAGGGCGCGCTGGCCGGCCAGCTGGATCGCCGGGCCATCCGCCATCGGGTCGGAGAAGGGCATGCCGAGCTCGATGATGTCGGAGCCGGCCGAGGGCAGCGCCTTCATGATCGACAGGGATGTGTCGAAATCCGGATCGCCCCCCATGATGTAGGTGACGAGCACCGGCCGATGCTCGGCGGCCGCCTTGGCGAAGGTCCTGTCGAAACGTGCGCTCATGTTCTTACAGTCCCATTCCGAGCAGCTTGCCGACGGTGAAGATATCCTTGTCGCCGCGTCCGCAGAGGTTCATCACGATGATCTGGTCCTTGTCCATCGTCGGCGCCCGCTTGATGACTTCGGCCAGCGCATGGCTCGGCTCGAGCGCGGGAATGATGCCTTCGATGCGGGTCAGGAGCTGGAAGGCTTCGAGCGCCTCATGATCCATGATCGGCACGTATTCGACGCGACCGGCATCCTTCAGCCAGGAATGCTCGGGGCCGATGCCGGGATAGTCGAGGCCGGCGGAGATGGAGTGGCCTTCCTTGATCTGTCCGTCCTTGTCCTGCAGCAGATAGGTGCGGTTGCCGTGAAGAACGCCCGGCGAGCCCGCCGTCAGCGAGGCACAGTGTTCCTCGCCGTCGAGGCCCTTGCCGCCGGCTTCCACGCCGACGATCTTGACGCTGGCGTCGTCGAGAAACGGATGGAAGAGACCGATGGCGTTGGAGCCGCCGCCGACGGCGGCAACCAGCATGTCCGGCAGGCGGCCTTCCATGGCCAGCATCTGCTCGCGCGTTTCCCGGCCGATGACGGCCTGGAAGTCGCGCACCATTTCCGGATAGGGATGCGGGCCGGCAGCGGTGCCGATCAGATAGTAGGTGTCGTCGACATTGGTGACCCAGTCGCGCAGGGCCTCGTTCATCGCGTCCTTCAGCGTGCCGTGGCCGGCCGTGACGGGACGCACTTCGGCACCGAGCAGCTTCATGCGAAAGACGTTCGGCGACTGGCGCTCGACGTCGGTCGCGCCCATGTAGACGACGCAGGGAAGGCCGAAGCGGGCCGCGACGGTCGCCGTCGCCACGCCATGCTGGCCGGCGCCGGTTTCCGCGATGATGCGGGTCTTGCCCATGCGCTTGGCGAGCAGGATCTGGCCGAGGCAGTTGTTGATCTTGTGCGAACCGGTGTGGTTCAGCTCGTCGCGCTTGAAATAGACCTTCGCGCCACCCAGTTCCGCCGTCAGCCGCTCGGCAAAATAGAGCGGGCTCGGACGGCCGGTATAATGGGTGTTGAGGTGTTCCAGCTCGGCCTTGAAGGCGGGATCGGTCTTTGCCTTCTCCCATTCGGCTTCAAGCTCGAGGATTAGCGGCATCAGCGTTTCCGCGACGAAGCGGCCGCCGAAAATGCCGAAACGACCATCCTCGTCGGGGCCGGAACGGAAGGAATTGGGTAGAGGGGTCTGATTCACGTCGTGCTCCTTGACCGGAAAGGCTCAGCGCAAGCCTGTGCAACGGCATCGAAAAACTCTTCCATCCGCCCGATGTCCTTGACGCCGGGTGCGCGCTCCACTCCGGAGGAGATGTCGATCGCGCGCGTGCCCGTCATCGCCAGGGCCTCGCGGATGTTTCCGGCATTGAGGCCGCCGGAAAGCATGTAATCCACCTCGGCGTCAAGCGCATGGAGGAGCGTCCAGTCGAACGCCACGCCATTGCCGCCCGGAAGGTCGGACCCCTTGGGCGCCTTGGCGTCGAACAGAAACCGGTCGGCAATGCCGATATAGGCATCCACCGCGCGCAGGTCGTCGGCCTCGCGCACCGAAAATGCCTTCATCACAGGCCGGCCGTAGATGGCACGGATGTCCAGCGCGCGTGCGGCGGTCTCGTGGCCGTGAAGCTGCAGGATGTCGGGATCCAGCGACGAGACGATCTCGTCCAGCGTGTCGTTATCCGCATCCACCGTCACGGCGACGATCTTTGCCCGGCCGCGAATCCGGTCGGCCAGCCGCGCGGCATCGTCCGGCTCGATATTGCGCGGGCTCTTCTCGAAAAATATGAAGCCGACATGGTTCGCGCCCAAGGCAACCGCCTTGTCGACGGCCTCGGCGGTCTTCAATCCGCAGATCTTGACATCGATGGTCATAAGGCACCGCATTTGCATGAATCGGCCTGCGAGTCGAGCCAAAACAAGGGCCCAGGCCGTTGTCGCAGGACGCGATCAGGTGAAGTCGATGGCGTGCAGCAGCGTGCCGTTGCGCTTCAGCCAGTGACGGGCATCGGCCGTGTGCGGGCAGAGCCGCTCGCAGAGCGCCCAGAAGTTCGGGCCGTGGTTCATTTCCTTGAGGTGCGCGACCTCATGGGCGGCGAGATAATCGATGACATAAGGCGGCGCCATAACGATGCGCCAGGAGAAATTCAGCGCGCCATCCACGGCGCAGGACCCCCAGCGGCTTCGCGTGTCGCGCAGCGTCATCGACTTGATCCGTCGCCCCACGTTCAGCGCATGAGCCGGCGCCAGCTGCTCCAGATCCCTGCGGGCTTCCTTCTTCAGGAAATCGGCGATGCGGCGGCCGAGATGTTCCGACGCGCCGCTCACCCGCAGCACGGCCTCGTCATCGACCACGACGCTTTCCGTCACGCCGCGGAGCCGCCCCGTGCGCTCAATGCGGTGCGCCACGCCGCGCACGAAGATGATGCCGCCCTCTTCCAGCACGCTCTCGCCGGAGAAGCGTGCCAGCCGGCTGGCCAGCCACGCCTGATGGCGGTCGAGAAACTGAGTGATCTCGCGTTCGGGCAGGCCGGTCGGAATGGTCATCTTGAGGGCGCGACCACCCGGCTCGATCCGCAGCGTCATCCGTGTCGCCCTCGGGTTCTGCCGGATCGTCAGAGGAAGCGCCCGCCCGTCCACGGTCAGCGTCTTCACGACGGTCTTCGTCACCGGTTTGACAGGTGCGGCCGGCTTCTTGCGGCGAACGGGCTTGAGCAGCAGAGGAAACATGGGTTCCTGATAGATGATTCGCGGGATTTCCGCCTCGGGACCGGCATGAAAAAGCCGGCCTTCCCGCAAGAGGAAGGCCGGCGCATTTCCATGGGGGCGCCATCATCCGACGGCGCGTTCCGGATCAGTTGCCGGTGTAACCGGTGACCGGGCCGTTCGACGGCGTGTTGCGCTCGCGCATGAAGCGGTCGAAATCGTCTTGGTCCTTGGCGCGGCGCAGTTCGCGGACATAGGCGTCGAAATCTTCGCGCATGTCATCCAGACGGCGGCGCTCTTCATCGAGACGCGCCAGCTCGGCTTCGCGCCAGTCGTCGAAGGCGACGTTGCCGGTGTGGCCGGCGCGGAAGGTGCCGCGCGAGAAGCCCGTCTTGCCGAAGCCGCCGAACCCGCCTTTGACGGTGGAGAAGACGGTATCGACGGAGGCGTTCGCGTCGCGCTTGAAGGATTTCAGGCGTTCGCCGAAGATAATGTAGGCGAGCATGGCGAGGCCAAGCGGCCAGAAGACGACGAAGCCGAGAACCATCAACGCAATGGTCGCGGGCGTCCAGTCAGGACGGATCAAGGCATTCTGATTCATGGAGATTAAGTCCTCGTCAATGGAGGGTTCGATCGTCGAACCCGCTTGTAAGGATGTGGGAACAGGTCCATTCCATCGCAAGACGAACCGATCAGAAATCGGGCAAGGGCTTGCCCGATCTCACCATTTTTTGATGTTTCCGTCCGCTTTCCAGCCTTTAAGCGGTTTTTCCGCCCTTGATGACCTTGACGGCTGCAGCCTTGTGGCCGTGCTCGCGCTGGAAGGCGGTGATGCGCGGCGCGATTTCCCGACGGAAACGCGACCCGTTGAACACGCCGTAATGGCCGACATCCGGCTGCACGTAGTGCATCCGCATATGGTCGGGAATGTTGGAACAGATGGTCTGCGCCGCCTCCGTCTGACCCGCGCCGGAGATGTCGTCGTTCTCGCCCTCCACCGTCAGCAAAGCCACCTTACGGATAGCATGCGTATCCACCCGCTCGCCCCGATGCATCATCTCGCCCTTCGGCAAGGCATGCTGCATGAACACGACATCGACGGTCTGCAGGTAGAATTCGGCGGTCAGGTCCATTACCGCGAGATATTCGTCGTAGAACTCGCGGTGCTTCTCCGCCGCATCGCCGTCGTGCTTGACGAGATGGTCGAAGAATTCCTTCTGGGCATTGATATGCCTGTCGAGGTTCATCGACATGAAGCCGGAAAGCTGGAGGAAGCCGGGATAGACCGGCCGCATGAAGCCCGGCTGCGGAAAGGGAACGGGCATCACGACATTGTCGCGGAACCACTCGATCGGCTTGTCCTTGGCGAGCTGGTTGACGGCCGTCGGGTTGATCCGCGTGTCGATCGGCCCGCCCATCAGCGTCATCGAGGCCGGCGACAGCGCATCGCCCCGGCCTTCCATGATGGCAGCCGCCGCGAGAACGGGCACGGCCGGCTGGCAGACCGCGACGACATGCGTATCGGGCCCGAGGAAATGCAGGATCTCGATGACGTATTCGATGTAGTCGTCGAGATCGAAGGTCCCCTCGGTCAGAGGCACCATGCGGGCGTCGATCCAGTCGGTGATGTAGATGTCGGAGGTCGGCAGCAGCGCTTCTACGGTGCCGCGCAGAAGGGTCGCGTAATGGCCGGACATCGGGGCGACGATCAGGACGCGCGGATCGGACCGGGCCGGCTTTTCGAGAACGCGCTCGAAGTGAATGAGATTGCAGAAGGGCTGACGCCAGACGATCTTCTCGTCGATCGAAATCGGCTCGCCGTCGATGATCGTCTCGTACAGGCCGAATTCCGGCTTTCCGTAGCGACGTGTCGAGCGCTCGAAGACTTCCAGGCCGGCGGCGGCGGTGCGGCCGAGATAGGTTTGCGATAGCGGATTGAGCGGATTGCTATAGGCCAGACGCATCGCGTCGGCAGCGGCACGCCAGGGGGCCATGATCGCGTGGTTCAGCTCGTAGAACTGGTAAAACATTGGATGCAAACTCCTTTTTACCATGAGCGGAGACAGTTCTGGCGTAACGTCTCCGTTTCATATTCCTCTAATATTACAGGCTACGCTCTCTTGTGCAGTGCGGCAAGTGCGTCAGAGTATCACGCCGGGCCGGTGCGAAACTGTTGCAAGACGTTTTCCTCCCATCATCTTGAAATCCTCCGTTATTCTCCGACCGCAGTGTGCGCCTCCAGGCATTGACAAGTCGCTAAGCCTTCTCAATACCCGGTTGAACCTGCCGGGCCTTGCGTGTCCTCGCCCTGATATTGGCGACGCAGCCGGGTCGTTGCTTCCACCAGTGTCGTGACATCCGTGCCGATCGCCATGAAGTCCGCGCCCAGCGTGCGGTAGAGCCGCGCCTGATCGAGGTTCAGCGTCATGATGCCCGACGCCTTGCCGGCGCGGGCGATCCGCGCGAAGGCATCGCGAATGGCGGCCGTGACATCGGCATGGCCCGGCTGCCCGAGAAGGCCCATGTCGGCGGCGAGATCGGACGGACCGATGAACAATCCGTCGATGCCGTCGATCGCGGCGATCCGGTCGAGAGCGTCGAGACCTGCCCGGCTCTCGATCTGGACGATCAGGCAGATTTCGCGGTCGGCCGTTTCCAGATAGTCGCCGATGCGGCTGAAGCGGGAGGCGCGGCCAAGCGCTGCGCCGACGCCGCGGTCGCCGTGCGGCGGATAGCGCACCGCCCGCACCAGCCGCTCGGCGTCCTCGACGGTTTCCACCATCGGGATCATGACGGTCTGGGCGCCGGCATCGAGAATCTGCTTGATCATCCAGGTCTCGCCCACCGGCAAGCGCACGACCGCATGGCTCTGCGAGCCTTTGAGCGCCTGGACCTGCGCCGCCAGCGAGGGAATGTCGTTCGGGGCATGCTCGCCGTCGATCAGCAACCAGTCATAGCCGCTGCCGGACACGACCTCCGCCGCATAGGGGCTGGCCAGCGCCACCCAGAATCCGAGCTGGAAGCGCCGCTCGTTCAGCGCCGCCTTGAATGGGTTGACCGGTGCCGGCACGTCGCTCTCCTTCTCGCCCTCACCCGTTTCAGATAGGGCACATGGCAATCGTCTCCATGGCGAAGACACTCTATTCGCCAAAAGCATCTTGTCGGGAACGGCGTGGACTTACTAGATGGTGCGGTGCGCTCTCCGTTGCGCCCATGCTTTTCCCCTCGGCAACCGCTGGCTCAGCGGCCGACCCACGCGAAGGACCAGAACCATGACCACGTCGAGCAATTTCCGACAGGCCGACCATCCGATCGAAGCAAGCTTTCTCGACCGCTGGTCGCCCCGCGCGTTCAAGGACGAGACGATGGACGAGGCCCAGCTTCTCACGATTCTCGAAGCCGGCCGCTGGGCGCCGTCGGCCTTCAACTCGCAGCCCTGGCGCTTTTCCTACGCGCTGCGCGGCACGCCGGAATGGGACACGCTTCTCCCGATCCTCAACGATTTCAACCAGAGCTGGGCGAAATCGGCCTCCGCACTGGTGATCATCATCTCCAAGACGCACTTCACGGCACCGGGCTCCACCGAATCCAAGCCGTCCTACAGCCATAGCTTCGATGCCGGCTCGGCCTGGGGTGCCATCGCCCATCAGGCCATGCTGCTCGGCTACCAGGCGCACGGCATGACCGGCATCCATTTCGACAAGGCTGCGGAGATCCTCGGCATTCCCGAAGGCTACCGCGTCGAGGCGGGTGTTGCGATCGGCCGGGTCGGCGACAAGTCGGTGCTGCCGGAAGGTCTGCAGGCTCGAGAAACCCCGAGCCCCCGCCGCCCGCTCTCCGAACTCGCCTTCAACGGCAGCTTCAAGGCCGACTGATCGGCATCCGTCTCAAGGCCTGAGACAGACAGCAAAAGGCCCTCGCAACCATTCGGTTGCGAGGGCCTTTTCAATGCCATTTCCTGACGAAGGACGTCCGTCAGATATCGAGGTTCGCCACGTTCAGTGCGTTCTCCTGGATGAAGTCGCGACGCGGCTCCACTTCGTCGCCCATGAGGCGGGAGAACAGGCTGTCGGCATCGGTCGCATCGTTGACGCGGACCTGCAGCAGCGAGCGGACGTTCGGGTCGAGCGTCGTTTCCCAGAGCTGTTCGGCATTCATTTCGCCCAGACCCTTGTAGCGCTGCATGGAAAGACCCTTGCGGCCGCTGGCGAAGATGGCGTCGAGCAACGCGCGCGGACCGCTGATCTCCTGCGTGCCTTCCTTGCGCCGCAGCACGGGCGGAACGGCGTAGATGTCGTGCAGCTTGGCGTTCAACTGGTCGATCAGCCGCGCATCCTGCGAGGCGATCAGCGCCATGTCGAGGAAGGCCAGTTCCTTGACGCCGCGAACCATGCGCTCGAGCCGCAGGCCGCCGTCACCGGCGATCTCGGCGCTCCAGCCGCGTTCGGTTTCCTCGGCGATGAGATCCAACCGCTCGGCGAGTTCGCGCGCGATGACCGCGGATTTCTCGTCGTCGCGCAGGCGTTCCGGATTGAGTGCACCGGCAATCGCCGCCTGCTCGACGACCGAGCGGCTGTAGCGGGAATGCAGACCGTCGATGAGCGCGCGCAAGCGCAGCGCATCGGTGATGACTTCGCGCAGATCCTGCCCGGCGCGCACTTCGCCGGAGCCGAGCTCCAGCCGCGCTTCTTCCAGGCCCATCGAGATCAGATACTCCTCGAAAGCCTTCTCGTCCTTCAGATACTGGGCCGACTTGCCGCGCGTGACTTTGTAGAGCGGCGGCTGGGCGATGTAGAGGTGGCCGCGCTCGATCAGTTCCGGCATCTGGCGGAAGAAGAAGGTGAGCAGCAGCGTCCTGATATGCGCGCCGTCCACGTCGGCGTCCGTCATGATGATGATCTTGTGGTAGCGCAGCTTTTCCGGGTTGAACTCGTCCTTGCCGATCGACGTGCCGAGCGCCGTGATCAGCGTGCCGATTTCCTGGCTGGAGAGCATCTTGTCGAAGCGCGCGCGCTCGACGTTGAGGATCTTGCCGCGCAGCGGCAGAATGGCCTGGTTCTCGCGCGAGCGTCCCTGCTTGGCGGAGCCGCCGGCGGAGTCCCCTTCGACGAGGAAGAGTTCGGATTTGGAGGGGTCGCGCTCCGAGCAGTCGGCCAGCTTGCCGGGCAGCGAGGAGATGTCGAGCGCGCCTTTGCGGCGGGTCAGCTCGCGCGCCTTGCGGGCGGCCTCGCGGGCGGCGGCGGCTTCCACCACCTTGCCGACGAGGATCTTCGCATCGGCCGGATGTTCTTCGAACCAGGTGCTCAGCGCCTCGTTGACGAGACTTTCGACCACGGGACGCACTTCCGACGAGACGAGCTTGTCCTTGGTCTGCGAGGAGAACTTCGGATCGGGAACCTTGACGGAAAGCACGGCGGTCAGGCCTTCGCGGCAATCCTCGCCCTGAAGCGTCACCTTCTCCCGCTTGGTGATGCCCGACTGGTCGGCATAGGACGTCACCTGGCGCGTCAGCGCGCCGCGGAAGCCGGCCATATGCGTGCCGCCGTCGCGCTGGGGGATGTTGTTGGTGAAGCAGAGCATGTTCTCGTGGTAGCTGTCGTTCCACCACATCGCGACCTCGACGGTGATGCCGTCCTTCTCGCCGCGGATGGAGACCGGCCGCGTAACCAGGGGCTTCTTGGCGCGGTCGAGATAGACGACGAAGGCCTCGAGGCCGCCGTCATACATCATCTCTTCCTGCTTGATGTCGGAGTGGCGCTTGTCCGTGAGAACGATGCGGACGCCGGAATTGAGGAAGGCGAGCTCGCGCAGGCGATGCTCCAGCGTTCCATAGTCGAACTCGACCTGCGTGAAGGTATCGGTGCTCGGCAGGAAGGTGACTTCCGTGCCCGTCGTGCCGCCGCTGTCGCCGGTCACCTGCAGCGGGCCATCGGCCACGCCGTGGGTGAAGCTCATCTCGTGGATCTTGCCGACGCGACGGATCTTCAGCTTGAGCGAAACGGAGAGCGCATTGACCACGGACACGCCGACGCCATGGAGACCGCCAGAGACCTTGTAGGAATTCTGGTCGAACTTGCCGCCCGCATGCAGCTGGGTCATGATGACCTCGGCGGCGGACACGCCCTCCTCCTTGTGGATGTCGGTCGGGATGCCGCGGCCATTGTCGGTCACGGTCACGGAGCCATCCGCATTCAGCGTCACCGTCACGAGATCGGCATAGCCGCCCAACGCTTCGTCGATGGCGTTGTCCACGACCTCGTAGACCATGTGGTGCAGGCCCGAACCGTCGTCGGTATCGCCGATATACATGCCCGGCCGCTTGCGCACGGCATCGAGACCCTTGAGAACCTTGATGGAATCGGCACCATATTCGGCATTCGCGCCGGTTGCGGCATCAGGCAGTTCGGTCATAGAGGTCGGGTCTTTCCATTGTTACGGCGTGTTCCGCGCTTGCCCTGCGATCGCCGGGCCATGCGGGAATCCGGGAGAACGAATCAGCGTGCCGGCAATCGTCTGAATATAGGCATTTCCGGGTCCGGTTCCATATTTGAGAGATGGTTGCGGGCCGGAAACGGGACTTGAAAACGACCCGGCGGCAGCGGGATCGTGGGGTGGGTTCTTCCGTTTTTCTCGCAGCTCCCCAGGCAAGATCGCCAGGCTCATTTGCCGGAGAGCATTTCAGGCACCATCTTTAGCACCCTTCTGCGCATTGTCCAAAAGTTGCGTGATATCCACAACCGTCTGGTCGGGAAGATGACGGATCCGGGCCGCCAGACGGTTGGCCAGGATGGTGTGCGCGGCGGGGAGACCCGATGTATCGACGGTAACGCGCGGGTTCGACTGCGCCGCAAGCGCGAACAGGGCGTCCGCCTCGTCCCAGATGATGTGGAAGTAGCCGGCGACCCGCTGGAGGAAGTCGAAGCTCGGCGTGCCGCGGCGGCCGTGCTCGAGCGCCGAGAGATAGGCGGCGGACACGTTGAGCGCCTGCGCCATCTGCTTCTGCGTCACCCCGCGCTCGGCGCGCAGGCGAACCATCTCCTCACCGAAGGGCGTCATGCCGTGGGGCCGGAGCCGTGCCGCGAGACGCCGTGCCGCGACAGGCGGACATAGAGCGCGCCTTCGCCGCCATGATTGCGCGCAGCGGGCTCGTAGGAGGAAATCAGCGGGCGGAAATCGGGCAACGAGAACCAGAGCGGTACCGCCCGTTTCAACGCGCCTTCGCTGCCCATCGACGTGCCCTTGCCGGTGATGACGAGAACATGCCGCAGGCCGTGATCATGCGCCCGCGCGATGAAGCGGAGCAGAAGGCCATGCGCTTCCGATTGCGCCATGCCGTGAAGGTCGATGCGGGCATCGATCGGCAGGTGTCCCTTGGCGAGCTTCCGCTTGACCGGCTTTTCCAGCGGCTGGTGACGTCGCGGCGTTTCGACCCTGGCGACGGGCACGGGCTCCCGTACCGCCTTCGCTGCAGGCACGGGCACAGGTTCGGCAGGCTTTGCCGGCGCGTCCTCTCCCTCGAAGAGCGCGAGCAGTTCCATGCGCCCGGGAAGCGCGCGCGTCGAGCGGGCGACCTTGCCCCAGAGAATGCGGTCTTCGCTCGAAAGCGTCTTCTTCCTCGTCATGCCTCGTATCTTGCCGCCGCCGCCTTCGGAATCAAAATGAAAAAGTCCGCATCGTTGCGCACCGCGCCCGCCCGCTCGCCGGCCTCGTCGCCCGACCCGGTGAAGATATCGCCGCGGGCCGGACCGACGATGGCCGTGCCCGTGTCGAGAGCCAGCATCAGCCGGCGGAACGGACGGCCGTCGTCGATGCGGGTGAGGCTGTCGCTCGCGATGAAGAACGGCACACCGAAGGTATGGATCAACCGATCGACCGCCAGCGAGCGTCCCGGCACCAGGGGCACCTTGGCGGCGGCCACGGGTCCGAGCGCAGGATCCTCGACCGCGGCCTCGCGGAAGAAGATGAAGGAACGATTGTGCCACATCACCGCGTCGGCCTCCTCGGGATGGGTATCGAGCCAGGCCTTGATCGACTGCATGGATACGGTCGCCGCATCGATCTCGCCGCGGTCGATCAGCAGGCGGCCGATGGCCGAGAAGGGATGGCCGCTTTTGCCGGCATAGGTGATGCGCTCCGAAGAGCCGTCCGGAAAAAGGAGACGCGCGGCCCCCTGGACATGGGCGAAGAAGACGTCGCTCTTCGAGCGGGCAAAGGCGATCTCCAGCCCGCGGCCGGCGAGACAGCCGGTCTCGATCGCGCGCCGGTCGGGATATTCCTCGATCCGGTCTCCCACGCGTCGGGCGAAGACAAAGCTCTCGTCCAGCCCGGCCGGGCGGTTGGCCGCGTCGAGATCGACCAGATCGTCCGGCCGGCGATAGAAGGGATAGGCATATTCGGCCGTTCGTACCCGGCTGACGGCAACGGTCGGCTCGAAGAAGGCGGTGACAAAGCCCGGCCGCCCGTCGCGACGCGCGATGGCGAAGGGCTGGAAGTGTTCCTCGAAGAAGGTGCGGGCGGCGGCGGCATCCCGTACGTCCACCGCATCGGCGGCATGGAAGGCCGGCAGGAGATCGTGCGAGGATATGCCGAGCGATCCGGACCGGTGGGGCTTGACCGTCTCGACATGGTGCCGGCACCGGCGCAGGGCTGGCAGGAGATCCGACGGATCGTCGCCTGCCCAGCCGGGCAGATCCGAAAAGGCGACCTTGCGCAGCGCGAAATCCATCGGCGATCCCTATCTCTCTCAACAGGCCCGCGCAAATGCCCGGACGCCCGGGACCTCAGTTTTCGGATTCGGTCGCGATCAGCTTCCAGTTCGGATCGCGCGAGCGGGTGTCGCGGGCAAACGTCCAGAGGTCGTTAACCTCGGAGACGGCTTCCGCATCACCATCGACGATCGTTCCGGCCTTGTCGAAGGTTGCCGAGATCAGCTGGCTGAAGATCCGCACGGTGACGATCGCTTCGCCGTCCTTGAGATCGGCCGAGACGATGTCGGACTTCTCGATGCCGACGAAGGTGGATTTGACGATTTCGCCCTTGGCCTCGCGGTCGGCGATCGCCGCCTCGAAGCCGTCATAGACCTCCTTGGACAGGAGCGACTTCAGGGTCTTCCTGTCGCCATCGGCAAAGGCGGTCACGATCATTTCATAGGCCATCCGTGCACCGTTCACGAACTCCTTCGGGTCGAAGGCGTTGTCGGCGTCGGTGATCTTGCGCAGCGAAGCGTTCAGCGGGGTCTCGGGCTTGGCGAAGGCATCGATCGCGGCATAGCGCGCCGCCTCGTCCACGACAGTGTCGCGGCGGGGAAGCTGGACGACCTTGCCGGTCGGGTCGGAACTCTCGACGGGTTCGCGGGCGGAGAAGGGATCGGACGGCGGGCGTTCATTGCCTGTCCGACGGCCCAGCACGCTGCGAAGCTGGATGAAAATGATCACCGCGGCGACAAGAAAGAACAATGTTACGAAGTCGAAAGATCCCATTTCCACCAATGCCGCTTTTATGATGTATCTTAGAGACCCATATAGACGCGATGACCCCATCATTCAAATGGCCAGGAGCAGATTGCCAGACCGCCGAAAGCAGATCGGCAGAGCGAGCAAAGCAGACCAATGGCCAGGGCATGATCCGATGCCGCCTTATAGCTCCGATGCCACGCGGCATCGGGCAGACGACAACCCTTCCAACCGACACGTGGACCGAATGCGCCTTTCCCTGATCCCGCTCTTCTTCCTGCTCCTGCCGATGGCGGAAATCGCCACCTTCATCGTCGTCGGGCGCGAGATCGGCGTGGGTGCCACGCTCGGTCTCATTCTCCTGTCCGCCGTCGTCGGCGCGCTTCTCTTGCGGGCGCAAGGCCTTGGTGTGCTGCGGAAACTCCAGTCCGCATCGCGCACCGGCGAGAACCCCGGCCGGCAGATCGTGCATGGCGCGATGATCGTCATTGCCGCCTTTCTCCTGATCCTGCCCGGCTTCCTGACGGACATCTTCGGCATCCTCCTCTTCATCCCCGCCGTGCGCGAAGCGGTCTGGCAGTTCCTGCGCAAGCGGATCACCGTGGTGACGCGGACGAGCAGCACGCGACCGGATCCGGCCGGCGCCCGGCCCCGCGCCATCCCCGGCGTGATCGATCTCGATGACGCAGAATTTACCAGGGACCCCGACCGCAGTGACCCGAACGACCGGCTGCGGTGACCGCGCGCATGCCGAAGACGCGTTGCTCCTGCCCCGCCCGGCCGCTCGGGTTGTAAGGGCATGCCCGAAATGATAGATGCGCTCGACCATTGAACCGCTCCATCCAACGCATCATTTATCGAACGCCTCCAAGGAACGCGCCTCATGACCGATACAGCAGCACCCACGAACGGTGGCACCGGCGAAAATCCGTCGCTGAACATTCTCGCCCAGTACATCAAGGACCTCTCGTTCGAAAATCCGGGTGCGCCGCGCTCGCTCCAGGCCCGCGACAAGGCTCCGGCGATCAACATCAACGTCAATGTCAACGCCAATCCGATGACGGATACGGAGTTCGACGTCGTGCTGACGCTGAATGCCGAAGCCAAGGATGGCGACAAGATTCTGTTTGCCGTCGAGCTGACCTATGGCGGCGTCTTCCGCGTCACGGGCTTCCCGCAGGAGCACATGCTGCCGCTGCTCTTCATCGAGTGCCCGCGCCTGCTCTTCCCCTTCGCGCGCCAGATCGTGGCCGACGCGACGCGCAATGGCGGTTTCCCGCCGCTGATGATCGACCCCATCGATTTCGCGCAGATGTTCACGCAGCGCATGGCCGAAGACCGCGTCCGCGCGCAGGTGTCCAGCACCCCGAACTGATCGGCATCCCAGCCGAACGCCTCGAACGCCCGGTCCGAAAAGGCCGGGCGTTTTTCGTTTCAGACCGCGTAATGCGACCAGATGGCCTTTTCGCCCATCTTCTTAACGAGCGCTGCATGGGCGGCGATATCGTTTTCGGCCAGGCGCGGGGGCAAGGGCGCCGGACGCGCGCGCGGCACGACGACCAGGTCGTCGGAGGCTTCCGCCTGTGCGCGGCTTTCCTTGGTCGTCAGGCCCAGTGCCGCCTGCCGGCCGCCGATCATCTCGATATAGACTTCGGCGAGAAGCTCGGAGTCGAGCAGCGCGCCGTGCTTCGTGCGGTGCGTGTTGTCGATGCCGTAGCGCCGGCAGAGCGCATCGAGCGAATTGGGACCCATCGGATGCTTGCGGCGGGCCATCGACAACGTGTCGGTGACGAGGTCCTGCGAGACCGCCGGGCGATCGAGACGCGCCAGCTCGGCATTGATGAAGCCCATGTCGAAGGTGGCATTGTGCGCGACCCAGCGGGCGCCCTCGAAGAAGGCCATCAGCTCTTCCACGATCTCGGCAAAGACCGGCTTGTCCTTCAGGAAATCGTCGGTGATGCCGTGAACGGCGAGCGCATCGGGATGAACCTTGCGATCGCCGGGATGAATGTAGCGATGAAAGGTCCGCCCGGTCGGAAAGTGATCATTGAGTTCGATGCCGCCGATTTCGATGACGCGGTCCTGGCGATTGTCGAGGCCGGTGGTTTCCGTATCGAAGATGATTTCCCGCATGGCCTTGTCCTTCCGTCGAATACGATCGCCTGTCTACCCGGGGAAATATTATCCCGCTCGGGCGGTCAGAGCGCCGACAATCTCTTCGACCCTTTGGCGCGCGGCGTCTAGTCCGTGGCCGGTGTCGATCACATAGTTTGCACGGGCGCGTTTCTCTTTGTCCGGCATTTGCCGGGACAGGATCAGCGCGAATTTCTCCGGCGTCATGCCGGGGCGGGCAAGAACACGGGCGCGCTGGATGGCGGCGTCGCAGGTGACGACCGCCACCGCATCCACCCGTCCCTGCCCGCCCGTTTCGTAGAGCAGGGGAATATCGAGGACCACGAGCGGGGCGCCTGCTTCTCGTTCCCGGTCGAGAAAGACCCGCTCTTTTTCCCGCACGAGCGGGTGGACGATCGCTTCCAGGGTCTTGAAGCCCTCGGGATGCTTCGCGAGTGCCGCACTGAGGGCGGCCCGATCGACAAGACCGTCGGTCGTGGAGCCGGGAAAAGCGGCCTCGATGGGTAAGACGGCCTCGCCGCGATAAAGTTCGTGAACGACAGCATCGGCATCATTGACGGGAACGCCCAGCGCCGTGAACATCCCGGCCGTGGTGGACTTGCCCATGCCGATCGATCCGGTGAGCCCGAGGACGATCATGCGTGCGCCGCCATGTCGGCGATGACGAGCGCCCGCAGCGTCTCGTCCACCTGAGGTTTTCGACCGAACCACTTTTCAAAGCCGGGCGCCGCCTGATGCAGCAACATGCCGAGCCCATCGACGATGGTGCGACCCTGCGCCTGCGCCTGCGCGAGAATGGGTGTGACGAGGGGCACGTAGACGATATCCGTCACGACGGCATCGCCGGGCATGCGCGTGAAATCGAACTCGGGAACCGGCGTGCCGTCCATGCCGAGCGAGGTCGTGTTGATGAAGAGGCTGGCCTCGGGCAAAAGCTCCGGCAACGCCGCCATGGCATGGGCGACGACACGCGTCCGGCCGAAGCGATCGGAGAGTTCCCGGGCACGGGGCAGCGTCCGGTTGACGACATGGATGGTGCGCACACCGCGATCCCGCACCGCCTGGATGACGGCGCGGCTCGCGCCCCCCGCACCGAGCACGATGGCGGTTTCGGCCGTGTCCCAGCCGGGTGCCCGCGCGTCGAGATTGGCGGCAAAGCCGAGGCCGTCCGTGTTCGTCGCCTTGAGCCGACCTTCTTCCAGCCAGACGGTGTTGGCCGCACCCATTTCCCGGCTCAGCGCGTCGGCCTCATCGACATGGGCGATCACCGTCTCCTTATGCGGGATGGTGACATTGCCGCCGACAAAGCCGGATTGTCCGGATTTGAGGAGCGCGATGAAATCGGGGAAGATGGCCGGCGTGACTTCGCGCGTGGTGTAGCTGCCTTCCAGACCCAGGGTCTTCAGCCAGTGGGAATGGATCAGCGGCGAGCGCGAATGGCGGACGGGATAGCCCGCGACGAAGGCATGGTTAACAGATGTTTCACGTGAATCACGCATCGATGACACGCAGCCTCCGCAGTTCGCCGAGCAGCGGCAGGATCGGCAATCCGAGGATCGTGAAGTAGTCGCCGTCGATCGCCTCGAACAGCTGAACCCCCTCGCCTTCCAGCTGGTACGCGCCGACGCTGGTCAGAGCCTTTTCCCCCACGCGAGCGAGATGCCGCGCGATGAAGCCATCATCGAGACGGCGCATCGTCAAGCGGGCGGTCGAGACGTGAGACCAGAGGGTCCGGCCATCCTGATGCAGGGCGATCGCGCTGTTGAGCTGATGGGTCGCCCCCGACAGGGCGCGCAGATGGTCTCGCGCCTCCGCCATCGAGGCCGGCTTGTGAAACACACGGTCTCCGAGCGACAGGGTCTGGTCCGACCCGATGACGACGGGCGCGATACCCTCCCCCGCCCCTTGCGCCTCGCGCAGCGCCGCGGCGACCGATTCGGCCTTGGCCTCGGCCAGCACGGTCGCTACTTTTTCCGGCGATGCGCCTTCGGCGGCGAGCGGTTCTTCCAGTGCCCGCTCGTCGATCTCGGCCGCCTGCCAGCGAAAGGCGATGCCGGCATTTTCGAGCAGCATGCGCCGGAACGGGCTCGCCGAGGCGAGGACAAGCTGATGCGTCATGGATGATCTCTCCCTATCGCGATGCGCACTAGCGCAGGCGCGGCCTCAGGGCAACGATGGCGGCGGCCGTTTCCTCGATCGAGCGTCGCGTGACGTCGATGATCGGCCAGTTGTTGCGGGCGCAGAGCGCGCGGGCATATTTCAGTTCCTCGGCGATCGCTGCCCGATCCGTATAGTCCTGCCCGTGGAACCCGTGCGTGGTGCCGAGCACCCGGTGTTCGCGCACCTGAGAGACGCGATCCGCCGTCGCGATGAGGCACACGACCAGCGGCTTGGTCGCCTCCAGCAGCCGCTCCGGCAGGGGCACGCCCGGCACGATCGGAATGTTCGCGGTGCGGATGCCGCGATTGGCCAGATAGATGCTGGTCGGCGTCTTCGATGTGCGGCTGATGCCGATCAGGACGACGTCGGCATCGTTGAAATCGGCCGGAAGCTGGCCGTCGTCATGATCCATCGTGAAGTTCAGCGCGTCGATCCGCGCGAAATAATCGGCATCCATCACATGCTGGGCGCCGGACCGGCGCCGGGACGATGTGCCGAGATAGGTCTGGAACAGATCGATGATCGGTTCCAGCACGGACACGCAGGGCACGCCGATTTGCTGGCACTGGGCATTGATGATGTCGGAAAGCTCGCGATCGACGATCGTATAGAGAACGATGCCCGGGGCCGTGTCGATGGATTCGAGCACCTGCATCAGCTGCTTGCGATTGCGGATCAGCGGATAGACATGCTCCAGCGCATGATAGGTCTGGAATTGCGCCGCGGCTGCCCGGCCGGCTGCGATCAAGGTTTCCCCGGTCGAGTCGGAGATCAGATGCAGGTGGAAATAGTTTTTGTGATTGTCCACGCTATTCTCGGCCGCCTGTTGATGATGGTGGATAAGCGGAGCCTAGGGGTGAGCCTGCCCGGCAGGCAAGGGGAAAACCTCCGACTTATTCACAAAGAGGCCCGCGTCGGCGACATTTCCGGAGAGCTTGTGAAAAAGACTCGCGATGCGACCGATCGCCGCCGATCCTCAACAGGTCATCCACAGGCCAGGGAAACGTCGTTCGTTTGCCAAGTTGCTCGAATGACGGGATTTTTTCTGGTTGTTCCCTATATTGTTCCTGATGCGCCCTGTCCTTCTCCCATCACATCGGACGGAATGGGGTTCTGGGGACAAAGGACCGACAACCTTTAATCCTTGATAGTCACCGACTCTAAGAAATAGAAACCCTTAGATTCAAGATTCTATTTTAAGAGGGAAGCTGTGTGTGACGTCTGAAAACCGCAAGCTCGTCAGTGTTCTGAACGGAGAGACGCTGACCCCTCCGCCCCTCTGGCTGATGCGCCAGGCCGGGCGATATCTGCCAGAATATCGCGAGACGCGGGCGCGGGCCGGGAGCTTTCTCGATCTCTGCTATTCTCCCGACTTCGCCACGGAAGTGACCCTGCAGCCGATCCGGCGCTATGCGTTCGATGCGGCCATCCTGTTTTCCGATATCCTCGTCATTCCCGATGCCCTGAAGCGCAACGTCCGCTTCGAGGAGGGCAGCGGACCCAAACTCGATCCGATCGATGTCGACGGCATCGAGGCTCTCGATGGAAGACCGGTCGCCGATCATCTTCGTCCCGTGATCGAAACCGTGGCACGCTTGCGCCGGGAGCTTCCGACGGAAACGGCGCTGCTCGGCTTCTGCGGAGCGCCCTGGACGGTCGCGACCTACATGATTGCCGGGCACGGGACGCCGGACCAGGCGCCGGCGCGGCTGTTTGCCTATCGGCATCCGCAAGCCTTCGATGCGCTGCTGGCCCTGCTTGCCGAACTGTCCGCCGACTATCTGGTCGCCCAGCTCGACGCCGGCGCGGATGCGGTCCAGATCTTCGACTCCTGGGCCGGTGTTCTCGGGGAGGATACGTTCGAGCGTTTCGCGGTCGCGCCCGTTCGCCGGATCATCGACAGCGTGCGGGCCCGCCGGCCGGATGCAAAGATCATCGCCTTCGCCAAAGGCGCCGGCCTGTTGCTGAAGGACTATCGCCAGAAGACGCAGGCGGACGCGATCGGCCTCGACTGGTCGGTTCCCCTGTCGTTTGCGGCGGACCTGCAGAAGGAGGGCCCGGTACAGGGCAATCTCGATCCGATGCGGGTCGTTGCGGGGGGTAAGGCTCTGGAAGAGGGTATCGATCATATTCTGGACCGCCTCGGACAGGGACCGCTGATCTTCAATCTCGGCCATGGCATCACGCCGCAGGCGGATCCCGCCCATGTCGCCGATCTCGTGGCCCGTGTCAGGAGCCGCGTGTGAGCACCCCTGAGCGCGAGGAGGGGGGTACACGGCAGACCGATGCCCCGGCGGGCCGGAAATCGCGTGTGCGGGCCTTTGTGGCGCTTTCGGTTCTCGTCGCGATCGTCGCCGGACTGATCGTCTGGCAGCCGGCCGATCTCATCCTCTGGATCAAGGCGCTGCATGTCGTGGCCGTTATCTCCTGGATGGCCGGGCTGCTCTACATGCCGCGCCTGTTCATCTATCACACCGATGCTGAGCCGGGCTCGCAGACATCGGAGACCTTCAAGGTGATGGAGCAGCGGCTCCTGAAGGTGATCATGCGCCCGGCCATGATGATCACCTGGGTGCTCGGGCTTTATCTCGCTTGGAGCGTCTACGGTTTTCAGGGCGGCTGGCTTCACGCGAAGATCCTCGCCGTGATCCTGCTGACCGGCGTGCATGTGCACTATGCCGATGCCGTCGGTCGTTTTTCGCGCGATGGTACGCGACGCACGGCGCGCTACTGGCGTCTGATGAACGAGGTGCCGACCGTTCTGATGATCGTCATCGTGATCCTCGTCATCGTAAAGCCGTTTTGATCCATCACGGACATTTTAGCCTCTTGCACCGCGAGCCCCCTTGCGGTGCGGGCCGGAAGTCGCTAGCGTGTGACATCCCATCTTTCTGGCGCGCGTTAAAGTTCGAGTGGCTAGCCCCCTGCCGCTCCCTTGACCCACACAGCGCCAGCCCTTCCATTCCCTCTGCAAGTGTGATTTTCCTTCATGGCTGAAATGAAGCTCCAAGACCTCAAGAACAAATCTGCAACCGATCTTCTGGCGTTCGCCGAGTCGGTGGAGGTCGAAAACGCCAGCGTGATGCGCAAGCAGGAGCTGATGTTCGCCATCCTCAAGATGCTCGCGGCGCAAGACGTCGAGATCATCGGCGAAGGCGTCGTCGAGCTGCTCCAGGACGGTTTCGGCTTCCTGCGCTCCGCCAATGCCAACTATCTTCCCGGCCCCGACGATATCTACATCTCGCCCTCCCAGATCCGGCGCTTCTCGCTGAAGACGGGCGATACGGTCGAAGGCCCGATCCGGGGACCGAAGGAAGGCGAACGCTACTTCGCGCTTCTGAAGGTCAACACGATCAATTTCGAGGACCCGGAGAAGATCCGGCACAAGGTACACTTCGACAACCTGACGCCGCTCTATCCGAACGAACGCTTCAAGATGGAGCTCGAGGTTCCCACCTCCAAGGATCTTTCGCCGCGCGTGATGGATCTCGTCGCACCGCTCGGCAAGGGCCAGCGCGGCCTGATCGTCGCGCCGCCGCGCACCGGCAAGACCGTGCTCCTGCAGAACATCGCCCATTCGATCACCGCCAACCATCCGGAATGTTATCTGATCGTTCTCCTCATCGACGAGCGGCCGGAAGAAGTGACGGACATGCAGCGCTCGGTAAAGGGCGAGGTCGTTTCCTCCACCTTCGACGAACCGGCCACGCGCCACGTTCAGGTCGCCGAGATGGTGATCGAGAAGGCCAAGCGTCTGGTCGAGCACGGCCGTGACGTCGTCATCCTGCTCGATTCCATCACGCGCCTCGGCCGCGCCTACAATACGGTCGTGCCCTCTTCCGGCAAGGTTCTGACCGGCGGTGTGGATGCCAATGCCCTGCAGCGCCCGAAGCGCTTCTTCGGCGCGGCACGGAACATCGAGGAAGGCGGCTCGCTGACCATCGTCGCGACGGCGCTGATCGATACCGGCAGCCGCATGGACGAAGTCATCTTCGAAGAGTTCAAGGGAACGGGCAACTCCGAAATCGTGCTCGACCGGAAGGTTGCCGACAAGCGTATCTTCCCGGCGATGGACATTCTGAAGTCCGGTACCCGCAAGGAAGACCTGCTCGTGCCGCGTCAGGATCTTCAGAAGATCTTCGTGCTTCGTCGTATCCTCGCGCCCATGGGCACCACGGATGCGATCGAGTTCCTGATCGACAAGCTGAAGCAGACGAAGACGAACGGCGACTTCTTCGATTCCATGAACACCTGAGACCCACGGCTGCGCGCAAGCCCTGCGCCGCGTTGGACACCTTCCGAAAATCCCTGGCTTCCCCCAGGGATTTTTGCGTTTACCTCATAGGGCTCCTCCAAGGACGGTTCGAATGTCATCGGCGAGCGATACCATCTATTCCCTCTCCTCCGGAGGCCTGCCCTCCGGCGTCGCCGTTCTCCGGGTCAGCGGGCCATCGGCATCGACCGTTTGCGATGTTCTTTGCGGTGGCCCGGTTCCACCACGTGTCGCCGCGCTGCGAACGATTCGGTCCCGGAACGGAGAGATCATCGATCAGGGTCTGGTCCTCTCGTTTCCCGGTCCAGCCTCGTTCACGGGGGAAGACTGTGTCGAGCTTCAGGTCCACGGTGGACGGGCCGTGGTGGAGCGGCTTCTCGATGAGCTTGGGACGTTCCCGCATTTCCGCCATGCCGAAGCTGGCGAATTTTCGCGCAGGGCGTTCGCACAGGGGAAACTGGATCTCGTGGAGATCGAAGGTCTCGCCGACCTGATCTCGGCCGAGACGGAGATGCAACGGCGTCTTGCGAGCGAGCATGCCCGCGGCGGCGTCTCGCAGATCTATCAGGGTTGGGCGAAGCGTCTGACCCATGCCCGCGCGATGATCGAGGCGGAGCTCGACTTCGCGGACGAGGATGATGTTCCCGGCTCCGTCAGCGCGGCGATCTGGCGGGATATGGAACACCTAAGCAGAGAGATCAGTGACCATCTGGCGGGCGCGAGAACGGGGGCAATCATTCGGCATGGCTACCGTATCGTGATCTCCGGCCCTCCAAATGCCGGAAAATCGAGCTTGCTCAATGCCCTGGCCAAACAGGACATCGCCATCGTGACCGATATCGCGGGAACGACGCGGGATGTGCTGAGCGTCGATATTTCCTTAGCCGGATTCGTCGTGAAACTGTTCGACACCGCCGGTTTGCGGGAGACAGACGACTTGGTCGAGCGCGAAGGCATCCGCCGGGCCAAGGCGCTACAGGACGAGGCGGATCTCATCCTCTGCCTTTCCGATGCGCCACACGGTTTCATGCTCCCGGACGAGGGTGAGACCGAGATCCTTCGAGTGGCCACCAAGATTGATATTTCGCCCGAACTGTGGGATAGAACCGCTGCCGACGTGCTTGTCTCCGTCGAGACGCCGCAAGGCTTGGAAGCGCTGATTTCTGCGATCACGGAGCGGCTTCCCGACAGCGCGGCAGCTGACAGCTTTTCTGTTCCGTCCCGTCGACGGCATGGGGATCATCTGACGCAGTGCCTTGCTGCCCTGAATGAGGCGGCAAAGAGCGCTGATCTGGATCTCCAGTCGGAACAACTTCGTCGGGCCAGTGATGCCTTGGGGCGGATTACCGGCCGGATCGATGTCGAGGATCTGCTGGATGTGATTTTTTCGGAATTTTGCATCGGCAAGTAGTCTGCAACGCATGCGAGTCGTCCCGCACGTTTCACGTGAAACATTGAATCGGAATCGAAATGACCGTGATGTATGATGTCATCGTTGTTGGTGGCGGGCATGCCGGATGTGAGGCCGCGGCGGTGGCCGCCCGCTTGGGTGCCTCCGTAGCGCTCGTCACGCACCAGCGCCAGACGATCGGCGTGATGTCCTGCAACCCGGCCATCGGTGGACTGGGCAAGGGGCACCTTGTCCGCGAGATTGACGCGTTCGATGGATTGATGGGTCGTGTTGCTGACCGCGCAGGCATCCAGTTCCGACTGCTGAACCACAAGAAGGGTCCCGCCGTTCGTGGACCCCGGACACAGGCGGATCGGCGGCTCTACCGCGACGCCATGCAGGCGGAACTCGAAAGACTCTCATCGCTGACAGTGATCGAAGGCGATGTGGTCGATCTCGTCCTCAAGGGGTCGACCGTTGGCGGCGTGGTTCTTGCGACCGGACAGACCGTCACCTGTGGCGCTGTGGTTTTGACCACGGGGACTTTTCTCCGAGGCCTCATCCATATCGGTGACCGGAAGATCCCGGCGGGTCGTGTCGGCGAGGCACCGTCGGTTGGTTTGTCGAAGGTCCTTGAGGATCATCAGGTCGCACTGGGACGGTTGAAGACGGGAACACCGGCACGGCTGGACGGGCGCACGATCGGCTGGGACCGGATCGGACGGCAAGCCGCGGATGCAGAGCCAGTTCCTTTTTCCTTCATGACGGATCAGATTACCACGCGGCAGATCGACTGCGGCGTGACCCGCACGACGGATGCGACGCATCGGATCATCGAAGAGAACCTGCAGCGCTCTGCCATGTATTCGGGACAGATCTCGGGCGTCGGGCCACGCTATTGTCCATCCATCGAAGACAAGATCGTCAAGTTTGGCGAACGTGATGGGCACCAGATTTTTCTGGAGCCGGAAGGTCTCGATGATCACACCGTCTATCCGAACGGCATTTCCACCTCTCTTCCGGAAGAGGTTCAGTCTGCTTTTATCCGGACCATCCCTGGTCTGGAGACGGCAACGATCCTGCAGCCCGGCTATGCCATCGAATATGATCATGTCGATCCGCGCGAACTTTCTGCCAGCCTCGAGGTCCGAAAGATCCCGGGCCTGTTCCTTGCCGGCCAGATCAATGGGACGACGGGTTACGAAGAGGCGGGTGCTCAAGGCCTCGTCGCCGGCTTGAACGCAACGCGAAAGGTGGCCGGGCAGAGCGCACATCTCTTCTCTCGCACGGATTCCTATATCGGCGTCATGATCGATGACCTGATCACACGCGGTGTTGCCGAACCCTACCGGATGTTCACCTCTCGTGCGGAGTACCGTCTGTCTCTGCGGGCCGACAATGCCGACATGCGGCTGACACCGGCGGCGATCGCACTGGGTTGTGTCTCCCGCGCCCGGCGCGAGCGGTTTATGAACTGGGAGATGACCTTTGCGCGGTGGAAGGAGACGCTCCAGCAGCGCCTGTTGACGCCGAACGAAGCCGGCGCGCACGGCCTGAATCTGAACAAGGATGGACAGCGACGCTCGGCTTTTGATTTGCTCTCGCATGCCGATATCACGCTTGATCGCCTTTCGGCGATCTGGGGCGACCTTGCGGATATTTCGCCGCGCCTCGCGGAGGCCATCGAGATTGATGCGCATTACGCGGTCTATATGGATCGCCAGGCGGCCGATATCGTGCGGGCGCGCAAGGAAGAAGAGCGAACGATTCCGGACGACTTTGCCTATGCCGATCTCTCGGGCCTTTCGAACGAGCTCAAGCAGAAGCTGACCCGCATTCAACCGCGAAACTTCGCACAGCTTCAGGTGATCGATGGTATGACACCGTCGGCCGCCACGCTGATTCTGACCCATCTGCAGCGCTACGAGCGGCGTGATGCAGCACAAGGTGTACACTGATGGCGAGTCAGCCCACGGAATTGATCGGCTTGCGTGTTTCACGTGAAACGACCGAGCGGCTTGAACATTTTACACAGCTGTTCCTGAAATGGGCGAAGACGATGAATCTCGTTGCGCCGTCGACGTTGGGCGATGTCGGCAATAGGCACATCCGCGACAGCGCTCAGATCTATGCCCTCGCTCCCGGTCCGAAAACCTGGATCGATCTGGGCAGTGGCGGCGGCTTTCCCGGTGTCATCACCGCCATCCTTCTCGCCGAGACGGCCGGAGGATGGGTCCATCTTGTCGAAAGCAATCAGAAAAAAGCGGCCTTCCTCCGTGTCGCTCTTCAGGAAACAGGTGCCCGCGGATCAGTGCATGTTCTGCGCATTGAAGACGCGCCGGCGAAACTTCCCACCTGTGACGCGATCTCGGCACGGGCCGTCGCTGATCTCTCCCTGCTGTTGCAGTTCATCGAGCCCTGGATGGCAAGCGGCATGACGCGCGCTTTCTTCCACAAAGGCCGGGATTACGAGTCTGAGGTCGCGAAAGCGCGTGGCCGGTATGATGTCGATCTGGTAAAACACCAAAGCATTGTCGAGGCTGACTCCGTCATTCTCGAGATCACGCGGATGCAGCAGCTGAGCCAGGGCGCAGGAGCGATCAATGTCGCGCGATAAAAACCGGATTATTACGATCGCGAACCAGAAAGGTGGCGTTGGCAAGACGACGACCGCCATCAATCTTGCGACAGCCTTGGCCGCGATCGGGGAATCGGTCCTGATCATCGACCTCGATCCGCAGGGCAATGCAAGCACCGGACTTGGTATCCAGCGGCGTGATCGTCGCTTCTCGTCCTATGACCTGATGATGGGAACGCATACGATCGATACAATCGTTCATCCGACCGTCGTACCAAACCTGTCGATTATTCCCTCGACCATGGATCTTCTTGGTCTGGAGATGGAAATTTCCCGGCAGAGTGACCGCGTTTTTCGGCTGAAAAAGGCTTTGGGGACGCCAGAGGCTTTGGCTTACTCCTATATTCTGGTCGATTGCCCGCCCTCGTTCAACCTGTTGACCATGAACGCGATGGCTGCGGCCCATTCTGTGCTTGTGCCGCTCCAGTGCGAGTTCTTCGCACTGGAAGGGTTGAGCCAGTTGCTGGAAACGGTCGATCAGATCCGGCAGAGCGTTAATCCGCAGCTCGACATCCAGGGCATCGTGCTGACGATGTTCGATTCCCGGAACAATCTCGCCCAGCAGGTCGTCAGCGATGTTCGCACCCATTTGGGCGAAAAGGTTTACCATACGCTGATTCCGCGGAACGTCCGGGTCTCGGAAGCGCCGTCCTATGGAAAGCCTGCTATCCTTTACGATCTGAAATGTGCGGGAAGCCAGGCCTATCTGCAGCTCGCTTCGGAAGTGATTCAGCGCGAGCGTCAGCGGAAAGCTGCGGCCTGATCGATTCGGCTCCAGAACCATGAGGAGAACGCCATGAACGAAGATCCCGCACGGCGCCGTCTCGGACGCGGTCTCGCCGCCTTGATCGGGGAGATGGACCAGCCCATCGTCGCCGAATCCACGCCCGCACCAACCATCCCGGCCGATCGCCGCGTTCCGATCGAGCATGTCACGCGCAACCCGCGCAATCCTCGGCGGACCTTCGACGAGGCGGAATTGCAAGATCTCGCGAACTCTGTCCGCCAGCATGGCATCGTCCAGCCCGTCGTGGTTCGCACGGTGAATGGCGACCGGTTCGAGATCATCGCCGGCGAGCGGCGCTGGCGGGCAGCCCAGCTCGCCGGGTTCTCCGACATTCCGGTCATCGTTCGGGATGTCGACGATCGCACAGCGCTCGAAATCGCGATCGTCGAGAATGTGCAGCGTTCGGATCTCAATCCGCTGGAAGAGGCGATGGGCTACGAGCTGCTGATTGCCGACCACGGCTATACGCAGAACGACCTTGGCGAGATCATCGGCAAGAGCCGGAGCCACGTGGCCAACAGCCTCCGTCTCCTGAAGCTGCCGGAGCCGGTGCGCGATATGCTGTCGTCCGGGACGTTGTCCGCCGGCCATGCGCGCGCGCTCATCCCCACCTCCGACCCGACGACGCTGGCCCGCGCGATCATCGCCAAGGGCCTGTCCGTCCGCGATACAGAGAAGCTCGCCCAGAACGATATTCGCGCCCAGAACGATCCCACCTTCGGTACGAAGCCTCGTCCCGAAAAGGATGCGGATACCGTTGCGCTCGAACGCTCCCTGACCGACAGCCTCGGCCTCGAAGTCTCGGTCAATCACCGGGCAAGTGGCGGCCATCTGAAGATCAGCTACAAGACGCTGGAACAGCTCGAAGATATCTGCCGGCTGCTCGAGCGCCGCTGATCCACGCTCAAGCAAAGATCCGCGTTCAGGCTGAGCGCTGTCTGGCGGCCTGAAAGGCGATGGCGATCAGCGCCTGGCTCGCGATGTCGGCCTCCAGCGTCTGACGGCTGCGGCTTTGCAGGATCGCGTTCTGAAGCCGCTGCAGATCACGCCGGATCGCCGGCAGCCCCCAGGTCTTCAAGGCCGCTTCGATCAAGGGCTTTCGCCGGAAGTGGATGCCGCGGCCGAGTGTTGCGGTGACCTGCGAGGGTCCGAGACGCTTGGCGTCCATCTCCGCCCGCAGGATATCGAGCTGCTGAAACTGACGCAGGCAGCTTTGCAGCACAAGGAACATTGACGTTTTCGAGGCTTCCACCTTACGGAGCGATGTCATCAGGCGGTCCATGTCGCCCGAGAGAACCGCGTCCACGGCATCGTCCACGGAGGTGGAGCTGGCGTCGCCGATAATGTCCAGGACATGGCTTTCGTCGATCACCGGTTCGTCCCGGCAGTAGAGCGCAAGCTTGGCAATCTCGTAGCGTGAGGCCAGCCGGTCGGCGCCCAGGAGATCGCGGAGCGCCTCGCGAGCCGCCGGTGTGATGCGCAGGCCCGCAGCGCCCAGCTCCTTATCGATCAGGCCATTGATGGCTTTCACGTCGTCCGCATAGCAGGCAACCGAAAGGACGCTGCGCGCCGTTTCGCCGATCTTGCGGAGAGCCGTGCCCTTCTTCAAGTCGCCGGCTTCCACGATGACGAAGGCGTCGCGCGGCGGCTCCTCGGCAAGATAGGCCAGGCCCTCGCTCAGGGCCTTTTCGGTTCCCGAGGCCCGCACCCAGACGAGTTTGCCGCCCCCGAAGAGACCGAGGGCATTGGCCTCGTCGGCGAGCCTGCCGGGGGAAAGATCGCTGCCGTCCAGCTTGATCAGGGAAAAGGGATCGTCCAGCGCAATGCCGGTTTTCGCGGCGATCGCCGCAGCGCGTTCGGCCACCAGGCCGCGGTCGGGCCCGTAGAAAAGATAAAGCCGCTGGCTGGGCAGCGGCCTTTCCACGAAGCCGTCGAACTCGTGGGATTTGATCTCACTCATGCCGGCGCCGGATCAGTTGCCGAGCGCTGCGGCGAGATCGGCGCGGATGATTTCGGCGAGTTCGCGGGCTGCCCTGTTCTCGGCATCCTTGATTGCGCGAAGCTTGGCGAATTCCTGGACCGGAAAATCGACCAGGGCCACGGCTTTGCGGTGACCGGATTTTACCGTCTTGCCGGTATCGACACGGGTCAGGTTGTAGTCCGCCTCTATGACGAGACGACCGGCCGACGCCGTATCGTTGTCGTTGCGCTCGTTGAAGAGCACGCCGGTGGTCTGCTGGCTGACGCTCAGCGCCAGCTGGTACTGCGGCGCTGTGGGTTCGCCCTTGCCACCGGACGTGAGGAAGATCAGGGCGTTGCGCACGCGCTGCTCCACCCGGTCCTTGGCTTCCGAAATCCCGATCGAGGCCAAGGCCGTTGCCGGGGCGCCGCTGGGGCCATCGGAATAGAGCGGCCGAACCTGGCAGCCGGCCATCAGCAACAGGGAAAGACCGGCAAAGCCGAGGGCGATGCGGCGGCGGGGATCGAACTTAGACGACGACATTCACGATCCTCTGCGGCACGACAATGATCTTCTTCGGCGTCCGGCCTTCCAGCGCGGTCCGCACGGCATCGAGGCAGAGCACGGCGGCCTCCACGGCAGTCTGATCTGCATCGCGCGCAATTGTCAAATCCGCGCGCTTCTTGCCATTGATCTGGACCGGCAATACGATCTCGGACACCGTCACCAGCGCCTCATCAAAGCGCGGCCATTCCGCCTGTGCGATCAGACCCTCGCCGCCGATGACGCTCCAGCACTGTTCGGCCAGATGCGGCGTGATCGGCGCCATCAAATGGATCAGGATCTCGACCGCGTCGCGCATGGCGGCAGTCGTCACAGTGTCTGTTCCGGTGGCGACATCGGTGAGCGGGGCTGCCAGCGCATTCACCATCTCGTAGAGGCGGGCGACGGCCTTGTTGAAGGCGAGCTTGTCGTAATCCGACTCGACCGCCTTCAGCGTCCTGTGTGCGACCTGGGAGACGGCGCGCGCCGGGCCTTCCGTGGCGGGCGCCGCCGTTGCGGTTGCCAGAGCCGGTGCTGCCTCGGAGATCAGGCGCCAGACGCGCTGGACGAAGCGATGCGCGCCCTCGACGCCGGCTTCCGACCAGATGACGTCGCGATCCGGCGGCGAGTCCGACAGTACGAAGAAGCGTGCCGTGTCGGCCCCGTAGGATGCGATGATGTCATCAGGGTCGACGACGTTCTTCTTCGACTTCGACATCTTCTCGATGGAGCCGATGGCGATTTCCTCGCCGGTTTCGTTTAGCGTCGCCCTGCGGCCGTTGCCGAGGTCCTCGATGGTGATGGCGGAGGGATTGATCCATTCCCGCTGGGCGCCCTCTCCGCGGCTGTAGGTCTCGTGGACGACCATGCCTTGGGTGAAGAGGCCCTTGAACGGCTCGGACAGCCCTGCGTGACCCGCCGCCTTCATGGCGCGGGTGAAGAAGCGGGAATAGAGCAGGTGCAGGATCGCATGCTCGATGCCGCCGATATACTGATCGACGGGCATCCAGCGATCGACCACCGCACGGTTGGTCGGCTGTTCCTCCCATGGCGCCGTGAAGCGCATGAAGTACCAGGAGGAATCGACGAAGGTGTCCATCGTGTCGGTTTCGCGGCGGGCCGCAGCGCCGCATTGCGGGCAGCCGACATGGCGCCAGGTCGGGTGGCGGTCGAGCGGGTTGCCGGGCTTTTCGAAGGTAACGTCGTCGGGCAGACGAACCGGCAGGTCCTTCTTCGGCACGGGAACGACACCGCAGACTTCGCAGTGGATAACGGGAATCGGGCAGCCCCAGTAGCGCTGACGAGAAATCCCCCAGTCACGCAATCTGAAGTTGACTTTCCGCTCGGCCTGCGGGCGACCGGCGAGCTCTTGCGTTTCCAGCAAGCTCGCCACCCGCTCGAAGGCCGCTTCCGTGGCCAGACCATCGAGGAAGCGCGAATGGATCATCACGCCGTCGCCGGTATAGGCCTCCGTGCCGACACTAAATGTCGCGGCATCGCCGTCGGCCGGCATGACCACGGGGGTCACGGGCAGGCCGTAGCGGCGCGCGAAATCGAGATCGCGCTGGTCGCCCGAGGGGCAGCCGAAGATGGCGCCCGTGCCGTAATCCATCAGCACGAAGTTGGCGACGTAGACCGGCAGCTCCCAGGCTGGATCGAGCGGATGGCGGACGCGCAGGCCGGTGTCGATGCCGCGCTTCTCGGCCGTTTCCAGGGCCGCCAGCGACGTCCCCGCGCGGCGGCATTCCTCGCAGAAGGCTTCCAGCTCGGCATTGCCGGCGGCGACCTTGCGCGCCAGCGGATGATCTGCGGCAATCGCCAGGAAAGAGGCGCCGAACAGGGTGTCCGGACGGGTCGTGTAGACCTCGACCTCGGTTTCACCGGGTGCCCGTGCGTCTGCAACGAGCTCCCAGCGGATGGAGAGACCTTCGGAGCGACCGATCCAGTTCTTCTGCATCAGCCGGACCTTTTCCGGCCAATGCTCCAGCGTATCGAGGGAATCCAGCAGGTCCTGGCTGAAGTCGGTGATGCGGAAGAACCACTGCGTGAGTTCGCGCTGTTCGACGAGCGCGTTCGAGCGCCAGCCGCGGCCGTCGATGACCTGCTCGTTGGCAAGCACGGTGTGATCGACCGGATCCCAGTTGACCTTCGACTGCTTGCGATAGACCAGCCCCTTTTCCATAAAATCGAGGAAGAGATGCTGCTGCTGCTGGTAATAGGCGACATCGCAGGTGGCGAACTCGCGGCTCCAGTCGAGCGAGAGCCCCATGACCTTCAGCTGCGCGCGCATGGAGGCGATGTTCTGGTAGGTCCATTCGGCGGGATGAACGCCGCGCTCCATGGCGGCGTTTTCCGCCGGCATGCCGAAGGCATCCCAGCCCATGGGGTGCAGCACGTTATAGCCGCGTGCGCGCTTGAAGCGGGCCACGACGTCGCCCATGGCGTAATTGCGCACATGGCCCATGTGGATGCGGCCGGAGGGATAGGGAAACATCTCCAGGACGTAGTATTTTTCCCGCGGGTCGTTATTGTCCGTCTTATAAACGGATTTCTCGTCCCATTCGCGCTGCCAGCGAGGTTCTGCATCGCGCGGGTTATAGCGTTCTGTGGCCATGTGTTTCGTCGTTCCGGAAATTGTGGCGGGGCGCTGCCGCTCGGGTCTTATGTGGCGTGACCTTCATCATGAAACAACGGTAGCGTCAAGTTTTGCGGGCCTTTGGCCGGGCTCTGCGGCATTCCCCGCAAGCTTGCTTGGCGGCGTGTCGCGGATTGGCTATAGCGGGCAAGCAATCGTACACACCGTGGCACTTCGAGCCACATGACTGCCAGGGAGACCTTGCCGATGACCCGAGTGGACCAGTGGAACGAGGTGTTGTCGCGCATCCACGCGGCGGAGGAGGGCGCTGCGCGTTCCCGCGGCTCCGTGGCGCTGGTCGCGGTGTCGAAGACCTTCGATGCCGACGCCATCCGTCCCGTGATTGTGGCCGGGCAGCGTGTGTTCGGCGAAAACCGGGTGCAGGAATCGCAGGGCAAGTGGCCCGAGCTGAAGGCGGAGACGCCGGGGATCGTGCTGCATCTGATCGGCCCGCTCCAGTCCAACAAGGCCGCCGATGCCGTCGCCCTGTTCGACGTCATCGAGACCATCGATCGAGAGAAGATCGCCCGTGCCGTGGCCGCGGAGATCGAGCGGCAGGGCAAGCCGGTCCGGATCTATGTGCAGGTGAACACCGGGCTTGAGCCGCAGAAGGCGGGCATCGCGCCGGAAGAGACGGCGGCCTTCGTGGCGATGTGCCGCGATACGCTCGACCTTCCCGTGGAAGGGCTGATGTGCATTCCCCCGGCAGACGAAAATCCGGGTCCGCATTTCGCGCTGCTGGCAAAGCTCGCGCAAGAAAACGGCGTCGAGAAACTGTCGATGGGCATGTCCGGAGATTTCGATGTCGCTGTTGCCTTCGGGGCTACCAGCGTTCGCGTGGGGTCGGCGATCTTCGGTCTGCGCGACGTCGCGGTGCCGACCGCCTGAGGATCCTGAAAAGCTGAGGTCACAAAAAACCCGGCGCATGGCCGGGTTTTCGATCGGTGCCGCATGGAAGAATCCGCGGATCAGTATTTCTCTTCTTCCTCGTCCGGCGTCGCGGATTTCAGCGACTTCAGCTTTGCGAAAACGGCGTCCGCGTCCATTTCCTTCTCTTCCTCGCGCTCATAGCCATAGCTGAAGCGTTCGGTTTCCTGCGCCGGTTCCAGCGTGGCGCCGAGATCGGCGGCTGTCGGCAGCGGGCGGCCCTTGGAGGCGCGTTCGACTTCGAGGTCGAGATCGATCTGGCTGCAAAGACCGAGCGTGACCGGGTCGCTCGCCGTCAGGTTGGCGGAGTTCCAGTGCGTGCGCTCGCGGATCTGCTCGATCGTCGACTTGGTGGTGCCGACGAGACGCGAGATCTGGGCGTCCTTGAGTTCAGGATGGTTGCGAACCAGCCAGAGGATGGCGTTGGGGCGGTCCTGACGCTTGGAGACCGGCGTGTAGCGCGGGCCCTTGCGCTTGGACTCGGGAACGCGAACCTTCGGATCGGAAATCTTCAGCTTGTGGTTCGGATTGCCTTCGGCGCGGACGATTTCGTCGCGCGACAGCTGTCCGGTGGCGATCGGATCGAGGCCCTTGATGCCCTGGGCTGATTCGCCGTCGGCGATCGCCTTGACTTCCAGCGGATGCAGCTTGCAGAACGTGGCGATCTGCTCGAACGACAGGGCGGTATTATCGACAAGCCAGACCGCCGTGGCTTTCGGCATCAGCAATTGTTGAGCCATAGATATAGTCCTTCTGTCCGCCGCGCCGGTGTCGCGGGCCGTGGAATACCACTGATTTCCGGGAATAGGGCGCTTCTATACCCCTCTTGTCGCAGAATTGCAATTCTTCTCGACGTCCTGACTTTCGTCTCATTGCCGCCGGCTCCGCACCTGATATGTATCCCCTGAAAAGCGCCGTGAGGATGCGCGAGCACGACAGCAGGGAGAGAGAAGACCATGTCCGACAAGACCTACCCCGTCTCGAAGGAAACGCAGGCACATGCCCTCGTGGACAGGGCGACCTATGACGCATGGTATCGCGAAAGCGTGGAAAACCCTGATGTCTTCTGGGGCGAACACGGCAAGCGGATCGACTGGTCGACGCCCTATACCAAGGTCAAGAATACCTCGTTTACCGGCGACGTCTCGATCAGATGGTTCGAGGACGGGCAGACCAACGTCTCCTTCAACTGTATCGACCGGCATCTGGAGACGCGAGGCGATCAGGTCGCGATCATCTTCGAGGGAGACAATCCCTATATCGACAAGAAGATCACCTATCGCGAGCTGCACCAGCATGTCTGCCGGCTGGCGAACGTCATGAAGGCGCAGGGCGTCGGCAAGGGCGATCGCGTGACGATCTACATGCCGATGATCCCGGAGGCCGCCTATGCGATGCTTGCCTGTGCCCGTATCGGCGCCGTTCATTCCGTCGTCTTCGGGGGCTTCTCACCCGATGCGCTCGCCGGGCGGCTGGTGGACTGTGCCTCCACCTTCATCGTCACCTGCGACGAGGGCATGCGCGGCGGCAAGCCGATCCCGCTGAAGGACAATACCGACAAGGCGGTGGAGATCGCCGCGAAAAACGGCGTCGAGGTGAAGACGGTGCTCGTCGTGCGCCGCACGGGCGGCAAGATCACCTGGGCGGATGGCCGCGATATCTGGTATCACACCGCGACGCAGGTGGCCGATACCGCGTGCGAACCCGTGCCGATGAACGCGGAAGACCCGCTGTTCATTCTCTACACCTCCGGTTCGACCGGTAAGCCGAAGGGCGTGCTGCACACCACGGGCGGCTATCTCGTCTATGTCGCGATGAGCCACGAATATGTGTTCGACTACCATCCCGGCGATATCTACTGGTGCACGGCCGATGTCGGCTGGGTGACCGGCCATTCCTACATCGTCTATGGACCGCTTGCGAACGGTGCGACGACGCTGATGTTTGAAGGCGTTCCGAACCATCCCGACCAAGGCCGGTTCTGGGAGATCATCGACAAGCATCAGGTAAACATCTTCTACACGGCGCCGACGGCGATCCGCTCGCTGATGGGCGCAGGCGATGCCTATGTCACCCGGTCATCGCGCAAGAGCCTGCGGATCCTCGGCACGGTCGGCGAGCCGATCAATCCGGAAGCGTGGCAGTGGTATCATGACGTCGTGGGCGACGGTCGTTGCCCGGTCGTCGACACCTGGTGGCAGACGGAAACGGGCGGACACATGATCACGCCGCTTCCGGGTGCGACGGCTCTGAAGCCGGGGTCGGCCACTCTGCCCTTCTTCGGCATTCGGCCGGAGCTTGTCGATAACGAGGGCAATGTGCTCGAGGGTGCTGCGGACGGTAATCTCTGCATCGCCGACAGCTGGCCGGGACAGATGCGGACCGTCTATGGCGATCACGAGCGCTTCATCCAGACCTATTTCTCAACCTATAAGGGTAAATATTTCACGGGCGACGGCTGCAAGCGCGACGCGGATGGCTATTACTGGATCACCGGCCGTGTGGACGACGTTCTCAATGTTTCGGGACATCGCATGGGCACGGCCGAGGTCGAATCCGCGCTCGTCAGCCACGATGCGGTGTCGGAAGCGGCGGTCGTCGGTTACCCGCACGATATCAAGGGTCAGGGCATCTATTGCTACGTGACGCTGATGTCGGGCCGGGAGGGGTCGGACGATCTGCGCAAGGCACTCGTGGCGCATGTGCGCAACGAGATCGGACCGATCGCTTCCCCCGACAAGATCCAGTTTGCGCCCGGCTTGCCGAAAACCCGCTCGGGCAAGATCATGCGACGCATTCTCCGCAAGATCGCCGAAGATGATTTCGGCGCGCTCGGCGATATCTCGACGCTGGCAGATCCGGGCGTCGTGGACGATCTCGTCGCCAACCGGCAGAACAAGAAGTAGTTATGAAAGGACCGGCCGACGAAGGCGTCCGCCGGTCCTCCTCGCGATCGAACGATCAGAAATCGATGGCGCGGCCGTTGATTTCCCAGTCACCGAAACGGACAGGTTCCGCGCCGCCGCGGCCGCCGATTTCCGTCGGTAGCTCCAATGCGGCGCTTGCCTCACGGCGGGCAGCCGCTTCCTCAAGAGCGCGACGCGCGGCCGGCGAAAGAACCTTGCCCGGCTTCTCCTGATCGTTGTCGTTGTCATTCAGCATTGTGTGACCTCACTACGCCGTTGAATCCATGGTATCTCCGCCCCATCATATAGGGAGAGATGCGGCAATCCCACGATGATTCACGTGAAACGCCGCCGAAAATGCACCTTCTGCTTTCGGAGACGCGCATGAACCTCATTCGCACGGCCATGCTTCTGGCCTTCATGACAGCGCTTTTCATGGGCATCGGTCTTCTGATCGGCGGTCGCGGCGGCATGATGATCGCCCTTCTCATCGCCATCGCCATGAACGCGTTCTCCTATTGGAACTCGGATCGGCTCGTGTTGCGCATGTATGATGCGCAGGAGGTCGATGCGCGCAGCGCACCGGAATATTACGGCATCGTTCGGGATCTCGCGGCCAATGCCGGTCTGCCCATGCCGCGGGTTTATGTGATCAACAATCCCCAACCCAACGCCTTTGCAACGGGTCGCAACCCGCAAAACGCGGCGGTTGCCGCGTCCACCGGACTCCTACAGATGCTGACCTATGACGAGGTGGCCGGCGTCATGGCGCACGAGCTGGCCCATGTGCAGAACCGGGACACGCTGACGATGACCCTGACGGCGACACTGGCCGGCGCCATTTCCATGCTCGGAAACTTCGCCTTCCTGTTCGGCGGCAATCGCGAGAACAACAATCCGCTTGGTTTCATCGGAACGCTGACGGCGATGATCGTCGCGCCTTTCGCCGCCATGATGGTCCAGATGGCCGTGAGCCGGACGCGGGAATATTCCGCCGACCGTCGCGGGGCCGAAATCTGTGGGCAGCCGCTTGCCCTTGCCTCCGCTCTGCGCAAGATCGCCGGCGCCGCGCATCACGTGCCCAATGCAGCGGCCGAGCGCAATCCGGCAACGGCGCATATGTTCATCATCAATCCTCTTTCCGGCGAGCGGATGGACAACCTGTTTTCGACACATCCCGCGACGGAAAACCGCATTGCGGCGCTCGAAGACATGGCCAGCAGCGTTTCCCGGCCCTCGACGCGCGTCGCTCAGCCTGCTACGGCGACCCGAAAGACGCGTTCCGTGCCGAGCACAGGTTGGGGGCGTGATCGCTCCGAACCTCCAAAGGGCCCGTGGTCTTGATGACGAAGACAAAGAACGATTCGGCAACGCAACGATCTTCGAAGCTGGCGGCCGGGCCACAGAAGCCGGGCCTTCTGGCGCGGCAGGCGGCAGCGAAATTGCTGGGTGCGGTGATCGAGAAGAAGATCTCGCTGGATGGCATGCTCGATCCGATCGGTGGAAATCCGGCTTATCGTCAGCTGTCCGATATCGATCGGACGCTCGTCAAAGCCATTCTGCACACAGCCTTGCGCCACCTTCCCCGCATCGAGGCCATGCTCGACCGGCTTCTGAATACACCATTGCCGGATGGTGCGCGTGCCCTGCATCACCAGCTCGTCGTTGCGGCAACGCAGATCGTCTTTCTCGATATTCCAGATCACTCGGCCGTCGATCTTGCCGTGGAACAGGCCAATGCCGATCCGCGAAATCGGCGCTTCGCCAGCCTGACCAATGCCGTGCTGCGCCGCTTCTCGCGCGAAAAGAATGATCTTCTTCGAATCGTGTCCGAAACGACGCCGTCGCTCCCGGCGTGGTTCAGGTCAAGGCTCGTCTCGACCTACGGGCAGGATCATGCCCAGCGCATTGCCGATGCGCTTCTTGAGCCAGCGGCGATCGACATCACGGTGAAGTCCGATCCGGAAGGGTGGGCGCAGCGCTTGGGAGGCATCGTCCTTCCGACCGGCAGCGTTCGCCTCGCATCGTTTCAGGGGGCGGTCTCGACGCTCGAGGGGTTCGATGCTGGCGAATGGTGGGTGCAGGATGCTGCGGCCTCGCTGCCGGCGCAGCTGTTCGGCGATCTCCGTGGCCAGCGCGTCGTGGATCTCTGCGCCGCCCCCGGCGGCAAGACCGCGCAGCTGATCGGTGCAGGGGCAAAGGTCACAGCGCTCGACCAGTCCGCCAGCCGGCTGAAGCGGCTGAACAGCAACCTCGAACGGCTCGGCCTGACGGCGGAGACCATGGAATGTAACATGGCGGACTTTCGGCCGGAGACGCTGTTCGATGCGGCCCTGCTCGATGCACCCTGTTCCTCGACCGGCACGATCCGTCGCCATCCGGATGTGCCCTATACCAAGGGTCCGGAGGACATCACCAAGCTCGCAGGCCTGCAGGAACGGCTGCTGCGCCATGCCCTGACGGTCGTCAAGCCGGGTGGCCTCGTGGTGTTCTCCAACTGCTCGCTGGACCCGGCCGAGGGCGAAACGATGGTGGCGCGGGTCGTCGCCAGCGGCGGATGCACACGCGTCCCCGTCGATCCCGCGGCCTTTCCGGGTCTTGAGGAGGCGATCACGCCGCTTGGGGAACTGCGCACCACGCCCGCCATGCTGGCGCCGCAGACGGGTTTTTCCGGCGGGCTGGACGGCTTTTATGCCACAGTCCTTCGTAGATCGTTGTAACGAAACAGTTTCCACACCTTGACCGTAAGTGTTCGCTACGTCATCCACTGGCGCTGGCGGCGGAAACACGGCACTGTGTATTCGATCGTGAACATTCCGGCCTGTCGCCGGAATGGGGTGGGGCTTCATTTCATTCATGCGGATGTCGGACAGTCGACGGCTGATCTCTCTCACCATTCGGGAAGCCTGGTGGCGCCTGTCGCGCCGCCTCGTGCTCGGTCGCATGTCGTTCATCCGCTTCTCCGGCACGACGCCCGACCGGCTGATCGTCGCGCCGACGGACCTCAGGGTCATCGATCCCCATGTCGCCAGCGAGATCGTGGCCGGGCGCTTTCCGCTGGCCGGACGGATCCTCGAAACGGATGGCGAATCGCCGTTCGAAGTCGATCTGCCGTCTCGTGAATTCGCCGTCCGGCTCCATACATTCAGCTGGGCGCGGCATATCAGGGCGCTGACGGAGGAAGACGATCTTTCCCGCGCGCGCCAGCTGGTCAGCCGCTGGCTGGCCACGCACGGTCGTGGCATCAAGGGCATCGCCTGGGAGCCGGATGTCGCGGCACAGCGACTGATCGCCTGGCTCTCGCATTCGCCGGTGATCCTGAAGCAGGCGGATCATGTCTTCTATCGCCGGTTCCTCAAGAGCCTCGCCGTGCATGTGCGCTACCTCCGCCATGTCGCCAATGCGGTGCCGGATGGCGAGGGGCGGCTGCGCGTGCGGGTCGCCATCGCCTTTGCAACGGTGTCCATGCCCGCCTCCGTGTCGGCCATCCGCCGCGCGGCGCGCCATCTGGACGACGAGCTTGATCGCCAGATTCTCCCCGATGGCGGCCATGCCTCGCGCAATCCGCGCGTGGCGCTCGATCTCCTTCTCGATTTGCTGCCGCTGCGCCAGACCTATGTCAATCTCGGTCACGACGTGCCGGTCAAGCTGATCCCCTCCATCGACCGCATGTTTCCGGCCTTGCGCTTCTTTCGCCACCAAGGCGGAGAGCTGGCACTGTTCAATGGTGCGACCTCCGCGCAGGCAAACGAGCTGATGTCGGTGCTGCGCTATGACGAGACGGCCGGTCAGCCGTTCAAGGGTCTGCCGGACAGCCAGTACGAGCGTCTGGCGGCAAAGGACGTGGTGGTCATCATGGACACCGGCTGCCCGATTTCGGCGGCCCTCTCGCGCGAGGCGCATGCCGGCTGCCTGTCGTTCGAGCTGTCGTCCGGTCGGCATCGGTTCATCATCAATTCCGGCGCGCCGCGCTTTGCCGGCGACCGGTTTCGCCAGATGGCGCGGGTCACGGCGGCGCATTCCACCGTCACCGTCGAAGACCGCTCGTCGGCCCGGCTTTCGACCTCGCGCTTTCTCGGGCCCATCATCACCGGCGGCGTGACGCAGGTCTCGGTGACGCATTCGCCCAGCGAGGGTAGCGACAGCGTGGTCGCGCGCCACAACGGCTATTCCGGTGCTTTCAAGCTGATGCACGAGCGGGACCTGATCCTCAATGCCACGGGCACGACCCTGCGCGGTCGCGACCGGCTGGTGACGCAGGACGGGGCGGATCCCGATCCGGGCCATGCGGCGACCGCTGTCGCGCGCTTCCACATCCACCCCGCCATTACGGTGCGTCAGGCGGATGCGTACGAGGTCAAGCTGATCGCGCCGGACGGCGACAGCTGGGTGATGACCTGTCGCGATGGCGCGATCGCGGTGGAGGAGGATATCTTTTTCGCCGATCCCTCGGGCCTGCGGAAGACGCAGATGCTGACGATCGGTTTTTCTGCCGGGGTGCAGCCGGAAATTCAGTGGATTCTGTCCCGGCGGACGTGACACCTTCTTTGCGGATTCGGTGAAATGACGGTCGGCTGCGGGCAGGCGCGGTTCCTTCCCGGCGACAGCTGTGCTAACGGCAGCGGCATCCGGCCGGCCGGGCTTTTGCGGCCCCCCGGCTGTCCTGCCCCCTTTCCTTGCCAGGAGCCCGTCATGGCCGTTGCCTCCAAGAATATCCCCGCCCCCGACCGCGTTGCCTTGCGCACGGCTCTTCTCTCCGTCTCCGACAAGAGCGGCATCGTCGCGCTGGCGCGTGCGCTGCATGAAAAGGGCGTCGCCCTCGTCTCGACGGGCGGTACGCACAAGACGCTGTCGGAAGCCGGCCTGCCGGTGCGCGACGTGTCCGAGCTGACGGGCTTCCCCGAGGTGATGGACGGCCGCGTCAAGACGCTGCACCCGGGCGTCCACGGCGGCTTGCTCGCGATCCGCGACGATGCCGAGCATGTCGCGGCCATGGAGACCCATGGGATCGCCGCGATCGATCTCGCGGTGATCAATCTCTATCCGTTCGAGGACGTGCGCGCCAAAGGCGGCGACTATCCGACGACGGTGGAAAACATCGACATCGGCGGCCCGGCGATGATCCGCGCGGCCGCGAAGAACCATGCCTATGTCACCGTCATCACCGACCCTTCCGACTACGACACGCTGATCGCGCAGCTCGGTGACGACGCTGCAACCACATTCGCCTTCCGGCGCCAGATGGCCGCCAAAGCCTATGCGCGGACGGCCGCCTACGACACGGCGATCTCGGGCTGGTTTGCCGAGGTCTTGGACATGCCGATGCCGCGGCACCGGACTATCGGTGGTGTGCTGAAGGACGAGATGCGCTACGGCGAGAACCCGCACCAGAAGGCAGCCTTCTACGTGACCGGCGAAAACCGCCCGGGTGTCGCCACGGCGACGCTGCTGCAGGGCAAGCAGCTTTCCTATAACAACATCAACGATACGGATGCGGCCTTCGAGCTGGTGGCCGAGTTCCCGCCCGAAACGGCGCCTGCCTGCGCCATCATCAAGCACGCGAACCCCTGCGGCGTGGCCACGGCGAAGACGCTCGTGGATGCCTACCGGCGCGCGCTGGCCTGCGACAGCACCTCGGCCTTCGGCGGCATCATTGCGCTCAATCAGGAACTGGACGGTGCGACGGCGGACGAGATCGTCAAGCTCTTCACCGAGGTCATCATCGCACCGTCCGCCAGCGACGAGGCGAAGGCGATCATCGCCCGCAAGGCCAATCTGCGCCTGCTCGTCACCGGCGCCCTGCCCGATCCGCGCCTGCCCGGCCTGTCGGCCAAGACGGTGGCCGGCGGTCTTCTGGTGCAGACGCGCGACAACGGCATGGTCGAGGATCTCGATCTCAAGATCGTCACCCGCCGCGCGCCGACGGCGCAGGAGCTCATCGACATGAAGTTCGCCTTCAAGGTGGCAAAGCATGTGAAGTCGAATGCCGTCGTCTATGCCAAGGACGGCCAGACGGTCGGCATCGGCGCCGGGCAGATGAGCCGGGTCGATTCGGTACGCATCGCCGCGATCAAGGCCGAGGAGGCGGCACGCGCCCTCGGACTGGACAAGCCGCTGACGATCGGCTCGGCCGTGGCGTCCGAAGCCTTCCTGCCCTTTGCCGACGGTCTTCTGTCGGCCGTTGCGGCCGGTGCGACCGCCGTCATCCAGCCGGGCGGCTCGATGCGCGACGAAGAGGTCATTGCTGCGGCCGACGAGGCCGGCGTCGCCATGGTCTTCACCGGCATGCGCCATTTCCGGCATTGAGCCGGAGCGGCCCAAAAACCTCTACCCTGTCCGGTCGCCCTTGTCGGCCGGATAGGGCGTCGCCAGCAGGATCAGAAGCCCGGTGACGAGGAACGCGATCAGCGCCATCATGCCGATCCGTGCGGAACCGGTGGCAAGCGTCAGGGTCGCGACGCTGGCGGGTGCGAGGAACGAGGTTGCGCGGCCCGACAGGGCATAGAGGCCGAAATATCGGCCGGCCTCCTCCGGTGCGACGCTGCGGGCGAGATAGGAGCGGGCGGAGGCCTGCACCGGCCCGAAGGCGATGCCGACCAGCAGGCCGAAGAGGATATAGGCCTTTTCCGCCGCTGTCCCGAACAGGCCGCCGCTGTCGGCGGTCGAGAGCTGCACGAGGCCGAACAGCGTAAAGCCCGGCCCTGTCGAGACGATGCCGATCGTGGCGACGGTCAGGCTCAGCAGACTGAGACTGACGATGGTCTTTGAGCCCAGGGCTGTGTCGAGCCGGCTCGCGACCAGGCAACCGCCGATCGCCACCACGTTGAGGATGATGCCGAACAGGCCGAGTTCGAGCGTCCGCCAGGCGAACATGCCGGCCGCAAACGTTCCGCCCAGCGCCAAGAGCCCGTTGACGCCATCCTGGAAAATCATCCGGGCGATCAGGAATTTGAGGATGCCGCGCCACTGGCGCAGGCCGAGGATCGCGCTCTTCAGGTCGGCAAGGCCCTCAGCGATCGCGGCGCGCGGTGCCGTCGTCGCTTTCGGCGCGTCCGGCGTGAACAGGAACATCGGCAGGATAAAGAGCGCGTACCAGGCGGCGGCCAGCGGCCCAGTGATGCGGGCATCGGCACCGGTCGCCGGGTCGAGGCCGAAGAGGGGCGCGATGCCGAGCGCCGTCAGGCCCGTCTCGGGACTGCCGGCCAGAAGCGCCACCACCGTCATGAGCACGATCATGCCGCCGAGATAGCCGATGCCCCAGGCGATGTTGGAGATCCGGCCGGTGTCCTCCGGCGGCACCAGGCGCGGCATCATGCTGTCGTTGAAGACGATCGAAGACTCGGCCGCGATCGATGCCAGCACGATGCAGACGAAGGGCAGGACGAGCGGAGAGCCCGGTACCGCCAACCAGAGCGCCGAGAGGGCTGCGATCTTGACCACCGCAAAGCCGGCGATCCACGGCTTTCGTGCGCCTGTGGCGTCTGCCAGCGATCCGAGGATCGGGGACATGACCGCGATGACGATACCGGAAACGGTGAGCGTATAGCCCCACATCGCCTGGCCCGCTGCCGGATCGTCCGTCAGGCGGGAGACGAAATAGGGGCCGAAGATGAAGGTGATGACGACGGTGAAGAAGGGCTGGGCCGCCAGATCGAACAGCATCCAGCCCCAGAGACCCGCGCGGCCGACCCTGTCCCCGTGCGCCCCCGCCCCCGTCTCCGCCATCACCGGGCCCTGTCTTCGGCGAGATCGCTCAGCAGGCCTGCCGCCACGGTGATCTTGGCAAGCGTCGTTTCGCCCTTCTCCGTCATCTGCGCCAGCTGCGTCACCACGCGGTTGAAGCGGTCGGCATCGCCTTCCTGCCAGGCGAGCACCGGTTCCTTCTCGCCCTTGCGCTGGGTGAGCGCGGCAATGGTGATGGCACGGCGGGCATCGGCGATATCGCTGGTGCTGCGGGCAAGCGCCATGGCCTCGTAAGGATCCGTGGTGATGATACGCTCGGCCGCTGCCAGCAGCCGGCCGACCTTGAGGCTCTGCGTGACGGCGAAATAGCTCTGTGCGGTTCGGGCGAGCGACGTGCCCGCCACCGAGGAGATCTGCATGATTTCCGGCACGAGGGTGATGAGGAACAGGCGGGCGATATCCTGTGCCAATGCTTCCGGAACACCCTTTTCGATCAGGGCCGCCGTGCGTGCCTCGATCTCCGTCACCGCCTCTTCCGGCACCGCGCCATGAGCGGCCGTCGTCAGTTTCTCCAGCGCCTTGCGCAGCGTGTCGATCGCCTGACCGAGAGGCCCGGTGCTCGCCCGGGTTCGCAGCGTGCGCTCGGTGACGATCGCGAAGATGCGGCCGACATCCTGGTAGAGCTCGTTCTGCACCGTGCCGGGCACCGTGTTGTCGAGCGCGTCGATGGCGTCGTAGAGGCGCGGCAGGTCGTAGCCGTCGCGGGTCAGCACGGCCGCCTTCACCACATCGGCCGGCAGGAAGCCGGTCTGGTCGATCATGGTGGAGACAAAGGCCGGGCCGCCGCGGTTGATCACATCGTTGCAGAGCAGCGTGGCGATGATCTCGCGCCGCAGGCGATGGGTCTCGATGTCGCCCTGATGCGCCTTCTGCATCTTGCCCGGGAAGTAGCCGATCAGCGTTTCGTGGAAATAGGGATCGTCCGGCAGATCGCTGTCGACGATCTCGTCGAAGAGCACGATCTTGGCGTAAGAGAGCAGCACGCCGATCTCGGCCCGGGTCAGGGCCTTGCCGGACTGGTAGCGCTCGCTGAGCGCACTGTCGTTCGGCAGGACCTCGACCTTGCGATTCAGCAGTCCTTCTGCCTCCAGCCGCGTCATCAGCCGGGCGAGCGATGTGCGGTTGGCAGCGCCTTGCATCTCCGTCAGCGAGATGGCGAGCGACTGCTGATAGTTGTTGTGGAGCACGAGAGACGCCACCTCGTTGGTCATCGAGGCGAGCAGCGTATTGCGCTTGGCGCGCGTCAGGCGGCCGTCGCGCATGGCGGAGGCCAGCGCGATCTTGATGTTGACCTCGACGTCGGAGGAATTGACACCGGCCGAATTGTCGATGGCGTCAGAGTTGCAGCGGCCGCCGGCAAGGCCGAAGGCGATGCGGCCGCGCTGCGTGACGCCGAGATTGGCGCCCTCTCCGATGACCCGTGCGCCGACCTCCTCCGCGGCGATGCGGATCGGATCGTTCGCGCGGTCGCCGACATCGGCGTCGTTCTCGCTCGGGCCGCGGACATAGGTGCCGATGCCGCCGAACCAGAGCAGATCGACGCGCGCCTTGAGGATGGCCGTCATGATCTCGAAGGGCGTCGCCTGTGTCTTTTCGAGCCCGATGGCGGCCGCCGCTTCCGGGGTCAGCTTCACGGATTTTTCCGTCCGCGAAATGATCATGCCGCCCTTCGACAGCGCGGCGCGGTCGTAGTCCTGCCAGCTGGAGCGGGGCAGCGCGAACAGCCGCTCGCGCTCGGCAAAGGATGCGGCGATGTCGGGGTCGGGATCGATGATGATGTCGCGATGATCGAAGGCGCCGATGAGGCGGATCTGGCGCGACAGCAGCATGCCGTTGCCGAAGACGTCGCCGGACATGTCGCCGACGCCGACGACGCTGAACGGCGCCGTCTGGATATCGATGTTCATCTCGCGGAAGTGGCGCTTGACCGTTTCCCAGGCGCCGCGCGCCGTAATGCCCATCTTCTTGTGGTCGTAGCCGGCGGAGCCGCCGGAGGCGAAGGCGTCGTCCAGCCAGAAGCCGGCGTCCTGCGCGAGGCCGTTGGCGGTGTCGGAGAAGGTGGCCGTGCCCTTGTCGGCGGCGACCACGAAATAGGGATCGTCACCGTCGAGCCGCAGCGTGTCGTTCGGCGGCACGATCTCCTGATCGACGATGTTGTCGGTGATCGACAGCATGGTGCGGATATAGGTCTTGTAGGCCTCGGTCCCCACGCGGAAGATCTCGTCGCGCGTCCCGCCTGCCGGCAGCAGCTTCGGGAAGAAGCCACCCTTTGCGCCGACGGGCACGATGACGGCGTTCTTGACCTGCTGCGCCTTGACCAGACCCAGCACTTCGGTGCGATAATCCTGGGCGCGATCCGACCACCGCAGGCCGCCGCGGGCGACCTTGCCGAAGCGCAGATGCACGCCCTCCACCTCGACGCCATAGACGAAGATCTCCCGGAAGGGCCGCGGCTCCGGCAGGCCGTCGAGCAGCTTGGGATCGAATTTGAAGGCCAGCATGACGCGCGGTTCGCCGGCTTCGTCGCGCTGGAAGTAATTGGTGCGCAGTGTCGAGAGCACGGCGTTCATCATGCGTCGCAGAATACGGTCTTCGTCGAGGCTCGGAACGGCGTTCAGCGCCTCTTCGAGGCCGGTCTGCAGCCTGGAGGCGTCGCGCGTCCGCTCCTTCTCCCCGGTCTGCGGGTCCATCCGCGCGATGAAGAGGCGGAAGATATCGGCAGAGATCGCGGGATATTTGTTCAGCGTCTCGGCGATCAGGCCTTGGGAATAGGGGATGCCGGCCTGACGGAGGTAGCGGGCATAGGCCCGCAGCACCGTGACGTCGCGCGCGTTGAGCCCGGCCAGCAGGATCAGCCGGTTGAAGGCGTCGTCCTCGATCTTGCCCGTCCAGGCGGAGAGGAAGGCCTCCTCCAGCAATGGGCCCATGGACGAGACGTCGAGCGTCTTTCCGTCGCGGTGGATCAGCTCCATGTCGTGGAGAACCACCAGCCGCTCGCCCTTCGCATCGGACACGGAGAGGTCGTGGGTCTGCTCGCTGATGACGCGGAAGCCGAGATTTTCCAGCAGCGGCACGCGCTGGGAGAGCGAGACGGCGCGATCGGCGTGGAAGATCTTCAGCTCGAGACGATCGGCGTTCGCGGTGTCCTCCCCGGCCGTCTCCGAGGGCGTGCCCTGCAGCCGGTGGCGCTCATAGAAGGCGATGCGGATCGGGTCGTCCGTTTGCGCGGCGGCGATGTCGGGCAGGTCGGCATAGGCTTCGGCGGGGGTGAAGGCCGCCTGATAGCCTTCGTTCACGGTGAGCGAGAGGCCGTCGCGGCGGGCGAGCAGATGGAAACGGTCGGACCAGCGCGTGACGATCTCGCGGACGGCATCTTCCAGCGTGCTCTGAGCGACCCGCGGTGTCGTGCCGCCGGAACGGCCGATGATGAAATGGACGCGGGCGAGCCCGCCGGCCGGAAAGGCCGGATAGTAGGCCGAGACCCGGCCCTCGTAGACATCCTTGAAAACGTCGCCGATGCGCTCGCGCACGCGGGAATCATATTGTTCGCGCGGCACGTAGACGATGATCGAGACGAAGCGATCGAAGCGGTCGATGCGCGGCAGGACGCGCACGCGGGGGCGATCGGCAAGCTCGTTGATCTGCTCGCAGAACACCTGCAGTTCTTCGACGTCGATTTGGAACAGGTCATCGCGCGGGTAGGATTCGAGCGTGTTGATGAGCATCTTGCCGGAGTGGCCGCGCGGATCGAAGCCGAAATGCTCAATGACACGGCGCACCTTCAGACGCAGCAGCGGAATGTCGGCCGCCGAGCGCGTATAGGCCGTCGAGGTGAAGAGGCCGACGACGCGCAATTCGCCGATGACGTTGCCCTGGGCATCGAAGCGCTTGATGCCGATGTAATCCATATAGGCGCGGCGGTGGACGACGGCCTTGGTGTTCGCCTTGGTGACGATCAGGAAATCGGGACCCTGCAGGAAGGCGAGGATTTCCGGCGTGGTGACCACAGCGTCGTGTCCCTGGCGTAGCACGCGGACGTTCGGATCGGACAAGATGCCGAGACCATGCCCGGTGCCGCGATCGAGCGTCGCCTTCTGCCCGTCGCCGGAATAGCTGTATTCGCGCATGCCGAGGAAGGTGAAGTTGTCGTCGCGCAGCCAGGTGAGGAAGGCGAGCGCCTCCTTGCGGTCGGCATCGCGGTCGCCTGTCGCCTGCTCTTCCAGTTCGCCCATGGCTTCGCCGAGAAGCGCCTTCATCGGCTCCCAGTCGCCCACGGCCTGATGCACCTGCGCAAGGACGGTCTCGATCGCGCCCACCAGCGCCGTCGCCTCCTCGGGCGCGAGATGGCCGAGGTGAATCTGGATGTGGCTCACGCGCTCGGTCGGATCGCTCTCCTCCTCGGGGTCGAACAGCACGGGCTCGGCGCCCTTGGATACGACCAGGATCGGGTGGACGGCGAGCGAGAGATCGCGATGCCGGCTCGTGACCTCGCCCATGATGGAATCGTAGAGAAAGGGCATGTTGCGGTCGGTGACGCAGAGAACGGAGACCGGCGCGCCGCCGGGCTTGACGCTTTCCAGATCGGTGACGGTGACGCGGGACGTGTCCTTCTTGCGGGCGGTCACCTCCTTGTAGGCGTGCGCCGCGGCGGCGGCGAGCATGCCCGCATCATAGGCGGCGATATCGTCGGGGCTCGCGCGTCCGAAAAGAATGGCCGGCGACAGGAAGGGCTGACCGAGGCGTTCTGCCGCCTGCTCGATCTCGCCGATCAGTCGGGTTTTCTTCGGATGATGTCGCGTGCCCATGGTGTTTCGTCCTCCAGCCGTTGTTTTTCCCTGAACCTAGCAGAAGAATTCGTGATTGCGACCGCTAAGCCCGCCTCTTTCTGCCAAAGCGGGTATGCGCGCATGGCAGGGCGCCGGATCGAGCGGATCGGAACCGGCCTTCGGCTGTCATGGTCCATGCTCCCCTTCCCATGTGCAGTTGACAGCAGCGTGACCGTCGGGCGATCTGGCGGCAGCGCCCCCGAGAGAAAGACCTGCAGCATGTCCGAGACCGCCGCCGGTACCGTCATCGTCATTTCCAGCCACGTCATGCGCGGCTCCGTCGGCAACCGCGCAGCCGTCTTCGCGCTGGAGACGCTGGGTTTTACCGTTTGGGCCGTGCCGACGGTCATCATGCCCTGGCATCCGGGACACGGCCGCTCGACGCGGATGGCGATCGACCCGGATACGTTCGATGCGATGCTGGGCGAGCTTGCGGCGTCTCCCTGGGTGGGCGAGGTTCGCGCCGTGCTGTCGGGCTATCTCGGCAATGCGCAGCAGGTCGAGGCGGTGGCACGCCTGGTCGAGACGCTGAAGGCGCGCAATCCGCATCTCCTTTATGCCTGCGATCCGGTGATCGGCGACCGGGGCGATCTCTATGTGCCGGAGGCGGTCGCCTTGGGCATCCGGGACAGGCTCCTGCCGCTGGCGGGGCTCGCCACGCCGAACCGCTTCGAGCTGTCCTGGCTCTCGCATGCCGACCTCGACAGCAATACGGCCATTCTGGACGCCGCGCTGGCGCTCGGGCCCTCGCGCATGCTGGTGACGTCGGCGATCGCCATGATGAACGGCAGCACGGGCAATCTCTACCTTTCCGGGCATCATGCGCTGCTGGCCGAGCACCGGCTGGTCGACAATCCGCCGAACGGGACGGGCGACCTGATGGCCGCGTTGTTTCTGGGGCGGCTTCTGGAGGGGCAGAGCGAGGAGAAGGCGCTGCAGCTCGCCACCGCCAGCGTGTTCGAGATGGTGGCCCGCTCGGCGCGGCGCGGTGCCGACGAGCTGACGCTGCAGCAGGACGCACATTGCCTGACCGGGCCGATGTCGCTGGTGCAGATGCGCCACCTGATGCATCCGTCGCAGACGCGCAAGCGCTGATACGGGAATTCGCGGTTCGGAGTCGTGCCCGGCCCGCCGTAAATTAACCGAGCGGACCGCGTCACTCTTGCCTCTTCGGACAATCGGCGCTTAAACACGGGTCAGCAAAGAGGGCACAGGCACATGTATCAATTTCCCGAGCACCTGCTGGGCGGTTACCAGAAATTCATGAACGGCCGGTTCGCCGAGCAGCAGGCCCGCTACAAGACGCTGGCGGAAACCGGACAGCAGCCGAAGACGCTGATCGTCGCCTGTTGCGACTCCCGCGCCGCGCCGGAAACCATCTTCGACAGCGGACCGGGCGAACTCTTCGTGGTGCGCAACGTCGCCAACATGGTTCCGCCCTACGAGCCCGATGGTCAGTATCATTCGACCTCGGCGGCGCTGGAATTCGCGGTCCAGTCGCTGCGCGTCAAGGACATCGTCGTCATGGGCCATGGCCGCTGCGGCGGCATCAAGGCTGTGCTCGACAGCGGCGCTGAGCCTCTGTCGCCCGGCGATTTCATCGGCAAGTGGATGAACATGCTGAAGCCGTCGGCCGAACAGATCGCCGGGAACGACATGATGACGGCGGCGGAGCGCCAGCGCGCGATGGAGCACGTGTCGATCCGCAATTCCATCGTCAACCTGCGGACGTTCCCCTGCGTCCAGATCCTCGAGCAGCGCGGCAAGCTGCAGCTGCATGGCGCCTGGTTCGATATTTCGACGGGTGAGCTGTGGGTGATGGATCCGAAGTCGGGCGATTTTTCCCGGCCCGGGACCTGATCCGCGCCGGATTATCGTTTCCAGAGAGGCTGCACGGGCGACCGTTGCAGCCTTTTTCATGTGTCATGGCCGAAAAGCCGACGTGAAAAAACCCCGGAGCGCTTTCGCGCCGGGGCTTTCTGTCGTCGAAATCGAGAAAGATCAGCCGTCGATGTCGGCAGCGATCTGGGCGATCGCCTGCTGGTAGACGCTGGCCGCGTTCCAGCCCTGGATGGCGCCGAAGTTGCCTTGGCCCGGCTGATAGCCGCCGCCTGCCCGCCAGCCATGGCCGCGCAGGAAGTTGGCCGTGGAGGCCAGGGCGTCGGCCTTCGAGCGAACCATATCGACATGGCCGTTGCCATCGCCATCGACGCCGTATTTCACGACGTTTGCCGGGAGGAATTGCGTCTGGCCGATTTCGCCATGGGCCGCACCGCGGGCATCCGTCGAAAGATCGCCGCGCTGGACGAGCGTCAGGGCTGCGTAAAGCTGGTCGGTGAAGTAGTCGGAGCGGCGGCAGTCATAGGCGAGCGTCGAAACGGCCGACAGCGTGTGCTCTTTGCCCATGAAGCTGCCGAAGCCGGTTTCCATGCCCCAGATCGCGATCAGCGGGCCGGCCGGCACGCCGTAGCGCTGCTCGATGGAGGCGAAGAGGGCTGCGTTCTGCGCCTTCATCTTCTTGCCGCGGGAGACGATGGCCGCACCGCCGCGCTTCTTCATAAATTCGTTGAGCGAGAGCTTGAAGCTCTTCTGGCCGCGATCGGCGCGGATCGTGGCCGTGTTGTACTTCACATTGGCAAAGGCGCGGTCGAGCACGGCGGGGCTGATGCGGCCGGCGGCTTCCTGCTTGAAGTCCTGAACCCAGGCGTCGAAACCGGCAGACGTGTTGCCGCAGCTGGCGGCGAAGGCCGCTTGCGGTGCGAGGGCGGCAGCTGCAGCCAGTGCAAGACCTGCCAGTGCGAACGTCTTCTTCAGCATAAAAAACCCCGTAGCCCTGCTTCTGATGGCCGACAACCTTGCCGTCTGGCAGAGGCAGCGCCTTGATGTTTCACGTGAATCCGTCCGTCAGCGTCCGTCTTCAACCTTTGGGCACCCGCCGTCCCTGTCCCGGTCGGCGGGTCCCCTCGTCTCTTTGCCGCCGATCAGGCAGCCTGCTTCTTGGCCGTTATCAGGCCGCGGGCGACCAGCAGCTCGGCGATCTGGATCGCATTTAGTGCGGCACCCTTGCGTAAGTTATCGGACACAACCCAGATGTTGAGGCCGTTTTCGACCGTCGCATCTTCACGAATGCGTGAAATGTAGGTGGCGTCCTCACCGGCGCTTTCGTAAGGCGTCATGTACCCGCCATTTTCATGCTTGTCGATGACCAGGCAACCGGGCGCCTCGCGCAGAATGTCGCGGGCCTGATCGGCCGTGATCTCGTTTTCGAACTCGATGTTGACCGATTCCGAATGGCCGATGAAGACCGGGACGCGCACGGCCGTGCAGGTGACCTTGATCTTCGGATCGAGCATCTTCTTGGTTTCGGCCAGAACCTTCCATTCTTCCTTCGTATAGCCGTCTTCCATGAAGCTATCGATGTGCGGAATGACGTTGAAGGCGATGCGCTTGGTGAACTTCTTGCTTTCGACCGGATCGGCCACGAAGACGGCGCGGGTCTGGTTGAAGAGCTCGTCCATGCCGTCCTTGCCGGCGCCCGAAACGGACTGGTAGGTCGAGACGACGACGCGCTTGATCTTGGCGAAATCGTGCAACGGCTTCAGCGCGACGACGAGCTGCGCCGTGGAGCAATTCGGGTTGGCGATGATGTTGCGCTTGGTGAACTGGGTGATCGCATCGGGGTTCACTTCCGGCACGATCAGCGGCACGTCGGCGTCGTAGCGCCATGCCGAGGAGTTGTCGATGACGACGCAACCCTGCGCGGCGATCTTCGGGGAATACTTGAGCGAGACCGCACCGCCGGCCGACATGAGGCAAATGTCGGTGTCGGAAAAGTCGTAGTTTTCGAGGTTCTTGACCTTCAGCGTCTTGTCGCCGAACGACACTTCGGTGCCATGCGACCGGGCCGAGGCCAGCGCCACGACCTCATCGGCCGGGAAGCCGCGTTCGGAAAGGATATTGAGCATTTCGCGCCCGACATTGCCGGTGGCGCCTGCTACGGCGATCTTGAAACCCATTGTCTTGCTCTCTTTCTCTTCTCTCCGCGGAAGCTGGGGGAGAAACCCGGATCGCCTGTGGCGCGGGCTTCGCGTCCCCGGCCGTGCCGGGGAGAGAGCGGTGGGCCAGAGACGTCAGACGGTTTTCGTCGTCGTTTTGGCCGTGTTTGTGAAAAGTGCGGACAGGGGTTCCGGCGCTCCTGCCGAAGCAAGACCGTTTGCGCAGCCGATGATGGACATCCGACGAAGCATGAACCCTTCCCTTTCCGCTGCTGCTCATATTCATTCTGCCGGTAAAGTCAAGGTTCTTCGTGCGACCAGAGCCGTCGTGCCAGGCGGCCCTTAGACGAAAGTCATAATCCGAAAGGATCGCTGCCCGACGCCGTCCCGATCTGGCATTCTTGCCCATCGGTGTACTCCGTGAACCGATCGAGGAGGATCGGTGGGGTGCACGCCTGGATTTTGGGAGGACGACTGCAATGGCAAATGTGACATCCGTGGGCCGGACGAAGGCCGCACCGATGACCGGGGAGGAGCGCAAGGTCATCTTCGCCTCCTCGCTCGGCACCGTGTTCGAGTGGTATGATTTCTATCTCTACGGCTCGCTCGCCGTCTATATCGGGGCAACCTTCTTCAGCCAGTATCCGGAGACGACGCGCAACATCTTCGCGCTGCTCGCCTTTGCCGCCGGCTTCCTCGTGCGGCCGTTCGGCGCCCTCGTCTTCGGGCGGCTGGGCGATCTCGTCGGGCGCAAATACACCTTCCTCGTCACCATTCTCATCATGGGTCTCTCGACCTTCCTCGTCGGCATTCTGCCGGGTGCCGCGACCATCGGCATCGCCGCACCGATCATCCTGATCATCCTGCGCATGCTGCAGGGCCTGGCGCTCGGCGGCGAATACGGGGGTGCCGCAACCTATGTGGCAGAGCATGCGCCGCACGGCCGGCGCGGCTATTTCACGTCCTGGATCCAGACCACGGCGACGCTCGGGCTGTTCCTGTCGCTTCTCGTCATTCTGGGCGTGCAGTTCGCGCTCGGCAAGGAAGCTTTCGCGGCCTGGGGCTGGCGCATTCCGTTCCTCGTCTCGGTCGTGCTTCTCGGCGTGTCCGTGTGGATCCGCGTGAAGATGAACGAGTCGCCGGCTTTCCAGAAGATGAAGGCGGAGGGCAAGACCTCGAAAGCGCCGCTGAAGGAGGCCTTCGGCACGTGGAAGAATGCCAAGATAGGGATTCTCGCGCTCTTCGGCGCCACGATGGGACAGGCCGTCGTCTGGTATTGCGGTCAGTTCTATGCGCTGTTCTTCCTGCAGAACATCCTGAAGGTGGATGGTCAGTCGGCCAACATCATGGTCGCCATCTCGCTGCTCATCGGCACGAGCTTCTTCGTGATCTTCGGCCTGCTCTCCGACAAGATCGGCCGCAAGCCCATCATCATGGCCGGGCTGCTGCTCGCCATGCTGACCTATTTCCCGCTGTTCAAGGCCATGACCTGGACGGCAAACCCGGCACTGGCCGAGGCGCAGGCGACCGTCCGCGCAACGGTGACCGCCGATCCGGCAGACTGCACCTTCCAGTTCAACCCCACGGGCACGGCGAAGTTCACGACGTCCTGCGACGTGGCAACCGCGTTTCTTACCCGCAATTCGGTGCCCTACGACATCGTCCCGGGTCCCGCGGGCCAGGCTGCGGCCGTCAAGATCGGCGATGCCACGGTGCCGAGCTACGATACGGTGGCTGCCGGTGCGGATGCGAAAGCCAAGGCTTCGGCGTTCGAGAAGGGCATCAACATGGCGCTTCACGATGCGGGCTATCCGCTGCAGCGGGGGGCGGCGAAGGTGCCGGACAGCAAGCTCGACGGCTTCGTCGCCGCCAATCCGGAACTGTCGCTCGATCCGGCAACGGTGCGGGCTTCGGCGCCGGCAACGATGACGGCCGACGAACTGGTGGCGGCCAAGCTGCTGACGGCGGAGGAAGCCGCCGGCGTGACGTCCATGCCGGTCTATACGGTGGCGAATGGCGGCACCTATTCGATGGTCGCCGATCCGCAACGGGTCAACTGGATCGGCACAATCGCCATCCTGACGGTTCTCGTCATCTACGTGACCATGGTCTACGGGCCGATCGCCGCCCTGCTGGTCGAACTGTTCCCGACCCGGATCCGGTATTCGGGCATGTCCCTGCCCTATCACATCGGCAATGGCTGGTTCGGCGGCCTGCTTCCGGCCATGGCGTTCGCGATGAGCGCGGCGAAGGGCGATATCTATTACGGCCTCTGGTATCCGATCATCTTCGCCGGCATCACGCTGGTGATCGGCCTGCTCTTCCTGCCGGAAACCAAGGACCGCGATATTCACGCCATGGATTGAGCGCAATCGCGATCCGAATAAACATCAACCCGGCGGGCTTGCTCGCCGGGTTTTTCGTCAGACGTTTTCAGGGGTCGGAAACTGGGTCTTCGGTCGTGGCCAGCCCTTTTCGTCGAGCCGGAAGACCCAGTTCTGCCGGGCAAAGAGGAAGGCGATCATCAGGGCGCTCCAGAGACCGACGAGCAAGCCGGCGGCGACGTCGCTCGGATAATGCGCGCCGACCACCACCCGGGTGACGCCGATGGTGAGGGCGCCGAGCGCAAAGAGGATCCGCAGGCGCGGGGCCAGCATGGCGAAGGCCCCGAAGAAGGAGCCGACGGCTGCCGAATGACCCGAGGGGAAGCTCTGGAACAGCCAGTCGGAGGCAAACGGCGTCAGGCTATAGGCGCCGAGATCGGAAAAGGCCTCCGGCCGGGCGCGGCCGATGAAGAATTTGAGGATATGGACCACGGCGCTCGCCGTGCCGATGGTCACGAGGAAGTAGAGCGACAGGCGCCGCGCCGCCCTCGCCTTCTCGGCAAGGCCGTGGCTGCTGACGACGCGCGCGAGGATGTAGGCGATGATCACCAGCGCCGCGGAGCCGTAGATCATCCAGGCGAAGGTGCCGAAATCCGTGATGCGTGCATTGAAGGCGACGAAAGGCTCCGGCAGCGCCTGCGCCGATTGCGACAGGCGCGGATCGAATGGCACGAGTGCCGCGACCAGAAGGATGGCGCTCAGCAGCAGCCAGACGGAGGAGGAGATCGGCCTGTTCATGATGTTCCTTCTTTTCCGTCTGGTCGATCCCGCGAAAACTGTTTTCGCTTTCGCTGAAGTCAACCACCGGACACGAAAATGCCCCGGTCTCCGCCGGGAGCCGGGGCATTCGACGTGTCTGCCGACAGATTTCAGGCCGCCAGCGCCTTGAACTCGGCCAGAATGGCGTCGCCCATCTCGGTGGTGCCGACCTGGCGGGCGCCGGGGGCCATGATATCGCCCGTGCGGATGCCCTGGTCGAGCACGTTGGCGATCGCCTTTTCCAGACGGTTGGCTTCCGCGATCATGTTGAACGAGTAGCGCAGGCACATGGCGAACGACGCGATCATCGCAATCGGGTTGGCGATGCCGCGGCCGGCAATGTCGGGAGCCGAGCCGTGAACCGGCTCGTACATCGCCTTGCGCTTGCCGGTCGTCGCGTCGGGCGCACCGAGAGAGGCGGAGGGCAGCATGCCGAGCGAGCCGGTGAGCATGGAGGCGACGTCCGACAGCATGTCGCCGAACAGGTTGTCGGTGACGATGACGTCGAACTGCTTGGGCTGGCGCACCAGCTGCATACCGCCGGCATCGGCCAGCATGTGGTCCAGCTGCACGTCGGAATATTTGTCCTTGTGGGTCGCGGTGACGACCTGGTTCCACAGAACGCCCGACTTCATGACATTGCGCTTTTCCATGGAGCAGACGCGGTTGGAGCGGGTGCGGGCGAGCTCGAAGGCGACGCCGGCGATGCGCTCGATCTCGTAGGTGTCGTAGACCTGCGTGTCGATGCCGCGCTTCTGGCCATTGCCGAGGTCGATGATCTCCTTCGGCTCGCCGAAATAGACGCCGCCCGTCAGCTCGCGCACGATGAGGATGTCGAGGCCTTCGACCAGCTCGGGCTTCAGCGACGATGCAGCCGAGAGCGCGGGATAGCAGATGGCGGGGCGCAGGTTGGCAAACAGCTGCATGTCCTTGCGCAGGCGCAGGAGGCCGGCTTCGGGGCGTGCTTCGTAGGGCACGTCGTCCCACTTCGGGCCGCCGACGGCGCCGAACAGCACGGCGTCGGCTGCCATGGCCTTCGCCATGTCGGCATCCGAGATGGCGGCGCCATGGGCGTCGTAGGCCGAACCGCCGACGAGACCCGTGTCCGTGACGAAACCGGCGGCGGCGTCCGTGTTCATGTGGTCGATGATCTTGACGACCTCGGCCATGGCTTCCGGACCGATGCCGTCACCCGGCAGAAGGAAAAGTGTGCGCGTGGACAAGAAGGCCTCCCATGGCTTTGATCTGCAGTGCGGGGATAGAACGAATTGCGGGTTCCTTACCGCATGTCGTCCGGCAGGAAAATGCCGTTCCGGCAAGAATAAGACCTCTCATGTCAGGTTTTGAGCGGTGCAGCCGTGGCAAGGCCGCCGAGCCAGTCGAGATAGCGGGCATAGGCGAAATGCAGCGCGATGCCGACCACCACAAACAGCGTGCCGATCAGCGGATCCTTGCCCGTCACGAACAGCAGCACCTGGCCGATCATCGCGAGGATCGTCCCGAAGATGAAGACCGGCAGAGAGTGGCGACCGATCATGACCAGGGGATGATCGAGGCGCAGACGCGACAGCCGGTTGAAGACCGGGGTGACGGCCAGGAGATAGCCGAGCGCGAGGACGTGCAGGAGGCGGGTCAGCGACAGGAAGGTCTTGTCGAAGCCGGTGAGGACGGCCGGCAGGCCGTGGGAGAAATCGATCGACCACCAGGAGAACAGCACCCAGGCAAAGGAAACGCCGACATAGAGCGCTGCGACCGACACGAGGGCCGGGTGGCGCGGCAGCTGGATGCCCTTGCGGGCGCGCATCATGGCGACAAGGCCGATGGCGAACAGGAACTGCCAGGAAAACGGGTTCAGGAACCAGTAGTTATGGTCGAGGAAATTGATCGGCACGATATGGAAGAGGCCGGCGAGGAGCCAGGCCAGTGCCGAGATTCCGATGAGGAGCGTCGGGCTGATCGTCTGCAGGAGGAGCATGCCGGGCAGCATGAGGAACACCACGGCATACATGGAGAGGATGTTGTTGTAGCCGAACTGGTGGCCGAGCAGCACCATCGCGACCACGCCCTGCTCGGTATTGTCGACCATGGGGCGGATGTTGATCTCGCCGATGAGATCCTGCCGGTGGAAGTAGAGCGCGCCGCCGGCGAAGATCGCGAGCGTGATGATGCTCGACATGATGTGGGCGATGTAGAGCGTGAAGGCACGCCGCCAGATGCGCAGGCTGAGCGCCAGCCGGTTGCCGGGCAGGAACTTCCGGCCATAGGCAAGGCCGGCCGAGAGACCCGAGATCAGCACGAAGGCTTCCGCCGAATCGGAGAAGCCGAAATTCTTGGTCGTGACGTATTCGAGATACTGGCCCGGTACATGGTTGATGAAGATCATCAGCAGGCAGATGGCCCTGTAGGTATCCAGCCGGGTATCGCGTTCGCCCGGAACGGGCGTCCGGGAGGGCATGACACCGGGTGTCGATGCGGACACCGGCTGCAGCAAGGGCTGCAACAGGGCCGGAGGGGCGGTGCGCAGCACCGGAGGCGTGTCTTGAAGCATTCGGGGTCTCATGCGGATCTTGGCGCCCCAGCCCCTCAACCTCGCCGATATCGTTCAGGCTTCGTTGCAGACCGGCCCGGGTTCGACCGGGCCGGTCTGCCATTGGTGGCTAGAGCAAAACGCCATCATGCGCGTTTTTTGTGACAGTCGTATCTACTGTAACTTCAAACGCACCATTATCGTCGCCGCCGCTTCTGGCCACGGCGATCTCGTGCACCTTGCCGTCGATCGTCAGCCGGGCCTTGAAGCCCTGCCACTCCGAGGGAAGGGCGGGATCGACGATCAGGCGTTCGCCCTCCTTGCGCAGGCCGAGAATGCCTTCCACGGCAACGCGGTAGAGCCAGGCGGCCGAGCCGGTGTACCAGGTCCAGCCGCCACGGCCGGTCAGGTCGCCATGGCCGTAGACGTCGGCGGCCACGACATAGGGCTCGACCCGGTAGACATTGGCGTCTTCGCGGTTCAGCGCGTGGGTCACCGGGTTCAGCATCTGGAACGCCTTCCACGCATCGTCGCCGCGCTTCAGGCGGGCAAGCGCCAGAACGACCCAAGTGGCCGCGTGGGTGTACTGCCCGCCGTTTTCACGCACGCCGGGCGGATAGGCCTTGATGTAGCCCGGATCCTGCTCGGTGCCGGAGAGCGGCGGCGTGAACAGGCGGATCAGCCGGTGTTCGTCATCGGCAAGCTCTGAAAGCACCGCATCCATGGCCTGCGTGGCGCGGGCCGGATCGCCTTCGCCCGAGAGCACGCTCCAGGACTGGGCAATCGAGTCGATGCGGCATTCGTCGGATGAGGCCGAGCCGAGCGGCGTGCCGTCGTCATAGTAGCCGCGGCGGTAGTGCGTGCCGTCCCAGCCTGCCGTCTCCAGCGCCTGCTTGAGGCTCTCGAGATGGGCGGTCCAGGCGGTGACGCGGGCGGCGTCGCCGCGCGCCTCTGCAATACCCGTGAAGGCGCGCAGGGTGGAAGCAAGGAACCAGCCGAGCCAGACACTGGTGCCGCGACCATCGATGCCGACACGGTTCATGCCGTCGTTCCAGTCGCCGCCGAGGATCAGCGGTAGGCCGTTTTCACCGGTCCGCTGGATGGCGAGGTCGAGGGCCCGGGCGCAGTGCTCGTAGAGGCTTGCGGTGGTTTCCGAGACCTTCGGCTGGAAGAATCTGTCGTGCTGGCCGGGCGCGAGCGCCGCCCCTTCGATGAAGGGAACGGTCTCGTCCAGAATGTCCGTCGTGCCGGTGACCTCGCAGTAATGCTGCGTGGCGTGGCCGAGCCAGACGACATCGTCGGAGATCAACGTGCGCACGCCGGCGCCGGAGCCCGGCAGCCACCAATGCAGCACGTCGCCTTCCGCAAACTGGCGGGCGGCCGCGTTGAGGATCTGCGTCCGCGCCAGCTCCGGGCGGTGCACGATGAAGGCCAGCGTGTCCTGCAGCTGGTCGCGGAAGCCGAAGGCGCCGCTTGCCTGATAGAAAGCCGAGCGGGCGAGAATCCGGCATCCGAGGCTCTGATAGGGGAGCCAGCGGTTGACGAGGTTGTTGAACGCCTTGTCCGGGGTCTCGATTTCCAGAACGCCGGTGAAGTCTTCCCAGAAGGCGGTCGAGGCTGCGAGGACCGTCTCGAACGTGTCGGCCTTGGCGGCTTCCAGATGTTCGAGCGCCTGGGCCCGGTTGTCGCTGTCGCCCATGTAGAAGACGAGATCGCGCGTTTCGCCCGGCTTCAGGGTGACGTCGAGCGAGAGTGCCGCGCAGGCATCGCCGTCGATATCGGAGCTGCCGGTGAGAACGGCGCCGTCGACCACGGCCTGCGGTGCCAGGATGCCACCCGTGCGGCCGAGGAACTCCCGGCGGCTGGCGGTGAAACTTGCCGGGGTCTCGCTGACGGCGAGGTAGGCTGTCCGGCCCGCATAGTCGATGCTGTAGGGGTTGGTCGCCGCCATCATGCCCGCGACCTCGTCATAATGGCTGACGACGAAGGGTGCGGTGCGGGCGCGGTTGTTGCCGAGCACCCATTCGACATAGCCGTAGAGACGCAGGCGACGGGCTTCGCCGGCGCCGTTCGTCAGGCGCAGGCGGGTGTATTTGACGGGCAGCGTGCGATGCACGGTTTGCGTGGCTTCCACCGTCAGACCGTCCTGGACGCTCGAGAAGGTGGAGACGCCGAGACCGTGACGGGTCTCGAAGGTCACGTCCTTGCGGCGCGACAGTGCGCCGTAGGGCGTCACGACCGAGCCGCTGGTCATGTCCTTGATGAAGATCGCTTCTCCGGGCCGGTTGCCGACCGGATCGTTGGTCCAGGACGTCAGCTGGTAGTCGCGCGAATTGCGGCTCCAGGTGAAGGCCGAGCCTTCGGCCGAGACGTGGAAGCCGAAGATATCGTTGGAGATGACATTGATCCACGGATGCGGCGTCGCCTCGCCGCCGCGCAGACGCGTGACATATTCGCGGCCGTCGGCGGAGAAGCCGCCATAGCCGTTCCAAAAGTCGAGACCGTCGCCGGAGATGACTGCAGGCACGACGTCGGTAACGATCGGGGCGGCCAGCAGCGGCACGGAGCCGGTTGCGGGCTTGTCCTTCTTGATGCTCGGCGTGGAGTAGAGCGCTTCGGCACGGGCCATCTGGTCGGAGATCTTGCCGTTGCGGGCGTGGAAGACCGCGCGGGAGGCCGACAGCAGCGCCGCCCAGGTCTCGGCTTCCATGATGTCGCGGCGGACGGCGAAGACGTGCTGGCGCGCACCATCGGACTGGCCGCGCAGGCGCAGGTTCTCGCACATGCTGTCGATCGCGTGCTGCATGTCCTGGGCGTAGGAGGCGGCACGCTCGTTGATGATGACCAGGTCGGCGGTCACGCCGCGGGCGCGCATATATTCCTGCGCGCGCAGCGCTTCGCGCGCGATGCCCATATCGACATCGTCGTTGATGCGGACGGTGAAGATCGGGAAGTCGCCGGAGATCGCCAGAGGCCAGAGCGCCGACTGCGGACCGAGACCGGCGCGCACCGTCGCCGTGTCCGCGCGCAGCTGCATGTCGGGATAGACGAGGTAACGGCCGAGGATCTGGAAGCTTGCGGCTTCCTGCGAGGTCACGCCGACATGGCGCATCTGCACCTGGCTGCGCGTCCAGGCATGGATCATTTCATGGCTGAAGCTGTCGGGATGCCGGTAGCGCTCGACGGCGCGGTCGATATCCGTGCGGTTGGGTGCCGCGATCGTCCAGAAGATGACGCTCACCTTCTTGCCGGCCGGCACGCGGACGGTGCGGCGAAGCGCCATGACCGGATCGAGCGTGAAGCCCGAGGTGCCGGAAAGGCTGACATCGCCGTCGAAGGCGCGGGCTTCCGCCAGCGTGCGGCCTTCGCCGATGAAGCGGCGGCGATCGGTCTCGACCTCCGTCGGACGGTCGGTGCCGGCGTTGTCGACGATCAGATGCGCGACCTGCATGTCGGGCTCGCCCGGCGCGCGCTTGTTGCGCGTCACGCGGATGAGATCGCCCTTGGCGTCGATTTCCGTCTTTACGAACATCTTGGCAAAGAGCGGATGGGCGTTGTCCGTGTCGTCCGTCGTCAGCACCGGTTCGGCATAGGAGGTCACTTCGATGAAGCGGTCCTCCGAGCCGGTGTTGACCAGCGTCACGCGCCGGCCTTCGGCATCGTGCTCCGTCGCGACGATGACCTCGACCTCGCTGGTGAGGTCGCCGACGATCTTGATGAACTCGGCCTTGTCGTCGCCGAAGCGGGTCGTTGCCCGCTCGCCTTCCGCACGGCGCGGCTCTGATGTGGCCGACCACCAGTCGCCGGTCTCGGTGTCGCGCAGGAAGATGAAGGTGCCGGTGCGGTCCTCGACCGGATCCGGCTTCCAGCGCACGACGGTCTGGCCATTCCAGCGGGAATAGCCCGAGCCGACGGCGGTCAGCATGATCGCGTAATGGCCGTTCGAGAGGAACACGGTCTCGCGGTCCTTGGCGAGCGGGTTCTTCACGACGCGGACCTCGGGGCGCAGCAGGTCTTCCTGGCCCTTGCCGAGCGCTTCCGGCTCGCGCTTGGCGTTCATGATCGGGATGTCGCGCGGCGCCTTTTCCTGCAGCAGGAGTTCGGCGGCCTCGATGACCGGATCGGCGTGGAACCACTCGCGCAGGCGGCCATTGAAGACCACGTTGGCGACGGCGGCAATCGACATGCCATGGTGGTGCGCATAGTAGTTGCGCACGACCGCGCAGGTCTTGCCTTCGGGAACGCGGGTCGGCGTGAAGTCGACCGAGTCGTAGAAGCCGTACATGCCGAGCGCGCCGAAGCCGCGCAGGCGGTCGAGGTTGGAAAGCGCCGCCTTCGGGTCGTACATGCTCGCCAGAATCGACGCATAGGGTGCGATGACGGCATTCTGGCCGAGACCGCGCTTCAGGCCGAGCGAGGGCACGCCGAAGTTGGTGTACTGGTAGGTCAGTTCATGGTCGCGTGCGTTGAAGGCGGCTTCCGAGATGCCCCACGGCGTGCCGAGGCGACGACCGTGGTTCATCTGCTCGCGCACGATCAGATTGTTCGTCTGGTTGAGAATACCGCCCTGACGTTCCTGCATGACGAGCGGCGGCATCAGATATTCGAACATCGAGCCGGACCAGGAGACCAGCGCGCCGCGCGCGCCGATCGGCACGACAGGACGGCCGAGCTTGTACCAGTGCTCCGTCGGCAGGTCGCCCTTGGCGATCGCAAACAGGCTGGTCAGACGGCATTCCGAGGCGAGAAGGTCGTAGCAGGCTTCGTCGAGCTCGCCGCTGTTGACGCGGTAGCCGATCGACAGCAGGCGGCGTTCCTTGCGGAAGAGGAACGTGAAGTCCATCGAGAAGGCGATGTCGCGGCTGCGGTCGCGCAGCACGATGAGGCGCTGGCGCAGCGCGTCGATGGCGCCGAGGTCGAAGACGCTGTCGGCGATGTGCGCCTCGCAGGTCTGGACCAGAAGGCCCGCCCACTTGACGACTTCGCCGCTGGCACCGCTTTTCACCTCGTGGTCGAGGTTCAGCGACAGCTTCTGGATGTCGCGGGCGAGGACCGAAAGGTTGATGACGCGGATCGAGGCGAATTCATGCTCGCGCTTGACCGCCTGCAGCGCGCTCTGGAAGCCGATCAGGCGTTCTTCGATACGGCGGCGCAGCGGACGGACGGTCTTGCGGTCGTCGGGCAGGGCCGCCAGCATTTCGGCAAGGATCGACACCACGTCGCCGATGCCGTCGAGGCTGCCCTGCACGTGCGCGGACGGGGCTTCGGCCCATTCGCGGCACATGGAGGAGACGGCAATGAGGTGGCCGGCAAGGTTGCCGCTATCGACGGCCGAGATGTATTTCGGCTCCATCGTTTCCAGGCGGTTCGTCGTGTACCAGTTGAACAGGTGGCCGCGATATTTCGGCAGGGCGTCCACGGTCGCGACGGTTTCCTCGAGACGGCGGATGGTTTCCTCGAAACCGATCCAGCCGAAGTCGCGGGCCGACATGACGGAGAGCAGGTAGACGCCGATATTGGTCGGCGACGTCCGCTCCGCGAGGATCGGATGCGGGATCTCCTGGAAATTGTCCGGCGGCAGGAAGTGCTGCTCGGCGGTGACGAAATCCTCGTAGAAGCGCCAGGTCCGGCGCGCGATCTTGCGGAATTCGGCCTTCACCTCGTCGGAAACGTCGAGCTGGTCTTCGGTCTCGGCCGACTGGCTGACGAGCCAGGCGATGGCCGGGGAGAGTGCCCAGAGCACGGCGAAGGGGATGCCGATGAAGGGCAGGCCGGTGGCCGAGACGGCGGCCAGTCCGAGCGACACCACGGCGATGACCGGGGCAATCCACATGGTGCGGTAGTAGTCGAGCACGGAGCCGGTGGCACTGCTCTGGACCTGGGCGGCCGTGCGCCATTCCAGCATCAGCTTGCCGCTGACGAAGGTGCGGTAGACGGCCCGCGCGATCGCATCCACCATCATGCCGGCGGAGTGGGCGATGAAGACGATGCGCAGCGCGACCTGTGCGTTGGCGGCGCTGATCTCGGAGAGAACGGCGTGGAAATGCGCACGGGCGACGATATCGTTGCGGCGCGGCATCAGGCCGGAGATGAGCGACAGGGTGGGGGCAACGAAGAGCGAGAAGATCAGCACGACCTGCCAGATCAGCGCCTGCGTCGGCTCCATGTAGTACCAGCCGAGCACGGAGGCGATCAGCCAGGCGACGGGAATGAGCGAGCGGCGCAGATTGTCGTACATCTTCCAGCGGCTGAGCATGGAGAGGCCGTTGGACGGATTGAAGATGTAGGGCAGGAGCTGCCAGTCGCCACGCGCCCAGCGATGCTGGCGCGACGTCTCGACCTCGTAGCGGATCGGGAAGTCCTCGACGAGTTCGACGTCGGTCACCAGCGCGCAGCGCGCGAACGATCCTTCGAGAAGGTCATGGCTGAGAACGGCGTTCTCGTCGATGCGGCCCTTGATCGCCGCTTCGAAGGCGTCGACATGGTAGAGGCCCTTGCCGGTGAAGGTGCCTTCCGAAACGATGTCCTGATAGACGTCGGAGACGGTGAAGACATAGGGGTCGATGCCGCGATTGGCCGAGAAGATGCGCTGGAAGGACGAGGCTTCGCTGCCGGTCGTCAGCGACGGGGTCACGCGCGGCTGCAGGATCGAGTAGCCCGACAGGATCTTCTGGTTCTTGGCATCGATCACGGGGCGGTTGATGGGATGGTACATCTTGCCGACGAGCTTGGTGACCGCATCGCGCATCAGGCGCGTGTCGCTGTCGAGCGTCATGACGTACTGGACGTTCTCGGGCACCTTGTCGGCACCGGAGATGAAGGTCGTGTCGCGGTCGCCGCGCAGAAGCAGGTTCAGCTCATGCAGCTTGCCGCGCTTGCGCTCCCAGCCCATCCAGGCGCCTTCGCCCTCGTTGTAGAGGCGGCGACGGTGCAGCAGGTAGAAACGGGTGCGGCCGTCATGGGCGTAGCGCTTGGACAGCGTCGCGATCTCGCCCTTGGCATAGTCGAGGACGTCGAGGTCTGCGGCGGTTTCCTCGGTCTGGCTGTCGGCCCAGTCGCTGACCAGCGCGAAGTAGATCTCGCCCTTGGGGTTTGCGAGGTAGTGGACCTCGATATTGCGGACGAGTTCGTCCACGTTATCGCGCTTGGAGATCAGGCAGGGAACGACGACCAGCGTGCGCGCGTCCTCGGGAACACCGGAGAGGAACTCGTATCCGACGAGCCGCGACGGGGTGAGGAAGAAGGTCACGACCGTGTTGAAGAGGCCGGCGGCACCTTCTGAAGCCGGCAGGGCGAAGAGCAGCAGGATGATCAGCTTGGCGCCCGTCGGCATGTCCATCGGGCTGATGAAATCATAGACGAGCACGATGGCGAGGATCGTGAGGATGATGTTGGGCAGAGCGATGGCGAGCCAGCCCATGCGGCGCGCGGTGCGCACCACCGACTGGACGGGTGTCGGGCGGTAGCCGATCGCCTCCTCGAAGGCTTCCGTCCGGTTGCCGACCAGGAAATCGCCGACATTGTTGGCCGGCGTCGGGATATCGACATCACTGGTCTCGGCACCTGTTTCGATCCCGGTCTCGATTCCGGTTTCCGGCACCGTGCCGCCGGCGGCCGGGCGGATCGGCACGATGTTCTGCCCTTCGGCCGCCATGGCGATGGCGCGCTGGGTGACCTCGAGCTCGGTGAGGCCGGAGCGCTTGGCCAGGCGTTCGATCGTCGTGCGGTACTTGTTGCGGGAGCCGAAATCGAGCGCCATGTAATCGGAGTGCTCGCGCAGCTCGGCATCGAGCTTGCTGACGCTTTCGAACCAGACGGCCCAGTCATTGTCGTCGATTTCGCGCAGCGAGCGGATGATGTTGCTCATCGTCGCATTGCCGGACGACAGGCGGTTCTGCTCGGCGACCAGTGCCTCCTCGACGTCGCTGCCGCGCTTTTCCAGCTGTTCCTCGAGCCAGGCGATGACGACACGGCCGCTCTGCGAACCGTCGCGCAGGCGATAGAGAAGCTGGGCGACGAAGGAATTGTCGGCCGTCAGGCCTTCGTAGTCCTTCAGAAGGTCGGCCGATTTGTCCGGATCGCTCAGGCGGACGATCTGGTCGGCGACATCGTTGGCCTTGTGGCGCATGGCGCGCGAGCGCTCGACACGGATGGCGATGCGGCGCAGGTTTTCGATCAGGATGAAGCGCAGGATGGAGGGAAGGGCCCAGAGTTCGCCGATCTTGAAGGTGGCATGCTCATGGAAGCCCTCGACCATGGCGGTCAGGCTTTCGCGCGAGACGGTGGAATGGGTGTGAGCCGTGTAGAGCCAGGCCAGCGCCATGGTGCGCGGAATGGACGTGCCGGCAACCGGAATGGTGGGCAGCTGGCGGTAGAACCTGCGAGGGAAGTCGCGCCGGACCTCCTGGATTGCTTCTTCCACGACATAGTGGTTGTCGAGCAGCCATTCCGCCGCCGGCGTGATGGTGGCGCCGGCTTCCACGTCGGCGGCCGTGATCTTGTAGACCCGGAAGATCTCGCCTTCGTTCTCGCGGTGACGCTGGTGAAACTCGAACGGGAAGAAGCTCGGCAGGGTCGTCGCGCCGTCTCGTGCCAGTGCCGCACCTGCGGCCCGAAGTTCCTCGTTCGTGAAATAGGTCGAACGGATCGAGTCGTTGGTGTCGAGAAGGGCGGGCTGGGCTTCGCGCGGCGAGGTCGTGTGTGTGTCTTGCAGGGCCATGGAGCGGGTTCTGGATCCAACCGTTGAGTTAAGAGAAGGCGACTGCACGGGGCGCAGTCGGTCGGCGTGAGGCGTGGCCTCTCAATCGGGCGCTTTCACGGCGCCGGCATCGTTTGCAGTGAACCGCCTCCGGAACGCACCGTGATGGCGGCCGACGCGCGGGATCGCCGATCGGATGTGAGGCATCTGAAATAAAGGCTTTGTTTTCTAGCGGGATGCCGGTGCGCTTGCAAGGCAAAGCGCAGCTTCGGCCCGGCCGGACACAGGGTGGGCAGCAGGGGAAGGCGGGGCGTCGTCACAGCTGTTTTCGGATGACATTCGATGGCCGCCACCTCCCGGGCTCAAAGCGAAAGCATGGCAGTTCTCTCTGCGCGAAAACGCAGCTTGCACGCTTTTGTTCCGTGAGCGTCGCCTCGGGCTGTCTCATGTCACCTGACCCATGATCCAGTCGCGGAAGGCAAGGCCTGCCCGGTTCTCCATCTTGCCCTCGGGCACGACGAGGTAATAGCTGTTCTCGGTCTTCATCGGCCGGTCGAACACCACGACCAGGCGGCCGATTTCCAGCTCGTGCTCGATGAGATAGCGCGGCAGAAGGGCAAAGCCGAGGCCCGCGATCGCCGCTTCGATCACCATGGCGAACTGGTCGAACCGGCTGCCGCGATAGGCGCTGTCGGCCGCCGTGCCGTTTGCCTCGAACCATTCCGCCCACATTTTCGGCCGGGTCGCGAGGTGCAGCAGCGGCGCGCCGGCGAGCTTGGCCGGTTCGGAGGCCGCGTGGCGTGCCAGGAGGGCTGCGCTGGCCACGGGCACAATGACCTCGCTGCACAGATAGTCGCAGGTCGCATGCGCCCAGACCGGCTGACCATAGTGAATGGCGAGATCGAAGTTCTCCTCGCCGAAATCGAACGGCTGGGACCGCGCGGCGATGTTGAGGATCGTGTCGGGGTAAAGGCGGAGAAAATCCGACAGGCGCGGCGTCAGCCACCGGCTGCCGAAGGTCGGCAGCGTCGCGATCGACAGGGCATTGTCGGAGCGGGCCGCGCCCATGGCCCGCACCATCAGCTCCTCCGACTGGCGCAGCAGGCGGCGCACCTCGGGCAGGAACTTCTGCCCCGCATCCGACAGGATGACGCGCTGGCGGATGCGCTCGAAGAGGAGCACGCCGAGCTGGCCCTCGAGGTCCTTGATCTGGCGGCTGACGGCGCTCTGGGTCAGGCTCAGTTCGGCTGCGGCCTGCGTGAAGCTGCCATGGCGTGCGGCGCATTCGAACGCCTGCAGCGTGGCAATGTCGGGCACCAGTCTTCGGCTCAACTTCATTCCACCCCCGCATGATCATAGTCAAAACAGTCGCAATCAAAGCGCATTTCGGGGTAGTATCATACGAAACCAGAATGATCAGCGCGACACATCCTATCGTGACGCCATATCGCGAGGCAAGCTGCCATGACCGAGACGACCTTCGTTCAGAACGACGATATCCGCTCCGCCTTTTCCGCCGCCATGTCGGCCATGTACCGGGCGGAAGTGCCGGCCTATGGCACGCTGATGGATCTCGTGGCCGAGGTGAACGCGCAGGTGCTCGCAGCCGCGCCCGATCTTGCCGAGCGGCTTGCCGAAACCGACGCGCTGGACCGGATTTCGCAGGAGCGGCACGGCGCCATCCGGCTCGGCACGCCTGCGGAATTGTCGATGATGCGCCGCGTCTTCGCGGTCATGGGCATGTTTCCGGTCGGCTATTACGACCTCAGCACGGCCGGCGTGCCGGTTCATTCCACGGCGTTCCGTCCGGTCGGTGCCAGCGCTCTCAGCCGCAACCCCTTCCGCGTCTTCACGTCGCTGCTGCGTCTCGACCTGATCGACGATGCGGACCTGCGGGCGGAGGCCGAGCGCGTGCTGGAGACGCGTGCGATCTTCACCCCTGCCGCCGTCGCGCTGACGGAAAAGGCCGAGGCCGAGGGCGGGCTCGATGCCCAAGACGCCGCCGCCTTCGTCGAGGCGGTGCTGGAGACGTTCCGCTGGCATGACAAGGCGATCGTCGATGCCGGCCTCTACAAGCGGCTGCACGACGCCCATCGCCTGATCGCCGACGTCGTCTCCTTCAAGGGACCGCACATCAACCATCTGACGCCGCGCACGCTCGACATCGATGCGGTGCAGGCGCGCATGCCGGACAAGGGCATTGCGCCCAAGGCCGTCATCGAAGGTCCGCCGACGCGGGCCTGCCCGATCCTGCTTCGCCAGACCTCGTTCAAGGCGCTGGACGAGCCGGTGTCCTTCGAGGACGAGACCGGCGCCTGGGTGGCGGGGTCGCACACCGCCCGCTTCGGCGAGATCGAGCAGCGCGGCATCGCCCTGACCCCGAAAGGCCGGGCGCTTTACGATGCGCTGCTCGACCGGTCGCGCAAACAGGTGCGACCCGCCGCCGACGGTTCCAATGCCGTGGCCTACGAGCAGGCGCTGGCGGAGGCGTTCCGGGACTTTCCGGACAGCTGGGACGGTCTTCGCGCGCAGGGGCTCGGCTATTTCACCTACAGCCTGACGGAGGCGGGCCGCGATGCCGAGACCGCAGGCGACATCGAGACGATGCTGCGTGACGGGCGCGTGCGGTTCGACCCGGTCGTCTACGAGGATTTCCTGCCCGTGAGTGCGGCCGGCATCTTCCAGTCGAACCTCGGCGATGCCGCCGCGCAGGATTTCTCCGCGAGCCCCAGCCAGCAGCAGTTCGAGGCCGATCTCGGGCAGGCGGTTCTCAACGAATTCGACCATTACGCTGCGATCGAAGCGGCGTCGATCGCGGCCTGCCTGTCCGGCACATCGGGGCAGGCGACAGTGCGTGCCCCGGGGCAGGCGACATCGCGCGTCGAGGCGGCCGAGTGAGCGCTCGCGTCGTCATCGGGCAGGAGCACGCGCAGGCGCTGACGGCGCTGGTGGGCGAACGCGGCTTCGTGTCTCAAGCCGGCGACATGGCGGCCTACGAGACCGGCGCGCGCTACGATGCGGGCCGGGCGCTCGCCGTCGTGCGGCCGCAGACCACGCAGGAGGTGTCCGCCGTCCTCTCCTATTGCGTGCGCCACGGCCTCGCCGTCGTGCCGCAGTCGGGCAATACCGGCCTCGTCTCCGGCTCGACGCCGGACGCGGCGGGCGGACAGATTGTGCTCAGCCTCGACCGGATGACCGGGCATTTCGCGCTCGATGAAGACAACCGCTCGCTGGAGGCCGATGCGGGCCTGTTGCTGTCGGACGTCAACCGGCGGCTGGAGGCGTCCGGCCTGTTCTTTCCGATCGACCTCGGGGCCGATCCGCGTCTCGGCGGCATGATCGCCACCAATACCGGCGGCTCCCGCTTTCTGAAATATGGCGATGTCCGGCGCAACGTGCTGGGGCTGACGGTCGTTCTGGCCAACGACGAGGGCACGATCCTCGAATTCGGACAGGCGCTGCGCAAGAACAATACCGGCGTGGACTGGAAGCAGCTCTTCATCGGCACCTCCGGCGCGTTCGGCGTCGTCACCCGTTGCGTGCTCAATCTGGAGCGCCTGCCGCTGCAGACTGCGACGGCCTATCTGGTACCGGCGGGGCCCGAGGCCGTGATGCCGCTGCTGCGGTTGATGGAAGAGCGGCTCGGCACGACGCTGTCGGCCTTCGAAGGCATGTCCCGCAATGCCATCGCGGCGGCGCTCGACCATGTGCCGTCGCTTCGCAATCCGTTCCAGAACGGCGAGATCCCGGACTATGTGATTCTCGCCGAGGTCAGCCGGACGTGGCAGGCGCGCGAGAGCGAGGAGCCGCTCGGCGACCTGCTCGAATCGGTGCTGGCCGAGATCTTCGAGACCGAAGCGGCGCCGCTGGCCGATGCCTTCATCGGTCCGGCGCACGAGATGTGGGCGTTGCGGCACGCTCTGTCGGAAGGCGTCAAGCAGTCCGGCCGCCTCATCGCCTTCGACGTCGCCTTCCGGCGCGGCGATATCATGGCGTTCTGCGAGCGGATGAAGCACGACATGCCGGAGCGCTTCCCGCAGGGCCGGATCTGCGATTTCGGCCATGTCGGCGATGGCGGCGTCCATCTCAACATCGTCTTCCCGCGCGACGCGGACGGGCTTGCCGATGGCTCGCTGGAAACGGCGCTGCGCGACTGGGTCTATGCCGTTGTCGTCGAGGATTTCGCCGGCAGCTTCAGCGCCGAACACGCCATAGGCCGCAAGAACCAGCAGTATTACGATCTCTATACGCCGCAGACGATCAAGGACATGGCCTGCGGCCTTCTTACCCTCACCTCGCCCGGCGGTCTCGGCACCGTCCGCTTCGGCTGATCCCTTTCAGGAGTTGACCCCATGAACATCGCCCATAAGCCGCTCGACGTCGTTGCAGAAACCGGCCGGCTGCTCGGCCTTCTCGGCGTCGATCCCGCCCTTCACACCGGCGGCGACATGGCGTCCTTCTCGCCGGTGACCGGCCAGGAGATCGCCCGTCTGAAGACCATCTCGGCCGACGAGACCGGCGCCCGCATCGAGACCGCGCACGAGGCCTTCAAGGCCTGGCGCCTGATCCCCGCGCCGCGTCGTGGCGAACTGGTCCGCCTGCTCGGCGAGGAGCTGCGGGCGCACAAGGCCGATCTCGGCCGTCTCGTTTCGCTGGAAGCCGGCAAGATCCCGTCGGAGGGGCTCGGCGAAGTGCAGGAGATGATCGACATCTGCGATTTCGCCGTCGGCCTCTCCCGCCAGCTCTACGGCCTGACCATCGCGACCGAGCGTCCCGGCCACCGGATGATGGAGACCTGGCATCCGCTCGGCGTCATCGGCGTCATCTCGGCCTTCAACTTCCCGGTCGCCGTCTGGGCCTGGAACGCGGCGCTCGCCTTCGTCTGCGGCAATGCCGTGGTCTGGAAGCCTTCGGAAAAGACGCCGCTGACGGCGCTGGCCTGCCAGGCCGTTCTGGAAAAGGCCATCAAGCGCTTCGGCGAGGACGCACCGTCCGGTCTGTCATCCGTGCTGATCGGCGATCGGGGGATCGGCGAGGTTCTGGTCGATCATCCCAAAGTGCCGCTCGTTTCAGCCACGGGCTCCACGCGCATGGGCCGCGATGTCGGTCCGCGGCTTGCCAAGCGCTTCGCGCGGGGCATTCTGGAGCTTGGCGGCAACAATGGCGGCATCGTCTGCCCGTCGGCGGATCTCGACATGGCGTTGCGCGCCATCGCCTTCGGCGCCATGGGCACGGCCGGCCAGCGCTGCACCACGCTGCGCCGCCTGTTCGTGCATGACAGCGTGTATGATGCGCTGCTGCCGCGGCTGAAGAAGGCCTATGGCAGCGTTTCCGTCGGCAATCCGCTCGAAAGCACCGCCCTCGTCGGCCCGCTGGTCGATCGCCCGGCCTATGAGGGCATGCAGAAGGCGCTTGAGGAGGCCAAGGCCCATGGCGGCCGTGTGACGGGCGGCGAGCGCGTCGATCTTGGCCATGCCGAGGCCTATTATGTGAAGCCGGCGCTGGTCGAAATGCCGGACCAGGCAGGGCCGGTGCTGGAGGAAACCTTCGCGCCGATCCTCTACGTCATGAAATACAGCGACTTCGACGCGGCGATCGCCGCCCACAACGCCGTGGCCGCCGGCCTTTCCTCGTCGATCTTCACCCGCGACCTGCAGGAATCCGAGCGGTTCCTGTCGGCCGACGGCTCGGATTGCGGCATCGCCAACGTCAATATCGGCACGTCCGGTGCCGAGATCGGCGGTGCGTTCGGTGGCGAGAAGGAAACCGGCGGCGGTCGCGAATCCGGTTCGGATGCCTGGAAGGCCTATATGCGCCGGGCGACCAACACGGTGAACTATTCCAAGGCGCTGCCGCTGGCGCAGGGCGTGTCGTTCGACATCGAATAGGACCACGAGGAATGGGGGCGCATCTGCCGCCCTCATTCGTCTGCTAACTGGCTTCGGCTCTTGCCAGCGACAGCACGAAAGCTGCGAAGCGTTCGCCGGCCTCTTCCAGCGGACCGCTATTGTCGATGGTGGTCAGGTGCGGATCGCTCTCGATGTCGGGGACCTGGCGGGCAAGCCTCTGGCGGATGTCGGCTTCGCTCTCCCGGGCGCGCGCGATCAGCCGTGCCGCGATGACCTCGGGCGACGCCACGATATTCACGACCGCCACGCGCGGGAACGCAGTCCGGAAACCGTCGAGCACGGCGCGGCTGCCATTGGCGACCAGCGTGCGCCCCTCCGCGAGCCTCGCGTGGCACGCCACCGGGATGCCATAGCAAAGGCCGTGGGCCTCCCACTGCACGGCGAAGGCACCCTGTTCGGCACGGGCGCGAAAATCCTCCGGCGAGACCGCCTCGTGATCCTCTCCACCGGCATCCTGCGCGCGCGTGATCACGCGGCGGACGAGCTCGACCTCGGCCGATCGGGCCTTCAGCCGGGTCATGGCGTAGGCGATGACGCTGTCCTTGCCGGCGCCGCTCGGGCCGACGACGACGATCATGGAGCCGGTGCCGCCCGTCGGGTGATCCGGGGTCATGCGACACGCCGCCCGTTGCGCCAGACGGAGCGGACGATCGGCACGCCGCTCGGTCGCTCGACACGCACGAGGTCGGCACGGCGGCCGACCGCGATCCGTCCCCGATCCTCGAGACCGACCGTGCGGGCGGGATTGTCGCTGACGAGCGCGATCGCTTTTGCCAGGCCGAAGCCGTCGATGGCGTCGGCCAGCAGGAAGGGGGCGTGGATGAGGCTGAAGGGCACGTAGTCGGACGAGAGCACGTCGAGGACGCCGCGTTCGGCGAGGTCGCGGGCGGCGATATTGCCGGAATGCGAGCCGCCGCGCACGACGTTCGGCGCGCCCATCAGAACACTGAGACCAGCCCTGTGCGAGAGATCGGCGGCCTCCAGGCTGGTCGGGAACTCGGCCAGCTTGACGCCGAGATCGATCGATTCCTCGACATGGGCCGCGGTCGCATCGTCATGGCTGGCGATCGGGATGCCGCGGGCAGCGCAGATATCGGCGAGCGCCATGCGATGGCGGGCCGAGTTGCGCTCCGACAGCGCCAGCTGTTTCTCGACATAGAGCGCGAAGGCCTCGTCCGAGAGGCCGCGCTTGATCTTGTAATAGAGGATGTACTGATCCATCGTCTGGAACTGGCGCTGGCCGGGCGCGTGATCCATGAGCGAGACGAGGCCCACCTTCGCATCGTCGCGGAAGGCGTCAAACTGGTCGAGCACGTTGTCGGTCGAGACCTCGCAGCGCAGGTGGATGCGGTGGTCGGCGCGCAGGCGATTTTCCCGCTCGGCCTCCGCCAGCGCATCGGCCATGGCGCGCATCTCGCCGGTGGCAAAGCCGTCGTCACCTTCCGCCGAGCCCATGCGCAGGCAATCGAACACCGTGGTGATGCCGGAGGTGACGATCTGCGCATCGTGGGCCTGAATTGCCGCGATCTTCATCCAGCGCAGGCCCGGGCGTGGGGCATAATGCGTTTCCAGGTGATCGGTGTGCAGCTCGACGAGACCGGGAATGAGATAGTCGCCCTCGAAATCCTCGCCGCTGTGAAGCGAGCCGCTCGAGATATCGGCGATCCGCCCGTCGCGAACGAGCACGGAGCCCTTTACGATCTCGTCCGGCAGGACGATGCTGGCATTGGTGAAGATCTGCTCGACGGCCATTCATCTGTCTCCTTCGATCGCGGCATCGCCCAGCGGCATCAGCGAGTGGACGGTAAAGGGGCTGCCGCGCTTCGGCTCGACGAAGAGCGCGAGTGCGGTCACGGGCAACGGCTTTCCGAGGAAGCCGGCAAAGGCTTCTTCGAGCGCTGCCCGCACGGCCGGTCGCCGTTCCTGCGAAACGGCATCCGTCAGCGTCATGTGAAAGCGGAATTCGTCGAAAACATAAGGATAGCCCCAGTTTTCAAGATTCTCCCGCTGCGCAGGCGGCAGCGTCTCCGGCTTCCGGCGCGCGATGTCTTCCGCCGACAGGGCCGCACGAAAGGGCTCGAACCGGCGCACGGTCTCCGCGGCAAAGCGCGAGAGCGCCTCGCAGGGGGCACCGGGAACGAGGGCGAAGAAGGGGCCGAGCTGCCCGAGCGTCAGGGACGGGATCTCGAAGGGCGCGCATTCGGCGGAGAACTCGTCAAGCGCCGCCAGCAGCTCGGCTTCCGTGCGGCCGGGCGCAAGCGCAAAGGGTGCCTTCAGCGTGGCGTGGAAGCCGTAGCGCCGCGGCTCCGCCGTCAGCGCGCCGAGCTCCTCCGTCGTGAAGCCGGGCACCTCGGGTGTCGGCACCCGGCCATCGAGAAAGGCGTCGCGCGACAGCCAGGCCGCGGCGGCCAGCGTCAGGGCATCGTCTTTCGGCGGGGTGAAGTAAAGGGCGTAGCGCATCGCATCCTCGATCCTGGCCGCCTTCGGGCCCTGCGCGTTCGGCAAGGCCCTGGCGGTCGTTGCAGTTCCGCTTCGTGCGAGCATCGGAGACGCGTGTCGAAGCGGATGTGGCTCTTCGCCGGCATGTGCGGCACGCGTGTCATTCTCATGTGACGCGGTCATGACATCGCCCGCGCTTCCCGTTCAGATCGCCATCGGTCGCATTTCTCGCTCCCGCGCGCGTCGGAGAGTCACGGATGCCATCCGACCGAACGTCCTTAAAGCGCTTTCGCCGTCGATGTCACGGGGTGCATGCGCTTTGCTGCCGGCAGGAGCGGATTGCGTCGAACATGACGCAGATCGGGTGCCCGGACCGGGAGATCCCGCGGGAGGACTCTCACCCGGTCGGCAGATCGGCAAGGCCTTCCAGCGCGGCGGCAATCACGGCGTCGAGCGGGCGGTCGATATCGACGGTGACGACGAGGTCTTCGCCCGTCGGCGGCTCCAGCGTTCTGAACTGGCTGTCGAGCAGAGAGGTAGGCATGAAATGGCCGGTGCGGTGTCCCATGCGGGATTCGAGCACCGCCCTTGCGCCCGTGAGGAAGACGAAGGCGAGTCTGCCGCCTGCCGCCTTGCGCAGGTGGTCGCGGTAGGCCTTCTTCAACGCGGAGCAGGAGACCACGACAGCATGGCCGTCCGCGGATCCCGTCCGCAGGGCCTTGCCGACGGCGTCGAGCCACGGCCAGCGGTCCTCGTCGGTCAGCGGCGTGCCGGCCGACATCTTGGCGATGTTTTCCGGCGGGTGCAGGGCGTCGCCCTCGATGAAATCGGTCGAGAAGGCCTCCGCGATGGCCTCGCCGACGGAGCTTTTGCCACAGCCGCTGACGCCCATGACCACGACGGGTGCGGGCAGGTGATCGGCGGGTGCCGCCGGCGAAGCGGTGCGGGGGGCGGAGGGCCCCCCGGTTTTGCGATCGGTGTCCGGCACGTGGATCAGGCCGTCTTCGCGTAGGAGGCCGCCATATCGGCCATGCGCCGGATGCGGATCGACGATGCCTTGCCGGCGGTCCGGAAGGCCTCGAAACGCTCGAGGCAAACCTCGGTCATCAAGGCTGTCGCAGGCTTCAGGTAGCTGCGCGGGTCGAAATTCTCGGGCTTCTCCTTGAAGCACTTGCGGATCGTTCCGGTCATCGCCAGACGCAGGTCGGTGTCGATATTGACCTTGCGCACGCCGAAGGGAATGCCGCGCTGGATTTCCGATACGGGCACGCCCCAGGTCTGGGTCATCTCGCCGCCATAGGCGGTGAAGAGGTCCTGCAGATCCTGCGGCACCGTTGAGGAGCCGTGCATGACGAGGTGGGTGTTGGGCAGGGCCTTGTGGATCTTCTCGATCGTCTCGATCGACAGGATGTCGCCATCCGGCGCGCGGGTGAACTTGTAGGCGCCGTGGCTGGTGCCGATGGCGACAGCCAGCGCATCGACGCCGGTCTTGCTGACGAAGTCGAGCGCCTGTTCGGGGTCGGTCAGCAGCTCCTCGCGCGTCAGCTTGCCCTCGAAGCCGTGGCCGTCTTCCTTGTCGCCGGCGCCCGTCTCCAGATTGCCGAGACAACCAAGCTCGCCTTCGACCGAAACGCCGGCCGCATGCGCGATCTTCACGACTTCGGACGTAACCGCGACGTTGTATTCATAGCTGGCCACCGTCTTGCCGTCGGCCAGCAGCGAGCCGTCCATCATGACGGAGGTGAAACCGTTGGTGATGGCGGAGATACAGGTGGAGGGCTGGTCGCCGTGATCGAGATGAAGGCAGATCGGGATGTGCGGATATTCCTCGGCCGCACCGAGGATCAGGTGGCGCAGAAAGCCGTCGCCGGCATAGGCCCGCGCACCGCGGCTGGCCTGAAGGATGACGGGGCTGTCGGTCTTGTCCGCCGCCCGCATGACCGCCTGGACATATTCCAGGTTGTTCACGTTGAAAGCCGGCACCGCATAGTCGTTTTCGGCCGCATGATCCAGCAATTGCCGAAGGCTGATCAGTCCCATTCCCACTCTCCCATTGTGCCGGCCGCACTGTTTGCGGCAGCTTTTTTCCGTGCTCCGGGCGGGTTCCCCAGGTGACGTCGCCGTGCCCTCGGAGCGACTACCGCCGGATCTCTGTCTGGTTGACCAGCATAAGGATCGCAACTGCTTTGGCAACGAAGAACGGCCGATCCTGCCGCTATTCCTCGGACGGCTTGATTTTCTTTAGCTTTTGCTCACGGAAAAAGATGAAGAGCCCGGACGCCACGATGAGGGCGGCGCCGATGACGACGGTCGGGCGGGGCGTATCGTCGAAAAAGATCCAGCCGAAGACCGCCGCCCAGAAGAGCAGCGTGTATTGCAGGGGAACGACGGTGGCGGCATCCGCAAGTTTCAGCGAGCGGCTGACGAGAACATGGGCGAGCATGGCGACCACGCCGAGAAGGGCCGGAAGCAGGATCGTCGCGGGATCGAGCGGCTTCCAGCTGCCGGGCATGACGGCGACGCCGAGGAGCGAGAAGATCAGCGAGCCGACGAACTGCCAGACGACCAGCGTCGTATCCGGCGTGGTGCGCAGCGTACGACCGAGCATGATGGCGAAAGCAAAGCAGGCGCTGCCGAAAAGCGCGACGAGGGCGGGCAGGGACAGGCTTTCGCGCGAGGGATCGAGCGCGATGATGACGCCGGCAAAGCCGATGAGGATGGCGGTCCAGCGCCGCCAGCCGACATGCTCGCCAAGCAGGAAGGGCGAGAGCGCCGCGACATAGATCGGGGCTGCAAGCCAGTAGATCATCGCGTCGGCCAGCGGCATGTACCCGACGGCGAAGTAGAAGGCGGTCGCGTCGATGGCAAAGAGCAGCGCCCGCAGGGCCTGCAGCCCGGGGCGCTCGACGCGCACCACCGTCATGATGCCGCGCCTGAGCACGAGCGGCAGCAGCACGAGAAGGGCTGCAACGCTGCGGATCGCCATCAATTGCAGGACCGGATAGGTCTCGACCAGCCATTTGCCGATCGTGTCGTTCAGCGAGAACATCAGCATGCCGAGGAGCATGAAGGTAATGCCGAGGCTGGCCGAACCTTTCTGAAGCGCGGACGGTTTCGCAGAGACGGTGGACGGCATGGCGGGGTGCTCGGCGCGATCGGGGCAAAAATCGGGAAAGGGGCCGATGCCCGCCCGATCAGGCGCGGCAAGAGGCCCTGTCTGTTGCCATAGAAACCGGGTGCGATCCAGTGCCGGCCAGCGATGGATTCATGACAAAAGGAAATGAGTTCGCCCGTTGCGCGCGTGGCATCTTGACGCGGGATCAGGGATGGCTAGATAGTTCAGCAATCCCGCGCATACGACATCGACACTCGCGCGGGACGAACTTGGTGCCGGGCCCCTCTGGCGAGAGTTTTAACGGCGCTCTCGCGATGTCGGTACCGCCAGCACACTGAGCCGGCGGATGTAAATTCCCATGACAAAGAACGTCTTTTCGACGATGCGCACCCGTGCGGGCACGCCATCGCTTTCTTCCTATTCCGATCCGGTTTTCGCCGGAACGCCTGTGGCCACACGCGGGAGGGCAGGCGCATGAGCCCGTCCACCGAGACATCGACGCTCAGCTATTTTACCTGGGCCTTCATCGTCACCGGCCTCGGTCTCGCGCTCGGCGCTTGGCTCGGCTGGAACGAGACCGGCACGATCGGCGGCATGGCCACCGTCTTCTTCATCTGCACGGTGCTCGCCGTGCTCGAAATCTCGCTGTCGTTCGACAACGCCATCGTCAATGCCAACAAGCTCAAGGACATGACGCCGGTCTGGCAGCAGCGGTTCCTGACCTGGGGCATTCTCATCGCCGTCTTCGGCATGCGGATCGTCTTCCCGCTGCTGATCGTGGTGATCGCGGCCGGCATCGGCCCGATCGATGCCATCATCCTCGCGGCCGCTCGGCCGGACGAATATGCGCGCATCATGAACGACGCCCACCTGCCCATCGCGGCCTTCGGCGGCACGTTCCTGATGATGGTCGGCCTCTCCTACTTCTTCGACCATGACAAGAAGATCCACTGGATCTCCTTCATCGAGAAGCGGCTGTCGGCGGCTGCCAGCATCAAGGGTGTCGAGATCGCTTTCGTCCTCGTCCTGATCCTCGCCTTCTCCGCGCTGATCCCCGACGATCCGGCAACGCCCGATGTCGAGAGCACGACCTTCGTCTTCTCGGCCATCTACGGCCTCGTAACCTTCCTCGTGGTCGAAGTGATCGGCGGCCTGCTCGATGCCTCGCAGAAGACCATGAGCGAAGCGGCGAAGGGCGGCCTCGGCGCGTTCATCTATCTCGAAGTGCTCGATGCCAGCTTCTCGTTCGACGGTGTCATCGGCGCCTTCGCGCTGACGCAGAACCTGTTCGTCATCGCCATCGGTCTCGGCATCGGCGCCATGTATGTGCGCTCCATGACGATCATGCTGGTGGAGAAGGGAACGCTTGCGGAATATCGCTATCTGGAACACGGCGCATTCTACGCGATCCTGATCCTCTCGGTGATCATGTACGTCCAGACGCTGGTGCATATTCCCGAGGTCATCACCGGGCTCGGTGGCGCGACGCTCATCGGCATCGCTCTCTGGTCGTCCATCCGGTACAACAGGAAGCATCACCCGGTCGGCGCCGACGCCGTCTCCCCACACGGATGATCGATGCCGGCGGCGAAGGTCGCCGGCCATCGTCTGGCAGACACACCCGCGGTTCGAAAGGACCGCGGGTTTCTTATAGGCTGAGACCGGCACGGTGGGCGCCTCATGATGAGAGGTCCCGTCGCGGCGCGGTCTCCCCAAAAGCAAAGCCCGCCGGTCTATCATGGACCTGCGGGCTTTTTGCGGCCCGGGGGGGAAGGCTCCCGGGCGAAGTGCTTTGCGCGACGTTCTGTCAGCAGCAGCGTCGTCTGTCGTATCAGCCGCGGCGATAGGGGGCCGGGAAGCTGGTCGGGTCGATGCCGAGGGTGTTGAGGTCGCGGGCCTGCGGGCGACGGCCGCCCTCGATGGCTGCTGCTGCTGCGGATGCGGCGCCGATCACGGCGAAGGCACGGCCGAAAATGTTACGCTTGCTGGTCATTGTCTTCATCTCCTGCTCTTCTTCTGTGACCCGAAGATGGGCCTCCCGAGCCGTTTCCACAATGCACAAGAGTTCATTGCAGCCATGCATGACAAGCAAGACGGATGTCTTAAGGGAACGTTACTTTGCGAGGGCGCCGATATGACATTCGCAGGCGCAAGTATCGCTAGAATTAAACCGATTATATTACCGTCGTCGGAAGCCGGAAACGGAAATGGCCGGAGGCTCCGCGCGGGAGCATCCGGCCATTCGAGATCGTCCGATATGGCTTGAAGGTCAGTCTTCGCTGGCGGCCAGCTGCGAGAGAACCTGTCCGCGTCCGCGTGCGCGCAGGATCAGCGGCACGATCAGGGCGAGCGCTGCAATGGTCAGGAGGACCGCGGCGATCGGCGAGGTGAAGAGCACGCTCGGATCGCCCTGGCTGATCGCCAGCGCCCGGCGCAGCTGCTGTTCGGCGAGCGGCCCGAGAATGAGGCCGACGACGACGGGTGCGATGGGATAGCCGAGGATGCGCATGATGTAGCCCAGCAGGCCGAAGGCGAGCAGCATGCCGAGTTCGAAGACCGACGGGTTGGCGCCGATGGTGCCGAGCGTCGCGAACAGCAGAATGCCGGCGTAAAGCCAGGGCTTGGGAATCGTCAGCAGCTTCACCCAGAGGCCCACCAGCGGCAGGTTGAGGACGAGCAGCATGAAGTTGGCGATCAGCAGCGAGGCGATGAGACCCCAGACAAGCTGCGGATTGGTGGCAAACAACAGCGGGCCCGGCTGCAAGCCATATTGCTGGAAGCCGGCGAGCATGATGGCGGCGGTGGCCGTCGTCGGCAGGCCGAGCGTCAGCAGCGGCACCAGCGTGCCGGCGGCGGACGCGTTGTTGGCGGCCTCGGGTCCGGCGACGCCCTCGATCGCACCATGGCCGAATTCCTCCGGGTGCTTCGTCAGGCGCTTTTCGGTGGCGTAGGACAGGAAGGTGCCGATTTCGGCACCGCCGGCCGGCATGGCGCCGATCGGGAAGCCGATCAACGTGCCGCGCAGCCAGGGCTTCCAGGAGCGCGACCAGTCCTGTTTGGTCATCCACACCGAGCCCTTGACGGCCTCGACCTTGTCGGGACCGGTCGCGCCCTGTGCGGCGATGTAGAGGGTTTCGCCGATGGCGAAGAGGGCGACGGCGAGCGTCGTCACCTCGATGCCGTCGAGCAGATCCGGCACGCCGAAGCTCATGCGGGCCTGGCCGGTCAGCTGGTCGATGCCGACGATGGCGAGCGCAAAGCCGATGAAGAGCGAGGTGAGCCCGCGCAGTGTGGAATCGCCGAAGGCCGAGGACACGGTGACGAAGGCGAGCACCATCAGCGCGAAATATTCCCGCGGCCCGAAGACGAGCGCCACCTTGACCACGAAGGGCGCGATGAACGCCAAGCCGATGGTGGCGATGAGGCCGGCGACGAAGGAGCCGATGGCGGCCGTGGCGAGCGCGGGCCCGCCCCGGCCCTTGCGGGCCATCTTGTTGCCCTCCAGCGCCGTGACGATGGAGGCGCTTTCGCCGGGGGTGTTGAGCAGGATCGAGGTGGTGGAGCCGCCATACATGCCGCCATAATAGATGCCCGCGAACATGATCAGCGATCCCGCGGGATCGAGCCGGTAGGTCACCGGAAGCAGCAGCGCGACGGTCAGCGCCGGGCCGATGCCCGGGAGAACGCCGACCGCAGTGCCCAGCGTCACGCCGACCAGCGCGTAGAGCAGGTTCATCGGCTGCATGGCAATCGCGATGCCCTGGAGCAGGAATTCGAATGTCGACATGACGGTCTCTTAAAAGAAGAGGTGTTCGAGCGGCCCTGCCGGCAGCGACAGCTGCAGGAGACCGGCGAAGATGAGCCAGACGGCGAGACAGAGCGCGATGCCGACCGGAATGGTGATCCACAGCTTGCGACGGCCGAAGCCCGCAGCCGTGAAGGCGAAGAGCAGGCCCGTGGCGACCGAGAAGCCGACGGTGCGCAGGAAGAGCATCTGCAGGACGAGCCCCGCGACGATCCAGGCGACCGGCGGGATCTCCTGGCGTTCGCGCGCGGGGAATTCGCTGCGGAACGCGGCGACGGCCGTCCAGACGGCGAGGCCGAGGAGACACCAGGCGATGACGAAGGGAACGGTGGCCGGGCCGATCTTGGAGTAATTGGCCATGGCCGACAGGCGGGAGCTATCCCAGAAGATCAGGCCGGCGAGGCCGCCGAGGAAGACCGCAACGGCAAGCGCCGCCCTATCGGGGCGGCGCGAGGTTGCGCTTTGTGTGCGCGAAAGTTCGCTCATTGAACGAGACCGATTTCTTTAAGGATGGTTTCGGTGGCGGAGACGTCCTTGGCGAGCTGTTCCTTGAAGGCGTCGCCCGACAGATAGGTGTCCTGCCAGCCCTTGGTCTTCAGCGTTTCCTGCCAGGAGGCGGACTTCACCATCTTTTCGACGTCGGCGGTGACGGCGGCCTTCTGTTCGGCGGACAGGCCGGGGGCAGCGGCGACCATGCGCCAGTTCTGCACGACCACGTCGAGGCCGCTTTCCTTCAGCGTCGGGGCTTCGACGCCGGCGATCTTCTCGGCGCTGGAGACGGCGAGGAGGCGCAGCGTCCCGGACTTCACCTGCGATTCGAATTCGCCGTAGCCGGAGATGCCGGCCGTGACCTGGTTGCCGAGGATGGCTGCGAGGGCTTCGCCGCCGCCCGAGAACGCGATGTAGTTGATCTTGGTCGGATCGACGCCGGCTGCCTTGGCGATGAGGCCGACCGCGATATGGTCGGTGCCGCCAGCCGAGCCGCCGGCCCAGGACACGGAGCCCGGATCCTTCTTCAGCGCCTCGACGAGGTCGCCCATCGTCTTCAGCGGCGATTCGGCGGGAACGACGATCGCTTCGTATTCGCCGGTCAGGCGGGCGATCGGCTCGACTTCGCTCAGCGAAACCGGCGACTTGTTGGTCAGGATGGCGCCGACCATGACGTAGCCGCCGACGAGCAGCGCATTGGGGTTGCCGGCCGACTGGCTGGCGAACTGGGCGAGACCGATGGTGCCGCCGGCGCCGGGTACGTTCTGTACCTGCACGTTGCCGGAAATCTTTTCCTGCTGCAGGGCGGTCTGCATGGAGCGCGCCGTCTGGTCCCAGCCACCGCCGGGGTTGGCCGGCGCGATGATGGTGTAGTCGGCAGCGGCCACTGGGAGCGCCATGGCACCGGCGATCAGAGATGCGATGAGAAACTGTTTCAAGGTGACGTCCTCCGTCAGCGCGTTTGCGCGCTTTGCTTCGATTCTTGACGCGAGGAGCATTGGCAACAGGCGCGCGGGAGATCCGGAGATCTTCGCTCGGGCCGTTTTGGGTGAGACACTCCTCCGCACCGCTTCGTCACCGCCTCCACGGCTGACGAACACCACTAAGCCACCATAGTAAGCTGACATCAACCTGACATCCATGCATCTCGTGCATAACGCAGGGGAGAACCCGCCAGAATTCGCGGGGCTTCGGTGTCTCTCCGGGCACCGCGGTTCAGGGAAGACCGAGCACGTCCCTCCAGCGGGCGATGAGCCGGGCGCGCTTCACCTGGTCGAGATAGACCATCAGGCCGGGGCTGACGGGAACGGGGCGCAGCTGCGCACCCAGAATGTCCTGCAGCGTGCTGGCCGTGTTGTCGCCGGCCACGTCGGGATTGACGGCGGCGATATGCAGCTCGCGCGCCATGATCGACTGGCCCTCGGCGGACATGAAGAATTCCAGGTAGCGCCGCCCAAGATCCGGTGCGGCTGCTGCCTGGGGTACGAGGCCGATCCGGGAGATGACGACCGTGTAGTCGGTCGGCAGGATGATGCCGAGGTCGGGGTGATGGGCGGCCCAGTCGGCGGCGTAGGAGCCGACGATGTTGTAGCCGAGCAGGAACCGGCCATCGGCGACACGCTCCAGAATGTCGGAGCTCGTCGCATAGAGCTTGACCCCGGCCTCGCCCATGGCACGGATCACCGACCAGATATCGCCGAACTGTTCCTGATCGCGCGCCATGAACAGGAAGCCGACGCCGGAGCGTTCGATATCGTAGGTGCCGATGCGGCCCTCGGCTTTGACGCCCGCTTCGCGCAGAAAGCGCACGAACGCCGCGCGGGTCGAGGGCGGCTTGGCGCCGGCAAAGCTCGGCTTGTGGTAGACGAAGACGGCCGGCTCGAAGGTCAGGGCATAGGCGGTGTTGCGCCAGTTGGCCCAGGCCGGCCAGGCGCGGGTGAGGGGCAGGTCGCTCGGCTGGGCATAGCCGTCATTGGCGAGCTTTACCTGCAGGTCCATCGCCGAGGAAAAGGCGAAGTCGGCCGTTTTCTGCCCGGCATCCGTTTCCCGGACGATCCGGTCGTAGATCTCGCCGGTCAGCATGTTTTCATGGCGAACGGCGATGTCGGGATTGGCGGACTGGAACCCGTCGATCAGCGGCTGCGCCAGGGGATCGTCGAGCGAGGAATAGACGTTGAGCACCGGCGCATCCGCCCGGCCGGATCGTGCGGGGAAAAAATCGGGCGCGGCGGCGGCGGCGATCGGACCGGCGAGAGACAGGAAGAGGGCTGCGGCGAGACGAAACATCGCCGGAGTGTGCGCCAGCGGTGTCTTTCGCACAAGCGGTGGGGTGCCGGCTTCCTCTGCCATTCCCGTCCTCTGCAGGTCCAATGCTTTGGCCGAAATCGTTTTGTCCGTGCCGGGAGTTATTCTAGAGTCATCCGGGTCGAGGAGCCGCTGCGTTTTGAGAATTCTTCTGGTCGAAGACAACAGGGTCCTGTCGGAGGGGCTTGCCGCCATCCTGCGCAGCAGCGGCTATGCCGTGGACGTGGTGCGCGACGGCGCATCGGCCGATGCGGCGGCGGCGACCGAGCGGTTCGACCTCGTGATTCTCGACCTGACCCTGCCGGAGATGGACGGGCTCGACGTTCTGCGCTCCATGCGGGCGCGGCAGAACCGGTCGGCCGTGCTGATTCTCACCGCGCGGGGGAGCGCGGAGGAAAAGGTGCGCGGGCTCGATCTCGGGGCCGACGACTACATGATCAAGCCGTTCGACATCGGCGAGTTCGAGGCGCGCGTGCGCGTTCTCCTGCGGCGACAGGCGGGCTTGCGCTCCTCTATGGTCACCTTCGGTTCGGTTTCGCTGGACCTGACCTCGCGGACCTTTTCGTCGGACGGCGTGCCCATCGATATTCCGCTGCGCGAGACCGGGCTTCTGGAGATCCTGTTCATGCGGGCCGGCAAGGTGGTGGCGAAGGACGCCATCATGCAGTCGCTGACAGCTTTCGACGACGATCTCAGCCCCAATGCCATCGAGCAATATGTCAGCCGCCTGCGCAAGCGTCTCTCGCCTTACGGCTTGACGGTGCGGACGGCGCGCGGCATCGGCTATTATCTCGATAAGGCCGCCGCGCCGGCCGATCCTGCGCCGGACATGGCATGAACGGCGTCCGGGCCGCGCATTCGCTGCGCAGGCGGCTGCTGGCCTGGCTGCTGGCGGCCACCGCCATCATCGGCATCATCGCGCTCGGCGATACCTATCGGGAAGCCGTGAAGACGGCGAACAGCGTGTCCGACCGCGTGCTGGCGGGATCAGCACTCGCGATCGCCGACCGCGTCGTCGTTGCAGAAGACGGGACGCTCGAGGTCGACATGCCCTATGTCGCGCTGGAAATGCTGACCTCGGCTGCACAGGACCGGGTGTTCTACCGGGTCGACGGGCCGCCCGGTCATTTCATCACCGGCTACCGGAGCCTGCCGGGGATTGCGGAAATGCAGGGGCGGCAGGCGGTCTATCTCGATTCCGATTATCGCGGCGAGCCGATCCGCATCGCCGCGCTGGAACGCTCCGCCTCGACGGGGATCAATTCCGTGCCCTTTGTCGTGACGGTGGCGGAAACCACGGTGGCGCGCCAGCAGCTCGCCCGGGCGCTCCTGTTTCGCTCCGCACTGCGCCTGTTCCTGCTGATCTTCGGGGCTGCGGCGATCGTCTGGATCGCTGTCACCCTATCGCTCCGTCCGCTCTACCGGCTGGGCGACGCCATTGCCGAGCGCAGCCCCGACGATCTTCGTCCGATCCGGCAATCCGTGCCGCGGGAGGTGGAAGGGCTGGTCGAGACGGTCAATTCTTTCATGGTGCGGCTGCAATCGGCGCTCGACGCCATGCGGCATTTTTCCGGCAATGCGGGCCATCAGCTGCGCACGCCGCTTGCCGTCGTGCGGACCCAGCTTGCGCTTGCCGCCCGGTCCGAAAAGCCCGAGGACATCAAGACCTTCATCGCCCGCAGCGACGAGGCCGTGGGTCACGCCGAGCGGATCCTGACGCAGTTGCTGCTTCTGGCAAAGATCGATGCGACGGGGTCGGGATCGTCCGTCGCTCCGGTGCCGATGGACCTGACGCTGGTCGCACGGGAGATCACGGCGGAATACGTGCCCCGCGCGGCGGATGCCGGGATCGACCTCGGCTTCGAAGGTGCGGGAACCGCGTTCATCGCCGCGGAGCCGCTGCTCATCGGCGAACTGCTGCGCAATCTCGTGGAGAACGCGCTTGCCTATGCCGGGCAGGGGGCCGAGGTGACGGTGAGGGTCGGACAGGAGCCGGGCCTCGTGCTGCTCGATGTCGAGGACAACGGGCCGGGGATTCCGCCGGAGAGAGTGTCCGCCGTGCGCCAGCGCTTTGCCCGCGGCGAGAGCGAGGCGCCGGGTCTCGGGCTCGGGCTGCCGATCGTCGAGGAGATCGCGGTTCGCTTCGAGGGACGTCTCTCGCTCGGGCCTGCTGTGATGGAGGAGCGCGCGACCGGCCGGGGACTGAGGGCGCGGGTCGCGTTTCCCGCTGTCACCAAAGAGGCCTGACGATCGTCCGCATCGCCCTCATTCGCCCCTGTCATTTGTCACTACCATTCGCTCGCGTGGTCATCCGATCAGCGGATTTCATTGGTCACGCCCAGCCAATCGCTGCAATGTCCGGGGCCATCTTCCGGGTCTCGGCCGCAAGCCGTGCGTGGGGGACGTGCTTTGATCCGGGAGCCTGCCATGCGTGTTACATCCGACCTTACCCGCCATCTCCGGGATCCGCGGATCCTGGCCGAGACGGAGGTCACGGGGGCGGCGTTCGACGTCCGCAATCCCTCCTCCGGCGTTCTGCTCGCGACCCTGCCGGACATGGGCGTGCCGGAAACGCGTGCGGCGATCGAGCGGGCGGCGCTGGTGCAGCCGGCCTGGGCCGGGCTTCCCGCCAAGGACCGCAGCCAGCTCATGCGCCGCTGGCACGATCTCGTTCTCGCCCATATCGACGATCTCGCCGCCATCCTGACCGCCGAAATGGGCAAGCCGCTGGGCGAGGCGCGTTCGGAGGTGCAGCATGCCGCAGCCTATATCGAATGGTATGCCGAGGAAGCCAAGCGCGTCTATGGCGAGACGTTTCCGGCTCCTTCCACGGACCGGCGGATGTTCGTGATCAAGCAGCCGGTCGGCATCGTCGGCACGATCACGCCGTGGAATTTTCCGGCCTCCATGGTGGCGCGAAAAGTGGCGCCGGCGCTGGCCGTGGGATGTCCCGTCATCCTGAAGCCGGCCGAACAGACACCGCTGGTGGCCGTCGCGCTACATCGGCTGGCGCTCGATGCCGGCTTTCCCGACGGCGTCTTCCAGCTCGTCCTTTCCAGCGAGGGGCAGGCGGTGGGCTACGAGCTCTGCACGCATCCGAAGGTGCGCAAGATCAGCTTCACCGGCTCGACCGAGGTCGGGCGTCTCTTGATGCGACAGTGCGCCGACCAGATCAAGAAGGTGAGCCTGGAACTGGGCGGAAGCGCGCCGTTCATCGTCTTCGACGATGCGGATATCGATGCCGCGGTCGATGGCGCCGTGCAGGCGAAGTTCCGCAATGCCGGGCAGACCTGCACCTCGGCCAACCGGATCTACGTGCAGTCCGGCGTCTACGACATCTTTGCCGAAAAGCTTGCGGCGCATGTCGCCGGTCTCAAGGTGGGGGATGGTTTCGAGCCCTCGGTGTCGGTCGGTCCGCTGATCGACGAGGCGGCGCTGCGCAAGGTGGGGCATCATGTCGAAGATGCGGTTCTGCGGGGCGCGCAGGTGCTCTGCGGCGGCGGGCGGGTCGGCGAGACCGGCACCTTCTTTGCGCCGACGGTGCTGACCCATGTGGATCACGACATGCTGGTCGCCTGCGACGAGACCTTCGGTCCTGTCGCGCCGGTCATCCGGTTCGAGACCGTCGAGGACGTGATCCATCAGGCGAACGATACGATCTACGGCCTTGCAGCCTATTTCTATGCCACCGAGCTGCGCAAGGTGTGGCGTGTGGCCGAGGCGCTGGAATACGGCATGATTGGCATCAATACCGGCCGCATGTCGTCCGAAGCGGCGCCCTTTGGCGGGCTGAAACAGTCGGGGATCGGACGCGAGGGGTCGCGGCACGGCATGGAGGATTACCTCGACATGAAATATCTCTGCATGGGCAATATCTGAAGCGCCTGCGAGGCGCACACTGTCGGGCAGATGGAGACGACGATGACGTATCTCGACCGAGACCGGGCGGCACGGCTCATGGCTGCGGCCGGCCTTGACGCCCTTCTTCTCTTCACGCCGGAAGGCTTTGCCTATGCGACGGGTGCGAGCCCCGGCGTCGGCACGATGTGGCGCCGGGCCGGGGCCGTCGCGGCCCTCGTTCCTGCAGATCCGGGCCTGCCCATCGGTGCCGTCGTCAGCGATCTGTTCGAGGAGAGTTTTCGCGCGTCTAGCGATGTTACCGATATCCGTGTCCATCCGCTCTGGGTCGAGACGGCGGATATCCGGTCGCAGGACGCGTCGCAACCCGTGCCCGATCTCATCGCGGCCGCGTGGGCGGGTGCCGGTCGCGTGGCCGGGTTCGCACGGCCGGAGACCTTCGATGCCGCCCTCGGATTTCGCCTGGCCGGCGATCTGCTGGCTGCGCGGAAACTCGGCAGCGCGCGCGTCGGGGTGGAGCTCGACAGCCTTTCGGTTTCGGATTTCGCCGCATTGTCGGTGGCACTGCTTGGTTGCCGGCTGGTCGATGGGAGCGACGTGCTTCGCCGGCTGAAGATGGTGAAGTCGGCGCCGGAGATCGCGCATCTGCGAACCGCCGTCACGCTGGCCGAGATCGGGATCGGCGCACTGGCGGCCGCGATCGCGCCCGGGCAGACGCGCGACGGGCTTGCGCAGGTCTGGACGTCGGCGGTGCAGGCGGCGGCGCGGGAGCAGGATATCCGCAACCTGACCGGCCAGTGGGAATATGTCTCCGTCGGCGCCTATCCCTGGTCGCGCGGCGGCGTGGTGGAGCCGGGATCGCTGATCAAGGTCGATGTGGGTTGCCTGATTGGTGGCTACACGTCGGATACCGGGCGGACCTTCGTCTGCGGCTCTCCCACGCCATTGCAGAGCCGCCTCTTCGACGCCCTGTCGCAGGCTTACGAGGCCGGCCTCTCGCTGATCCGGCCCGGCATCGAGATGCGGGCGGTGCACGAGGCGGCGACCGTGGCGATGGCGAAGGCCGGCTTTCCGGGGTTCAGCCGCGGCCATTTCGGCCATGGTCTCGGCGCCGGCCTCGGCAGCGAGGAATGGCCGTTCTTCTCGGCGACAAGCAGCGTCGTGCTGGAGCCGGGGATGGTCGTCGCTTTCGAAACGCCATGGTATATCGATGGCGTCGGCGGCATGATCATCGAGAACCAGCTGCTGATCACACCCGATGGGCACGAGGTGATGAATAGCCTGCCATCGGGATTGGTGTCCGTCTGACCGCTCCTTGCATAGCCGGCTCTACAGTTTGTCGCTGAGGCGCTTGATGGCCTGCAGATCCGCGCGGAAACGCTCGATCTCCTCGCGCTTGCGTCCCTCGTCGGGAATCCGCAGGAGATAGGAGGGGTGGACCGTGGTGTAGAGCGTGCGTCCGTCATCGAGATCGACCGCGCGGCTGCGGTAGTCGCCGAGGCGCTCGGCATGGTTTATGACCGAGGTCAGGGCCGTTGCGCCCATGGCGACCACCAGTTTTGGCTGGATCAGGTCGAGCTCCAGCTTGAGCCACCAGCGGCAGGCGCGCATTTCGCCCATATTCGGTTTCTGATGGATGCGGCGCTTGCCGCGCAGCTCGTATTTGAAATGCTTCACCGCATTGGTGACATAGGCTGTGCTGCGATGAAGATCGACCTCGCCGGCGATCGTGTCGAACATCTTGCCGGCGGGGCCGATGAAGGGCCGGCCGGCAAGATCCTCCTGATCGCCCGGCTGCTCGCCGACGAACATCAGTTTCGCGTTGCCTGGACCTTCGCCGAACACGGTCTGCGTCGCCTTGCAGGCGAGCGCGCAGCGGGTGCAGTCGCGCGCTTCCGCCCGTGCGGCCTCCAGCGTGCCGGGACGGGCGGTGTTTTCCTCGGTCTTCGGCATGGCGGCCTCGCGCACCTTGGCGTGGAAGGCCGGCGGGTCCCTCATCGCCTGCTCGGCCATGGCCCGCACCTTCTCTTCCGCGCCGGCGATCAGGCCGGGGATGAGGTCAGCTTCCGGCAGATTCTTCCAGTATTTCTTCGGCATTTCCGACTGCATCGCCTTCACCTTCAGCCGCGCCGGGTTGAAGATATTGCTGTAATAGGTGCGCCACAGCGTGTCCGCGTCATCGGTGAGCTTGGGATCCTCGGCCGGTTCGGACGTCACCGTCAGCGTGGTCCCATCCCAGGCGGCCGAGCCTTTCGGCGTGGCGATAATCCAGTCCATGTCGGTGAAGCGGCGCTGGAAGAACGGTGCCGCGCGTGCGACGATGAAATGATCCGGCTCGAACCAGGCGAAAAAACGCCGGCGGCCGGTGGGGATGCCGCTTGCCTCCAGAGGGGCGGGACGGGCGATCACCTCCATGATGTCCGTCGTCGGTGTGCCTGTGGCGGAGGTCTCGGCGCCGATCTCCTTGAAGCGCACGAAGGCCTTCATCTTGTGGCTGTCGCGACGAACGGATTTTTCCATGGCATTGAGCCGGACGACATCGGCGTCGGAAACGATGTCGAGCAGGTTGCGCTCGGCCTGCAGGCGCCAGAGGGTGCGATAGAGAAGACCGAAACGGCCGGGATCGGCGTGGCAGATCACGGTTTCGGCCAGCGTCAGGAAGGCGCGGGGAACGGTGATATCAGGACGTGCGGCCGCCGGCTGTCCGCCTGCGTTCGGCAGCACCTGGGGCGGATCGGCAAAAAGGTCGGTGGCGCCCTGCTTTTCCCGCCAGTCCACGGCGGCCGGCGGCGTTCCCGCCTTCAGAAGCCGGCGTGCGGCCTCCCGCCATTCGCCGAAATCGCCCTTCCCGTCGAGCGTGACCGTTTGCCTCTCAAGGTCGACCGGCGACATCAGAGCAGGACCAGCTGTTCCGGTTTCGGCGCAAACATCGTGCGCAGGTCCGGCCGGTCGATGAGGCGCGACGGCGTCCAGCCTTCGGCCACGATGAAGGCCTGCACCTTTTTCAGCGACACCTTGAGGCGGGCGAGATCTTCCAGCCGCAGGGTGCGGTACCGTCGGGCGGTGAGGATGGCGCGGACGATCTTCGTGCCGAAACCGGGCACACGCAGAAGCATCTCGCGGTCGGCCTTGTTGATGTCGACCGGAAAACGCTGCCGGTTGGCAAGCGCCCAGGCGAGCTTCGGATCCAGGTCGAGATCGAGCATGCCATCCGGCTGGTCGCGCGTGATCTCCTCGATGCCGAAGCCGTAAAAGCGGTAGAGCCAGTCGGCCTGGTAAAGACGGTGCTCGCGCATCAAAGGCGGCTTGACGAGAGGCAGGTTGCGCGAGGCATCCGGAATGGGGCTGAAGGCGGAGTAGTAAACACGGCGCAGCCCGTAGCTTCCGTAAAGCCGGGCGCTGGTGCCGAGGATGACGCTGTCGTTGGCCTGGTCGGCGCCGACGATCATCTGCGTGCTCTGGCCGGCGGGCGCAAAGCGCCGTACCCGCTTGGTCTGCAGGGTCGGGTCGCGCATTTCCTCGATCTTCAGGCGAAGATCGCCCATCGACTTGCGAATGCCGGCCGGCCGCTTTTCCGGCGCATAGCGCGTCAGGCCGGCATCGGTCGGCAGCTCGATGTTGATCGACAGGCGGTCCGCATAGAGCCCCGCCTCTTCGATCAGCGCGGGGGACGCCTCGGGGATCGACTTCAGGTGGATGTAGCCGCGGAAATTATGCGTGACGCGCAGCTCGCGCGCGATGCGCACCATTTCTTCCATCGTATGGTCGGACGAGCGGATGATGCCGGACGACAGGAACAGGCCTTCGATATAGTTGCGCCGATAGAATTCGAGCGTCAGCCAGACGACTTCCTCGACCGAAAAGCGTGCGCGCTCGACATTGCTCGACGACCTGTTGATGCAATAGGCGCAATCGTAGATGCAGAAATTCGTCATCAGGATCTTGAGCAGCGAAATGCATCGTCCGTCGGGCGCATAGGCATGGCAGATGCCCGATCCCTCCGTTGAGCCGAGGCCGCCGCTGGCCGACGAGTTGCGTTTCGTCGTTCCGCTGGAGGCGCAGGACGCATCGTATTTGGCGGCATCCGAGAGAATGGCCAAACGCTCTTTCAGCGACTTTTTCATGATGTTCTACATATGTTCTTTTGGCCTCCGCGTCAATGTTGTGTGCGTGAGCGGTTTCGTTTTTCGACGTCGACCGTCTGCCGAAGCGAGGGGGCGGGTCGGACAGGATACGGATGTTTTTGGGGAACGATCGGAGACGCGTCTCGTTAACGGAGCGAACCCGTCGCGACATTCGCCTCCAAGATCCCCCGGGATGCTCGGATGCAAAGATCAAAAGACAGCAAGGAGTAGGCTCATGCCTTCCATCAAGGACTCCAAAATCCTCATTCTCGCAACGGACGGCTACGAGCGGTCCGAGCTGCGCGTGCCGTATGACGACTTGCAGAAGCGGGGTGCGACCGTGAAGATCGCGTCGATCGGCAAGACCAGCATCAAGAGCTGGGACGAGAAGGACTGGGGCGACAGCATCGACGTCGATCTGGAGGCCAAGGACGTCAGGATCGAGGATTTCGATGCGCTCGTTCTGCCGGGCGGCCAGATCAATCCCGACAAGCTGCGCGTCGAGGATGAAGCGCTCCGGATCGTTCGCGAATTCGTTTCCTCCGGCAAGGTCGTGGCTGCCATCTGCCATGCGCCGTGGCTGCTGGTCGAGGCCGGTGCGGTCAAGGGCCGGAAGGTGACATCCTTCAAGTCGATCAAGACGGATGTCGTCAATGCCGGCGGCCTCTGGTCGGACGAGGCCGTGGTGACCGACAAGGGCATCATCACCTCCCGCAACCCCGACGATCTCAATGCTTTCGTGGCGAAGATCGTCGAGGAAGTGGAAGAAGGCCGTCACGACCGCAAGGCGGCCTGAGACCTATTGTTCTTCCAGACATATCGGCCGGCTCCGTCAAAAGACGGGGCCGGTTTTGCGATGCCTGTCTGCGGGCTTGCTGCCGAGGAGCGAAACGCCTGTTGCATGAGACTTGCGAAGATGGGATGGGACAGGCACAACATGGCATGATGTCCCTGTCCGATCGCCATCCCGTCCGCCTTCGTCGCTCGGTGCTCTGCGTGCCCACCGACAATGCGCGTGCGCTTTCGAAGGTGGCGAGCCTCTCGCCCGATGCGGTGATCTACGATCTGGAGGATGCCGTGCTGCCGGAGCGCAAAGCCGATGCGCGCGAAGCGCTGGTGCGTCATCTGGCTGAGGCCGCACCAGGCATCGAGCGGATCGTGCGGATCAACAGCCTTGCCTCCGGTTTCGGGGAGGCGGATCTCGAAGCGCTGTCCGGCTGCCGGTTCGATGCGGTGCTGGTGCCCAAGGTGGAAGGACCACGCGACATTCTCGACATTGCCGAAGGCATGGACGAGGGCGACGGTCTGGAGGACCTGCGGCTCTGGGCGATGATCGAGACGCCGCGGGGCGTTCTCAATGTGGCGGCGATCGCCGAGACCGGGCGCACGCGCGGCGGGCGGCTCGACTGCCTCATTCCCGGGCTTAACGATCTGCGCAAGGAAACCGGCGTTGCGGCTCTTGCCGGGCGCACCTATCTCGTGCCCTGGCTCATGCAGATCCTTCTTGCCGGGCGCGGCAGCGGGCTCGACGTTCTCGATGCCGTCTTCAACGATATCGGCGATGCCGAGGGTTTCGCGCGGGAATGCGCCGCCGGCCGGGAGATGGGGTTCGACGGCAAGATGCTGATCCATCCGCAGCAGATCGCACCGGCCAATGCCGCCTTCGGCCCCACGGTGCAGGATGAGGCGGAGGCGCTGGAGATCGTTGCGGCCTTCGCGCATGCCGACAATGCGGGCAGGTCGGTCATCGTCCATAAGGGAAAAATGGTCGAGGCCCTGCATCGCGACCAGGCGATCGCCTGTCTTGCAAAGGTCGAGGCCATCCGGCACAAAGGAACACAGCCATGAAACTCTACCGCTTTCTCACCGGGCCCGACGATGCGAGCTTCTGCCACAAGGTGACCGCCGCCCTGAACAAGGGCTGGCATCTCCATGGCTCGCCGACCTACACCTTCAATGCCGATGCGCAGGTCATGCAGTGCGGACAGGCGGTGGTGAAGGATGTCGAGGGCAAGGATTACGTACCGGATATGAAACTGTCCGAGCAGTAGCCGGAAGCCACGTCCCATACGCATGCGGCATGCGGCGGGCTTCTACCCGCCGACATGCTCCACGCTCGCCTCGATACGCTCCATGTCGTCGTCCGACAGGCCGAAGTGATGGCCGATCTCGTGGATCAGCACATGGGTGATGATGTCGCCCAGCGTTTCGTCGTTCTCGGCCCAGTAATCGAGGATCGGCCGGCGGTAGAGCGTGATCCGGTTCGGCATCGTGCCGGTTTCCATGGTGAACCGCTCGCCGATGCCGCGGCCTTCGAACAGGCCCAGAAGATCGAACGGCGTTTCCAGCGCCATGTCTTCGAACACGTCGTCATCCGGAAAATCCTCGATCTCGATGATGAGATCGGTGGCCAGCCGGCGGAATTCCTCGGGGAGATGCCCATAGGCCTCCAGCGTCAGGGATTCGAACGTGCTGATGGTCGGCGCATGGCGTTCCCGCCAATCGTCGCTCTGGTCAATCCGGGCCATGGACACTCCTTGTTCCTTGTATATAGCCATTTCCCGGGTCATTTCGAGAAGCAATTCGCAATGTAAGGCGATTGTGCAGAAACTGCGGAATCTTTTCCCAACTGCGTTGACTCTTTTTTGAAGCTCTGGAATCAATAAGAACATAGCAAGAACGAATAGGAGCTGACTGCCATGGCTGTAAACGCTGTGCCGCGGGAGACGGTGCTCGCCCTGCGCGATGCCATTGCCCGGCTGGAACGAGACAGGCCATCCGGTTCCTGTCGTCCCACCCTGGAGACGGAGGGCGAATGCGCGGGATTTTCGGCGTCCGGCCGTCCTGTGACACGTCCGGCGGATGTGCTGCCGCTCGGCGTTCCCGCGCTCGACCACGCCATGTCCGGCGGCCTGCCGCTCAAGGGGTTGAGCGAGATCCGCGTGGCGGAAACGCGTGATGCCGGCGCCGCCACGGGGTTTACGCTGGGGCTTGCCGCGCTCTGCCAGGCGCGGCGCAAGGCGCAGGGCGAGCTTGGGGCCATCCTCTGGATCTCCGAGACGATGGCCGGACAGGAGGCGGGCGAGCCCTATGGGGTCGGCCTGTCGCTTCTCGGCATCGATCTGCGTGCCATGCTGTTCTCCCGGCCCCGCAACCTGCAGCAGGCGCTGTGGATTGCCGAGGCGGCGCTGGGTTTCTCTGTGTTTTCCGCCGTCATTCTGGAGATCCGCGGCAATCCGGCGCGTCTCGGGCTGCAGGAGAGTCGGCGGCTGCAATTGCGCTCGGTCGGCAGCGGCGTTCCGATCCTTCTCCTGCGGCAGGCGGGCGAAGAGGAGGCAAGCAGCGCGCATGTGCGCCTTCTCGTGCGTCCCGCACCCACCGCACCTTTCCTGCTGCCCGACGGCACGATGCTCACGACCGGCATCGGGCATCCCGCCTTCCACGTCGTTGCCGAGAAGACGCGGGCCTTTTCCCCTGTCGATGCCTACCTTGAATGGAGTTCCCATGCGCGCCGGTTCTACCCTCTCGACCCCGTCGCCGTCCCTCTTCCGGCAAACGCAGCGGATCCTGTCCCTGTCCTTCCCGCATCTGTCGGCCGACCGGGTGGCGCGCCGGCGCTGGGGCGCGTCATGGCTTTCAAACGGGCGTCCTGATCACCCGCCGGTCGTATTTTCCGACAAGGTCGAGAATGCCATGCGGATCGTGGCGCTCGACGGGGTGGCCGATCGCCTGCGGCTGAAGCGGGGGCAGGGCGTGGCCGAGGCCCGCGCCATGCATCCGCAGCTCGATGTGCTGCCGGCCGATGCCGCGGCCGACCAGGCCTTTCTTTCCGCCCTGGCCGACTGGTGCGATCGCTATACGCCGCTGGTCGCCTATGCGGGGACCGACGGTCTGGCGCTCGACATCACCGGCTGCACGCATCTGCATGGCGGGGAAAAGGCATTGCTCGACGATGTCCTGTCGCGCCTTTTCCAGCTCGGCGTCGAGGCGCGGGGTGCGATCGCCGCCTCGCCCGGTCTCGCCTGGGCCCTGGCACGGTTTTCCGGTGCCGGCCTTTCCGGGGATTGCGTGATCGAGACGGGTGAGGAGGTCGCCGCACTCGGCCCCCTGCCGGTGACGGCGCTGCGGTTGCCGGCGACCTTGACGGACACGCTGATCCGGCTGGGGCTGACCCATGTCGCCGATCTCATGGAGGCACCCCGGGCCGCCCTTGCGCGCCGCTTCGGGCCGCTCGTCTTTCTCCGGCTCGACCAGGCGCTCGGGCATGACGATGAGCCGCTGTCGCCGCGCCGGCCGGTGGCCGAGCTTTCGGTGGAGCGCCGGCTGATCTCGCCGGTCTCGGGCGAAGACGATATTCTCGGGCTGGCGCTGCAGCTTGCCACCGGCCTCAAGACCACGCTGGAGGCGCGGGGAGAGGGCGGGCGCCAGTTCGAGCTCCTGCTCTTTCGCGTCGATGGCAAGGTGTTCCGGCTGCGCGCCGGCACGTCGTCCCCCTTGCGGGATCCGCAGCGCATCGCGGCGCTCTACCGGGAGCGGCTGGTAGCGGTGCATGACGATCTCGATGCCGGTTATGGTTTCGAGATCCTGCGGCTCTGCGTCCTGAAAGCCGAGCCGATCGCGTCCGTGCAGGACGATTTTTCCGGTCGGCCGGACCAGAGCCGGGCGCTTGCCGACTTTACCGATCGCGTCATCGCCCGTTTCGGGGAGGATGTGCTTTCCATCGCGATTCTCGCCGCAAGCCATATTCCCGAGCGGGCGGCAGGCCTGCAGCCGGCGGGCGATACCGTCTTCCCTGCCGGGAAAAGGCTGCAGGCGGAGGAATGGCCTGTTCAGCCAGTGCGGCCCCTGCGCCTTCTGACCCACCCCGAGCGGGTGGAGGTTCCTGCGGCCGATGTTCCCGACGGCGCGCCGGAGCGGTTCTTCTGGCGGCGCACCGCCTACCGGGTCGCCCGGGCGGAAGGGCCGGAGCGGATTGCCGCGGAATGGTGGATCGACGGCGAGGACGCGCCGACGCGCGACTATTTCCGCATCGAGGACGAGACGGGGCGTCGTTTCTGGATGTTTCGCAACGGTCTCTTCCAGCGCGAGCGGATGCATCCCGACTGGTTCATGCACGGCATTTTCGCATGACCGGCCGCGAACCCGGAAAAGGTCCGGCGGAGGCCGGCGGCGGGCGGGCCAAAGCCCCGCTGCCGACCTTCGTCGAACTGGGCGCCTGCACCAATTTCTCCTTCCTGCGCGGCGCCTCGGGCGCCAAGGAAATGGTGGTCACCGCCAAGCGCATAGGTCTCAAGGGGCTGGGCATCGCCGATCGCAACACGCTGTCGGGGGTCGTGCGGGTTCATGCCGAGGCGCGCGAGGAAAAGTTTCCTTTCCAGCCGGGCGCTCGCCTCGTCTTTGCCGATGGCACACCCGACATGCTGGTCTATCCGCGCAACCGGCAGGGATGGGCGCATCTCTGCCGCCTGCTGAGTGCCGGCAATCTGCGTGCCGACCACAAGGGCACCTGCACCCTCTTCCTCTCCGATCTTCTGACCTGGCAGGAACACCTGCAGGTGATCGTGATGACGGGCTGCACCCATGAAGGAGGGCATGAGCGCGCACAGGCCGACCTGCAGGATGTGGCGGCGAATGGACCTTCTGCAGAGCTATCCGATGCCGGCACGGCCTCTGGCCCTGACGGGACGAAGGTCCGCGACTGGAAGAGGCTCGGCGAGACCCTCCGGTCGCTGCAGCCTTTCCTGAAGAGCCGGCTCTTCCTCGGCATGACGCCGCGCTATGACGGGTTCGATGCGCCCAATTTCGCGGCTCTCGCAGCGCTGGCCGACAGCACGGGCATCCGTCTCATCGCCACGAACGACGTGCTCTACCATTCCCCCGACAGCCGCCCGCTGGCCGATGTCATGACGGCCATTCGCGAGCACGTGACGATCGCGGCGGCAGGCTTCCGGCTGCAGGCCAATGCCGAGCGCTTCCTCAAGGCGCCGGGCGAGATGGTCCGCATCTTCCGCCGCTACCCGCAAGCAGTCGCCCATACCGAACGCTTCTTCCGGACGCTCGATTTCACGCTCGACGAGCTGAAGCACAATTATCCCGACGAGGCGGGTCCGGGCGAGACGTCGGCTCAGACGCTCGAACGGCTGGTGCGCGAAGGGGCCGCGCGGCGATATCCGCACGGCGTGCCCGAGGCCGTGGAGACGAAGATCGCCTACGAGCTCGATCTGATCCATAAGAAGCAGTACGAGCCCTATTTTCTGACCGTCCACCGGCTGGTGGCCTTTGCGCGGTCGAAGGACATCCTTTGTCAGGGGCGGGGATCCGCGGCCAATTCCTCCGTCTGCTACTGCCTGCACGTGACGGAGGTCGATCCGGTCAAGTTCACCCTTCTCTTCGATCGCTTCCTGTCGATGGACCGCGACGAGCCGCCGGATATCGACATCGATTTCGAGCATGCCCGGCGCGAGGAGGTGATCCAGTTCATCTACGAGACCTATAGCAAGGAGCATGCCGGCATTGCCGCGGCAGCCATCAGCTATCGCGCGCGCTCGGCCGGGCGCGAGGTTGCCAAGGTGTTCGGTTTTTCCGAGGATGTGCAGACGGCGCTCGCCGCTTCCATCTGGGGCTGGTGGACGTCGTCGTTTACCGACGAGCAGGCAAAGGCCGCCGGGCTCGATCTCGCCGACCCGACCGTCATGCGCATGTTCACCTATGCCGGACGGCTGATGGACATGCCGCGGCATCTCTCGCAGCATGTCGGCGGCTTCGTCATCACCAAGGACCGGCTGGACGAGGTGGTGCCGATCATGCCGACGGCCATGCCCGGCCGCTACATGATCGAGTGGAACAAGGACGATCTGGATACGCTGAAGATCCTCAAGGTCGATGTGCTGGCGCTCGGCATGCTCACCTGCCTCGCCAAGGCGTTCCGGATGCTGGAGACCCATTACGGCAAGCAGATGCTGCTGTCGGAGGTCTACGACACCGAGCTCGACTACGGGAACGACGACAATCCGGTCTACGACATGATCTGTCGGGCCGATACGGTGGGCGTGTTCCAGATCGAGAGCCGGGCGCAGATGAGCATGCTGCCGCGGCTGAGACCGCGTGCGTTCTACGATCTCGTCATCGAGGTGGCGATCGTGCGGCCGGGGCCGATCCAGGGCGATATGGTGCATCCCTATCTCAAGCGCCGGGAGGCCCGGCTGCGGGGCGAGGCGATCCCTTATGAAAGCCTGGAGCTGAAGGCGGTGCTGGAGCGGACGCTGGGCGTGCCGCTGTTTCAGGAGCAGGCCATGCAGATCGCCATGACGGCCGCCCGCTTCTCGGCGGCCGAAGCCGACCAGCTGCGCCGCGCCATGGCCACCTTCCGGCGGTCCGGGCTGGTCGCGAATTTCGAGACCAAGATGATCGAGGGCATGGTCGCCAACGGCTACAGCCGCGATTTCGCCGTCCGCTGCTTCAACCAGATCAAGGGGTTCGGCGAATACGGCTTTCCCGAAAGCCATGCGGCCTCCTTCGCCCTGCTCGTCTATGCCTCCTGCTGGTTCAAAACCTTCTATCCCGATGTGTTCTGCGCGGCGCTGCTCAACGCCCAGCCCATGGGGTTCTACGCGCCGGCGCAGCTGGTGCGCGACGCCCGCGAGCACGGGGTGCAGGTGCGGGCCGTCGATATCAACCGCTCCGACTGGGAGACGATCCTGGAAGGCGGCGGGCGGGACGATGCGGACGGCGCGCGACGAAGCGCCTTCGACTGCCGGGCGATCGATCCCCGGCATCGCGAGATGCGCACCGTCATCCGCACGACCTATGCCGTCCGTCTCGGCTTCCGGCTGGTGAAGGGCCTGCGGGAGGACGACATGGCGCGGCTCGTGGCCGGCCGGGGTGCGGGCTATGTCTCGATCTACGATCTCTGGCTGCGATCCGGGCTGACGCGCAGCGTGCTGGAGCGGCTGGCGGATGCAGATGCCTTCGGTTCGATCGGGCTCGATCGTCGCCGGGCGCTCTGGGCGATCAAGGCGCTCGACGAGCGGGCACCGGCCGAACGCCTGCCGCTCTTTGCCGCGGCGGGGGAGGCGGACCTTCGGGCGGATCCGGCCATGCGCCTGCCGACCATGCCGGCCGGCGAGGAGGTGGTCAACGATTACCGGGCGCTGTCCCTGTCGCTGAAGGCGCATCCGGTCTCCTTCATGCGGGAGGCCTTCGCGCGGGACGGCGTGGTGGCGAGCCGCGGGCTGTCGGGCCTGCGTCCCGGGCGGCGCGTCACGGTGGCCGGCCTCGTTCTCGTGCGGCAGCGGCCGGGCTCCGCCAAGGGCGTGATTTTCATGACGCTGGAGGACGAAACGGGCGTTGCCAACATCATCGTCTGGAAGGCCGTTTTCGAGACGTTCCGTGCCGTCGTCATGGGGGCAAGGCTGGTCAAGGTTACCGGCCGCCTGCAAAGCCAGAACGGCGTCATCCATGTCGTTGCGGAGCGCCTCGAGGACATGACCGAGGCCCTGGGTCTCCTGAAAGGCGAGGCCCGGCGCTTTGCCGTCAACGAACGGGCGGACGAGGTGCTGCGTCCGACCGTGGATCAGCGGCAGAAGGGCAATGCGGCGGATCAGGCCCAGCGGGAGCGCGCGCGCCGCGAGGCGCGAATCAAGTCCGGCCTCATGGAGACGGCGCAGGTCCTGCCGAAGGGCCGGAATTTCCACTGAGGCCGGTTTTCGGCGGTGCGCCGGCCGCAGAAAATGCGCGTCCACATATTTATTTTAGACGGTGCGCATATCATTGTCCGCCTTGTCCGAGGGGGCTGAAGACTGCGTCCGAAGAGGCCCTGACTTTCGTGAGACGGCTCCCGTCGGCATGGTGGTGCAGATGTCACGCGATCGGCTGGCGGCCTTCGGGCGCGAAGACATGCGCAAGTGTCCGGAGGCGACTTTTCGCCTTGCCGGCCCGCGCGCAAAGGTTAGGGGGCGCCCTGCACTCATGGCACGCGCATGAGCCGACAGCCGAACATCCAACCTGCGCTTCTCTTCCTCTATCTCTTTGGAATTGTTCTAAACTACACCCGCTCTTCTCACGCGGTTTTTTCTTGACACCAATTATCTTGTTTGTTTACTGCTGGCCTCAGCGAAGATGCGAAAACAGGCAAGACGTCATGCTGGTTTGCAGTTGCAATTTCATCTCCGAAAAGGAGATCGAGGACACGATCAACGCCCTTCTGGATGAGGACTGTTGGCAGCTGATCGTGCCTGCGAAGGTGTATCATGCCATGGCGAAGCGCGGCCGTTGCTGCGGCTGTTTCCCGAATGTCGTCGATCTGATTATCCGGACCACCGAGCGCTATCACGCCCTGCGGCACTCGACGGATGACCAAATATTTGATTTCATGACCCGTCTCAAAAATTTCCATGAAGAAAACAGGAGAGCGGATCTTGAAAGGCGACACAAGGGTCATAGAGCGGCTTAACGAGGCCCTTTATCTCGAACTCGGAGCTGTCAACCAGTACTGGCTTCACTTCCGGCTGCTCGAGGACTGGGGCTACACGCTCCTGGCGAAGAAGGAACGGGCCGAATCCATCGAGGAAATGCATCACGCCGACAAGATCATCGCGCGCATCATCTTCCTCGACGGCCATCCCAACCTGCAGACGGTCGGTCCGCTGCGCATCGGGCAGAACGTCAAGGAAGTCCTCGAAGCGGATCTTGCCGGCGAATACGACGCCCGCACGTCCTACAAGGAATCGCGCGATATCTGTCATGCGGCCGGCGACTACGTCTCCATGAAGCTGTTCGAACAGCTGCTGATGGACGAGGAAGGCCATATCGACTTCCTCGAAACGCAGCTGCAGCTGTTCAATACGATCGGCCCTGAGAAGTACGGCCAGCTGAACGCCGCCTCTGCCGACAAGGCCGAAGTCGGCAGCGAAGACGCCTGATACGGGCTTTGAGCGGATGCGGCGGAGATTTTCGCCGCATCTTCTCTCCGGCCGGCACGACCATCGGCGGTCGTTGCGCCGGCAGGGTCAGCCTTTCTCGCCCGTTGCCAGATGTGCGAAGGTGGCGACCACGGTGTCGTAGACCTGCCGCTTGAAGGAGACGATGAGGCCGGGAAGGTCGGTCATCGGCTTCCACGCCCATTCCTCGAATTCCGGCTCGTGCCCGCCCGGCGGCGGGTTGATGGCGATCTCGCCGTCATCGCCGTCGAAGCGGAAGGCGAACCAGCGCTGGGTCTGGCCGCGAAACTTGCCCTTCAGGCCGATGCCGATCAGATGGGCCGGCAGGTCGTAATTGATCCAGTCCGGGGCCTCCATCAGCAGTGATACGCTGCGCATGCCCGTTTCCTCGTAAAGCTCGCGTTTTGCCGCTTCCAGCGGATCCTCGCCCTTGTCGATGCCGCCCTGCGGCATCTGCCAGAGCTGGCCCGATCCGTCATATTCGGAATTTCCGAGCGGAATGCGACGTCCGGCCCAGACGAGGCCCTGGCTGTTCAGCACCATGATGCCGACGCAGGGCCGGTAGGGGAGGTCCTCGGCGCGGAGGGGAACGTGTCTGCCGGTCTTGCTCATCGTTTGTCCTCAAGACGTGTTGCGGCTGTCCTGCAGCGCGCACGGGGGGCTGTTCAGTCTTTCTTCGTCTCCTTCACCAGCGCGGAGACGCCGACGAATTCGATGCCACGCTTTTCCGCCTCTTCCATCCATTGCGCAATGGCCGAGACGCTTTCGTCGAAGGCGGATGCCGTGCCGATCGCCGTGCCGTTGCGCCGGGCGATGCGCTCGAGATCGTCGAGCTTGCGCAGAATGGCGGTGCGGTTGAGCTGGCTATCCACCACGACGTCGCCGAAAGCATAGGGCACGTCGAGCGCGTCGCCGAGCGTCGATGTCAGCGACTGTGCCGAGGTGCCGTCATCGAGAAACAGCAGACCGCGCCGCCCAAGATCGCGCATCACCGGTTCGAGCGCCCCCGCGTCGGAGAGAAACCGCCCGCCGAGGAAGTTCATGACGCCGGTATAGTTGGTGATCCTGCCGAGCGCGTCGCGCAGCTGTGCCAGGTTCTGCTTGGCGCCATCCTTAATCAGCAGGGTCTGTGGGCCGGGATTGTTCGCGGGGTAGTCGAATGGTTCGAAGGGGATCTGCAACAGGATCTCGTGGCCCGTGCGTCGCGCTTCCTGCATCCAGCGCTGGAGGCTGTTGCCGGAGGCGGCGAAGGCGAGGGTGGCAGCGGGGGGAAGCGTGCGGATCGCGGCCTGCGTCCCCGTCTGGCTCAGCCCCAGTCCGCCGACGACGAGCGCGATCCGCGTGCCGCGGGCGCCCGACCAGGGCCGTGCATATTGATCCATCGGCCGCAATCCATCCGGTCCGACGACCGGCAGGCGACCCTCTGGCGCATCTTCCAGCAGGAGGTCGTTCGGCTGTGACGCCATGCGCGGATCCTGCCCCCGCACCGGGCCGACCTCGATGATGGCGGGGCCGTCCTTGCCGCGCTGCCCGGGGGAATAGGTCGTCACCACATTGCCGTCGTTGAGAAGCGTCCGGTTGACGGTCGCGCCCGACGACGACGGTTCGCGTGCCGGCCGGGCCGTCGCCGCATCCTGCGTCGGCGCCTCGGGCTTCTGGTCGGCCGGGACGATGGCGACCTCGTCCGGCTTTGCCGGAAGAAGCCCCGTGGGCGCCATCAGCGTGAAGACCGTCACGCCGGCAATGGCCGCCGCGAAGAGACCAAGCGCCACCTGCCCCTTGCGAAGCCGCGTCCTCGTCTTTGCCGGTCGCCTGTTCTGGCCAAGCGGTGCGTTGAGATCCGTCCCCAAAGTCGTCCTGCACTGGTAGCTGGCACATCCCGACCGGATAGCGCAGCGATGTCTTTCGCCCTGCCCTCAAGCGATTCGGGCCGGGCGGCTCTTGGTAGCACAGTCCCCTGCCACGGGCTCTGCCGACCGTGTTATCGGCTGAAGCTTGCGCGTCACCGACGCCTTACACGCAAAAACGCCGCCCGGGGAAACCGGACGGCGTTCGAATGTCGTTGCAACGAGCCCTCGACCCTTACGGTGCGAGTTCGGCCTTCTGCGGGTTGGCCGGGAAGCTCGGGTCGCTCTTCTTGCCGCGCAGCAGGTCCAGCGCGTAGTTCAGCTGGATGTCGTCCTTGGGTTCCGGCGGAACATAGGCGACGGAGCCGGAGCCTTCCTGCGTTTCGTTCTGGCCCTGAATATGGCCGCGCAGGCTGGATTCGCTGGTGTTCTCCACCTTGCCGAGAAGTTCCGGCGGCAGAGGCTGTTCGACCTTGATGTCCGGCGAGATGCCCGTGCCCTGGATCGACTTGCCCGACGGCGTGTAATAGAGCGCCGTCGTCAGGCGGAGCGCACCGGCTTCGCCGAGCGGGATGATCGTCTGGACCGAGCCCTTGCCGAACGACCGCGTGCCGAGAACGGTGGCGCGCTTGAGGTCCTGCAGAGCGCCGGCGACGATTTCGGATGCCGAAGCCGAGCCGCCATTGACGAGCACGATGACCGGCTTGCCGTCCGTCAGGTCGCCCGGCGTGGCGTTGAAGCGGCGGGTCTCGTCGGCATTGCGGCCGCGGGTGGACACCACTTCGCCGCGCTCCAGGAAGGCGTCGGAGACGTTGATCGCCTGGTCGAGCAGACCGCCCGGGTTGAGGCGCAGGTCGAGGACGTAGCCCTTCAGCTTGTCGGCCGGCACGTCCTTCTTGATCTTCTCGATCGCGTTCTTCAGGTCGTCATAGGTCTTCTCCGTGAAGGAGATGACGCGGACATAGCCCACATCGCCTTCAACGCGCGACTTGACGGCCCGCACCGCGATGACGTCGCGCACGATCGTGAGCTCGATCGGCTTGTCGGCACCCTTGCGCAGGATGGTCAGCTTGATCGGCTTGCCGACGGCGCCGCGCATCTTGTCGACGGCTTCCTCGAGCTTCAGGCCGCGAACGTCCTGGCCATCGATCTTGGAAATGAAGTCGCCGGCGAGAACACCGGCCTTGGCGGCAGGCGTGTCGTCGATCGGGCTCGTCACCTTGACCAGCTCGTCTTCCATCGTGACTTCGATGCCGAGACCGCCGAACTCACCCTTGGTCTGGGTGCGCATGTCTTCCGCGTCGGTCGCATTCATGTAGCTCGAATGCGGGTCGAGAGAGGAAAGCATGCCGTTGATGGCGTTCTCGATCAGCTTGTCGTCCTGCGGCGGCGTGACGTACTGGGCGCGGACGCGCTCGAAGACGTCGCCGAAGATCGACAGTTCGCGATAGGTGGACGGATTGGCCGCAACGGCCGGAACGACTGCGGAGTAGACGACGCTCATCGCCGTCGCGCCCATCAACGCCCCGACCAGAACTAGTGAAGCCCTACGAATCATTTCGTACCTTTCCGGTGTCTGAGGCGGTCCACCATGGTCGAGAATCAACCGGTTTACCGTCTTTTCTGAATTCAATGTAAAGCGTTGGTCGATCTGTTTCCAGCGCCAAAGCCGCAGCACTCGCCACTCTTTTCGCCCCCATCTGGCCAAGAGGCTCGCCGGCGACGACGAACTGGCCCGGTTGGACGGCGACCGTCTCCATCCCCGACAAAACAACGAGATAGCCGTCGCCCGGGTTGAGGATGATCATCTGCCCGTAGCTGCGGAACACGCCTGCGAACATGACCCATCCATCCGCGGGCGCCGTGACCAGCGCGCCGGCGTCGGTGCGTAGCATCATGCCTTGCGAGGAATGCCCGGTGCCGTCGTCTTCGCCGTAGCGGCGCAGGACGGAGCCGGCGACGGGAAAGGCGAGTTTCTTCTGCAACTCGGAAAATTCATATGCCGGGGCAATGCGGTTTTTGTCGGGCACCGCGTTGCGTGCCAGCGCGCGCGCGGCCTCGCGTTCGGCTTCCGACAGGCGCGCGCGGGCTTCCTCCTCGGCACGCGCCGCCTCTGCGGCGGCCCTTACGGAGCCGATCTCGGTCTCGAGCGAGCCGATCAGGCCCTGCAGGCTCGTTGCCTGCGAGGCCAGCTGCTCGGCCTTGCGCCGTTCCGCGGCCAGCTCGGTCGTGTTGCGGTCTTTCAGCTTTTCCTTCTCGGCCACCAGCATGTTCATGCGCCGCTCTTCCTCGAGCCGGGCGGTCATGTCGTTGCCGAGCGCCTGCTTCTGGTTGACGATCTCGGTGCGCAGGCCGGCCAGAGCCTGAAGGTCGGCGGCGAGGTTTTCCGTCTCATGGCGAATGCCGGGCACGACCGCGCCGAGCAGGATGGCGCTGCGGACGGAGCCGAGCGCGTCCTCCGGCGTGACGAGCAGGGCCGGCGGCGGGTTGCGGCCCATGCGCTGGAGGGCGGCGAGGACCTCCGCCAGCACGCCGCGCCGCGCTTTCAGCGACTGGTGCACGGTGTCCTCGCGCAGGCGCAGATCGGCAAGCTTCCCCTCGCCATCGGCGATCTGCCGTTCGAGGGCCTGGCGCTTGCCGGCGGACTCCACCAGCGCCTGCCGCAGGGATTCGTTGGTCTTCTCGATGTCGGCGATCTCGGACTGGAGCGCCAGTGCGCGCTCCTGCGAGAGGCCGATCGTCTTCGACAGCGCTTCGAGTTCGATGCGGGTGTTGTTGCGCCGCTGCGAAAGCGCGGCTGCGGGATCTTCGGGCGCTGCGGCTGCTGGACGATCGCCGCGCTCGGCTTCCTGCGCGTACGCGGGCAGAGCGACGGGTGCGAAGGCGGTGAGGAGCGTGGAGATCAGAAGACCGCGCGGCAAGCTGTGGCCGCGCGGCACCGTCCGGTCGCCTGCCCCGGCTTTCCCGCGTCTCGTCTGCCCCCGTTTGGTCATCCCGCCATCTGCCGTCGTCCGCCTTGCCTGAAGCTTGTGCGCGAAGTGAAGGCCCAAGCCTTTTGTCACAATTGCGGCGGGCGCGTGGCCGGGTGGCCGGATGACGCAAGGTTGATGGCGCCGTCGGAGCGGTCAGACGCGATGATAGGGATGGCCGGAGAGAATGGTGACGGCGCGGTAGAGCTGCTCGGCAATCAGGATCCGCACGAGCTGGTGCGGCCATGTCAGGCGACCGAGGCAGATCACGGCGTCCGCGCGGGCGTGCAGCTCGGGGTCGAGACCATCGGCGCCGCCGATCGCGATGGTCATGTCGCGTTTGCCCTGGTCGCGAAAGCCGCCGATGAGGTTGGCGAAGTCGGGGGAGTCCAGATGTTTGCCGCGTTCGTCCAGAAGGATGAGGAGACCCGCGTCGGGAAGCGACTTCAGAAGCTGTGCACCCTCCTCCCGCTTGCGGGTCTCGCTGGAGGAGGCGCGGCTCTCGGCGATTTCCGTCATCCGGCCGGCTTCAAGGCCGATCGCGGGGCCAGCCTTGGCGAAACGGTCGAGATAGCGCGCCGCAAGATCCTTCTCCGGGCCGGCTTTCAGGCGCCCGACAGCAAAAAGTCCGATTTTCAACCCTCAGGCCTCCGGCGCAGCGATCGTTTCGACCGACCTGTTCGTCGGCATTCGGCCGGACGACCCGCAGCAGCGGTTCGCCATCAAGGCCGCGCGAGGTGGAGCTTTCGACGCACCTTCGGAAGGTGTCGCCGAACGCCTCATTTTAAAGGTCAGTGGCGCGTGCCGTCATCCATTTCCGGTGCCGCCCACATCCGCTCGATATTGTAGAATTCGCGGATTTCGGGACGGAACACATGGATGATGATATCGCCGGCGTCGATCAGCACCCAGTCCGCCGTCTCCAGGCCTTCGACCCGGGGAGAGCCCAGGCCTTCGTCCTTCAGGTCGGACATCAGATGGTCGGAGATCGCTGCAACATGGCGGCTCGATCGCCCGGACACCACAACCATGTAGTCGCCCAGCGCCGATTTTCCGGCAATGTTGATCGTGACAATATCTTCTGCCTTTGAGTCCTCGAGGCTGGCGAGGACCAGTTGAAGCGCCCGGTCGGCGGCATCGTCGCCACGTTCCGTGCTTTTCGGGAAGATGCGGGTGACATTTCCCTTGGCGTGTACTGTTGTCAGAGTTTTTCCTTTCCCAATGACCAGAACATGCACGTTCGGCACGTCTCGTGCCGGGCAGCCGCTTGTCGGACGGTCGCCTTTATAAATGTAGTCATCAAAGCCTTAAGGTTTCAAGACGCCGCCAAAAAGATCGTCAGCCTCGCGCAGGCTTGCCCGCCCGAAGCGCCGTCGAACTGAGGCGCGAGCGCGGGCCATGGAGGAAGGTCCAGGCGGGTGCGGGCCTGCGCGCGAGAAGCGCGGCATCCTCCTCGTCCACGCGGGCATAGTCGAAGGTCTGGGCCATTTTCGAGGAGAGATAGGCCAGCGTCGCGCCCGGGCGATCGACGATGGCGATGGGCACGCTGCGGGCGATCTCCTGCCAGCGCTGCCAGCGGTCGAAGGTCTTCAGATTGTCGGCACCCATGACCCAGACGAAATGAATGGCCGGGTTCCGCGCGCGGATCTTTTCCAGCGTCCGCGCCGTGTAGCTCTGCCCGAGCGACTGCTCGAAGGCGGTCACCTTGATGCGCGGATTTTCCGCGATGGTCTCGCTCAGCGCGATGCGATCGGCCAGCGGCGCGAGTTCGCGCCGGCTCTTCAGCGGGTTGCCCGGCGTCACCATCCACCAGAGCTGGTCGAGCCGCAGCCGGCGCAGGGCGATGTCGGCCACCAGAACATGCCCGTCATGCGGCGGATTGAACGAGCCGCCGAACAGGCCGACCGTCATGCCCGGCTCGACATGCGGCATCCGGAGATAGCGGTCGGCGACGGCTTCGTGTCCCGTCACCTAGGGCCGAACCTGGCCGGTGCCGTGCACGCGATACTGGAACGAGGTCAGCTGCTCGACACCCACGGGCCCGCGCGCATGCATCTTGCCGGTGGAAATGCCGATCTCGCCGCCCATGCCGAACTCGCCGCCATCGGCAAACTGGGTCGAGGCATTGTGCAGGAGAATGGCCGAATCGATCTCGGTGAAGAAGCGAGCGACGACGTGCGGATCCTCGGCAATGACGGCTTCTGTGTGGGAGGACGACCAGAGGCCGATATGCTCGATGGCGCCTGAAATGCCTTCCACCATTCGCACGGCGATGATCGCGTCGAGATACTCCGTCGCCCAGTCGTCTTCCGTGGCGGCGATGAGGCCGGGAACGATGGCGCGCACCGCATCGTCGCCGCGCACCTCGCATCCGGCCGCCTGCAGGGCGGTGATCAGCGGTTCGACGAAGCGTGCTGCGCCTGCGGTGTCGATCAGCAGGGTTTCGGCCGAGCCGCAGACGCCGGTACGGCGCATCTTGGCATTGACGATGATGGCGCGTGCCATGTCGAGATCGGCCGAGGCATCGACATAGACATGGCAGAGACCTTCCAGATGCGCGAACACGGGCACGCGCGCCTCGTTCTGCACCCGGGCGACAAGGCTCTTGCCGCCGCGTGGCACGATGACGTCGATCGTGCCGTTCAGGCCGGTCAGCATGGCGCCCACGGCGGCGCGATCGGCAACCGGGACCATCTGGATCGCGTGCTCGGGGAGGCCGGCCCGGGTCAGGCCGTCGAGCAGGCAGGCATGGATCGCCTGCGAGGAATGGAGACTGTCGGAACCGCCGCGCAGGATCACCGGATTGCCGGCCTTGAGGCAAAGTGCGCCCGCGTCCGCCGTCACGTTCGGCCGGCTTTCGTAGATGACGCCGATGACGCCGAGCGGCGTGCGGACGCGCTGGATGCGCAGCCCGTTCGGCCGGTCCCATTCGGCGATGACATCGCCGACCGGATCCGGCAAAGCGGCGATATCGCGGATGGCGCTCGCCATGTCCGCAATCCGCGCCTGGCTGAGCGTCAGCCGGTCGATGAAGGCGGCGGCAACGCCGGTTTCCCGGGCATTGTCCAGATCCAGAACGTTGGCCGCCAGGATCTCGTCCGTCCGATTCACGATCGCATCCGCCATGGCCAGGAGGGCGGCGGTCTTCTGCTCCGGCGACGCCATGGCGAGCGGCCGGGCCGATGCCTTCGCCTGCCGGCCGATGGCCGTCATCAGGTCCTGAATTTCGCGCTTGCGGGGATCGTCAAGCATGGATGTCCCTCCTCTGCGTGCCCTGCGTCACGGGCTCTTCCGTCACGGGCTCCTGCGTTGCGCCGGTCATGACCAGGTCGTCGCGGTGCACCATGGCGGCGCGCCCGGCATAGCCGAGAATAGCGGCGATTTCCCCCGATTTCCGCCCCGCGATCTGCCGCGTCTCGTCGGCATCGTAGCCGGCCAGGCCACGGGCGATCTCGCGCCCGTTCGCACTCAGGATCGCGATCGTGTCGCCGCGGCTGAACGAGCCGGTGACATCGCGCACGCCGGCCGGCAGCAGGCTCTTGCCGGAGCGCAGCGCCGTTTCGGCACCTGCATCGATGGTGAGGCTGCCGGAGGGCAGCAATTGCCCGGCAATCCAGGTCTTGCGCGCGGTGACCGGGGTGGTGGAGGGCGCAAACCACGAGAAACGGGCGCCTTCGCCCAGCGCGCTCAAGGGGTGATCGACCTTGCCGGAAGCGATGATCATGGCGCACCCGGCGCCGGTCGCCATTTTGCCGGCGTCGATCTTGGTGCGCATGCCGCCGCGCGACAGTTCCGATGCAGCCCCGCCGGCCATCGCCTCGATCTCGGGCGTGATGGAGGGGATGATCTCAACGAACCGGGCCTGCGGATCGAGATGCGGCGGCGCCGTGTAGAGGCCGTCGATATCGGAGAGCAGAATGAGGAGGTCGGCACCGATCATGGTGGCCACGCGCGCGGCCAGCCGGTCGTTGTCGCCATAGCGGATCTCGCTGGTCGCGACCGTGTCGTTCTCGTTGATGATGGGGATGGCGCCCATCTTCAGAAGCTGCGTCATCGTCGCGCGCGCATTGAGATAGCGCCGGCGCTCTTCCGTGTCGCCGAGCGTCAGCAGCACCTGTCCGGCGATGATCGCGTCCCGCGACAGGCTCTCCGACCAGGCCCGTGCCAGCGCGATCTGCCCGACGGCCGCGGCCGCCTGGCTCTCCTCCAGCTTCAGGGCGCCGCCCGGCAGTTTCAGCACGGAGCGGCCGAGCGCAATGGCGCCGGAGGACACCACGAGAACATCGACGCCCTTTGCCTTCAGGGCGGCGATATCGGCGCAGATGGCATCGAGCCACGCCGTCTTCAGCCCGCTTGCGCGATCGACCAAGAGGGCCGATCCGATCTTGATGACGATCCGGCGATAGGTCGAAAGCGGCTTGCGGGCTGAGCGCATCAGTCGTCGCTCCCCGCCGTCTGGGCCGTGACGATGATATCGCGCAGGGCGCGCAGCGTCTCCGTCATGCCGGTGCCGACGATGGCAGAGAGCAGGAAGGGCGTCTTGCCCGAGGCCTTCGCCAGAGCCTTCTGCTTCTTCTTCAGCTCGGTGGGGTCGAGCGTGTCGACCTGCGATAGCGCCACGATCTCCACCTTGTCTGTCAGCTCGCCGCCATAGGCCTCGAGCTCGTGCTTCACCGTCTTGTAGGCCTTGGCCACATCCTCTTCCTGTCCGGAGACGAGGTGAAGGAGAACGCGCGTGCGCTCGACATGGCCGAGGAAGCGGTCGCCGAGGCCGACGCCTTCATGCGCGCCTTCGATCAGGCCGGGAATATCCGCCAGAATGAATTCGCGCCCGTCGATGGTGGCGACGCCGAGGTTCGGGTGCAGCGTGGTGAAGGGATAGTTCGCGATTTTCGGCCGCGCCCGCGTGCAGGTGGCAAGGAAGGTGGACTTGCCGGCGTTCGGCAGGCCGACGAGACCGGCATCAGCGATCAGCTTCAGCCGCAGCCAGATGGTCTTCTCCTCGCCCTCGAGGCCCGGATTGGCCCAGCTCGGCGCCTGGTTGGTGGCCGATTTGAAATGCGCATTGCCGAAGCCGCCATTGCCGCCGGCCGCGATGCGGAAGCGCTGACCCTCGGTGATCATGTCGATGATCAGCGTCTCGCCGTCCTCCTCGAGGATCTGCGTGCCGACCGGCACCTTCAGCGTGACGTGATCGCCGCCCGCACCCGTGCGGTTGCGGCCCATGCCGTGGATGCCCGTACCGGCCTTGAAATGCTGCTGAAAGCGGAAGTCGATCAGGGTGTTGAGGCCGTTGACGGCCTCCACCCAGACATCGCCGCCGCGTCCGCCATCGCCGCCGTCCGGCCCGCCGAACTCGATGAACTTCTCGCGCCGGAAGGAGACCGCGCCGGCACCCCCGTCGCCGGAGCGGATATAGACCTTGGCCTCATCAAGAAATTTCATCGTCGTGCCGTTCGTGGTTACTGCCGGAAATGCCGCCATCGATATAGGCGCGGCCCGGACAGGTCAAAGAAATCCTTCATGCGGGCGGCTCCGGCTTCAACGCCGGGGCCGCCCGCAATGTCGTTATGGGGCGGGCGCAAAGCCCTCCCGCGTCAGCTGCGTCTCGATCCGGTTCACCGTCGCGCCGCGCGCCGGGACATAGACGTCCGCAATGCCCGAGATCGCAAAACCGAGCTTTGCCTGAACCTTCAGCGAGGCCGTGTTGTCGGCAAAGACGCCGGACAGCAGGGTGCTGTCGGGCCTCTGGCGGAAAAACGCCGCGGTGAGGGCCGAGGCGGCCTCGCTCATGATGCCGCGGCCCCAGGCCTGCCGGTTCAGCCAGTAGCCGAGGTGCCAGCCGTTCCGCAGCGTCTCGATCGAGACCATGCCGATATGCCGATCGTCCGTCTCGGTGATGGCCGCGTGCCAGGCGGTGCCGCTCCGGGCCTGCGTTTCCAGCCACTCGCGTGCGTCGCCCGGATGATAGGGCTGCGGCACGCGAAGGAGCATGCGGACGACCGCGAAGTCGGTGAGCGACGCGGTGATGGCCGGCGCATCGGAAAGGACGTGCGGCCGCAGGGTAAGCCGCGGCGTGGCGATGACCGGGCAGGGCGGCAGGCTCCCGGACACCGGGCTCCTGGAAGCCTCACCCCGGGACCCCGCGATCTGGGAACCGGAGATTGCCGGCTTGCGCCGGGCCGGCATGTCGAGGTCGAGGTCGAGCGTCATCGTCCGCCTCCCCAGCTTCTCAGCGAGATCCAGGTCTTGCGGTCCAGCCGGAACCACTCGACCGGAACCATGCCGCCCAGCGCGAGGCTGCCGACCATGCCGCCGCCCTGATACTGGAAGCCGCACTTCTGGATGACCCGCCGCGAGGCGACGTTCATCACCCGGCAGCGCGCATCCAGCTGCGCGATCTCGCGCGTGCGGAAGGCCATGTCGATCAGCGCCTGGGCGGCTTCGGTCGCATAGCCCTTGTTCCAGTGCGGTTCGCCCAGCCAGTAGCCGAGTTCGGCCGTGCGCCCGTCCTCATGCGGCTCGACACCGCAGCAGCCGAGAAAGGCGCCCGTGTCGGCTTTGGTGATGGCGTAGACGCACTTGCCAATCGTGCCGGCATTCGTGCGTCGCACGAAATCCGCGGCATCCGCCACCGTGTAGGGGTGCGGCATGCGCGAAACCATGGTGGCGATGTTGGCGTTGTTGGCAAGATGGGCAAGGGCGTCGATATCGTCTTCATGGGGCGCGCGCAGGACGAGCCTCGGTGACAACAATATCGGGCAATCGGTCCTCGACCGCTGCGGCCTTGGCCGCTCTTCGGGAGACCTCGGCCGGTCTTCCCGTAACAATTCGCTCTGCATGTCTCGTCCTCCAGACGTGAAAAAAGGGGAGTTGGGTCTTGCCCCATCTCCCCTTCTGTCGTGGTCTGAACCTGAAACGGCCAGCCGGGTCGATGAGACGCCGGCTGTTTTAGAGCGCTACCGGCTTATTCCGCTGCTTCTGCTTTCGGCATCACCGAGACGTACACGCGGCCATTGGCCTTCGTGCGGAAGTCCACGTTGCCTGTCGTCAGCGAGAAAATCGTGTGGTCCTTGCCGAGGCCGACATTGGCGCCCGGATGCCACTTCGTCCCGCGCTGGCGCAGGATGATGTTGCCTGGAATGACGGCTTCGCCGCCGAACTTCTTCACGCCAAGGCGCTTGGATTCCGAATCGCGACCGTTACGCGACGAACCGCCAGCTTTTTTGTGTGCCATGGGTCTTCTCCTTTAAACCTTCGATCGATCTTACTTGGCGCCTGCGATGTCCAGGATACGGACAGTCGTCTGGTGCTGGCGATGGCCGCGCGTGCGCTTGGAGTTCTGGCGACGGCGCTTCTTGAAGGCGATGACCTTCTTGGCACGACCATGGCTGACGACTTCCGCGCTGACGATAGCGCCTTCGACGAAGGGAAGGCCGATCGTGGCGTCGGCGCCGACGCCGACCATCAGGATCTCGGTGAATTCGATCTTGTCGCCCTCGGCGCCATCCAGCTTTTCGATGGTGATGACGTCGTTTGCGGCTACGCGGTACTGCTTACCGCCGGTCTTGATGACTGCGAACATGTCTTGTCCTTGTCTGTTCGGTCCGGCTCTGCCTTCTCAGACGAGAAGAACGGCCGTCTTTTTATCAGTCGGAATGGCCAAGGGAAGGTTCTCCCCGGCCGACGAAACGAACGCCCTTTCAGACATCCGGCCTGACGCGGCACCGCAACCCCATGACGGAGTTCGCACCACTTCAGACGCGCCCGTTACGTGAACTTTAGAAAACTGTCAAGGTAAAACCCCCGAAATCCCTCGAAATCAAGCCTTTCCCCCCTCTTGCCATCCCCCCGAACTGCCGCTATGAACCGCCTCGCGCTCACCAAGCGCCTTCTGACCCCGCGGAGAGGTGGCAGAGTGGTCGAATGCACCGCACTCGAAATGCGGCATGCCTGCAAGGGCATCGTGGGTTCAAATCCCACCCTCTCCGCCATTCATCTGATGGTCCCATCAGAAATGATCGCGATCTCAAGCGCGTCCATGCTTTCGCTCTGCGCAGCCCGTTCTCTCGGCTCTCATTCTGTATCAAGGCCGTCGCCGTGTCGGCGGGGTTCTCTTACTCTGCCGCGGCCTGGCCTTGGCCGAAGCGCTTTTCGATGTATTCGCCGACCAGGGTTTCGAAATCGCCGGCGATGTTGGTGCCGCGGATCGTGAGGGCTTTTTTGCCGTCGATGTAGACGGGGGCGGCGGGGAGTTCGCCGGTTCCGGGCAGGGAGATGCCGATGTCGGCGTGCTTGCTTTCGCCGGGGCCATTGACGATGCAGCCCATGACCGCGACCTTCAGGCCCTCGACGCCCGGATATTTCTCGCGCCAGACGGGCATGTTGCGGCGGATGTCGTCCTGGATCTTTTGCGCCAGTTCCTGAAACACCGTGGAGGTGGTGCGGCCGCAACCCGGACAGGCGGCGACGACGGGGATGAACTGGCGGAAGCCCATGACCTGCAGCAGCTCCTGCGCCACCTGTACCTCGCGGGTGCGATCGCCGCCGGGCTCGGGCGTCAGCGAGATGCGGATCGTGTCGCCGATGCCCTGCTGCATGAGAATGCCGAGCGAGGCGGAGGAGGCGACGATGCCCTTGGAGCCCATGCCGGCCTCCGTCAGGCCGAGATGGAGCGCATGGTCGGTGCGCACCGAGAGCATGGCATAGGTCGGGATCAGGTCCTGGACGTTGGAAACCTTGGCCGACAGAATGATGCGGTTGCGGGGCAGGCCGATCTCCTCGGCAAGCTCGGCCGAGATCAGCGCCGACTGGACGATGGTCTCGCGCATCACCTGCTGCGCGGTGAGCGGAAAGCCCTTTTCCTGGTTGTCGTTCATCAGGCGGGTCAGGAGTTCCTGGTCGAGGGAGCCCCAGTTCACGCCGATGCGCACCGGCTTGTCGTACTGGATCGCCCGCTCGATGATCGCGCCGAACTGCCGGTCCTTCTTTTCCTTGAAGCCGACATTCCCCGGGTTGATCCGGTACTTGGCCAGGGCCTCCGCGCAGGCCGGATGATCGGCCAACAGCTTGTGGCCGATGTAATGGAAGTCGCCGATCAGGGGCACGTCGAGGCCGAGGCGCTCCAGCCGCTCGCGGATGCGCGGCACGGCGGCCGCGCTCTCGTCGCGATCGACCGTGATGCGCACGAGCTCGGAGCCGGCACGGTGGAGGGCTGCGACCTGCGCCACCGTCGCATCCACGTCGGCCGTGTCGGTGTTGGTCATCGACTGCACGACGACGGGCGCGCCGCCGCCGACGCGCACGCCGCCGACATCCACGGCGACCGTTGCACGGCGCGGCTGGGGTTCGAAGGCAAAGGACATGGACATGGTGGGCCTCGTGCATTCCCGGTCGATCGGCGCCCCTGAGGTGCAGGAGGATCGACGCGCTGTCAACCGACGCCGCGCCTTCCCGGTCGAAAAGGCGCACCCGGCGGCGCCCCTGCTCCAGCAGATCCCGGCGGCGAATTCATGACGCGGGTTCGCCGTTTCTCCTGTCATACGCTTTCCGGCGGATCGCTTCGCGCGCCGGAAACAAGCCCCATCGAAACTCTCTGGCCGGAAAATCGATCAACCGGAAACCGGATCAGTTCTTCGTCGCATCCGCATGAACCGCGTGGCCCGACAGCAGGAGAACGACGAGGAAGAGCAGGGGGATCGACGTGAAGATGATGGAGAAGCCGACATGCTCGGCGATGAAGCCGATCAGGGACGGGGCGAACAGGATGCCGGAATAGCCCATGAAGGTGACGACGGAGAGGCCGATGCCCGGCGCCAGACCCGGCAGGTTGCCGGCCGCCGAAAAAGCGATCGGCACCATGTTGGAGATCCCGATGCCGGCGAGCGCAAAGCCGATGATGGCAATGGTCGCGCTGGGGGCCAGCCCCGCCATCACCAGTCCGACGAGCGCGAGCAGCGTGCAGACGCGCAGCGTCTTCACCGCGCCGAAGCGATCGCGGACATGATCCCCGGCAAAGCGCATGATTGCCATGGTGGCGGAGAAGGCGGCAAAGCCGTAGCCGGACAAGGCGACGGATGCACCGAGCTCGTTGCGCATGTAGAGCGCGCTCCAGTCGATCACCGATCCCTCGGGGATCATCGAAAACAGGGCGACGATGCCGATGAGCCAGGGCAGGGGCGAGCGCGGCAGGGCGAGCTTTTCCTTTTCCGCCTCGGGATGCGGGTGATCGGCCATGACCATCGGCCAGGCGACGAGGAGAATCACGAGGCCGGCGATGGTGACGAGCACGGCATGGGTGACCTCGCCGAAATGGGCGATCGCCGGGCCGCCGAGCGCGGCGCCGACCAGCGCGCCGAGGCTCCAATAGGCATGACAGGACGACATGATCGCCCGCCGCATGCGTTTTTCCACGGCCACCGCATTGGCGTTCATCGCCACGTCCATGGCGCCGACGAAGCCGCCGAACAGGAAGAGCGCGGCGAAGGCGAGGGGCAGGCCCGGCACGAGGCTGAGCAGGAGCAGAACGGGCACCAGGCAGGCGGCCATCAGCTTGGAGATCCGCCGCGAGCCGAGCCGCGAGATGAGCCCGCCCGCCACCGGCATCATCAGCAGGGAGCCGATGCCGAAGGTGAGAATCAGGAGGCCGAGCATGCCCTCGCTGATGCCGAGCCGATCCTTCAGCACCGGAATCTTCGGCGCCCAGCTGCCCATCATGAAGCCGTTCATGAGGAACAACAGCGATACGGCGAGCCGGATCCTCGGCATGTAGCCGCGTGGCGCCATGTCCGCCGCTGCGGGTGCCGAGCCGTCCGGGGCGCCTGTGGTCATGGGGTGGTCCATTCTCTGTCTCCTCCCGGCCAGCGCCGGATCATGTCGTTCTTTTGTGTGCGCGATCAGCCGGCCGCCGGCTCGGCCCGCAGAATGGTTGCGCCCGTCGCCTCGAGCGCGGTCGAAACGGCGTCCGGCGCATCCGCCTCGAGCGTCAGCGTCATCCGGTCGCCGAGGCCGGCGATGACGAAGGGGTGTACCGCTTCCAGCTTGTCGCTGGTGCAGGCGACCAGCACGGCCGCCGCGCGGGCGGCGGCGATCTTCTTGAAGGCGACGTCGTCATAGACGAGCCCCGTCAGACCGGCGCGCGCATCGAGGCCGCAGGCGCCGAGAATGCAGAGGTCGGGCCGCAGCATTTCCAGATCCCGCTCCGCCTGCGCGCCGATCGCCGCGCCGACGTGACGGTCGATGCGTCCGCCGATGGTGATCACCTCGATCCGCGCATGTTCCAGCGCGGCCATGGCGATGGCCGGCATGTTGGTCGCAAGCGTGAGGGACAGCCCGGGCGGAAGCGCCTGAACGATGGCGAGGTTGGTCGATCCCGCATCGACGAACACCGTCATGCCGTCCCGGAGACAGGAGACGGCGGCCGCGGCCAGCGCCTGTTTGCGCCCGCGGGAAATGCCGGTGCGCACCGAAAAGGGCTGCTCGGCAGGCAATGCCAGCGCGCCGCCATAGACCCGTTCGCACAGGCCTGCCGCCGCCATGTCGCGCAGGTCGCGCCGGATCGTGTCTTCGGAAACCTTGAACACGCGCGCCAGATCGCCGGCGAGCACCCGGCCGGACTGGCGGAGCTCGGCCCGGATCGCATCCTGTCTCTCGCGCGACAGCAGGTCGCTTGCCATCTCCATCCTCAATCATGCATGAATCGGTACAATCGTGCATAAACAATTTCGGTCAGGCTGGAAAGGGATTTCTGATCCCCGGTCTTGACCCTTTGCGAAAGAGGGGTCCACAAGGCATTTCTCGACAGCAGATGCGGCTTCGACATCGACAGGAGACACCCGGCATGATCCAGGGCATCACGTGGCTGCTTGGCTTCCAGCTTGTCGGGGAGGCCCTGTCCTATGCGACCGGCGGCCAGATCCCGGGGCCGGTCATCGGGCTTGCGCTGCTGGCGCTCTTTCTGCTGGCGACCCGACGCTTATCCGCCGCTGCCGCCATGGAGCAATCCACCGGCAAGGTTGCCGACGGGCTGCTCGCCAATCTCGGCATCCTCTTCGTGCCCGCCGGCGTCGGCATCATCCAGCACCTCGATCTCGTCATGTCTCTGGGGCTGCCGATCCTCGCCGCCATTCTCGTCTCCACCGTCGTCACCCTGGTCGTGACCGTATGGGCGTTCACGCTCGCCAAGCATCTGGAGCAGCGGTGGAGGCGCAAGCCATGACCGAGATGTCCCCTATCGGACGGATCGCGCCGCTGGCCGCCGACGGTCCGGCGCACACGGTGACGGCCTTGCCGTCCAGCCTCTGGGTCTATCTCTCCGCAACGCCGCTCTTCTGGTTGACGGCGACGCTCGTCGTCTGGCTGCTGGCCACGGCCGCGGCGCGCAGGGCGAACGGACATCCGATGGTCAATCCGGTGCTGATCTCCGTCGTCGTCATCGGCACCGGCCTGACGCTCGGCGGCGTCGCATACCCCGCCTATTTCGAGGGTGCGCAGTTCATCCACTTCCTGCTGGGCCCGGCAACGGTGGCGCTGGCGGTGCCGCTGGTGCGGCAGATCAGGCTGGTGGCCGCCAATCTGCTGCCGATGCTCGCCGCGCTCGCCGCCGGCAGCGTCACGGCGGTCTCAAGCGTTCTCGCGCTCGGTGCGCTCTTCGGCTTTCCGGAAGCGCTCACCGTCTCCATGGCACCGAAATCCTCGACGGCCGGCGTCGCCATGGCGATATCGAAGGGTCTCGGCGGCGATCCCGGCCTGACCGCCGTCTTCGTCATCCTCACGGGCATCACCGGGGCGGTCATCGTCACCGGGCTGATGAACCGCATGCGGATCACCGACTATGCCGCCCGCGGCTTTGCGGCTGGGCTCGCCTCGCACGGCATCGGCACCGCCCGCGCATTCCAGGTCGATCCGGTCGCCGGCCTCTTCGCCGGCATCGCCATGGCGCTGAACGCGCTGGTGACGGCGCTGATCGTGCCGCTGTTCTTGTAGCGGCGAGGCGCCACGCCAGATAGGGGACGTGCGCGCGCCCGAAACGCACGACACCGGCCGTCGCCGGCCGGTGTCGTGACAGTATCGGGTCTCTCTCGTCAGCCGAAGACGACGAGGAGGTCCTTGGTGTCGATCTGGTCGCCTGTCTTCACCAGCACCTCGGCGATCACCCCGTCCTTTTCGGCGTGCAGCGCCGTTTCCATCTTCATGGCTTCGATCGACAGCAGCACGTCGCCGGCTTTCACGGTCTGGCCGGCAGAGACGGCGACCGTGGAGACGACACCCGGCATGGGCGCGCCGAGATGGGCGACGTTGCCCGCTTCGGCCTTGCGGCGCACGGCGGCGGTCGCCGCGCGGTTGCGGTCGGGCACCTTGATCATGCGGGCCTGTCCGTTCAGCTCGAAGAAGACCTTGACCATGGCCTGCTCGTCCGGCTCGCTCTTGGCCTGGTGCTGGATGACCAGCGCCTTGCCGCGCTCGATTTCCGGCAGAAGTTCCTCGCCCGTCGTCAGCCCGTAGAAATAGGCATGCGTCGGCAGCACGGAGACCGGGCCGTAGGTGTCGACGGCCAGCGCGTAATCGGTGAAGACCTTGGGATACATGAGATAGGAGGCGAACTCGACATCCGAGACCGAACGGCCGATCTTGGTTTCGACCTCCTGCCGCTCGGCATCGAGATCGGCTTCGGGAAGCAGCGAGCCCGGACGGTCGGTATAGGCCTCCTCGCCCTTCAGCGCCTTCTTCTGCAGCGCCTCCGGCCATCCGCCCGGAGGCTGGCCGAGATCGCCCTTCAGCATGGACACGACCGATTCCGGGAAGGACACGTCCTTGGCCGGATTTTCGACGTCGGCAACGGAGAGATCCTGGCTCACCATCATCAGCGCCATGTCGCCCACCACCTTGGAGGACGGCGTGACCTTCACGATGTCGCCGAACATCTGGTTGACGTCGGCATAGGTCTGGGCGACCCGGTGCCACTTGGTCTCCAGACCGAGCGAGCGCGCCTGTTCCTTGAGGTTGGTGAACTGGCCGCCCGGCATTTCATGCAGATAGACTTCCGAGGCCGGCCCCTTGAGGTCGCTTTCGAAGGCGGCATACTGGTGGCGAACCGCCTCCCAGTAGAAGGAAATGCGGCGGATGGCTTCCGGATCGAGACCCGGATCGCGTTCCGAACCCTTCAAGGCTTCGACGATCGAGCCGAGGCAGGGCTGCGAGGTGTTGCCGGAGAGCGAATCCATGGCCGCATCGACCACGTCGACGCCCGCATCCACGGCGGCCAGCACGGTCGCCGCCGCGATGCCCGACGTGTCGTGCGTGTGGAAATGGATCGGCAGGTCGGTCGCCTCGCGCAGCGCCTTGAACAGCACGGTGGCGGCCGCGGGCTTCAAGAGGCCCGCCATGTCCTTCAGGGCGATCATGTGCGCGCCGGCGCGTTCCAGCTCGCCTGCAAGCGCGGTGTAGTATTTCAGGTCGTATTTCGGCCGCGCGGCATTGAGGATGTCGCCGGTGTAGCAGATCGCCGCTTCGCAGATGCGGTTCTCCTCGTTCACGGCATCCATCGACACGCGCATGTTCTCGACCCAGTTCAGGCAGTCGAAGACGCGGAAGACGTCGATCCCCTCGCGGGCCGCCTGGCGCACGAAGTATTTCACGACATTGTCGGGATAGTTCTTGTAGCCGACGCCGTTCGCGCCGCGCAGCAGCATCTGCAAGAGCAGGTTCGGCGCGTCCTCGCGAATGCGGGCGAGACGGTCCCACGGGTCCTCGGTCAGGAAGCGCATGGAGACGTCGAAGGTCGCGCCGCCCCAGCACTCCAGCGAGAACAGCTGCGGCAGTGCCTTGGCATAGGTGCCCGCGATGCGCGCGATGTCATAGGTGCGCATGCGCGTCGCAAGCAGCGACTGGTGGCCGTCGCGCATGGTGGTGTCGGTCATCAGCACGCGCTTTTCGGCCCGCACCCATTCGGCGAATTTCTTCGGGCCGAGTTCGTCCAGCTTCTGCTTGGTGCCGGAAACCACCTCGCCTTTGGCGAAGGGCACGACGGGCTTGGCGATGTCGGCCGCCGGGCGCGGGCGACCCTTGGCCTCGGGATGGCCGTTGACGGTGACGTCGGCGAGGTAGGTAAGCAGCTTGGTCGCGCGATCCTGACGCTTGACCTGCTGGAAGAGCTCCGGCGTCGTGTCGATGAAGCGCGTCGTGTAGGAATTGTCGCGGAACTTCGGATGCGTGATGATGGCTTCGAGGAAGGTGAGGTTCGTCGCCACGCCGCGGATACGGAATTCGCGCAGCGCGCGTTCCATGCGGGTGATGGCCTCGGCCGCGCCCGGCGCCCAGACGGTCACCTTCACCAGCAGCGGATCGTAGAAGCGGGTGATGACCGCGCCGGTATAGGCCGTGCCGCCATCGAGGCGAATGCCGAAGCCGGCCGCCGAGCGATAGCCGGTGATGCGGCCGTAATCGGGAATGAAGTTCTGTTCGGGGTCTTCCGTGGTGATGCGGCACTGCAGCGCATTGCCGTTGAGGCGAATGTCCGCCTGCTGCGGCACGCCGGATTCCGGTGTGCCGATGGCGTGGCCGTCGAGAATGTGGATCTGCGCCTTGACGATATCGATGCCGGTGACGACTTCGGTCACGGTGTGCTCGACCTGGATGCGCGGGTTCACCTCGATGAAGTAAAACTTGCCGGTGTCCATATCCATCAGGTACTCGACCGTGCCGGCACCCACGTAACTGGTCGCCTGGGCGATCTTGACCGAGTAGGCTGCAAGCTCCTGGCGCTGCGCCTCGGTGAGATAGGGGGCCGGTGCGCGCTCGACGACCTTCTGGTTGCGGCGCTGGACGGAACAGTCGCGCTCGAACAGATGCACGACATTGCCGTGGGTGTCGCCCAGAACCTGGCTTTCGACGTGGCGGGCCCGTTCCACCAGCTTTTCAAGATAGACCTCGTCCTTGCCGAAGGCGGCCTTGGCCTCGCGCTTGGCCTCCGTCACCTCGCGGGCGAGGTCCTTCGGGTCGCGGATGGCGCGCATGCCACGACCGCCGCCGCCCCAGGAAGCCTTCAGCATGATGGGATAGCCGATCTCCTCGGCCATGCGCGCCACCTGCTCCATGTCGTCCGGCAGCGGCTCGGTCGCGGGCACCACGGGCACGCCGATCTCGATGGCGAGATTGCGCGCGGCGACCTTGTTGCCGAGACGGCGCATCGTGTCGCCCGTCGGGCCGATGAAGATGATGCCGGCTTCCTTGCAGGCATCCACGAATTCCGGGCTTTCCGACAGCAGGCCGTAGCCCGGATGGATCGCGTCCGCGCCCGACAGCTTGGCCACGCGCAGAATCTCGTCGATCGAGAGATAGCTTTCGATCGGTCCGAGGTCGCGCTCCAGATGGGGCCCCCGCCCGATCTGGTAGCTTTCGTCGGCCTTGAAGCGGTGCAAGGCGAGCTTGTCCTCCTCGGCCCAGATCGCGACGGTTTTCAGGCCCAGCTCGTCGGCGGCTCGAAACACGCGAATCGCGATTTCGGATCGATTGGCAACGAGAATTTTTTTGATGGACAAGCTGGCCTCCTACACCTTGACGTGCGGTTCTGCTGCACCGCGACATGAGTTCTATCCGCTCATTTTAGGAAGTTCAATTTCGGATTTCACAAGAATGTCAGAATCATGGTGCCCATCCGTCGCCCTGTCCCGACCGAGAAAGCCCTTCTGTTTCGCCTGTTCCGGTCGGCTTACACAATGTCGGCACGCTTTTCCCGCATCGTCTTCGACAGACCGTCGCAACGGCGACGCCGGGTGCCTCCCGCAGCGCTGCAGTGCAACATGAATGTCTCGTTCAGCGACCATTCATGTTGCGATTGCGATAGTGGCCTCATCGAACAGGGAGAGGCACGTCTTCTCACCGGTTCGTCTTCAAGCCGGGCCGGTTGGCCGGTCTGGCGCGACAACGAGATTTCCCACGAGGGATAAGACAGTGTCATTGTTTCAGGTCTATGCGAGAGCGCTCCAGTATCTCGCCGCTCACAAGTTTCGCGTTTCCGCGATCGTGCTCGCCAACATCGTGCTGGCTGCCATCACGATTGCCGAGCCGATCCTGTTCGGCCGCATCATCGACGCGATCTCCTCCAAGACGGAAGTCACGTCGACCCTCATCATGTGGGCGACGCTCGGCATCTTCAACACCATCGCTTTCGTGCTGGTCGCCCGTGAAGCCGACCGCCTGGCGCATCAGCGCCGTGCGACGCTGATCACGGAAGCCTTCGGCCGCATCATCTCCATGCCGCTGTCCTGGCACAGCCAGCGCGGGACATCGAACGCGCTGCACACGCTGCTGCGGGCTTGCGAAACGCTGTTCGGCCTCTGGCTCGAATTCATGCGCGAGCATCTCTCGACGGCCGTCGCGCTGACGCTGCTGGTTCCCACCGCTTTTGCGATGGACTGGCGCCTGTCGATCGTCCTCGTCGTTCTCGGCACGCTCTACGTCATCATCGGCAAGCTGGTCATGGCAAAGACGAAGGACGGCCAGGCGGCCGTCGAAGGCCACTACCACACCGTGTTCGGCCATGTGTCGGATGCCATCAGCAACGTCTCGGTCGTGCACAGCTACAACCGCATCGAAGCCGAAACGCGCGAGCTGAAGGCCTTCACGCAGAAGCTCATGTCCGTGCAGCTGCCGGTTCTCGACTGGTGGGCACTTGCCAGCGGCCTCAACCGCATGGCGTCCACGATCTCCATGATGACGATCCTCGTCATCGGCACCATCCTCGTCCAGCGCGGCGAACTGGGTGTCGGCGAAGTGGTTGCCTTCATCGGCTTTGCCAACCTGCTGATCGGCCGTCTCGACCAGATGAAGAACTTCGTCAACCAGATCTTCGAAGCCCGTGCGAAGCTCGAAGACTTCTTCAACCTCGAGGACTCGGTTCGTGACCGTGAAGAGCCTGCCGATGCCGGTGAACTGAACCATGTTCGTGGCGACGTCGAGTTCCGCGATCTGACCTATCACTTCCCGGGCACCTCGGATGGCCTGCACGACATCAACATCAAGGTGAAGGCCGGCCAGACCATCGCCATCGTCGGCCCTACCGGCTCCGGCAAGACCACGCTGATCAACATGCTGCAGCGTGTGAACGAACCAGCCTCCGGCAAGGTCCTGATCGACGGCGTCGATGTCGCCAAGGTGACCCGCAAGTCGCTGCGCGCCTCGATCGCCACCGTCTTCCAGGACGCCGGCCTCCTCAACCGCTCCATCTCGGACAATATCCGTCTGGGCCGCGAGGATGCCACACCGGAAGAGGTCGTGAAGGCCGCTGAAGCTGCCGCTGCTTCGGACTTCATCGAAAGCCGCGACACGGGTTACGACACTCGGGTCGGCGAACGGGGCAACCGCCTCTCCGGCGGCGAGCGCCAGCGGATCGCGATCGCTCGGGCCATTCTGAAGAACGCACCGATCCTGGTGCTGGACGAAGCCACCTCCGCGCTCGACGTGGAAACCGAAAACCGGGTGAAGGATGCGATCGACAATCTGCGCAAGGATCGCACGACCTTCATCATCGCACACCGTCTCTCGACGGTTCGCGAAGCCGACCTGGTGGTCTTCATGGACCGTGGCCGGATCGTCGAAATGGGCGGCTTCAACGAGCTCAGCCAGTCCAACGGCCGCTTTGCAGCCCTGCTGCGGGCCTCGGGCATCCTGACGGACGACGACGTCCGCCGCGCAACGGCTGCCTGATCCGGGAAGGAACAGACGATCGAAGACGAAAACGCCCCGTCGAAAGCGGGGCGTTTTTGCGTCGGGGCTTTGGCGCGGGTGTCAGCGGCGGAGGGCCGTGACCTCGATCTCGATCAGCATCTCCGGCCGGATCAGCCCGCAGACGATCATGGTGGCGGCCGGTCGGATGTCGCCGAAGACCTCTCCGAGGATGGGGAAGACCCGATCGGCGAAGCTGGCGTCAGAGATGTAATAGTGGCAGCGAACGACGTCGGACAGAGAGAAGCCGGCCTCGCGGACGGCACCGTCGATGGTCTTCAGGCAATTGCGGGCCTGCTCCTCCACCGTGTCGGGCATGGTCATGGTCGCGTAATCATAGCCGGTGGTGCCGGAAACGAAGCACCAGTCGCCCTGGACGAGTGCGCGCGAATAGCCCGCCGTCCTTTCGAACGGCGAGCCCGACGAGATCAGCCGGCGGGTTTCCGATGCCCCGGCGTCCGCCATCAGGCCCAGGGACGCTCGACGGCGTTCGACTTTTCGAAGCCGTCGATGGCCGAAACTTTCTCCAGCGTTAGGCCGATATCGTCGAGGCCGTTCAGCATGCAGTGACGCTTGAAGGCGTCGAGCTCGAAGCCGATCTTGCCGCCATCGGGACCGGTGATTTCGAGGTTCTCGAGATCGACCGTCAGGACGGCGTTCGAGCCGCGGCTCGCATCGTCCATCAGCTTTTCGAGATCCTCGGGGCTGACGACGACCGGCAGGATGCCGTTCTTGAAACAGTTGTTGTAGAAAATGTCGGCAAACGAGGTCGAGATGACGCAGCGGATGCCGAAATCGAGCAGCGCCCAGGGCGCGTGTTCGCGCGAGGAGCCGCAGCCGAAATTGTCGCCGGCGACCAGGATCTTGGCATTCTGGTAGGCGGGCTTGTTCAGCACGAAGCTTTCGTTCGGCGTGCCGTCCTCGTTGTAGCGCGCTTCGGCGAACAGGCCGGTGCCGAGCCCGGTGCGCTTGATCGTCTTCAGGTAGTCCTTCGGAATGATCATGTCCGTGTCGATATTGACGACGGGCAGGGGAGCGGCGACGCCGGTGAGCTTGACGAACTTGTCCATGGCCTTGCGACTTTCGTTATCCAGGGGGGAACGGATTTGCCTCGCGCTTTAGAGCAAAACGCCGATGATTTGAAGAAAAATCTCCGATGGCACCGGTGCGCCTCTGCCGGCCTCCGTCCCTCGACCGCCTGCCATTCCAGGGCGTGCCCTTGGAGAATGAAACCTGCGGCATAGTTAGTCCTGCAGGCAGGCGCGCACGCAATGCGCCGCCCCCACCAAAGGAGGACGTTCCCATGGGCATTTTCGACAAGATCAAGGACGCGATCTTCGGCCATCACGACAAGGCTGCCGCTCCGGCTTCGCCGACCGGCACGACCATCAATCCCACCGGCACCGGCCCCGTCGTCGCATCCACGGCACCCTCGGCCACACCGGTTGCCCCGACAGGCACGGCCGGTTCAGCGTCCGCGAGCACGACATCCGGCACGCCGACGGCCGCCCCGTCGCAGGCGCCTCCGGCCACCACGGCGTCGTCCGGTCCGGTCGATGTTGCCGCGATGCTCGACAAGGCCGTCGCCGCCAAGGGCCAGAAGCTCGACTGGCGCCACTCGATCGTCGATCTGATGAAGGCGCTCGGCATGGAAGCCAGCCTTTCGGAGCGCAAGGAACTGGCGCAGGAGCTGCATTATACGGGCGATGCGAACGACTCCGGCAAGATGAACATGTTCCTGCACAAGGCGCTGCTTCAGAAGCTGTCGGAAAACGGCGGCAAGGTGCCGGCCGAGCTGCTCGACTGATCGTCAAGGTCGGAACATGAAAAAAGGGCTCCGGCAGCAATGCCGGAGCCCTTAGTCTTTAATCGTCGCGTTCGACGCCGATCAGATTTCCGGGCAGCCGTTCCGGTTGGCGAAGGTGATGCGCTGCGGGCCGCGGCGGGTCATGCCTTCCACGACAACGCGGCGGTCGGTGACGCGCACGACTTCCGGATCGCGCAGACCCGAGTCGCGCGCGGCCGCGCGGGCTTCGCGTTCGCCGCACCGGTCGCGACCGCGCTCGCGGCGGGATTCGCGAATGACGGGACGGATGCCGTCCGGTCCGACGCGCAGTTCCACGCCCTGCGCATTGGCAACGCCTGTAAAGCCGGCCGCGCCGCCGGCGGCGATCGCCAGCGCAATGCCGGCAGAGGCTAGAATTTTCTTCATGATGCTATCTCCCACGCGCGGTGTCGCGCCCTCAGAACGCGGGATAATTCGCGAGCGCGCATTTGGTTCCAAATGCCTGCCCCGGAGGGGGTTGCGCGAGGAGACCGCGTGGGCACTGCTGCGCTCGGGGCGCGTGTCCCGCCCCGAGCGCCATGCCTGTCCTCAGTCCTCGCTTTCGAGGGCCGCGGGCTCGATGGCGACCGGCTCCAGCGTGTCGCGTCCACCGGCGATGATCGAGCGCTTGCCGACGTGGTTGGCTGCGCCGACGAGGCCTTCGCGTTCCATGCGCTCCACCAGCGAGGCGGCACGGTTGTAGCCGATCTGCAGGCGGCGCTGGATGTAGGAGGTCGAGCACTTCTTGTCGCGTAGCACCACCTTGACGGCCTTGTCGTAGAGGTCCTGTCCGTCTTCTTCGGCCATGCCGGACTTGTCGAACACGGCCGTATCCTCTTCGGGCGCGTCCTCGACCTCGTCGGCGTCCTCGGTGACGGTGCCGAGATATTCCGGACGTCCCTGCGCCTTCAGATGGTTGACGACCTTCTCGACCTCTTCGTCCGAAACGAAGGGCCCGTGGACGCGGGCGATGCGTCCGCCGCCGACCATGTGCAGCATGTCGCCCTGACCGAGCAGGTGTTCGGCACCCTGTTCGCCGAGGATGGTGCGGCTGTCGATCTTCGAGGTGACCTGGAAGGAGATGCGCGTCGGGAAGTTGGCCTTGATCGTGCCCGTGATGACATCGACCGAGGGGCGCTGCGTCGCCATGATCAGGTGGATGCCGGCGGCGCGGGCCATCTGGGCGAGCCGCTGGATCGCGCCTTCGATCTCCTTGCCGGCGACCATCATCAGGTCGGCCATCTCGTCGACGATGATGACGATATAGGGCATCGGTGCGAGGTCGAGTTCCTGTTCCTCGAACACCGGTTCGCCGGAACCGCGGTCGAAGCCGGTCTGGACCGTCGTGAACACCGTTTCGCCCTTGGCGCGCGCGATCGCCGCGCGGCCGTTATAGCCGTCGATATTGCGCACGCCGAGCCGCGACATCTTGCGATAGCGGTCCTCCATTTCCCGGACCGCCCATTTCAGCGCCATCACGGCCTTCTTCGGGTCGGTAACGACGGGGGTGAGCAGATGCGGGATGCCGTCATAGATCGACAGTTCCAGCATCTTCGGATCGACCATGATCAGGCGGCATTCCTCAGGCTTCAGGCGATAAAGGAGCGACAGGATCATCGTGTTGATCGCCACCGACTTGCCGGAGCCCGTCGTGCCCGCGACGAGCAGATGCGGCATCTTGGCGAGTTCCGCCACGACCGGCTCGCCGCCGATCGTCTTGCCGAGGCAGAGCGGCAGCTTGAACTTCGTTTCCTCGTAGCTGTGTGACTCGATCATCTCGCGGAAATAGACGGTTTCGCGCACCGGGTTCGGCAGTTCGATGCCGATGACGTTGCGGCCGGGAACGACGGCGACGCGGGCGGACAGCGCCGACATGGAGCGGGCGATATCGTCGGAAAGGCCGATGACGCGCGAGGATTTGACGCCCGGTGCCGGCTCGAATTCATAGAGCGTGACGACCGGACCCGGCCGCACGTCGATGATCTCGCCGCGCACGCCGAAATCTTCCAGCACGCTTTCGAGCAGGCCCGCGCTCTGTTCCAGCGCCTCCTGGCTCATGGAGGTGGTCTGCTGGATCACCGGTTCCTGCAGAAGCTCGACCGACGGCAGCTGGTAACCTTCCATCTCCGGCAGAACCGAGAGATCGATGGCGCGCGCAGCGGCGCTCAGCTGCAGCGACGGCGTCAGCCGGGCGGCAAGCTGCGTGGCCCGGATGCGCGGCTTGACGGCGGCCGGCGCGTCCTCGGCAGGCTCGGGCGCGGCCAGCACTTCGGCGACCGGTTCCGGTGCGGCCTGCGGCTCCGCCTCGGCGACCGCTTCGACCGGTGCGGTCCCGTCCATGGCGGAGGGGGCCGCGACCTTTGCCGGGCCGACCTCGATCACGCGATAGAGCGCCGTGACCGATTCCGGGCTGGTCCGGAAGGCGATCGTCGGCGGCACGGGGGCAGGCGTTTCGGCCGCAAACGGGATCGCCATGGTTTCGCGCCCGGCTTTCACCGATGCCGTTTCCCGGATAGCAGGCGCCGGGATGAGGGAGAGCGACGGATCGAAATCCGGGTTGGAGAGCAGCGTTTCGAAGAAGATCGCATCGTTGATCGCGAAGCTGAAGGCGCGGGGCGCCAGCGAGACCGGCGCGGGCGTCTCTGCCGGGGCAGCGACGTCTTCGATCGCGGGTGCGGCTTCGGCTTCGGGCTCGGCGGCCACGACGACACTCTCCGGCTCAGTGTTTGCCGGTGCGTCCAGCTGCGCCATCTGCGGCCAGGCATCGGCCTGGGCGAATTCGCGGCGCAGCTTCAGGGCCAGAGCCAGGGCGCCGCGCGCGGTCGCGAAATCGGGTTCCGGCAGATCGAAGGTCTGTGTCATTTCGGGTCGTTCCATCGAGGCCGTTGCCTCTGTCATGTCGGAGATCGACGCTGGGGGATGCTCGTCGATCTGTACCATTTCGAGCATGGGCGGCGATTTCGGGCTGCGCTTGGGATAGGCGCTGTCCGGCGTGCGGGTGAAGCGGACGTTCGGGCCGATGACGAAGTTGCTCTGCCAGATCGGCGCGCGTCCTTCGATCTCGCCGGCGGCCATCTCGTCGGCATTCTCCGTATCGGTGCCCGACAGGAAAGCGCCGCCGAGCGTCTCCGGCGTACCGTAGATCCGCTTGACCGGCTCGATGCGCGGGGGCGCATCCTCCGCCTTCGCATTGTCGATACCGTGGGGAAGATTCGTTCTGGATAGACGCATGGGAACCTGCAAACTCGGGAACATGAGGGCCGATGGGCACCTCTATTCAATAGAAAATAAAGGTTAATCAGCCCTTTCCACGCAGCGCCGGCAAGGAGGACGAAAGACTGGCGTGCCGGTGCAAAGCTATTGTAATCCTTGGCTTAAGGATTTGCGCCCACACGAAATGCGCAAAAAAATTTCTCGAAAGGGTGGAACCCGTCGGCAAAGCGGGTCATTAATGTGTCCGGCGGAAATGTGCAGGCGCGACCCGCCCGCGTCGAAGCAAATGTGAGGAGACGCAGATGAACACTCTACTGCCAGAACTTCACCAGGGGCATGCTCCGATTACGCTGCATCAGCTGTTCCGCGAGGCGATCGACGCCTACGAGGAATGGGACGGGGGCGCGGATGCGCCGACCATCTACTTTCAGGGTGCACTCCTGCCGATCGCGCTGGTCTTCGATCATATGCGCGGATGCACCGATATTCTGCCGACGTCCGTCCGGGAGGTGGTGACGTCGCAGCTGACCAAACCGTGGTCGAGCGAGAGCCCGCTCGACGATATGACGGTCTCCACGGCTGCCCGGATCATGGGTATCATGATCCGCAAGCGCCAGGTGCGCAGCGGACGGGCCGATATCAACGCCTTCCTTCGCAGGATGGAGCGACAGCAGGCGCATCGCCTCGTTCGCACGTAAGTCAAAGGGGCCGCGAAAGTGGCCCCTTTCTTGTGGGGGAGGCCTCCCATGCGCGGGCCTACCCGATGATGGCAGACGTTAACGGAACGTGAAAACCGCTTGCTGGCGGACGAAACCCGTGTTGTAATCCACCGCTGATGACATGACCGCATATGTGTGAACGCATGCGCCCGGACGTTACCTCTTCATCGAGGACGACCAGGGCGAGGGCATCCGGTTCAACGATCCGACACCTGCTGGAGGCGGCAGGAAGGGAGGAATGATATGACGGTTCACGACCTTTCCGCGTCCGGCCGACGCGCATCCGGCGACCCGCTCGACATCGCGGTGGTCGGCCGTGGCTTCTCCGGCATCATGATGGCGATCGCCCTTCTGAAGACGGTGACGCAACCCTTCCGGCTGCGCCTGTTCGATCCGGCGCCCACGATCAGCGGCGGCCAGGCGCTGGCCGGCGCCCGCTCGACGGAAATCCTCAACAGCCGCGCCCGCGATCTTTCGGTCGCGACCGGGGAGCCGAAGGATTTCACGCGCTGGCTGCAGGCGAGCAGCGAATTTCGCGATGCCGTGTCTGCCGCCATTCCCGGTTTCGGGCAGATCTTCGTGCCGAAATCGATCTTCAGCGACTATGTCTACCAGCGCTTTTCCGAGGCGCTCGCCCAGCGGCGCGACGTGACGGTGCAGATGTCGCACGACGTCGCCGACGATATCCGTCGGCTCGATCATGGCGGCGTTCGCCTCGGCTTTGCCGATGGTGGCGCCATGGTGTTCGACGACGTGATTCTGGCGACGGGCTACGGCCTGAAGGCCGATGCGGGCGATGTAGCGCGGGCGCTGACCCGCGAGATCACGACGCCGCAAAGCATCGAGAAGCATGTGATCGTCATGGGCAGCGGCCTTCGCGCCGTGGATCAGGTGCTGCAGCTGCGCGATGCGGGTTTCGCCGGCCGGATCTCCATCCTCTCGCGCCGCGGCTTCCTGCCCCAGCCGCACACGCGGCTGGCCGCCGATTCGGTGTTTCCCACCCAGCCCATGCCCTCGCAGCTGCGCCATATCCTGCGCTTCGTGCGCGAGGCCTGTGCGGAGGCGGAGGAGAACGGCTGGAGCTGGCAGGCGGCCATGAACGGGCTGCGCAAGCGCGCCAGTTCGCTCTGGTCGTCCCTTCCGCCCAGCGAGAAGCGGCAGTTCAACCGGCATCTGCGCTCGATCTACGACGCTCACCGCAACAGGCTGCCGGCCGACGTCCATGCCCGGCTGGAGCGCGAGCTTGGAGCGGGGCTCACCGAACTGCGGCGTGGCACGGCGCTGCGCCGCTCCTCTCAGGGCCTCGTCGTCCGCTGGGCGGGCGAGCAGGCGGAAAGCCTGTTCACGGCCGACCGCATCATCGATTGCCGCTGCCTCTCGGCCGATCTCGACGTGCCAGTGATCGCCGCCGCTCTCCGCAACCAGCTCGCCGTCACCGACGAGCTGCACCTCGGCCTCTCCGTCAATCCGGCCGGCGAGCTTCTCGATGCGCGGGGACGCTCCCTCGGCCTCTTCGCCATCGGCCCCCTCGGCCTCGGCTCCCTGCCGGATATCGATCTGGTGCCGGAGATCGTCGCCCAGACCTATGCCGCCGCCGCCCTCATCGATATGCGCGCCCGCCCGCAGCGTCAGGCCGGCTGACGCGCCAGCGCCGCCGATCGGGAAGCGGGCCGGCCGGGAGAGGGTCCCGGATCTCAGATGCCTGTTCCTGGGCTCGCGACCCCCTCTCCGGATGTGCCTCCGCATTGACAATGACGGGGTCCGGACGGAGAGTGGCGCCGGAACCGGCCGCCTCGAGCAGGCCGGACCTTGAGGGGGAAATACGGCATGCGCGCGACACTTCGGTTCTCCTTGGGCCTCTTGATGCTGCTCGGCTCGCTGGGCTCGGTCGCAGCCGCCGGCGGGCGGACCGTCGCGACGACGAAAGATCACGACTATTTCGGCTTCGACCTGCGCACGGAGCAGAACCTGTCGCTCGCCGACTGCGAAAAGGTCTGCATCGCCGATCGCAACTGCCGGGCCTTCACCTACAATCCCAAGGTGAAGTGGTGCTTTCTCAAATCCGATTTCCACACGCTGAATGCCTTCCCCGGCGCGGTTGCCGGCCGCATCGTGGACGCCGCCAGCGCCGGCCCGGATATCGGTGCCGCCCTTTCTCTGCCCTTCCTGTCGGAGGAGCTGGTCAGCCAGGCGCGCGAGGCCAAGCGCGCGCTCGTCGTGCCGGAGGATCGCGCAGACGCCGGTCGCGCGGCGCTCGTTGCGCAGGCCGCCCGCGAACGGCAGGAAGGTGCCAACGAGGCCGCGCTCCAGAGCCTCATGGCCGCGCTCGCGATCGATGCCGAGGATGGCCGCGTGTGGACGCAGGCGTCCCGCACCGCGAACCTCATCACCGGCAATGCGACCGTCGCCAACCAGTCGGCGCTTGCCGCCATCAATGGCTACGAGCTCTCGCGCACCGCCACCGATCGCGCCGATGCGCTCGCCATGCTGGCGCAGGCACTTGCCGCCACCGAAAGCTTCCGTCCGGCGCTCGAAGCCTACAAGGCGAGCCTCGCGCTCGTGGAAAACCCGACGATCCGCGCCGCGTTTGCCGATCTGCGCAGCAAGAACGGCTTTCGCGTGATCGGCAACACGGTGGAGGCGGAAGCCGTATCGCCGCGCGCCTGCGTCCAGTTTTCCGAGCCGCTGCAGCCGGGCGTCGATTATACGCCCTTCCTGACGCTGGATAGCGCAGCGCCGCAGGCGGTCGAGGCGAAGGACAGCCAGATCTGCGTCGAGGGTCTGACCCACGGCCAGCGCTACAAGCTCGCGCTGCGCCCCGGTCTCCCCTCGTCCGTCGAGGAGCCGCTCGAGGCGGCCGTCGATCTCGATCTCTATATTCCCGACCGCCCGGCCATGGTCCGTTTCACCGGCGACAGCTTCGTGCTGCCGATGACCGTGCGCCGCGGCATTCCCCTCGTGTCGGTCAACACGACCAGCGCCAACCTCAAGCTCTATCGCGTCGGCGATCGCAACATCGCCCAGCTGCTGACGAATTCGCAGTTCCTCACCCAGCTCGACGGCTACAGCGCCGACCGCATCCGCGACGAGAGCGGCGAACTCGTCTGGCAGGGCACGATCGACCTCCAGACGGATCTCAACAAGGAGGTCGTCACCAGCTTTCCGGTGGACGAGGCCCTGCCGCAGCGCAAGCCCGGCGTCTACGTGCTGACGGCCGTGTCGGCGACCGGCGCCTCCAACGAATGGGACAACCGGGCCACGCAGTGGTTCGTCGTGTCCGATATCGGGCTCTCGACCTTTGCCGGCACCGATGGCCTGAGCGTCTTCACCCGCTCGCTCTCGTCGGCAAAGCCCCTGTCCGGCGTCGCGCTGGAGCTCGTCGCCAAGAACAACGAGGTGCTGGGCACCGCGACCACCGACGCCGATGGCCGTGCCGTCTTCGCCGCGGGTCTTCTGCGCGGTGGGGATGCCACGCTGCCGGCCGTCATCGCGGCCCGCGCCGGCAGCGACGACTATGTCTTCCTCGACATGACGCGCGCCGGCTTCGACCTGTCGGACCGCGGCGTCACCGGCCGCCCGGCCCCGGGCGCCGTCGATGTGCTCACCTGGACGGAGCGCGGCATCTATCGGGCCGGCGAAACGGTGCATGTGTCGGCGCTCGCCCGCGATCCTGCGGCAAGTGCCGTTTCCGACCTGCCGCTCACCTTCGTCTTCCTGCGCCCGGATGGCGTGGAGGACCGCCGCATCGTGTCGTCCGACAGCAAGCTCGGCGGCTACACGCTCGACATGGTCCTCCAGCCGAACGCCATGCGCGGCACGTGGACGGTGCAGGTCTTCACCGATCCCAAGGCGAAAGCCATCAGCGAAAAGGCGTTTCAGGTCGATGACTTCGTGCCGGACCGCATCGAATTCGACCTTGCGAGCACTGCGCCGGCCATCACGCCCGGTACGCCGGTGCCGGTCACCGTCGATGGACGCTTTCTCTATGGCGCGCCGGCAGCGGGTCTCGAACTCGAAGGCGACGTTCTTCTGAAGCCGACGCAGGAAAGTGCCGACTACCCCGGCTACGTCTTCGGCCTTGCGGACGAGGAGAATACCGAGGACAGCCGGCAGACGCTCGACATGCTGCCGCCGCTCGATGCGGACGGCAAGGCGAGCTTCGATGTCGATCTCGCCGACGTCCCGGCCACGACCCAGCTCGTCAACGCCACCGTCGCCGTGCGGCTTCAGGAAGCCGGCGGACGGGCGGTCGAGCGGACATTGGAGCTTCCCGTGCGTGCCGAAACCGACCGGATCGGGATCAAGCCGAATTTCAGCGGTGCTCTGACCGAGAATTCCACCGGCACGTTCCATGTGATCGGCATCGGGCCGGATGGCGCCCGCAAGGCGATGACGGGGCTGACCTGGAAGCTCCTGAGCGTCGAGCGGCAATACCAGTGGTATCGGGACGGCACGGCGTGGCGCTACGAGCCCATCCTGTCGACCAAGCTTCTGTCGAACGGCACGGTCGATGCCCCTGTTGGTCCCGGCGTCGATGGCGGCACGGTCAGCGTTCCCGTCACCTGGGGCCGCTACCGCCTGGAGATCGCGGCGCCCGGCGGCGATCCGGTTTCGAGCGTCGAGTTCGATGCCGGTTTCTATGTCGCGGCGACCTCCACCGAAACGCCCGACGGGCTCGAGATCGCCCTCGACAAGGACAGCTACAAGGTGGGGGAAACCGCCACCCTCAACGTCTCGCCGCGGTTTGCCGGCGAACTTCTGGTCACCGTCGGGTCCGAAACGCTGATCGCGACCAAGACCGTCTCCATTCCCGCGACCGGCGACAAGATCGCCCTGCCGATCACCGCGGAGTTCGGCGCCGGTGCCTATGTCACGGCCACGCTCTATCGTCCCGGCGACGCGCAGGAAAGCCGCATGCCGATGCGCGCCATCGGCGTCAAATGGCTGTCGGTCGATCCGGCCGAGCGCAAGCTCGATGTGTCGCTGGCGCTGCCGGACAAGACGCTGCCGAGGCAGACGCTGAATATCCCCGTGACCGTTGCCGGCACGGGTGTCGGCGAGGAAGCCTATGTGACGCTTGCCGCCGTCGATGTTGGCATTCTCAACCTCACGCGCTATCAGGCGCCGGATCCCGACGGCTGGTACTTCGGCCAGCGCCGTCTCGGCCTCGAAATCCGCGATCTCTACGGCCGGCTGATCGATGGCTCGCTGGGGGCGACGGGACGTCTGCGCACCGGCGGCGACGGCGGTGCCATGGCGCTGCAGGGCAGCCCGCCCACGGAAAAGCTGGTCGCCTTCTTCTCCGGGCCGGTCAAGCTCGATGCCGAGGGCAAGGCCATCATCGGCTTCGATATTCCGCAGTTCAACGGCACCGCCCGCGTCATGGCCGTGGCCTGGACGAAATCCGGCGTCGGCCATGCGAGCGCCGATGTCGTCATCCGCGATCCCGTCGTCGTTACCGCCAGCCTGCCGAAGTTCCTGGCGCCCGGCGACAGTGCCGAGCTGCGCCTCGATATCGCCAATACCGACGCCCCGGCCGGCGATCTCGCGATCACGGTCGAGGCCGATCCCTCCCTCTCCGTCGATACGGCGTCGCTCGCCCAGAGCTTCGCCATTCCGGCCGGCTCGAAGATCGATGTGACCCTGCCGCTGAAGGGCGTGCATCCGGGCGACGGGACCGTCACCGTCAAGATCGCCGGGGCCGATGGATTGTCGCTCGACCAGACGCTGTCGATTCCTGTCCGGCCCGCCTCGCTTCCCGTCACCACGCGTCTGCCGGTGGAGCTGAAGCCCGGCGCGAGCCTCGTCGTGGACGAGGGCCTGCTTGCGGAGAGCCAGCTGCGCGGCGCGTCGGTCAGCCTCAGCGTCAGCCGGGCTGCCGCCTTCGACATTCCGGCGCTTCTGATGGTGCTCGACCGCTACCCCTATGGCTGCGCGGAGCAGACGACGAGCCGCGCGCTGCCGCTTCTCTATCTCAGCGAACTTTCGGCGCAATCCGGTCTGCCCGAGGATGCCGACGTGCGGACGCGGGTTCAGGATGCGATTCACCGCGTCCTCTCCTACCAGTCCTCGTCGGGCAGCTTCGGGCTCTGGGGTCCGGGGTCCGGCGATCTCTGGCTCGACAGCTACGTCACCGAGTTCCTGACCCGTGCCCGCGAAAAGAATTTCGACGTGCCGGAACAGGCCATGGTGCAGGCGCTCGACAATCTGCAGAATTCGCTGTCCTACGATGTCGATGTGACCGAGCAGGGCAATGGCATCGCCTATGCGCTCTACGTTCTCGCGCGCAACCGGAAGGCCGCGATCAGCGATCTGCGCTACTATGTCGATACGAAGCTCGACGCCTTCCCGACCGCCCTGTCCAAGGGCCATCTGGCCGGAGCCCTGTCGCTTTATGGCGATGCGAACCGTGCCGAAAGCGTGTTCTCGCAGGCCGCGACGATGTCGCAGGCGGCGAAGATCTCCGACCTTGCCCGGTCGGACTACGGCTCCGCGCTTCGCGACGATGCGGCGGTGCTCACGCTTGCGGCCGAAAGCCGCCCGGTCCCGACGATCATTCCGGCCCTTGCCAGAAAGGTCGCTGCTGCCTGGGACCGGTCATCGACCACCAGCACCCAAGAGCAGTTGTGGATGTTGCTTGCGGCGCGTGCCGTGTCGGGCGGCGACGAAGGCCTCGCTTTGACGGTGGACGGCGTGGCGTCATCCGGCGCCTTTGCCGCCCGCAAGACCGGCGACGAGATCCTCGCCCGTCCCGTCACCATCGCCAATGCCGGCAAGGACCCGGTGACGGCAACGGTGACGACGGTCGCTGCCCCCGCCTTCCCCTTGCCGGCCGGCGGCAACGGCTATGCCATCGAGCGGAGCTACTACACGCTCGACGGCGAGCCGGCGAATGTCAGCGAGGCCCGGCAGAACGAGCGCTATGTCGTGGTGATCAGGGCGACCGATCTCAACCCCGGTCCCGCCCGCATCCTCGTTACCGACCTCCTGCCCGCAGGCTTCGAGATCGACAATCCGACGCTGGTGGACAGCGCCAAGCTGTCGAATTTCGAGTGGCTGGGCGAAATGCAGGCGGCCCATAGCGAGTTCCGCAGCGACCGCTTCGTCGCCGCCTTCGACCATGCCGCCGCCGATGCGAACGAGATGACGGTCGCCTATGTCGTGCGTGCCGTCACCCCCGGCACCTACGATCATCCGGCCGCAACCGTCGAGGATATGTACCGCCCGCAATTCTCCGCGCGCACGGCAACGGGTCGCATGGAGGTTCAGGCGGTCGAGTGATGCGTCTGTCGTTGCGCCCATCCGCCGTCTCTGGCCGTTTCGCCCGGACCCTCGCGGCCGCCCTCGTCGGCGGCAGCATTCTGGTCGGCCTTGGCGTGTCCGCCGGTTTCGGCATCGATGCAGCCGATCATGCCTATCCGCCGCCGCTCGATGGCGCAGCGCTTGCGACCTCCGCCGAAATGGTCGATCGCGATGGCCGGCTGTTGCGGGCCTTCGCGACAGCGGATGGCCGCTGGCGGCTGAGGACGACGGCGCAGGATGTCGATCCGCAATTCGTCCGCATGCTCATCGCCTATGAGGACCGACGCTTTGCCGAGCACGGAGGAATCGATCTCCGTGCGCTCGCGCGTGCCGCCGTGCAGTTCGTCACCCACGGCCGCATCGTTTCCGGCGCCTCGACCCTCTCCATGCAGGTCGCCCGGCTGATCGAGCCGCGCGAAAGCCGCTCGCTCGGGGCGAAGATCCGGCAGATGGCCCGCGCCTGGCAGCTGGAGCGCCGGCTGACCAAGGCGCAGATTCTCGATCTCTATCTCACCCACGCGCCCTATGGCGGCAATCTGGAAGGCGTGCGCGCGGCAAGCCTGGCCTATTTCGGCAAGGAGCCGCGGCGGCTGACGGTCGCGGAGGCCGCCCTCCTCGTCGCCCTGCCGCAGTTGCCCGAACGACGGCGTCCCGACCGGCATCCGAAGGCGGCCGACGTCGCGCGGGCCCGTGTGCTGGAGCGGGCTGCCGTTGCCGCCGTCATCGGCGAAGGCGAGGCGGAGCGGGCGGCCATGACGCGTGTCCCCGAAAGCCGTCGTGCGCTGCCGACGCTCAGCCCGCATCTCGCCGAAACTGCACGCCGCAAGGCGCCGGCCGCACCGACGCTCCACACGACGCTCGTCGCGCCCGTCCAGGCCGCGCTGGAGGCTGTCGCGAAGACGGCCGCCGAGCGGGCGGGGCCGCGCATTTCGGTCGCCATGGTCATGGCCGATGCGGCGACCGGGGAGATCCTGGCCGAGGTGGGATCGGCGGATTATCTCGATTCGAGCCGCAAGGGCTGGATCGACATGACCCGCGTGCCGCGCTCGCCGGGATCGACCCTGAAGCCTTTCATCTACGGGCTCGCCTTCGAAGAAGGGCTGGTGTCGCAGGAGACGATGATCGAGGACCGGCCCGCCGACTTCTTCGGCTACCGTCCGCGCAATTTCGACATGACCTATCAGGGCGACGTCACGATCCGGCAGGCGCTGCAACTGTCGCTGAACGTGCCGGCCATCCGGCTTCTGGATGCGGTCGGCCCGTCGCGGCTGATGCTGCGCATGCGGCGGGCGGGCCTCAACCCGGTCCTGCCGCCACAGGAGGCGCCGGGTCTTGCCATCGGCCTCGGCGGTCTCGGCGTGACGCTGCGCGATCTGGTGCAGCTCTATGCCGGGCTGGCCAATGAAGGCCGGCCCGTGCGGCTCGGCGACGGGGTGGATTCGGTGCCCGGGCCGATCGCCGGCGAACCCATGCTGGAGGCGGCGGCGACATGGCAGGTTGCCGATATTCTCTCGGGCGTGCTGCCGCCTGCCGGCAGCGCCCGTCGCGGCATCGCCTACAAGACGGGCACGAGCTACGGCTATCGCGATGCCTGGTCGGTCGGATATGACGGCCGGACGGTGCTCGGCGTCTGGGTCGGCCGCGCCGACAATGGCGCCGTGCCCGGCATCACCGGCTATGCGACGGCGGCACCGGTCCTGTTCGAGGCCTTTGCCAAATCCGGCATCGCCGGCGTGCCGCTGCCGCGCGCGCCGGCCGGCGCCGTGCGCATCGCGGCGCAGGACCTGCCCATCAGCCAGCGCCGCTTTTCCATGACGACGAGCGGCCTTCTGCGCGCCAGCATCCGCGAAGCCGCACCGCAGATCGTCTATCCGCCGGAAGGCGCACGCGTCGATCTCGGCAAGGATGTCGCCGGCATGCCACTGCCGCTGATGCTGAAGCTGCAGGGTGGGCGGGCACCGTTCCGCTGGCTGGCAAACGGCCGGCCGCTCGCGGACCTCACGCAGCGGCGCATCAACCCGTGGGTGCCCGACGGGGCCGGCTATTCCACGCTGACCGTCATCGATGCCGCAGGCCGGGCGGCCAGCGTTCGGGTGTTTCTGCAGTAGACTTTGATCCCAAGGCCCGCCGGCGTCAGTTCTTCTCGTCGAGAGCCTTCAGGACGCGCCGCAGCAGCTCCTCTTCCTCCAGCACGCCATGGCGATAGAGCGTAAGGACGAGGGCTGCCACAGGGTTGCTGGCATCGCTGTCAGGCGCGATCTTGCGCTTCTTGCGGGCGGCGTCATAGACGCGCTGACAGAGATCGACATGCTCGGGCAGCATGGGTTGGTTACGCCAAGGCATCGGTTCCGTCTCTTCTCTTTCCAGCTGCCGGCCGAGAGGCGGACAGATTATGCGTTCGGGATATGACCCGGATGAAAGGAGGTGGTTTCGGGCAAAAGTGTAAAACCTCATTTGGTCCGTTTTGCGGAAAAAATAATAGGCCCGACGAAAAAAGGAATGCGTAGAAGGAAAGAATTCTCCAGCGCCGACGTCTTATAAACGGGGAGCCGGCTTGAAGAGGCAAGGTTGTCGTCTGTGTTTTTACGAAACGTCTTTCCTCCCGTACTACAACTTTCGCGGCATATTGAAATGGCCCGGCGAAACGTTACGTCCCAAAGAAAGGAACGCGTGGCGGTGAGAACCGCGGCGGATCGACCAACAGGGCTGCCGCAGGGCAGCCGGGAGCATGTCATGCTGGGCTCGTATGTCTTTCAGGAAGGCACCGTCATTACGCCGACGGAAATGGATATGCTCTTTCGCGTTTTCCAGCGCCTCTGCGATCATCGCCAGATTCCCAGCACCGGACCGCAGGCGGAGATCGAGGCTGCCTATCTCGTCGCCCTCTTCAGCGACGGCCTGAACACGGAAGAGCTTCTGTGGAGCGTGGTCGCCGCAGAGGCGTGAGGCCGTTGCCGCGCACGATCAGGTCGCGGACGCCCGCCGCGCCGCTGCCGTGATGGCCGCTTTCAGCCCGTCCGCATCATAGGGTTTGCGCAGCAGCACCGCGTCCGGCGGCGCGCCGTCCGGTGCCCGGTCGTTTCCCGTGGCGAAGACGACGCCGAGCGACGGATGGAGCGCCAGCGCTTCCGCGGCCAGCTCCGCGCCCGAGGCGTCAGGCAGGCCGAGATCGGTCACGAGCACGTCGACCGATGCGCCGGCAAGCCGCGTTCTCGCCTCCTTCGCCGTGCCCGCTTCGATGACGGCATGGCCGAAATCCTCGATGAGCTCCACCGTGTTGGCCCGGATCAGCGGATCGTCCTCGACGACGAGAACCGTCAGCGGCGCCGGCTCGGGCGCGCGCGTCACGGCAGGCGCGGGGCTGGGGACAACGGGGTCGGGACCAGCGGGAAGGGGATCGATCGGGCCGGTCGCCGGGGTGTCGGGTGCGGCCGCGGCGGAGGTCCGCGAGATCACGGCGGAGCGTTGCTTCTGGTTGGCGATGACATGGCGGATCTTTCGCGCCAGCGCCTCGCGGGTATAGGGCTTGGAGAGAAGCTCGACGCCCGCATCCAGCCGTCCGCCATGGACGATGGAGTTTTCGGTGTAGCCGGAGGTGAAGAGCACGGCGATATGCGGCAGGCGCTCCTTGGCCTTGCGCGCCATGTCAACGCTTTTCAGCGGGCCGGGCATGACGACATCGGTGAAGAGGAGGTCGATGGCTATGCCGCTTTCGACCACGCTCAGCGCGTTCTGCGCGTTGGTCGCCTTCAGCACGCCGTAACCCAGATCGCTCAGCATCTCGACGACGGTGTTGCGCACCTCGTCGTCGTCCTCCACCACGAGGATCATTTCCGTGCCGCCGACGACGGGTCCGGACTGGATCGTCACCTCGCGGTCCTCGCTGGCCGTGGCCCGCGGCAGGTAGAGCTTGACCGTCGTGCCATGGCCGACCTCGCTGTAGATCTTCACATGGCCGCCCGATTGCTTGACGAAACCATAGACCATCGACAGGCCGAGACCGCTGCCCTTGCCCTCGGCCTTCGTGGAGAAGAACGGCTCGAACACCTGCTCCAGCACCTCGGGTGCGATGCCCGATCCCGTGTCGCTGACGGCGAGCACGACATACTGGCCGGCTTCGACGTCGGCATGATGGCGGGCATAGTCGTCGTCGAGATAGGCGTTGCCCACCTCGATCGTCAGCTTGCCATTGCCCTCCATCGCGTCGCGCGCGTTGATCGCGAGGTTCAGCACCGCGTTCTCGACCTGCACCGGATCGACGAAGCTGTTCCACAGCCCGCCGGCGACGATGGTTTCCAGCTCGATCGCCTCGCCGATGGAGCGCCGCAGCAGGTCGTCCATGCCCGACATGAAGCGCCCGACATTGATGACCTTCGGCTCCAGTGCCTGCCGTCGGCCGAAGGCCAGAAGCTGGCTTGCGAGCTTGGCGCCGCGGCTGACGCCGGCCAGCGCGTTGGCGACCCGCCGCTCGGCCCGCTCGTTGCCGGCCACGTCCTTGGCGAGAAGCTGCAGATTGCCGGAGACGACCTGCAGCAGGTTGTTGAAGTCATGGGCGACGCCGCCGGTGAGTTTGCCGATGGTCTCCATCTTCTGGGCCTGTTGCAGGGCGCGCTCCGCCTGACGCCGCACGGCGATCTCCTCGCCGACGCGGGCTTCCAGCGTCTCGTTGAGCAGGCGCAGCTGCTCCTCGGCGCGCTGGCGGTGGCGGACCTGACGCTCCAGATGCACGGCATGGCGACGCAGTTCGTCTTCGGCCTGCCGCTGCTCGCTGATATCCGTGTGAACGCCGACCCACTCGCTGATGTCGCCCTGTTCGTCGAAGATGGGCACGCCGCGAATGGCGAACATCCGCCATGCGCCATCATGCCGGCGCACGCGATGTTCCCAGATGAAGGTGCGCCGGTCCGCGACGGCGGAGTTCCAGGCCTCGACGGTGGCCTGCCGGTCGTCGGGATGCACCGCATCCGCCCAGCCGTAATCCTGATAGGCCTCGTGGGGCTGCCCGGTCAGCTCGGCCCAGCCGGGCTGCTGGCCGATCATCCGGCCATCGGCACTGTTCGTCCAGAGAACCCCATGCACGGCGTGAACGGCGGCGCGAAACCGGTTGTTGCTCGCCAGAAGCTCCTTCTCGGCGCGCTTGCGGTCCTCGATGTCGATCAGCAGGATATAGATGCCGTCCACCGTGCCCGCATCCGTCAGGCGCGGCATGTAGCGCACCTCGGCCGTGCGATGATCGCCGCCCGGCCGGCGGATCACCGTATCTGTAATGATGGGCTCGCCGGAAAAGGCGCGCTCGAGATAGGAGATGCGCTTGCGATAGTATTCCTCGCCGATGATCTCGCGGATGTGCCGGCCGATGACCGCGCTCGCCGGATGGCCGAACCATTCGAGGTAGCCCTTGTTGGCGAAGCGGTAGACGTGATCGACATCGAGAAACCCGACGAGAATGGGCAGCGCATCGCTGATCCGGCTGAGCTCCGCCTGGCTTTCGGCCAGCGCCCGCACGGCCCGCACCCGATCGGTGTTTTCGAGCACCGTGCAGAGCACGCCATCGACCCCGCCCTCGTCGTCGTAGATCGGCGTGTAGAACAGGTCGAAGACGATCTCCTCCGGCCGTCCGTTCCTGTGCAGCACCATGGGCTGGTCGCGAAAGCTCTGGACCTCGCCCTTGAATCCGTTCTCCAGAACGCGGCTGTTCCAGTCCCAGATTTCCGGCCAGATCTCCGGCACCGTGCCGCCGAGCGCGCGGGGATGATAACCGCCGGCAATCTCGCGGTAGCCGTCATTGTAGATCATCACATGATCCGGACCCCACATCAGCACCTGCGGGATCGGCGAATTGATCAGGGAATTGACCTTGATCCGCAGATTGGCGGGCCAGGTGGCGATCGGACCGAGCGACGTCGAGGCCCAGTCGAAATTCCGGATACGCTGCCCGAGCTCGCCGCCGCCGAAAGGCCAGGCTGCCTTGCTGGAACCAATGCTCATGATACTCGTATCTCGCCGGGTGTGCGTAAGGGATCGGGACAGGGGAGTTCTACTGCATTTTGCCGGAAACCGGAATCATTTCTGGGTAAAAAATCCCGCGACAGCTCAACGCCTTAGAGCCCCGCTGCCGTCCAGCGGCCGTCATCTCGCACAGCCCTGTCTTGCCCGCCCGCAAAAGGTCTTCACGGCCGCTCCGGCGCCCGAAAACCGGCATCGCCGGACTGGCGGGGGAGGCGAAAGGGCCGGCCCGGATTTCTTGCCGGATATCGAGCCGGCGAACGGAACCAATATTCGGCATCAGTGTTCTCTAAAGCTCGGTCTTCAGCCGCGCAATCAGCGGGTCTTGGAGAGTCATGTGAGCACGAAAGCGACCGTTACCGCGCCTCTTCGCAAGGCGGATCTCTATCCGCCCCACGACCCCAATACGCGCAACAAGCTTTCGGGCCACGTCATCCTCATCCTGCTCGGCGCGACCGTCGTTCTCAAGGTGGGCCAGGAGATCTTCGTTCCGCTCGCGCTGTCGCTGCTCCTTACCTTCACGCTCGCCCCGATCGTGTCCTTCCTGCGCCGCCGTTCGGTGCCGAAGATCGCGGCCGTGATGATCGCGGTCGCCTCCGCCTTCTGCGCCATCGCCCTCTTCAGCGTCATCGTCGCCAGCCAAGTGTCGAACCTCGCCCAGAACATTCCGGCCTACCAGCGCAATATCGTCGTCAAGGTGCAGACGCTGGCGCAGGCCGGCTCCGGCGACGGCCTCATGAAACACCTGAGCGGCATCGTCGAGCGGGTGGGCGAGGAGATCCAGACGCGGGCCGTGGAGAGCCAGGAGGATGCGGCGGCCGCGACGCCTGCCCCGCGCGAACCCATGCCGGTCGAGATCGTCACGCGCTCCAATCCCATCCAGACGCTCGGCAACTTCATCCTGCCGCTGATCAGCCCCTTTGCGACGGCGGGCCTCGTGATCGTGCTCGTCATCTTCATGCTGCTGGAGCGCGAGGACCTGCGCGACCGCTTCATCCGGCTGGTCGGCCTCAACGATCTCCATCGAACCACCGAGGCGCTGCAGGATGCCGGCAAGCGGGTCGGCAAGTATCTGCTGATGCAGCTGGTGGTGAACGCGCTCTACGCCTTCCCGATCACCATCGGCCTCTGGATCCTCGGCATTCCCAATGCCATCCTGTGGGGTCTTCTCACGCTGGTCCTGCGGTTCGTCCCCTATATCGGTCCCGTCATCGGCATGATCCTGCCGCTGTTCCTCGCGCTCGCGATCGCGCCCGGCTGGTCGCTCGTGCTCTGGGTCGGCGCGCTGTTTCTCACGACCGAACTGATCAGCAACAATGTCGTCGAACCCTGGCTTTACGGGTCGCATACCGGCCTGTCGCCGCTTGCCATCATCATCTCCGCGATCTTCTGGTCCTGGCTCTGGGGGCCGCTCGGGCTGATGCTGTCGACGCCGCTGACGGTCTGCCTCGTGGTTCTCGGCCGCTATGTGCCGCAGTTCAGCTTTCTCGACGTGCTGCTCGGCAACGAGCCCGTACTGGAGCCGCATGAAAAGCTCTACCAGCGGCTTCTGGCGGGCGATCCGGACGAGGCGACGGCCAATGCGGAAGACTATCTGGAAGACGAATATCTGCTCGACTATTACGAAAAGGTCGGCATGCCCGCGCTTCTCCTCGGCGAGGTCGATCGGCAGCGCGGGGTGATGACGGATGCGCAGGTCGAGCGCTTCTCGGGCAGCGTTCGGTCGCTGGTCGACAATCTCTCGGAGATCGCCGACGAGGAGGAAAGCGAGGAGGAGGGCTCGAGCGACGAGGACGCCCGTGACGGGGCGGAGAAGGCCGGCGAGGACGCCGATCTGCCGGACGGCACGGGACATTCGCTGCTCTGCATCGGCGGGCGCGGAGAGATCGACGACGCGGCCGCCGCCATGCTCGCCCAGCTTCTCGAGATCCAGGGTGCCGACGCTGCCAGCATTGCGCATTCCACGACAGACATGCGGATGTTCGGGGATAGCGATAGGATCGACACCGTCGTCTTCACTTTCCTCAACGGAAACTCCAAGACGCATGCCCGCAATCTCGTCCGCCGCCTCAAGCGCATGAAGCCGGACCTACGGGTCGGTCTCTTCGTGCCGCTGGCCAATGGCCAGGACCATCCGCGCCTGACGCTGGAGGATACGAATGCGGACTTCATCGCGCTGACGCTGGCGGATACCGTCCGCTCGGCCCTGACCGAGACCGGCCCGGTGCCGCTGATGACGATCACGCGCAAGCTCGGCCGCCCGCGCATCCGTCTGGCGAAGACGGCCTGACGAGCGGTCGGCGCTGCGATCAGGGCGAAAGCCCGGCGCAGCGTGCGGTGTTGCGGATGTGCGCTTCCATTTCCTGGCGCGCCGCTGCGGCATCGTTGTTCCGCAGCGCGGCGATGATCCGGCGATGTTCGGCGATCGAGTGGCGCATGCGTTCGGGATCGGTGATCGGAATCGGCTGGCGCTGCGTTTCCGTCACCTGGTCTCGCACGGTCTGATAGAGCGCCTTCAGCATGGCGTTGGAACAGGCGGAGACGATCGTGCCGTGAAAGGCGAGGTCCGCCTCGACATTGGACAGGAGATCCTGCCGCGCCCAGCATTCCTCCATGGTCTGCGTCGCCGTCTCCATCCGGTCGAGCTGCAACTGCGTCAGGCGGCCGGCCGACAGCCGCGCAATCTCGCCCTCCAGCAGGATGCGCGTCTGGAAGACGTCGAACACCGAATAGCTGTCGGAATAGCGCCACGGGGCCATGTGGCCGGATGCGCTCGTCGTACCGTTCGCCGCCGCGGTCGCCACGAAGGTGCCACGCCCGGCTTCCGTCTTGAGGAGGCCGAGCGTTTCCAGCGTCAGCAGCGCCTCGCGCAGGGAGGCGCGGCTGACGCCGAGCGTCTGCGAGAATCCGCGCTGCGAGGGGATCTTCTCCCCCGCCTTCAACGTGCCGTTCCGGATCATCGCCTGGATCTCGCGAGCGACCGACTGCGGGACGAGCGTCTTGTTCAACATGAAAACCCCAATTCGAACCCCCAAGCCCCATGGCACCGCCCGCGACCGAGCCCTGAGCGCTTCGCTCCGTCGCTGGCAACCGACATCTCGACGTTGCCGTGCCCACGGCCGACATCCGTGACGGATGCCCAATCTATTTTCTTCCCAGCCATTGCCAAGCGGAAAGCATCGTGCTTCTTTGGCCTGACTGGTCTGACCAGTCAGGCCACTGTAGATTGAGTCATGTTCAAATAACAAGGGGAACTCTCATGAAACGCACGAACACTCTCAAGACAACGCTTCTCGCCGGTGTGCTCGCCGCCTTCGGCACGGCCGGTGCCTTCGCCGCCGATCTGACCGTCGGCGCCAATATCGGCAACGTGCCGTGGGAATTCGAGGATGCGAGCGGCAAGGTCACCGGCTTCGAGGTCGATCTGGTCAACGAGATCGCCAAGCGTCTCGGCAAGACGGTCGAGTTCGTCAACACGCCGTTCAACGGCCTCTTCCCGGCCGTGCAGTCCGGCCGCATCAACATGGCGGTCTCCTCGATCACCATCACCGAAAAGCGCCTGGCCTCCGTCAGCTTCGCCCAGCCCTATTACGACAGCGACCAGTCGCTGACCGTCACCGCCGCCTCCGGCATCAAAGGCCTGAAGGACATGAGCGAAAAGGTCGTCGGCGTCGATACCGGCTCGACCGGCGACATGTGGGCCGATGCGCACAAGGCCGAGTACAAGCTCGGCGACATCCGTCGCTTCGAAGGCCTGCAGCCCGCCATGCTCGACCTCGTCGCCGGCCGCGTCGACGGCTACATCTCCGACATCCCGGCGCTGCTCTACTACGTCAAGGACAAGCCGGAGCTGAAGGTCGTCGAGCGGATCCCGACCGGCGAGAAATACTCGATCATGTTCAACAAGGGCGACCCTCTCGCCGTCGAGGTCAACGACGTGATCACCAAGCTCAAGGGCGAAGGTTTCATCGCCAAGCTTCACGAGACCTGGTTCGGTGCCAAGGCCGAGGAGACGACCTCGACCGTCGCCGTTCTGGACATGCCCAAGGCCAAGTAAGCCGCAACCGCACCGGCAGGATCGCACAAAGGTCCTGCCGGATGCCAGGGAGCCGTCTCGGCCATGAACCTCCTCAATACGTTCTTCAACATGCAGGTGCTGGCGGACAGCCTGCCGCAGCTCATGTGGGGCCTTCTGGTCACGCTGCAGATCGGCGTCACCAGCATTCTCTGCGGTCTTGCGGGCGGCCTGTTCCTCGCCATTGCGCGGCTCTATGCGCCGGCTTTCTTCAAGCTGCTGATCCGTATCTATATCGATATCTTCCGCTCCATTCCGCTGCTCGTTCTCCTGATCGTCATCTATTACGCGCTTCCCTTCGTCGGCATCCGCCTGTCGCCCTTCCTCTCCGCGGTCGCGGCCCTGTCGCTGGTGTCGGCCGCCTATACGGCGGAGATCTTCCGCGCGGGCATCGAGGCCATTCCGCATGGCCAGTTCGAGGCGTCGGCCGCGCTCGGCCTCTCCAACCGGCACACGATGATCGACGTTATCCTGCCGCAGGCCGTCCGCATCGTCATTCCGCCGCTCACCAACAATTGCATCAACGTCATGAAGGACACGGCGCTCGCCTCCGTCGTCGCCATGCCGGACCTTCTGAAACAGGCGACGCAGGCGCAGGCCCTCTCGGCCAATCCGACGCCGCTGATCGGTGCCGCCATCATCTATGTTCTGCTGCTCTGGCCGATGGTCGCCGTCGTCGCGCGCCTCGAAAAGCATTTCGCCCGGGGGAAACGCTGATGAGCCCGCCCATCTCCACCCCCGATGCCGCGATCATCTCCATCCGCGGCCTCACCAAGGCCTATGGCACATTCACCGTTCTCCACGGCATCGATCTCGATATCGCCGAGGGCGAGGTCGTTTGCGTCATCGGTCCGTCCGGCTCCGGCAAGTCAACGCTGATCCGCTGCATCAATCATCTGGAAGCCTTCTCCGCCGAGAGCACGATCACGGTCGATGGCATCCGCGTCGCCCCCGGTCCGTCTCTGGCCAAGGTGCGGGCCGAGGTCGGCATGGTGTTCCAGTCGTTCAACCTCTTCCCCCACATGACGGTGCTGAAGAACGTCATGCTCGCGCCCATGCGGGTGCGGGGCACGACGACGCCGGAGGCGGAGCGCAAAGCGCGTGAATTGCTCGCCCGCGTCGGTATCGGCGAACAGGCGGAGAAGTTTCCGGCCCAGCTGTCCGGCGGCCAGCAGCAGCGCGTGGCCATTGCCCGGGCGCTTGCCATGGAGCCGCGGGTGCTGCTCTTCGACGAGCCGACATCCTCGCTCGACCCGGAAATGGTGGGCGAGGTGCTGGACGTGATGCGCAAGCTCGCCGGCACCGGCGTGACCATGATCATCGTCACGCACGAAATGGGTTTCGCCCGGCAGGTCGCCGACCGCGTCATCTTCATGGACGGCGGACGGCTGGTGGAAGCCGGCACGCCCGCGCAGATCTTCGACAGCCCGCGGCAGGAGCGCACCCGCAGCTTCCTGCGCGCTGTCCTCAACCACTGAACAAGAAACGGACGGAGGACACCCCGAATGGCCAACACGACGCCGCTCGATCTCGATTATGTGCGCAGCCAGTTTCCAGGCCTGGCGAAAGGCTGGGCCTTTTTCGACAATGCCGGGGGATCGCAGATCCTCAAGGGCGCGATTGAGCGCATCAACACGTTCCTGATCGACAAGAACGTGCAGATCGGCGGCTCGTACGACGTCTCGCAGGAGGCCGCTCGCGCGCTCTACGAGGCACGCACAGCCGCCATGCATCTCGTCAACGCCCATCGCCCGGAAGAGATCGTCTTCGGCAGCTCGACGACCGCGCTTCTCCAGAATCTCGCGCGGGCCATGCAGAGCCAGCTTTCGCCCGGCGACGAGATCGTCATCACGGTCAGCGACCACGAGTCCAATATCGGCCCCTGGGACCGGTTGCAGGCGGCGGGCATCGTGCTGAAGATCTGGCCGCTGAACACGGAAACGATGACGCTCGATCTGGCCGATCTCGCGCCGCTGATGACGGAGCGCACGAAGCTTGTCTGCGTCACCCACGTCTCCAACATCCTCGGCTCGGTCAATCCGATCCGCGAGATCGCCGATTTCGTGCATGCGCGGGGCGCGCTTATCTGCGTCGATGCCGTCGCCTATGCGCCGCACCGCGCCGTGGACGTGCAGGCCTTCGATGCCGACTATTACGTCTTCAGCCTCTACAAGACCTACGGGCCGCATTACGCGCTGATGTACGGCAAATACGACCTGCTGCTGGAGCTCGACACGATCTACCACTACTTCTACGGCAAGGACAAAGTTCCGGGCAAGCTGGAACCCGGCAATCCGAACTACGAGCTCGCTTACGCCACCTGCGGCATCGTCGATTATCTCGCCACGCTCGGCGAACAGGCCGGCGAGACCGGCTCGACCCGGCGGAAGATCGAGGCCGCCTTTGAGGCGATCACGGCGCAGGAGAATGCGCTGGCCGAGCGGCTCCTCGCCTATCTCCGGGCGCGCAACGACTGCCGCATCGTCGGGCAGGCCACCAACCGGAACGACACGCGGGTGCCGACCATCGCCTTCCGCTTCGATGGCCGCGATGCCGGCGCGCTCTGCAAGGCGATGGACGCGGAGAAGATCGCCATGCGCTTCGGCGATTTCCACTCGCGCCGCCTTGCCGAATATCTCGGCCTCACCGACCATGGCGGCATGTTGCGGGTCTCCATGGTCCACTACAACACGCTGGACGAGGTCGATCGCTTCACGGCAGCCCTCGACCGCATCCTTGCGGGCGATGCCGGGCTGGCAAAGGCAAGCTGAACATAGGGAAAAGGAGAGAGCGATGCGCTTCGACACGGTGATCCGCCATGGAACGGTGGTGACGGCCTCCGATACGTTCAAGAGCGATATCGGCATCCGCGACGGCCGCATCGTGGCCCTTGCGGCCGAGCTGACGGACGCCGACGAGATCATCGATGCGACCGGTCTCCTCGTCCTTCCCGGCGGCATCGACAGCCATGTGCATCTCGACCAGCCCTCCGGCGACGGCATCGTCATGGCCGACGATTTCGACAGCGGCACGCGCTCTGCCGCCATCGGCGGCAACACGACCGTCATGGCCTTCTGCATGCAGGAGAAGGGCCAGTCGCTGCGCGAGGCCCTGAAGATCTATCATGCGAAGGCGCAGGACAAATGCCATGTGGACGTGTCGTTCCACATGGTCATCACCGACCCGACGCCGGAGGTGCTCGGGCAGGAGGTGCCGGCACTGGTCGAAGACGGCTATACCTCGATGAAGGTCTTCATGACCTATGAGGGCCTGCGCCTGCGCGACGACGAGATCCTCGCCACCCTCGACACGGCGCGGCGCACCGGTGCGCTCGTCATGGTCCACTGCGAGAACGAGGATGCCATCCGCTACCTCATCGGCCGTCACGAGGAGGAGGGGAAGTTCGCCCCGAAATTCCACGCGACGACCCGGCCGGTCGCGGCCGAGCGCGAGGCGACGCACCGCGCTCTGTCGCTTGCCGAAATCGTCGATGTGCCGATCGTGATCGTCCACGTCTCCAATCGCGAGGCGATGGAGGAGATCCGCCGTGCCCGCCAGCGCGGCCAGAAGATCGCGGGCGAAACCTGCCCGCAATATCTCATGCTGACGGCGGACGATCTCGACCAGGATGCGCTCGAAGGCGCGAAATACGTCTGCTCGCCACCGCCGCGCGACAAGGCGAGCCAGGACGCCTGCTGGGAAGGCCTCGAACAGGGCGTCTTCGACCTGTTCTCCTCCGACCATTGCCCCTTCCGCTTCGATGATCCCGAAGGCAAGCTGAACGAGAAGGGCAAGCGCCATTTCCGCTGGATTCCGAACGGCATTCCGGGCGTCGCCACGCGCCTTCCCATCCTCTTTTCCGAAGGCGTCATGAAGGGCCGCATCGACCTCAACACCTTCGTCGCGGTGACGGCCACCAACCACGCCAAGCTCTATGGCCTCTATCCGCGCAAGGGCACCATCGCCATCGGCGCGGATGCCGATCTCGCGCTCTGGGACCCGGAAAAGCGCACGACGCTCACCAACGACCTGCTGCATCACGGCGCCGACTATACGCCTTACGAAGGCCTCGACATCCGGGGCTGGCCGATCCGCGTCATGCTGCGCGGCCGGACGATCGTCGAGGACGGCGAGCCTGCCGGGGACGACACGCCGACAGGCACCTATCTGTCGAGGGGCAAGTCCGCGCTGGTCCGGTCAGTGGGGGCCGATGCAGCCGCGATGGATCGTTCAGACTGAACCTGACGGACTCAGTGATCGCGATTGGCGACGAAGGCGGCGGCGTCGATCAGCGTTTCCGCCGCGTCGCCATAGGGTGAAAGGAGGGCGCTGGCCTCTGCCACCAGACGCGCGAGTTCGGCCTCGGCCCAGTCGGTGCCCCGGCGGGCGACCAAAGTCGCCTTGCCGCGGGCTTCGTCCTTGCCGGTCGCCTTGCCCATGGTCCGAGCGTCCGCCTTGAGGTCGAGCAGGTCGTCTGCAAGCTGGAAGGCGCGGCCGATGCGTTCGCCGAACTGGCGCAGGCGCGCGCGGTCCTCGGCGCCCGTGCCCGAGACGATCGCGCCGGCTTCGCAGGCAAACCGGATGAGCGCTCCGGTCTTCATGGCCTGGAGGGTGACGATGCCCTGTTCGTCGGGGGCGGCCGTTTCCGCTGCCAGATCGAGCGCCTGCCCGCCGGCCATGCCGCCGAGGCCCGAGGCGCGGGCGAGCGCGAGCACGAGCGCCGTCTTCACGGCATCGGGGAGCGTGGTTTCGGGCCCGGCCAGGATGTCGAAGGCAAGGGTCAGCAGGCTGTCGCCGGCGAGGATGGCATTCGCCTCGCCATAGGCGATGTGGACCGTCGGCTGGCCGCGGCGCAGGTCGTCGTCGTCCATGGCCGGCAGATCGTCGTGGACGAGGGAGTAGCAATGCACGCATTCGAGAGCGGCGGCGACCCGGATGGCGGCGTGCGCGTCTCCGCCGAACAGCGCCGTGCTTTCCATCACCAGAAAGGGGCGCAGCCGCTTTCCGCCGTTCAGCACGCCATGGCGCATGGCGGCGAGCAGTGCGGGCGGACGGGCGATCTCGTCGGGCGCGACCGCGTCGCTCAGGAGCGCTTCGAGGCAGGCGGTGACCTGGTCGGCACACCGGCGAAGTTGGGTATCGAAGGTCTGGGCAGCGGCGTTCATGGCGGCTCTTTGGCATGCGCGTGCGGCGTGTTCAATAAATTTCACCCGGAAGCGCGTCTCGACCGGGGACAGCGGTGAAAAGGACGTTCAAATCCGCCCGATCTTAGACTATGACGGAAAGCGCGGATGGGGCGGCGGACGGGTTGATCAGTCGGGACGATCAGAGTTGGGATATCGTACCCGAACCACGTGAGCCAGAATCGCGGGGGCAAGACCTCCGTCAGCGCCCGCTCGCGGAAACGTGGGAGCCGGAGACCGCGGATGTCGGTCCGGCGAGCCCCGAGCCTCAGAGGAACGAGGTTCGCGCCGAAGACGCGCCCGTGCACGACGATGTCCGGTCGGATGCCGCACGACAGGACATGCGGGGTCCGCAGACAGGTGGAGATGAGGAACTGCCGTCAAACGCCAAACGAGGCATGTTCGCGCGGATCAGGCGCCGGTGGCGCCAGCTTCTCGTCATCGCGGTCGTCCTCTTCCTGCTGCCCTATGCCCTGATCATCCTCTATTCGCCGAATTTCGTGCATCCGGTCTCCTCGCTCATGCTGCGCGATCTGGCCCTTCTGCGCGGCTACGATCGGCAATGGGTGCCGTTCGAGAAGATTTCGCCCAATCTCGTGCAGTCGGTGATGATGTCGGAAGACGGGCAGTTCTGCATGCATGCCGGCGTCGACTGGGTGCAGATGCGCGGCGTGGTCGATGATGCACTGGAAGGCGAGCAGACGCGCGGCGCGAGCACCATCCCCATGCAGACGGCGAAGAACCTGTTTCTCTGGAACGGCCGGTCCTTCGTGCGCAAGGCGATGGAACTGCCGCTGGCGCTCGCGGCCGATTTCGTCTGGACCAAGCGGCGGCTGATGGAGATCTATCTCAACATCGCCGAATGGGGCCCGGGCATCTATGGCGCGGAAGCCGCGGCCCAGCATCATTTCGGTGTGCCGGCCTCCAAGCTGACGCGGCGTCAGGCGGCGCTTCTGGCGGTGTCCCTGCCCAATCCCATCGACCGCAATGCCGGCAAGCCGGGCCGCGGCCTGCGGCGGCTGGCCTCCATGATCGAGCGGCGCGCCGGGGCGTCCGGCGAATACATCAAGTGCCTTTATCCCTGAAATCACGGCTTTTCATTGGATGGGCTCCCCAGGGTCTGCTCTAAGCGTGAGCAGAGACCGGAGAATTGAGCATGAGCGACCTCGTCCTGTATGTCGGCAACAAGAACTATTCCTCCTGGTCGCTGCGGCCGTGGCTCGCTCTCAAGGGCTGCGGCGTGCCGTTTGCCGATGTCGTCATTCCCTTCGATTTTCCGAATGGCAATCCGCGCTTCCGGGAAATCTCTCCGACGGGCCGGGTGCCCGTTCTGCACCATGGCGCGGTTCGCGTGTGGGAATCGCTCGCGATCATCGAATATGCCGCCGAGCTCTTCCCGGAGGCCGGCCTGTGGCCGGAGGATCGGGTCGATCGGGCCACGGCCCGCAGCCTCTCAATGGAAATGCTGGCGGGGTTCCGCGCGCTTCGCGGGGCCTGCCCGATGAACATCCGCCGCCCGGTCGGCGCGATCGCCCTGCCGGAGGGGGTGATGGAGGATGTCGCGCGGATCGAGACCATCTGGGCGGACGCGCTGGCCAGATCCGGCGGGCCGTTCCTGTTCGGCCGGTTCACCGCTGCGGATGCGATGTTCGCTCCGGTCGTCAACCGGCTGGAGATCTATGCGCTGACGCATAATCCGGTGTCGCTCGCCTATATGGCTGCCGTCAAGGCGCATCCGGCCTTTCTCGCCTGGCAGACGGATGCGCTGGCGGAAACCTGGGTCGTGCCGGAAGACGAAGCCTGAGCGTGCCGTTTTCGAAAGTTCGCAATGCCTGGGCAAAAAAAACCTGTGGGGTCTGGCCAAGATGGCATCCGGCATGTATAAGCCCGGCCAATTCCGAGATTGAAACGCCTTCATCCCGGCCCGTTCAACGGTCCGCAGACTGGTGGTTTCCCCCGATACGTGGAGTGTTTGAAATGGCTGTTCCTAAGAGAAAAACGAGCCCGTCGAAGCGCGGCATGCGCCGTTCCGCAGACGCGCTGAAGACCCCGACCTACATCGAAGACAAGAACTCCGGTGAACTGCGTCGCCCGCATCACATCGACATGAAGACCGGCATGTACCGCGGTCGTCAGGTTCTGACGCCGAAGGCAAGCTGATCGTCTTCCCGTCCCGCAGGTGCCCTCTGGGCGAGGCTGCGGACGGGTGGTCGAGACGACCGACATTCAGGAAAAGGCTGGCCGTCGCGCCGGCCTTTTTCGCGTTTCGGTGATGCCGGTATCCTGCCTATCGGTCGCAGGTCCATCGCGCAAAGCCGGCCGCTGCCTTGATTGCCGCACATCGCTGGTTCATACCGGCGGCGAGGCCTTGCACGCGGGCCGACGATGTCGCCAGCCCCAGGAACCATGACATGCTCGCTTCCATCCCGCTCCTGATCCTGCCGTTCGCGCTCTACAACCTCGCCATGACGGGGGCTCTCGGGGCGGGCGGTGTCGCGGTGTTCGAGGAGACCGTGACGAGCCTTGCGATGCTGTCCGGTGCCACGTGGCGCATGAGCGTCGGCGATCTCCTGATCGTCGGCAGTCTCGTTCTCCTGTTCGTGGAGATCCTCAAGGCCACCCGAACGAGCGCCAAGACGCTGGTCGATCACATCCTGTCGATGGTGCTCTTCATCGTCTTTCTGGTCGAGTTTCTGCTGGCGGCGGGGGCGGCGACCGACGTCTTCTTCATCCTGATGGCGATCAGCTTCATCGACGTCATCGCCGGCTTCACCATCTCGATGCGCACTGCCGGGCGTGACGTGTCGATCGGGCTCTGACGGCTCCGGCAGGGGAACAAGGGACGGCAAGCCGATGGAACCGCCGTCCGTTCCGACGGACGCGTGATCTCAGGTCAGATTCTCGAGCTTGCTCTGGAGCGCGCGCAGCTGCTCCTTCAGTTCGTCGATGTCCTTGGCCTCGGCCTTGCGCGGTTCGCGCACCTGCGGGGCTGCGGCCATGAAGGGCGAAAACATCTGCATGGCCTGGTGGAACATCTCGGTGTTGCGCTTGACCTGTTCCTCGACCAGTTGCAGCGGCACCTGAAGGTTCTTGCTCAGAGGCGTATCGCCGAAGGCCTTGCCGATCTGCTCGCGCATCTGCACCTGCTGATCGGTGAAGGCCTGCATGGAATGTTCGAGATAGCTCGGCACGACCGCCTGCATCTGGTCGCCGTAAAAGGCGATGAGCTGGCGCAGGAAGGAGATCGGCAGGAGCGTATTGCCGGTCTTGCTTTCCTGCTCGAAGATGATCTGCGTCAGGACGGAATGGGTGATGTCCTCCCCGCTCTTGGCGTCCTGGACGTTGAACTCCTCCCCCTTCTTGACCATGACCGCGAGATCGTCGAGCGTGACGTAGGTGCTCGTTCCCGTGTTGTAGAGCCGGCGGTTGGCGTATTTCTTGATAACGATCTGCCCGTCTTGCTTCGCCATCAGGGTCTCCTCCCCAAATTGCTGTTTTTATAGCATTTCATGAGGATATGCGGAAATCGCGCCATAAGACAATCTCTTTGTGCGCTGCAGTGATCACGCTCGCGTAACGACGTGCAGCTTTCCCCCACTTACACTTTGACTTGCGCGCGAACCTCGTTCAGTCTTGGCTCACGAAGGGGTCTCGCCAGCCGGATCCGATTGCATTCTCAGGGAGGAGACCGTGATGAGCACACCATCCATCGTCATCGCCAGCGCGGGCCGGACGGCCGTCGGCGCGTTCAATGGGTCCTTTGCCAATACGCCGGCCCACGCGCTCGGTGCCGCCGTGATCAAGGGTGTTCTGGCGCGCGCCGGCCTCGAGGCGGCCGAGGTGGACGAGGTTATCCTCGGGCAGGTGCTTTCGGCAGGCGAGGGGCAGAACCCGGCGCGGCAGGCGGCCATGAAGGCGGGCGTGCCGCAGGAGAAGACGGCCTGGGGCATGAACCAGCTCTGCGGCTCCGGCCTGCGCGCGGTCGCGCTCGGCATGCAGCAGATCGCCACCGGCGACGCGTCCGTCATCGTGGCCGGCGGCATGGAGTCCATGTCCATGGCGCCGCACTGCGCGCATCTGCGCTCGGGCGTGAAGATGGGCGACTTCAAGATGGTCGATACCATGATCAAGGACGGCCTGACGGACGCGTTCCATGGCTACCACATGGGCGTGACCGCCGAAAACATCGCCAAGAGGTGGCAGCTGTCGCGCGACGATCAGGACCAGTTCGCCCTCGGCTCGCAGAACAAGGCGGAAGCCGCCCAGAAGGCCGGCCGCTTCGTCGATGAAATCATTCCCTTCGTCGTCTCCACGCGCAAGGGCGACGTGACCGTCGACAGCGACGAGTATATCCGCCATGGCGCGACGATCGAGAGCATGGCGAAGCTGCGCCCGGCCTTCGACAAGGAAGGCACCGTGACCGCCGCCAATGCCTCCGGCCTCAATGACGGGGCGGCGGCAACGCTTCTGATGAGCGAGCAGGAAGCCGCGCGCCGCGGCATCACGCCGCTTGCCCGCATCGCCTCCTGGGCGACGGCCGGCGTCGATCCGCAGATCATGGGCACGGGCCCGATCCCGGCGTCGCGCAAGGCTCTGGAGAAGGCCGGCTGGTCCGCATCCGATCTCGATCTCGTGGAAGCCAACGAGGCCTTTGCCGCGCAGGCCTGCGCCGTCAACAAGGATCTTGGCTGGGACACCTCGATCGTCAACGTCAACGGCGGTGCGATCGCCATCGGCCATCCGATCGGCGCCTCGGGCGCGCGCATCCTCAACACGCTGCTGTTCGAGATGAAGCGCCGCGGCGCCAAGCGCGGCCTTGCCACGCTCTGCATCGGCGGCGGCATGGGCATCGCGCTCTGCGTCGAGGGTCTTTGAGGAGGGCTCTTTGCGACAAGGCCGGCACCGAGCCGGCCATTTCCTTTCATCGCTGTCGGCCGGGATCATACGAGATACGTTGAAGATAAGAACAATTGAGGGAGGACGTGCATGAGCAGGGTTGCCTTGGTAACGGGTGGAACGCGCGGCATCGGCGCGGCCATTTCGATTGCGCTCAAGGGTGCCGGTTATCGCGTGGCGGCGAACTATGCCGGCAATGAGGAAAAGGCGCAGGCCTTCTCCGACGTCACGGGCATTCCGGTCTTCAAATGGGACGTCTCGGACTATGCGAGCTGCGCGGCAGGTGCCGCCACGATCGAGGAGGCGCTCGGGCCGGTCGAGGTTCTCGTCAACAATGCGGGCATCACCCGTGACGCCATGTTCCACAAGATGACGCCGTCGCAGTGGAACGAGGTCGTGAACGTCAACCTGAACGGCCTCTTCAACATGACGCATCCGGTGTGGTCGGGCATGCGGGACCGCAATTTCGGCCGCGTCGTCAATATCTCCTCGATCAACGGGCAGAAGGGCCAGATGGGCCAGGCCAACTATTCCGCCAGCAAGGCCGGCGACATCGGCTTCACCAAGGCGCTCGCGCAGGAAGGTGCCGCCAAGGGCATCACCGTCAATGCCATTTGTCCCGGCTATATCGGCACGGAGATGGTGCGCGCGGTGCCGGAAAAGGTGCTGAACGAGCGGATCATCCCGCAGATCCCCGTCGGCCGGCTGGGCGAGCCCGAGGAGGTGGCACGCTGCGTGGTGTTCCTCGCCTCCGACGATGCCGGCTTCATCACCGGTTCGACGCTGTCGGCGAATGGCGGGCAGTTCTTCGTCTGAGAAATCGCGTCCATCGCGCCGCGACGGACGGTCTTTTTGCCCGCGCGGCCTTGTGTTTCCTGTGCCGCGTGGTCATGTGTGTCGCGCTGCGGACGCTTTGCCGTTTGCCGCCCATACAATGCGCAAGGTCTGAAACGTGCCTGACCAACCGATGATCTTGAGTGGCCGCGGCGTGATCGCGGTCCTCGGCCCGACCAACACCGGCAAGACGCATTATGCGATCGAACGCATGGTCGCGCACGAATCCGGCGTCATCGGCCTCCCCTTGCGCCTTCTCGCCCGCGAAGTTTACACGCGGGTCGTCGAGCGTGTGGGCGCGCACAATGTCGCGCTCGTCACCGGCGAAGAAAAGATCACGCCGCATCTCGCCCGCTATTCCGTCTGCACCGTCGAGGCGATGCCGCGCGAGACAAAGGCGGCCTTCGTCGCCATCGACGAGGTGCAGCTGGCCGGCGATCTGGAGCGCGGGCACATCTTCACCGACCGGCTCATGCATCTGCGCGGACGGTCTGAGACGCTGCTCCTCGGCGCCTCCACCATGCGCCCGATCCTCGAACATCTCCTGCCGGGCATCACCATCGTCGAGCGTCCGCGCCTGTCGCAGCTGCTTTATGCCGGCTCCAAGAAGATCACGCGCCTGCCGCAACGCTCGGCAATCGTCGCGTTTTCGGCCGACGAGGTCTATGCGATCGCCGAGCTGATCCGCCGCCAGCGCGGCGGGGCCGCCGTCGTGCTCGGCGCGCTCAGCCCCCGCACGCGCAATGCGCAGGTCGCGCTCTACCAGGCAGGCGAGGTCGAGTATCTGGTCGCGACCGATGCGATCGGCATGGGTCTCAACCTCGATGTGGACCATGTCGCCTTCGCGCAGGACCGCAAATATGACGGCTACCAGTTTCGCAACCTCAATCCGGGCGAGCTGGCCCAGATCGCGGGACGGGCCGGGCGGCATCTGCGGGATGGAACGTTCGGCGTCACCTCGCGGGTCGAGCCCTTCGACGACGACCTCGTGCACCGCATCGAGCAGCACCAGTTCGATCCGGTGCGGGTGCTGCAGTGGCGCTCCAAGGCGCTCGACTTCACCTCGGTGACGACGCTGAAGAAGACGCTGGAAACCCCGCCCGCCGTTCACGGCCTGACGCGGGCGCTGCCGGCGGTCGATCAGCAGGCGCTCGAATTCCTGACGACGCTTCCCGAGGTCAAGGCGCTCGCGACGAACGCACAGACGGTGGAAAAGCTCTGGGAGGCCTGCGCGCTTCCCGATTACCGTCGGATCGCGCCGGCGCAGCATGCCGATCTGATCGCCAGTATCTATTCCGACCTCGTCCGGCGCGGCACCGTCAACGAGGATTTCATGTCCGAGCAGGTGCGCCGGGCAGACCATACGGACGGGGAAATCGACACGCTGTCGGCGCGAATCGCGCAGATCAGAACGTGGACCTATGTGTCGAACCGGCCCGGTTGGCTTGCCGATCCGACACACTGGCAGGAAAAGACGCGGGAAATCGAAGATCGATTGTCCGACGCGTTACATGAACGGTTGACGAAACGGTTCGTTGACCGCAGGACATCTGTGCTCATGAAGCGGCTGAGAGAGAATGCGATGCTGGAAGCGGAAATCAGTGTGAATGGCGATGTCTTCGTGGAAGGACATCATGTGGGACAACTCACCGGTTTCCGGTTCGTGCTGGCCACCACGACGGACGGGCTGGATGCCCGCGCCGTGCAGGGAGCGGCCCAGAAGGCGCTGGCGCTGGAGTTCGAAGCCCGCGCCGCACGTCTGCACGCTGCCGGCAATGCCGATCTGGCGCTGTCGTCCGACGGCCTCGTGCGCTGGCTGGGCGATCCCGTCGCGCGGCTTGCGGCCAGCGACCACATCATGCGGCCGCGCGTGCTCCTGCTGGCCGACGAGCAGCTGCAGGGTGCGGCGCGCGATCACGTCTCCGCCCGCATCGAGCGCTACGTCAATCACCACATCGCGACCGTGCTCAAGCCGCTCGACGATCTGTCGCGTGCCGAAGACCTGCAGGGTCTCGCCAAGGGCCTCGCCTTCCAGCTGGTCGAAAGCCTCGGCGTCCTCTTCCGGCGCGATGTCGCCGAAGACGTGAAGTCGCTCGATCAGGAAGCCCGCGCCTCCATCCGCCGCCACGGCATCCGCTTCGGTGCCTATCACATCTTCATGCCGGCGCTCCTGAAGCCGGCGCCTGCCGAACTCATCACGCTCCTCTGGGCGCTGAAGAACGACGGTCTCGACAAGCCCGGTTATGGCGACCTCATTCCGGTTCTCGCCGCCGGCCGCACGTCGATCGTCACCGATCCGTCCTACGAGCGCATGTTCTACAAGCTTGCCGGTTTCCGTTTCCTCGGCAAGCGCGCGGTGCGCATCGACATTCTCGAGCGCCTCGCCGATCTCATTCGCCCGCTCCTGCAGTGGAAGCCGGGCACGACCGCGCGGCCGGACGGCGCCTATGACGGCCGCCGGTTCACGACCACGACGGCCATGCTGTCGATCCTCGGCGCCACGCCCGACGATATGGAAGAAATCCTCAAGGGTCTCGGCTATCGCGCCGACAGCGTGAAGCCGGAGGACGCCGCAGCGTTCCTCGGGGCACAGGCCCCGGCAGCCGGCAGTGCCGCGCCGAAGGCGGAGGCCGAGGCAGCCGAGCCTGCAACGAGCGACGCCCAAGCATCGGACGATGCCGCTCCTGCATCGGACGATGCGGCCGCGGTGGAGGCGGTTTCCGACGCGGGTGCGGCTGGCGATGTCGCGACCGAGGAGACGGCTGTCGAGGCGGCACCTGCCGACGACACCGAATCCGTTTCGGAGGCACCGGCGACCGACGATGCCCTTGCCGCCGAGGAGACGCCCGTTTCCGAAGAGGCGGCCGAGCCTCTGCCGGTCGAGGCATCTGCCGACGCGTCGGACGCCGTGGCAAGCGAGGCGCCCGAAGCCGAGGTGAAGCCCGTGCTTCTCTGGCGTCCGGGTGGGCGCAGCGACAATCAGCGCCAGGGCGAACGTCGTCCCGGACAGCGCGATGCCCGCAATGGCGATCGCCGCGGCGGCAACCGTCCCGGACAGGACAAGGCAGCGTCCGCACCGACCGACGGTTCCGCGCCGGCCCAGGGTCGCCGCGACGAGCGTGACGGCGAGCGCAAGGCTGGCGGCGGCCGTCCTGACGGCGGACGTCCGGACCGCAACCGCGGTCGCGACGGCAAGCCGGGAGAGGGCGCACGCCCCGACCACAAGGGCGACCGTGGCGAGCGCCGCGACCGCAACGACCGGCCGGGCGGCAAGCCCTCCGGCAGCGGCCATGGCAAGTCTCAGGCGCCGGCCACCTTCGAGGCCCGCCCGCCGCGCAAGGACAAACCGATCGATCCGGATTCGCCCTTCGCCAAGCTCGCTGCTCTCAAGGAGCAGATGAAGAAGTAGGAGCCGCGACGTCATGGCCGAACAGGAGATTACGCCCACAGAGGCTGCCTCCCGCCAGCGCCTCGACAAGTGGCTGTTCTTCACGCGTCTCACAAAGTCCCGCTCGATCGCCCAGAAGGCGATCGAGGGCGGCAAGGTCCGGGTCAACGACCAGCGTGTCACGCAGCCCTCGCATGCTCTGAAGACCGGCGACGTGGTGATGCTGTCGCTCGACCGGCGGGACGTGACGGTGCGCATGCGCCATGGCGGCAGCCGGCGCGGCCCTTTCGAGGAAGCGCGGTTGCTCTACGACGATCTGACCCCCGTGCCCGTTCCCGGAGAGCGCCTGACGCCCTTCGAACAGGCGACGCGGGAGCCGGGCAGCGGCCGCCCGACCAAGCGCGAGCGCCGGGAGACCGACCGCTTGCAGGACGGGTGGGACCTGGGCGACGAGGAGTAAAATCCTCCGTTCGCGCGCCCTCGATTGGAACGCAAGAGCCTTGCAAAGGTTGGGCAAAGCCGTTACCTCACGCAGCAACACCTGGGAATGCCGAGGGGCGACGTGCGCCGCGGCCCGACGATCGGGCTGAAGCGCCGTCGGGCTCGCGCAGGCCCCGGCTGCAGGCCGGCGCAACGAGGCACCGGACCATGCGGTTCTTCTGACGATCGGGCCCATCGGGCCGAAGCTGTATGATCCTCGCTCACCCCAAGGCTTCCCAAGCGCCCGGGTTCGAGACGAGACCGACTGGAGTGAGAGCATGACCTACGTCGTCACCGACAATTGCATCCGCTGCAAGTACACCGATTGCGTCGAGGTGTGCCCGGTCGACTGCTTTTACGAAGGCGAGAACTTTCTGGTCATCCACCCGGACGAATGCATCGACTGCGGCGTCTGCGAGCCGGAATGTCCGGCCGGCGCGATCAAGCCCGATACGGAGCCGGGCCTCGACATGTGGCTCAAGGTGAACGCCGATTTCGCGACACAATGGCCGAACATCACGATCAAGCGCGACGAGATGCCGGAAGCCAAGGAAATGGACGGGATTGAAGGGAAGTACGAAAAGTTCTTCTCGCCCAACCCGGGTCAGGGCGACTAAGGTCGCCAGGCCGCGCGTCCCGCAGCGCGTGATTCGATAACGGTCTCCCCAGGGGAAACCGGCACGCCGTTTTGAACGACACGCGGCGAAGCTTGCCTGTGGCTTAAGCAAAACATTGATTTCGGCAGATTTTTGTGGTAGGGTCCGGATACTGATCCACATCGTGGCACTTTTGCGTGCCCGAAACCATCACGAAAGCAAATTCTCCTTCGCCACGGTTCATGTCTCCATGCAACGTCCGTTGCTTGCGTGTGGTCTGTTCGCCGAAGCGTTTGAATTCGTTTGGTGCGTTTCAGTAAGGAGTGACCCGCAGGATGCCCGTCCATCCCGGGCCTGACTGACCCGACCCCGGCCCATGCCGGGAGCGTAACAGGGAGTTTTTGAAACGAATGACGACCCAGCAGAAAAAATCCTCCACGCGCCATGGCTTCAAAACCGGTGAATCGATCGTTTATCCGGCTCATGGTGTTGGACAAATCGTCGCGATCGAAGAGCAGGTTGTCGCCGGCATGTCGCTCGAACTGTTCGTGATCGATTTCGACAAGGACAAGATGCGTCTGAAGGTGCCGGTTGCCAAGGCCGTCAGCATCGGCATGCGCAAGCTGTCGGAAACGGATTTCGTCGAGCGTGCGTTGAAGGTCGTCCAGGGCAAGGCTCGCGTCAAGCGGACCATGTGGTCGCGCCGCGCGCAGGAATATGATGCCAAGATCAATTCCGGCGACCTGATCGCCATCGCGGAAGTCGTTCGCGACCTGTACCGTGCCGAGAACCAGCCGGAGCAGTCCTATTCCGAACGGCAGCTTTACGAAGCCGCTCTCGACCGGATGGCTCGTGAAATCGCCGCCGTCAACAAGATGTCCGGCACCGAGGCCGTGCGTCTCGTCGAAGCAAACCTTGCCAAGGGTCCCAAGCGCGGCAAGACGGTCGATGAAGACGAAACTCAGGAAGAAGAAGCCGCATAAGCGTCTCACCTTCTTTCCGTTCAAAAACCCTGCCTTGCGAGAGGCGGGGTTTTTTTATGCCTGGGTCTCTGGGCACACCGGGGCTGTCCCTGGGCCGGCTGTTGTCATCCCTCTGGTCTCCACAGGCGGAAAGAGGCTCTGGAGGCCCTTCAGGGCGCGCAGGGAGGCATCGGCGCCCATCGGGCACAACCACGGTCATCCCGACCTGTCGCGGCCTCGGCGCGGACGTGCGAGAGGAGCGCGACCGTGAGCCTTGGACATGAAAAAGCCCCGCCTTTTGCAAGGCAGGGCTCCGTCGTCAGTTCGGGTCCGATGCCTTTAAGCGGCGGCGCCCTTGCCGCCCTTGCCGAAGCGCTTGCGGTCGTTGGCGTCGAGGTAGGTCTTGCGCAGACGGATGTTCTTCGGCGTGACTTCCATCAGTTCGTCGTCCTGGATCCAGGAGAGCGCGCGGTCGAGCGTCATGCGGATCGGCGGGGTCAGGCGAACGGCTTCGTCCTTGCCGGCCGAACGGATGTTGGTGAGCTGCTTGCCCTTCAACACGTTAACCTCGAGGTCGTTGTCCCGGCTGTGGATGCCGATGATCATGCCGGCATAGACCTTTTCGCCCGGCTCGATGATCATCGGGCCGCGGTCTTCCAGGTTGAACATGGCGTAGGCCACGGCTTCGCCGGACTGGTTGGACAGAAGAACGCCGTTGGTGCGCCCGCCGATTTCGCCCTTGAAGGGCTGATAGTCATGGAACAGACGGTTCATGATCGCGGTGCCGCGGGTGTCCGTCAGCAGTTCCGACTGGTAGCCGATGAGGCCGCGCGTCGGGGCGAAGAACTTGAGGCGGACGCGGCTGCCGCCGGAGGGACGCAGCTCGGCGAGTTCGGCCTTGCGCTCGGACATCTTCTGCACGACGACACCGGAATGCTCTTCGTCGACGTCGATCACGACCTCTTCGATCGGCTCCAGAACGTTGCCGTCCTCGTCCTTGTGCATGACGACGCGCGGACGCGACACGGCCAGCTCGAAGCCTTCGCGGCGCATGGTTTCGATCAGAACGGCCAGCTGCAATTCGCCGCGGCCGGAGACGAAGAACGAATCCTTGCCTTCGGATTCCTCGATCTTCAGCGCGACGTTGCCTTCGGCTTCCTTGAACAGACGGTCGCGGATGACGCGCGAGGTGACCTTGTCGCCTTCGGTGCCGGCCAGCGGGCTGTCGTTGACGAGGAAGGACATGGTGACGGTCGGCGGGTCGATCGGCTGGGCTTCCAGCGCTTCGCTCACCGACGGGTCGCAGAAGGTGTCGGCAACCGTGCCCTTGGACAGGCCGGCGATGGCGACGATATCGCCGGCATGGGCTTCATCGATGGCGGTGCGCTCGATGCCGCGGAAGGCGAGAATCTTGGAAATACGGCCGGTCTCGACCACCTTGCCGTCCTGGCTCATGACCTTGACCGACTGGTTCGGCTTGATGGAGCCGGAATGGATGCGACCGGTGATGACGCGTCCGAGGAAGGGGTTGGCTTCCAAGAGCGTTCCGATCATGCGGAACGCGCCGTCTTCGTCGCCGACGCTCGGCTCCGGCACGTGCTCGAGCACGAGGTCGAGCAGCGGCGCGAGGCCCTGATCCTTCGGACCTTCCGGGTTGACGTTCATCCAGCCGTCGCGGCCCGAACCGTAGAGGATCGGGAAGTCGAGCTGCTCGTCGGTCGCGTCGAGGTTGGCGAACAGGTCGAAGACTTCGTTGATGACCTCTTCGTGGCGGCCGTCCGGACGGTCGATCTTGTTGATCGCGACGATCGGGCGAAGGCCGACCTTCAGCGCCTTGGAGACCACGAACTTGGTCTGCGGCATCGGGCCTTCCGAGCTGTCGACCAGAACGATGGCGCCGTCCACCATCGACAGGATACGCTCGACCTCGCCGCCGAAGTCGGCGTGGCCGGGGGTGTCGACGATGTTGATGCGAACGCCCTTCCACTCGATCGACGTCGCCTTGGCCAGGATGGTGATGCCACGTTCTTTTTCAAGATCGTTGCTGTCCATCATGCGCTCGACGGTGCGCTGGTTGTCGCGGAACGAGCCGGACTGCTTCAAAATCTCGTCAACAAGGGTCGTTTTCCCATGGTCGACGTGTGCGATGATCGCGATATTCCGCATTTTCATGGTTTTGGGTATCCGGGGGCTCGGGGCGTGTCTTGGGAACGCCGCAACTGCATTGCCCGGGCTCTTACATGTTTTTTTGCAAATGCGAAAGAGGGTGCCCGGCGCTCGGTTGGATGAGCGCCGGTTCGGGCCTTTTCAGGCGTCGCTGCCGGCAAGCGGCTCGGTCACGCCGAGCCCCTTTTTCCGCAGCATGGCGTCCGGGCTCGGCAACTTGCCGCGGAAGGCGGTGTAGGCATCCTCCGGGTCGATCGACCCGCCGACGGAATAGATATTGTCCCGCAGGCGTTTTGCCATGGCCGGATCGAACGGATTTCCGGTTTCCTCGAAAGCCGAGAACGCATCGGCATCCAGCACCTCCGACCACATGTAGGAATAGTAGCCCGCCGAGTAGCCGTCGCCGGCGAAGATGTGCTGGAAGTGCGGCGAGCGGTGCCGCATGGTGATCGATTGCGGCATCCCCAGGCGCTCCAGCACGGCAGCTTCGAAGGCTGCAGGATCTTCGACGCTGTCGGCGGTGTGGTAGGCCATATCGACCAGGGCCGAGGAGGTGAACTCCACCGTGTTGAAGCCGGCGTTGAAGGTGCGGGCGGCCATGACCTTGTCGAACAGCGCCTGCGGCATCGGCGCGCCGGTGGCCTCGTGCACGGCGTAGCGCTTCAGGATCTCGGGCACGGTCAGCCAGTGCTCGTAGAGCTGCGAGGGAAGCTCGACGAAGTCGCGCGAGACGCCCGTGCCGGAAACGGAGGGATAGGTCACGCTGGAGAGCATGCCGTGCAGGCCATGGCCGAACTCGTGGAAGAGCGTGCGGGCATCGTCGAGCGACAGCAGCGCCGGCTTGCCATCGGCGGGTTTTGCGAAATTGCAGACATTGTAGACGATCGGCAGCTCGCCCTTGGCACCGTTCGGCAGGGGCAGGCGGTGCTGCGACTGGAAGGCGCTCATCCAGGCGCCGGAGCGCTTCGACGACCGGGCGAAGTAATCGCCGAGGAACAGGGCGACGAGCGTGCCGTCGGCATTGCGGATGTCGAACACGCGGACATCCGGATGATAGCCGCGGACGCCGGTCTTTTCCGTGGCCGTGATGCCGAACAGTCGGTGTGCGACATCGAAGCAGGCCTCAATGATGCGATCGAGCTGCAGATAGGGTTTCAGTTCGCTCTCGGAGAAATCGAAGCGCTCGGCGCGCAGCTTCTCGGCATAATGGCGCCAGTCCCAGGGCATGACCGGGTGGTTGCGGCCTTCGCGGGCGATCAGCGCCGCGAGATCGGCCTCTTCCCGGCGGGCCTGGGTGACGGCCCTCTCCCAGACGGCGGTCAGGAGGCCGTTCACGGCTTCGGGGGTCTTCGCCATGGTGTTGTCGAGCTTCAGGGCGGCATAATGGTCGTAGCCGAGCAGGCGGGCCTTTTCGGCGCGCAGAGCCAGGGTTTCGCGGATCACGGCGCCTTTGTCCGTCTCGCCGCCGTTTTCCCCGCGGGCGGACCACGCACGAAACGCCTTTTCGCGCAGGTCGCGATTGTCGGAGAAGGTCAGAAAGGGCTCGACGATCGAACGCGAGAGGGTGACCGCATAGCCGCCCTCGATGCCGCGTTCGCGTGCGGCCGCCGCCATGGCGTCGCGCAGGAAGTCGGGAAGCCCGGCGAGATCTGCCTCGTCCTTCAGGACCATCGACCAGCCCTTCTCGTCGGCCAGCAGGTTCTGCCCGAAGGTGGCGCCGAGGCCGGCGAGACGCTCGTTGATGGCGGCAAGGCGCTCCTGCTCGGGCTTGGCAAGCCGGGCACCCGATTTGACGAAGCCCTTCCAGTGGCGCTCCAGCACCCGGGACTGTTCCAGCGACAGGCCGAGCGTGTCGCGCGCGTTCCAGAGTGTGTCGATGCGGGCGAAGAGCGTGGCGTCCATGCCGATCTTCGAGTAGTGCCGCGACATCTTCGGCGCGATCTCGCGCTCCAGTGCCTGGATCGTCTCGTTGGTGTGGGCACCGGCGCGGTTCCAGAACAGGGCCGACACGCGCGACAGGCTATCGCCGGCAATCTCGAGCGCGACGATGGTGTTCTCGAATGTCGGTGCCTCGGAATTGTGGGCGATGCCGGCGATCTCGCCGTCATGCTCGGCAAGGGCGGCGTCGAAGGCGGGGGCGAAATCCGTGTCCGCGACAGCCTCGAAGTGCGGGAGCCCGTCCGGGCCCGTCCAGTCTGTCAAAGCGGGGTTCAGGTCGGGCGTAGCCATCGTCAAAATCCTTCGGAAAAATCCTGCTGTGTTCAAAAGCGTCGGGTCGGGCGATTCACAACGCGGCGCAACAGAGGTAGCACTGCGAGGTGGCGCTTAGCAAAGCCGGCGTCAAGGGAGGGCGGTTGCTCGCACCTCCCGCGAATGATAAGGATTGCTTACTGCATCTCTGCTGAAACAGGAATGGGTTTCGCGCGTTATGCCGCGGTGATCCAGGCCTGTCACGACCGGTGCGGCGGCGCATATGGGAGACGTCATGACCTTCCGACTGGAAGCCGATACCGTCGGCATGCTTCTTACCGACGTTTCTCGCTTGCTGCGCAGCGCGTTCGACCGGCGGATCAATACCGCCAATCTCGGCGTGACGCCGGGAGAAGCGCGGGCGCTCATCCAGGTGGCCGTCAACCAGCGCATCAAGCAGGCGGATATCGCCATCCGCATGGGCATCGAGCCGATGACGCTCTCGACCTATCTCGACCGGCTGGAGGCGCTCGGCTTCGTCGAGCGCATTCCCGATCCCTCCGACCGCCGCGCAAAGAACGTGGTCGCGACACCGGCGGCCGACGGCGTGCTGCTGGATATCCGCACCCATGTCCGCGCGCTGATGGACGAGGTGACGGCGGGGCACGATGCGGCGGCGCTCGAGGTCTTGCGGCTCAGCCTGAAGATGATGCGCGACAACCTGCACGATCTCGACCGCAATCCGGCGCAGGCAGCCGTGCCGGAGCCGACGCAGGCGCAAGCGGCGGCACCGGCGGAGGCAACGGCGGATCGAACGCCCTCATGAGAGGTGGAGTCCGCGGGCGCATGAGCGAGCGTCGGACCAGCATTCTGGGCGCGCTGCTGGCAACGCTCGGGCCGATCTCCATGTCGATCTACACGCCGGCCATGCCGCAGCTGGTGAGCGCCTTTTCCTCCACCGAGTCGATGATCAAGCTGACGCTGACCGTCTATTTCGCCGGTTTCTCCGTCGCGCAGCTCGTGTCGGGTCCGTTTTCGGATGCCTTCGGCCGGCGGAACGCGACGCTGCTCTTCGTCGGTATCAATGCGCTCGGCGGCCTGATCTGCGTGCTCGCGCCCGATGTGACATGGCTGCTTGCCGGGCGGCTGGTGCAGGGCATCGGCGCCTCGGTCGGCATCACGGTGGCGCGCGCCGTCGTGCGCGACCAGTTCACGGGCGCCGAGGCCTCGCGGATCATGAACCTCATCGGCATCATGCTGGCGATCGGGCCGGCCATGGCGCCGGCCATCGGCGGCTTGCTGCTGGCCGCTTTCGGCTGGCATGCGATCTTCGTGATGCTGATCGGCTTTTCGCTGACGATCGCTCTTTCCGTGCTCGTCTTCATGCGGGAGACGGGACGGGCCGATCCTTCCCTTGCCCGGCCACGGCGGGTCGCTGCCTCCTATCTGGAGGTGCTCGGCGATATCCGGTTTCTCGCGGCGACGGGCGTTCTCGGCGGGGCGATCGGCTCGCTCTACGCGCAGGCGACCATGTTGCCCTTCATTCTGATCGACCGGGTCGGCCTGTCGCCGACGGCGTTCGGGCTCGGCATGCTCATGCAGTCCGGGTTCTATTTTCTCGGGTCGGTGTGCCTGCGGCTGACGGCCGCGCGGCTCGGGGGCGAGCGGTCCGTGCAGGTGGGGCTGGCGATGCTCGCCTCGGGCGGTGCGCTGATCGCGCTCTCCACGCATCTACTCCCGCCGACCTATCTCTCGGTCATGGCGCCGGTCGCCTTTTCGAGCTTCGGCATCGCCTTCCTCACGCCGCACATGACGACGGCCGCGCTGCAGTCGTTCCCGCATATCGCGGGATCCGCGTCCGCCATGCTCGGCTTCATCCAGATGGCGAGCGGATTTCTGGGCGGGCTGGCGGCCGCGCTCGTCGGCGTGCCGTTGATGGCGTTCGGCACGATCGTTCCGCTGATGTGTCTCGGCGCCGTCGTTTCCTACGGGGCGTTCGTGCGCCTGACACAGAGCGCCGTGGAGACGCCTGCAGAATAGGCTCGCGACCGGTCGCCCGGCCGCAGGCCCATCGGCTTACTTGCTGCGGTTGCGGGCCGCGAGCGTGCGCAGGCGCAGCGCATTGAGCTTGATAAAGCCGGCAGCGTCCTTCTGGTCGTAGGCGCCCTGGTCGTCCTCGAAGGTGACGAGCTTGTCGGAGTAGAGCGACTTGGCGCTTTCACGGCCGATGACCATGACATTGCCCTTGTAGAGCTTCAGTGTCACTTCGCCTTCCACATGCTCCTGGCTCTTGTCGATCAGGGCCTGCAGCATGTCGCGCTCGGGCGAGAACCAGAAGCCGTAATAGATCAGCTCCGCGTAGCGCGGCATGATCTCGTCCTTGAGGTGGGCGGCACCCCGGTCGAGCGTGATGCTTTCGATGGCGCGGTGGGCGGCGAGCAGGATAGTGCCGCCGGGCGTCTCGTAGATGCCGCGCGACTTCATGCCGACGAAGCGGTTTTCCACCAGATCGAGGCGGCCGATGCCGTTGTCGCGGCCGAGTGCGTTCAAAGCGGTGAGGATCGAGGCGGGGCTCAATTCCTTGCCGTCGATCGAGACGGCGTCGCCCTTGCGGAAGCCGATCTTGACGGTGGTCGCGACGTCGGGCGCTTCCTCCGGAGAAATGGTGCGCATGTAGACGTAGTTCGGTGCTTCTTGGGCCGGATCCTCCAGAACCTTGCCTTCGGACGACGAGTGCAGAAGGTTGGCATCGACGGAGAAGGGCGCCTCGCCCTTCTTGTCCTTGGCGACCGGGATCTGGTGTTTCTCGGCGAATTCGAGAAGATCGGTGCGGCTCTTGAACGACCAGTCGCGCCAGGGGGCGATGATCTTGATATCGGGGTTGAGCGCATAGGCCGAAAGCTCGAAGCGGACCTGGTCGTTGCCCTTGCCGGTCGCACCGTGTGCGATCGCGTCGGCGCCGGTTTCCCGGGCGATGTCGATCAGGTGCTTGGAGATCAGCGGGCGGGCGATCGAGGTGCCGAGCAGGTAGACGCCCTCATAGACGGCATTGGCGCGGAACATCGGGAAGACGAAGTCGCGGACGAACTCCTCGCGGACATCCTTGATGAAGATGTCCTTGATGCCCATCATCTCGGCCTTCTTGCGCGCCGGCTCCAGTTCCTCGCCCTGCCCGAGATCGGCGGTGAAGGTCACGACCTCCGCGCCGAGTTCCGTCTGCAGCCACTTGAGGATGATGGAGGTGTCGAGCCCGCCCGAATAAGCGAGCACGACCTTCTTGACGTCTTTGCGAAGTGCCATGGTGATCCGTTCCGTCTGGGGTAAACGCGCGTAGAGGGGATGAACGACGGCAGAATGCGCCGTTATCTCTTCGAAATGGCGGAACTCTTACTGCATATTCCCGACATCCGAAATCCCGCCTCAAGAGAAAATCACGAGCGTAGCATCGTCTCCGTCAGATGAGATCGAGGCCCATCTGCCAGAAATCGGCCTCCAGCCGGGTCGCGATGCCGAAAATCGCGCAGAGACGCGCGACGGCCGCGTCGTCCAGGCGCGCAAGCCGGCCGTCGAGCCAGTCGATCTCGCTTTGCACGAGCGCCTGATAGTCGGGGCTCGCATACATCTCGATCCAGGCCGTATAGGGATTTCCGTCCGTTTTCAGGAAGGGCTGGGCCTTGAGCCAGAGCGCAATCTCGCCATAGCCGATGATGCAGGGCGCAAGCGCCACATGCAGGTCGAGCAGGTCTCCGTGCAGGCCGGTTTCGAGAACGTAATCGGTATAGGCAAGGGTCGCGGGCGATGGCGGGAGGTCGGCGAGAGCGTTTTCCGGAATGCCCCATTCGGCGCAGTAGCCGACATGCAGGCCGATTTCCACGTCCACGATGGCCTTGAGACTGTCCAGCCCCTGGCGGATTTCATCGAGATCGCGGCTCTTGTAGACGGCGAGGCCCCAGGCGCGGGCGAACTGGACGAGAAAGAGATAGTCCTGCTTGAGATAATGGCGGAAGGCCTCTTCGGGCAGCGTTCCCGCACCCAGCCGGCACACGAAGTCATGCTCGCGATAGGCCTGCCACTCCCCGGCATTCCGGCTCTTCAGCGTTTCGAAAGACGATATCATGCGGGTGCCCTTCAGCGAGGATGGGGAGCTTCTTGCCTTGCCTGGGAATAGCTGCAAAAGCTGGCGAAGCACAGAACCCTTCTGCGAGACGATGCCATGGACTTCATTCCCAGCCTGCCGACGCTGCTGGCCTTTGCCGCCGCAAGTCTTCTGCTTGCGATCACGCCCGGCCCCGACATGACGCTGTGGATCAGCCGGGCGCTGTCGCAGGGCCGAGCGGCGGCCTTCCAGGTCAGTTTAGGAACCAACCTCGGGTGCCTGGTGCATACCTTCCTCGTCGCCTTCGGCGTCTCGGCGCTGGTCACGGCGTCGCCGACCGCCTTCTTTGTCCTGAAAACCGGCGGTGCGGCCTATCTGCTCTATATCGCCGTTCAGGCGATCCGCTACGGGTCGAGCCTGTCGGTCAAGCGCGTGGCGGCTCCCAAGGCCTCGCCGGTGGCGAATATCCTGTCCGGCCTGTCGGTCAATCTGCTCAATCCCAAGGTCATCATCTTCTTCATGACCTTCCTGCCGCAATTCGTCACGGCGGGCGATCCGAACCTGCGAACGAAGCTGATCGTGCTCGGACTGATCCTGATCGCCGTGTCCCTGCCGATCAACATCGCCGTCGTGCTGACGGCGGATCGGCTATCGGGATGGCTTCAGGCACGACCGGGCGTCATGCGCACCATCGACTACGTGTTTGCCGGGGTGTTTTCGTTGTTCGCGGTGAAGATCGTGCTGACGCAGGCGCGATAGGCGTCACTTGCCGGGATTGTTTTCCGGCCTGCGGTCTTTGCGTGTCACGAAAAGCATCAACGCGCCGATCAGCAAGCCGCCGATCGGCATGATCAGCATGGTCAGGAACTGTTCTGTGCTCATGGCTTCAGTCCTTTCAGCACGGATCGTGCAATGAAATGTAGGCCCACCGAACTGGAAATGCAAACGAAGCAGACGACGGCCACCGTCATGCCGGGCGCGGCCCCGCTATTCAGCCAGCCGATTGCAGGTGCAAACCCTCCAACGGCGAAGATAGCGATGGCAACACCATTCAGATAGGTCGCCGTCAGCTTCGTTCGCTCGTTGTGGATCAGGCTCATCTCAATCGTCGGCGCCGTGATTGGCGATCATCATCGCTTCGAAGGCCATGCGATCGACCTTGCGCATGCGCTCGGATTCCGATTTCAGCTGGCCGCAGGCGGCCAGGATGTCCCGGCCGCGGGGGGTGCGGATGGGCGAGGCATAGCCTGCGGCGTTGATGAAGTCGGCGAATTTCTCGATCTGGTCCCAGGAGGAGCACTGGTAGTTCGTGCCGGGCCAGGGATTGAAGGGGATAAGGTTGATCTTGGCGGGCACGCCCTTCAAGAGCTTCACCAGCTCCTTGGCATCCTCCAGACTGTCGTTCACGCCTTCCAGCATCACATATTCGAAGGTGATGCGGCGGGCATTGGAGAGGCCGGGATAGGCGCGGCAGGCGTCCATCAGGTCCTTCAGCGGATATTTCTTGTTGATCGGCACCAGCATGTCGCGCAGGTCGTCGCGCACGGCATGGAGCGAGATCGCAAGCATGACGCCGATTTCCTCGCCGGTGCGGTAGATTTCCGGCACGATGCCCGAGGTCGACAGCGTCACGCGGCGCTTCGACAGGGACAGGCCATCGCCATCGGTCGCGATCAGCAGCGCGGTCTTGACGCTTTCGAAGTTGTAGAGCGGTTCGCCCATGCCCATCATCACGACGTTGGAGACCTTGCGGCCTTCGGCCGGCGCGATCGTGCCGGGGGGCGTGTCGCGATCCGGAAAGTCGCCGAGGCGGTCGCGGGCGAGCAGCAGCTGGGCGAGGATCTCCTCCGCCGTCAGGTTGCGCACGAGCTTCTGCGTGCCCGTGTGGCAGAAGGAACAGGTGAGCGTGCAGCCGACCTGGCTGGAGATGCAGAGCGTTCCCCGGCCTTCCTCGGGGATGTAGACCGTCTCGATCTCGACCGGGCGACCGGCACCGCGCGCCGGAAAGCGCAGCAGCCATTTCCGTGTCCCGTCGGTGGAGATCTGCTCCTCCACGACCTCGGGTCGGGCAATGGTGAAATGCCGCTTCAGGGTTTCCCGCATATCCTTAGAGACGTTCGTCATATGGTCGAAATCCGAGACGCCGCGGACATAGAGCCAGTGCCAGAGCTGGCTGACGCGCATCTTCACCTGCCGCTCGGCCACGCCGACCTCGGCCAGCGCCTTGCCCATCTCCTCGCGGGTGAGGCCGATGAGGGAGGGCATTTCCTGCAGTGCCGCCGGCCGTGTGGCAGGACGTGCGGGGCGGTCGAGGGAAAGCATGTCGGTCATAAACAGTGTTCCTGTCGCAGCTTTGCCCGCAACGCCGAACGGTTCCCCGGTCGGCTGGACGAGAGGGACGGCAGGGCGGAACGGAAGCAGGCACTATAAGGCGCATGGGGAGCGTCTCACCCGTGCGGCATGTCGTTGTTGCGGCGTCTAGCACGAATTTGGCCGGGCGTCACCTCCTGCAGGCGGGCGCCGTGCGGGCGAAACGACAAAGGCCGGCGAGGCCGGCCTTCCATCGATCCGCTGTACAGAGGGCCTTACTTGCAGCTCTCGATCTGCTTCAGGGCCGCCGAGATGCCGGAGAGCGAGTAGGAATAGTTGGTCTGCGTGCCCTTGCGCGACTTTGCGACCACGGACATGGCCTTGCCGACCTTCATGGCCGCCACCAGAGCCGGCTCTTCGGCGGCGTTCTCGACCCAGGCGGAGTTGCCCTTGGTGAACAGCGTGAAGTTCTTGGCGTCGATGGTCACGGTGACCTTGGAGTTTTCCTGCAGGGCATAGCCCATCATGGCCTGCGGCTCGTAGGAAATGTTCTGTCCGGGACGCTGCGAGACCAGGAAGAAGATATCGCCGTGATCGACATTGGCGGGGCTCTTTTCCTTCGGCACCGACAGGACGTAGCAGACCTTCGACTTGCCTGACTGGTAGGAATAGGCCCCCCAGGCGTTGAACTGCTGGATGCGCGTCGGAGACTGTGCCGAAGCGATGCCTGCGCCAGCGAGAAGGAGTGCGAGTGCGGTTGAGAGCTGTCTTACAAACATCTTGTCCTGCCGGTTGTCTTGCTGCCAGCGCCCGTCCGATGCCGGGCGATGCATGGTCGCGATTACGATTATTGTGACTTCATTCAGGTTACCAAACCGTCAACACCACAAGAATAAGGCGGGAACGTGCGGAAACGGTACGCAACAGCCGCCCCGTGCATCGTTCGCGGCGACCGGCATCCTTGCCGGACCCGCCGTGCCTTCGTCCTGGATGGCGCTCTCAGACAGCCTGTTCGTCCTATCGGGGCTTTCGGGTTCGACGCGCCGCCGACATCCGCGGTCTGCGGCTGCCTTACGTGTTTCGAAAGGGTCAGGTAGGATCGGAAACGGTCCGATTTCGCGATAAATTCACCCCGATGGGCCGGTAATGTCACAAAGAATCGGGCAACAGTTTGACGTTTTCCGAATCAGCTTTACCTCTTGTTTCACATACACCAGATCTTGGGCTCGGAGGCCCTGAAGGCAGGCATGACAGGGGACGCGAGACAGCATTTCGCAGGGCTGGCGGATGCCGTCGCGAAACAGCGGGACCAAGCCGCTTTCGCCGAACTGTTTCATTTTTTCGCTCCCCGGCTGAAATCCTTCCTGCTGCGACAGAACACGCCGTCCAACGAGGCGGAGGAGATCGTGCAGGAGGTCATGATCGTCCTCTGGCACAAGGCGGATCTCTACGACGCCGAGAAGTCCTCGCTGTCCACCTGGCTCTTCCGGATCGCGCGAAACCGGCGTATCGACGCCGCACGGCGGCAGTTGACGCGCAAGCTGGACGAGAAGGACCCTCTTCTTTTACCGGCCGCACCGCCTGCGCCGGACGAGCTCGTCCAGAGCGGCGATCGGGAGGATGTGGTGCGCACGGCGCTGGCCAAGCTTCCGAGCGAGCAGCTCAAGCTGATCCAGCTCGCCTTTTTCTTCGGACAGTCGCATTCGCAAATCGCCGCCTCGACCGGCCTGCCCCTTGGCACGGTGAAGTCGCGGATCCGGCTTGCCTTTGGAAAGCTGCGCACGCTTCTTCACGATGACGGCATCGACGGGACGGAATAGGGGTTTCCCGCCGTATCGGGTCAGGCAGCGAGGCCTTCCTCGCCGAGCGCCGTGTCCGCCTTGCCGTAATGCTCCTCCTTGATCTGGCCGCTGATGGCGGCGAAGGCTGCGGTCAGCACCGCGATATCGTCGGAAAAGCCGACCATGGCGAGAACGTCGGGCAGGACGTCGAACGGCATGACGAAATAGGCGAGCGCGCCCAGCAGGATGCCGCGGGTACGCAGCGGCGTCGCAGGGTCCATGGCGCAATAATAGGCGGCGACGAGGTCACGGCTGAAGGGAACCTGTCGCACGGCACGCTTGAGGGTCGGCCAGAACCGGCGGCGAACCTTCTGCGCCTTGGATTCCTGCTCGCTACGGTCGCCCGGCAGGAGAATTTCGCCGATCTTGACCTCGTCCATCGTCGTTTCCGCTTTCATGCGCCATACCTCGCTGTTCTCTCATTGCAGATATGGGAAAACATTCGGGCAATTCAAACGATGGTCATGCGCGCGCGTGCGATGCGGCCGCCTCCATGCGCGCCGCGAGTGCGAGGTCGAGCGCCGTCACGCCTCTGGCGGTGTGCGTCGTCAGCGTCACGTCGACGCGATTGTAGACGTTGAACCATTCCGGGTGATGATCGAGCTTCTCCGCGGCCAGCGCGCTCTGGCTCATGAAGCCGAAAGCCTCGACGAAGGAGGGGAAGTGGTAGGTCTTCTCGATGGCAGACCCGTCCGCCGACAAGGACCAGCCGGTAAGGTCCGCAAGCCCTTCGGCGATATCGTCGGCGTTCAGTCTGTCGCGCTTGGTCATGCCGGTTCCTTCCCGTCTTCCGTCGGCACCGGAGGGTGCCGTGCGGTCACAGCATGCCTTTGGCTACCTGTTCCGCGTGCCTTGCAAAGCCGGAGGAGCGCGGCTCGTGGAGCTGGAACACCTCTTCCGTCAGGTAGGGGCCGCCACCGACGGAGTCGCGCGAAGACAGGAGCACAAAGCGCGAGACGGTGAACGGGTTGGTGTAGAAGCCGCCGCGCCCCGAGAGATAGTGCACCACGTCATCGACGCGCGAGGCGCGCAGGCGCGCCAGCGTCACATGGGGCGTGAATTTGCGGGGATCGGCGGGAAGGCCGAGACGCTGGCAGATGCGCTCGATCTCGGCCTGGAGGGCCACCAGCTCCGGCGGATTGGTGACGCCGGCCCAGACCGAATGCGGCTTCTTGGAGCCGAAGGCGCCGGTTCCCGTCAGTTGAAGTTCGAATTCCGGTCGCTCGATCCGGTCGAGGCGATCGACGATTTCGTCGGCCGTGCGATTGTCGACATCGCCGATGAAGCGGAGGGTGATGTGGTAGTTCTCGACGTCGATCCAGCGCGCGCCCGGAAGGCCCCCGCGCAGGAGGGACAGGCTCATCGCCGCGTTGCGCGGGATTTCGAGGGCGGTAAACAGTCTCGGCATGACGAGCTCCCCGAATCTTGCAAAAACCTCTTGCAGACATCCCCAGCCGATCACGACGCGCGACGGCAGGCAACTACAAATTCGCACCTGCAATATTTGTCCAACGGTGATTAACGCCCGCTGAACGGACCCCCTCGCCCGCCGATGGGTAAGCGGCGCGCAACGGTGTCGCCCGTTGGGCCACGCGAATCATTTCGGCAGGCCCGCGACGAAGGCCTCGACCACGGGGAGCATCCGCTCGACCATGACGCCGACCCCTTTCGGGTTCGGGTGCATACCGTCCTCGATCTTCAGGCCCGCATCCTCCACCACGCCGTCGAGGAAGAAGGGGTAGAGCGGGAGGCCGTAGGTCTTGGCGAGGTCCGGATAGATCGGGTTGAAGCGGTCCGCATAGTCGCCGCCCATGTTCGGCGGTGCGAGCATGCCGACGAGGAGCACGCCGATGCCGCGGGCTTTCAGCTTCTCGATCATCGCCACGAGGTTCTTGCGGCTTTCTTCCGGCGGAATGCCGCGCAGCGCATCGTTGGCGCCCAGTTCCAGGATGACGCCCCTGGTGCCGTCCGGAACCGACCAGTCGATGCGGGCGAGGCCGCCGGAGGTGGTGTCGCCGGAAACGCCGGCATTGGAGATGGACACGTCATGGCCCTTGTCGCGCAAGGCCTTCTCCAGCCGTGCGGGAAAGGCGTCGCCGGGCGCAAGCTGATAGCCTGCCATCAGGCTGTCGCCGAAGCCGACGAGTTCGACAGGCGCGGCGCGAAGCGGCCCCGCCGCGATCAAACCTGCGAGAGCAGCCAGGAAAAGCGCCCTGAAACCTTTCATTCGCATCAAGCCGCTCCTAAATCGGGATGTGAGCAATTGCAGCATAATCCACATATAGGGCGGACCAGCGTGGCAAAAACCATGATCGAACTGAAAAATGCGGATCTGACCCTCGGGCAGGCCGCAGCGTCGGTCCATGTGCTGAAAGGCATGAGCCTCGACATCGACGCCGGACAATCGGTCGGGATCGTCGGCCCCTCCGGCTCGGGAAAATCGACCCTGCTGATGGTGCTTGCCGGATTGGAGCGTCTGGACAAGGGCGAGATCGTCATCGACGGGACGCCGCTGCAGGGACTGAGCGAAGACCGCGTGGCCGATTTCCGCGGCCGCAACATCGGCATCGTCTTCCAGTCGTTTCACCTCATTCCCAATATGACGGCGCTCGAAAACGTCGCCGTGCCGCTCGAGCTTGCCAATGTGCGCGATGCCTTCGAGATCGCCCGCCGCGAACTGACGTCGGTCGGGCTCGGCGAGCGGCTGTCGCATTATCCGGGGCAGCTTTCCGGCGGCGAGCAGCAGCGCGTGGCCATCGCCCGGGCGCTCGCGCCCTCGCCGAAGCTTCTGATCGCCGACGAGCCGACCGGCAATCTCGACACCGAAACCGGGCGGCAGATCGCGGACCTGATCTTTTCCAAGCAGGCCGAACGCGACATGACGCTGATTCTGGTCACCCACGACAACAGCCTGGCGGCCCGCTGCTCGCGCCAGATCAAGGTCCGCTCCGGCACCATCGTGGATGATGGACGCGCGCTTGCGGATCTCGCGCCGTCAGCGGTTTCGGCATGATGGCGTCCTTGCGCCTGCCGAACCTGTCGCTCGCCTTGCGGCTGGCGCTGCGCGAAATGCGCGGCGGCCTGTCGGGCTTCTACATCTTCCTTGCCTGCATCGCGCTGGGAACGGCGGCGATCGCCGGCGTCAACTCGCTGTCGCAGGCCATCACCGGCTCCATCGCCTCCCAGGGGCAGGCGCTGCTGGCGGGCGATATCCGCTTCGAGCTGAACAACCGTCTGGCCAATACCGAGGAGAAGAGCTTTCTCGACGGTTCCGGCGATGTCTCACTCTCGTCCGGACTGCGCTCCATGGCGCGGCTTCCCGATGGTTCGAACCAGGCGTTGGTGGAGCTGAAGGCGGTGGATGCCGCCTATCCGCTCTACGGCGCGGTGGAAAGCGTGCCGCAGGCGCCGCTTTCCTCTCTTCTGTCGGCGGAAAACGGCACGTATGGCGCGCTTGCGGCACCGCTGCTTCTCGATCGTCTCGGCGTGAAGCCGGGAGATACGCTGCTGATCGGCAATGCGCGGGTAAGGATCTCCGGCACGCTGGTGCGCGAGCCGGATGCGCTTTCGGACGGGTTCGGTTTCGCGCCGCGGCTGATGGTGTCGCAGCAGGCGCTGGCGGCCAGCGGGCTCGTGCAGACCGGAAGCCTCGTGGAGCACGCCTACAAGGTGCGCCTTTCAGACCCCACGGGCGTGCCGGCCGTTCGCGCCCAGGCCGAGCAGCAGTTTCCGCAGGCGGGGTGGTCCATCCGCTCCAGCCAAAATGCCGCGCCGTCGCTGACGGCGAACATCACGCGCTTCTCGCAGTTCCTGACGCTGGTCGGGCTGACGGCGCTGATCGTCGGCGGGGTCGGAGTCGCGAATGCGGTTCGGGCCTATCTCGATGCCAAGCGCGGCGTCATCGCGGCGTTCAAATGCCTGGGCGCCCCCGGCGCGCTCGTCTCCACCATCTATCTTATCCAGATCCTGCTGATCGCGATGATCGGCATCGTCATCGGTCTCGTCGTCGGCGCCATCATTCCGCTGGTCGCCGCGCGGTTCCTCGCCGATATCCTGCCGATATCGACGGATTTGCGGCTCTATCCCTCGGCGCTCGGGCTCGCCGCTCTGTTCGGCCTGCTGACGGCGCTCGCCTTTGCCTGCCTGCCGCTCGGCCGCGCCCGCAGCGTGCCGGCAACCGCGCTCTTCCGCAATCAGGACTTCGACCGCAACCGCTGGCCGACCTGGCCCTATCTGGCGGCGGCAGGCTTGAGCCTCGCGGTGCTGGCGGCTCTCGCCATCTTCACGGCCTACGACCGGCTGATCTCGCTCGTCTTCCTCGGGGCCATCGCCTTCTCCTTCGTCGTCCTGCGCGGCGTGTCCGTGCTGGTGGCGGCGCTGGCGCGGCGGAGCCCGCGGGTATCCTCGCCGGCGCTGCGGCTGGCGATCGGCAATATCCATCGGCCCGGTGCGCTGACGCCCTCCGTCGTTCTCTCGCTCGGCCTCGGGCTGGCGCTCCTGGTAACACTGGCGCTGATCGACGGAAACCTGCGGCGGGAGCTGACGGGCAACCTGCCGGAGCAGGCGCCCAATTTCTTCTTCGTCGACATCCAGGGCAGCGAGATCGAAGGCTTTCGCGCACTTCTCAACACGGCGCTGCCGGCGGGCAAGGTGATCGAGGTGCCGATGCTGCGTGGCCGCATTCTCGCCTTCAACGGCGAGGACGTCGCCAAGCGCGAGGTCGCGCCGGCCGGGCGCTGGGTGCTGCGGGGCGACCGCGGCATCACCTATGCGACGAACCTGCCGGAGAATTCGCGCCTTGTGGAAGGTGCGTGGTGGCCCGACGGCTACAGCGGAGAGCCGCTCGTGTCCTTCTCCGAGCAGGAGGCGCGCGAGCTGGACCTGAAGGTCGGCGACACCGTCACCGTCAACGTTCTCGGCCGCAACATCACGGCCCGCATCTCCAATTTCCGCACGGTCGAATGGGAATCGCTGTCGATCAACTTCGTCATGGTATTCTCGCCGAATACCTTCGCCGGCGCGCCGCATGCCTGGCTTGCGACCGTCATCGATCCCTCGGCGACCGAGGCGCAGGAGGCGGCGGCGCTGCGCCAGATCACCAACACCTATCCGACCATCACCAGCGTGCGGGTGAAGGATGCGCTCGACATCGTCAACGGCTTGCTCGGACAGCTGGCCACCGCGATCCGCGCTGCGGCCGGCGTCGCGCTCGTCGCCTCGGTTCTCGTGCTCTCCGGCGCGCTGGCCGCCGGCAACCGCGCGCGCATCCATGACGCGGTGGTGCTGAAGACGCTGGGTGCGACCCGCGCGACGCTGATCCGCGCCTTCTGCTACGAATATGCGATCCTCGGCCTGTCCACCGCCATCTTCGCGCTACTGGCGGGCGGCGTGGCGGCATGGTTCGTCGTGGCGCGCATCATGACGCTGCCCTCGTCCTTCCTGCCGGACGTGGCCGTCCTGACCATCGTCATCGCTCTGGTCATGACGGTCGGCATCGGGCTGGCGGGGACATGGCGCGTGCTGGGGCAGAAGGCGGCGCCGGTTCTGCGCGATCTCTGAGGGCCGGCCGGGGCTCTGCGGCGTGTCTTCCCGCATTACAATTGCGTCATGCGACGGAGCCGCCCTTGAGAATGGGGCGGTTCCGCATCATATTGTCACCAAGGCTTGCTGAAGCTCAGCAGCGATGCCCGGTCCGATGTCCGTCGCGACCTGTCCGTCCCGTCGAGCTGATAAGAGGATAAGAATGTCCGATCCCAGAAACTATCGCATGCAGACCGCCGGCGCGCGCGCTGACGCTGCTGTCGACCAGGGCCTGCGCGCTTACATGCTGCGGGTCTACAATCTCATGGCGCTCGGCGTCGCCATTACCGGTGTCGCCGCGTTTCTCGCGTTCCAGTTCGCATTTGCCGACGGTCAGCTGACCGCGTTCGGCCAGGCGATCTATGTCAGCCCGCTGAAGTACCTGATCATGCTCGCCCCGTTCGGCATGGTGCTGTTCCTTAGCTTCCGGATCAATTCCATGAGCGTTTCGGCAGCCCAGACCACATTCTGGGTCTATGCCGCGCTGATGGGCCTGTCGCTCTCGTCGATCATGCTGATCTACACGGGTCAGAGCATCGTGCGCACGTTCTTCGTGACCGCGGCCTCCTTTGGCGCGCTGTCGCTCTACGGCTACACGACGAAGCGCAGCCTGTCGGCCATGGGCTCGTTCCTGGTCATGGGTCTGTTCGGCCTGATCATCGCCTCGCTCGTCAACATCTTCTTCGCGTCGTCTGCCTTGCAGTTCGCCATCTCGGTCATCGGCGTGCTGATCTTCGCGGGCCTCACCGCCTACGACACGCAGCGCATCAAGGAGATGTATTTCGAAGGCGACGGCTTCGAGGCGGCTGGCCGCAAGGCGATCATGGGCGCGCTGACGCTCTATCTCGACTTCGTCAACCTGTTCCTTTTCATGCTGCGCTTTCTCGGAAACCGCAACTAGGCTCAGGTTCCGACCTGCTCTTCGGAAAGGCGGCTTCGGCCGCCTTTTTTCGTGCGCGGGCGCGACCGCCTTGATCGGACCGGGGGAATGTGGAAGGACGTCGGACACCGATGTCCTTCGAGATTGCTGCCACCATGTCCTTCACGCTGCGCGATGCTTCCCTTGCCGATATCCCTGCCATCACGGACATCTACAGCGAGTCCGTTCGCAACGGCGTTGCGACCTACGAGATTGCCGTTCCCGACCAGGCGGAGATGACGACGCGCTTTTCCACCATTACCGGCAACAGCTATCCCTATATCGTCGCGGAAGATGCGGACGGCATGGTGATCGGCTATGCCTATGCCTCGGCCTTCCGCACCCGCAGCGCCTACCGGTTTCTTGTCGAGGATTCGATCTATCTTGCGCCCGAGGCGCGCGGACGCGGCGTCGGCAAGGCGCTTCTGAGCGAGCTGATCGCGCGCTGCACGGATCTCGGCTTCCGCCAGATGGTGGCCGTCATCGGCGGCGCCCATCCCGCCTCGATCGCCGTCCACCGGTCCACCGGCTTCGTGGATTGCGGCACGGTGAAGGGGAGCGGATACAAGTTCGGCCGCTGGCTCGATACCACCTTCATGCAGCTGGCGCTCGGCGAGGGCCTCGACACGGTGCCGGCCGATGGCGTCTATCCGGATACGCTCTACGGCGCCTGATAGCGCTTTCCGCCGAGACCCTTCAGGCGGACGCCCGCACGCTCAGCTTTTCACGACCTTCAGCAGCTTGTCGAAGACCTTCAGCACCTGGGCGAGCTCGTGCCCGCGCTTCAGGATCATGCCGTGGGTGTTGACCACGGCATAGGCGCCCTGCTTGGCGGCGAGCTTGGGGGTCTTCTCCACCCGGTAGAGCGGCTGTTCGCCCGAGCGCTTGAAGACGGAGAAGACCGCCTTGTCGCGCATATGGTCGAGCGCGTAGTCGCGCCACTCGCCTTCCCCGACCATGCGGCCGTAGACCCACAGGATCTGGTCGAGCTCGCGGCGGTGGAACGTTACGGGAAGGGGGTCCCTGGCATGTCGATAGTCGCTGAGATCGACGACAACGCTTTCAGATGCCTGGAGGGTTTGGCGACCTTGCAAATCCGTCTGATCGGTCATGCACATTCCGGCCTTTTGTTATGACAGGACGGTAACAGTGTGCCTGAGTGCCGCCGAAAATCAAGCTTGAATGGCATTCGGGCGCAAGGGCGAGGGAGGTCGGCAAGCGACGGCTTTTTTTGCACGGCCGCATTGCGGTCAAACCGGCGCCCGATTTCGACGGTTAAGTCGGTCCGTCGCCGCCGCTTCGGTTTTCCGAAGTGCCGCGCGCCGCCCGGCCGGTCGATCAGCGTCTCTCGTTCGCCGGCTCGGGGTTTCCGTGCTGCCCGCCCTGTCCGACCTCCGGTCATGCGGGCGCATGGAAGGTCACCGGCATCGGCATCGGCCTCGGGCCGGCGCCGCCCTGACCGCCCGGTCCGGTTCTATCGAAACCCTCAGCCCCCAGCCCTCGATATGCCGGACCGGGCCATTCTCGCAGGCCAGAGCGGTTCCGGTGAACATGGGTTCTCCGGAACGGATCTCGTCTCCTGTTTTGCCGCATTCTGCGACGCCGAAGCGATGCCGCTTCGACTGAAAATGCGTCAGGGCGCCGCCATCAGCGTCGCCGCCCCGACGATGGCGCCGGGTGTTTCCGCGTCTTTCATCTGCTGCAGCAGGATCGCGCAGCCGCTGTCCTTTTCCTGGTCGAGCACGGAGGCGGGCAGCACGAAGCGAGCGGACGTGCCGTCCCACATGCCGATCGTCTGGATATCGCGCACGGCGTGCCAGTAGGACATCTTCTTGCCGCTGTTCTCGCCCTTTTCCACATCCACCACCTTCTGGCGGTTGAAATAGACGATGACGACATTGGCCTTGCCGTCGCCTTCCCCGATCGTGATGTCGATCTCGTCGTCCTTGCGCTCGGCCGAAATCGGCACCTTCATGCCCGCATCCGCACCGCTCAGCGCGATCAGACGGCCCTTGATGCCCGAGAGATTGGCGCCGTTGACCTGATCGCGGCCGTTGAGCACCGCCTGGGGCGTGTAGACGCCGTTGCGGCCGAACATCTTGGCATAGGCATATTGCCGAGCGGTGTTTTCCTTCGAGGCGAGCGTGTCGGCCCAGCCGAGATAGTTCCAGTAATCCACGTGGTAGGAGAGGGCGACGATCGAACCGTCATCGATCAGATGCTTCAGCGCGGCGTCGGCTGGCGGACAGGAGGCGCAGCCCTGACTGGTGAAAAGCTCCACGACGCCCTTCGGCTGCGTCACCTCCAGCCCGTCCGCCTCGGTCTTCACCTGCGTCGTCTGCGGCGCTGTCTCCTCGGCTGCGGCCGGAAGGGCCGCGAGCAGAAAGAGACTGCCGATCAGGCGCAAACGAAAGGTCTTTAAGGCGGGCATGCAAGGTCCACTTCGGGCAGATTCCAATTCGGGCAGGATTGCGGCAGCCGGAAACCGCTCTTTCATACGCCGCAGCGTCCTCAACACAAAGTCACGTTGGAGTGAAATTTTTCGAGGCGACGATATCCGGACACCGGACATGCCAAAGGCCGGAACGGGGTTCCGGCCTTCGCAATTGTCAGGTCGTGACGCCTCAGGCGGCGAGGTCGCGCAGAACCGTCTGCAGGATGCCGCCATTGTTCATGTAGGTGACCTCATCCAGCGTATCGATGCGGCAGATCAGCGGAACCTCCTTCACCGAGCCATCGGCATAGGTGATGACGGCCGTGCGCTTTTCGCGCGGCTGGACGTTCGTCAGGCCCTCGATGGTGACGATCTCGTCGCCCTTGAGGTTCAGCGAGGCCCAGGTCGTGCCGGCCTCGAAGACGAAGGGCACGACGCCCATGCCGACGAGGTTGGACCGGTGGATACGCTCGAAGCTTTCCGCGATGACGGCCTTGACGCCGAGCAGGTTGGTGCCCTTGGCCGCCCAGTCGCGCGAGGAGCCGTTGCCATATTCGCCACCGGCGAAGATGACGAGCGGAACGCCCTCTTCCTTGTACTGCATGGCCGCGTCGTAGATCGACATCTCTTCCTTCGACGGATAGTGGAAGGTGTAGCCGCCCTCCTTGCCGTTCGGGCCGAGCATGTGGTTGCGGATGCGGATGTTGGCGAAGGTGCCGCGCATCATCACTTCATGGTTGCCGCGACGCGTGCCGTACTGGTTGAAGTCGGCAACGCCGACGCCATGGCCCGTGAGGTAGGCACCGGCGGGCGATGCCGCCTTGATCGAACCGGCCGGCGAGATGTGGTCGGTGGTGATCTTGTCGCCGAAGAGACCAAGGACGCGGGCGCCCTTGATGTCGGAGATGCCGGAGCCCGACTTGCCCATGCCCACGAAGTAGGGCGGGTTCTGCACATAGGTCGAATCGTCGTCCCAGGCATAGGTCTGGCCGGCGGGAACCTGAACGGCCTGCCAGTTGACGTCGCCCTTGAACACGTCGGCGTACTTGCTCTCGTAGAGTTCGCGCGTGACGTATTTCAGGATGAATTCCTGTATCTCGTGCGAGGTCGGCCAGATGTCCTTGAGGAACACCGGCTGCCCGTCCGAACCGATGCCGAGCGGCTCGGTGGTCAGGTCCTTCTGGACCGTGCCGGCAAGCGCATAGGCCACGACCAGCGGCGGCGAGGCGAGGTAGTTCGCCTGGACGTCCGGCGAGATGCGGCCTTCGAAGTTGCGGTTGCCCGAGAGGACGCCGGCCGTGATCAGGCCCTTGTCGTTGATGGTCTTGGAGATCGGCGCCGGCAGCGGGCCGGAATTGCCGATGCAGGTCGTGCAGCCGAAGCCGACGAGATTGAAGCCGAGCGCGTCGAGGTCCTTCTGCAGGCCCGACTTCTCGAGATATTCGCCGACGACCTGTGATCCCGGAGCCAGCGAGGTCTTCACCCACGGTGCGCTCTTCAGGCCCTTGGCGACGGCATTGCGGGCGAGAAGGCCGGCCGCGATGAGCACCGAGGGGTTGGACGTGTTGGTGCAGGAGGTGATGGCGGCGATCGCCACGTCGCCATGGCCCAGATCGTAGTCCGTGCCGTCGACCGGGTAGCGGTTGTCCAGCTGGCCGGGCTTCTTGTAGTCTGCTTCGAGCGACTTGGCGAAGCCCGGGGCGATGCCTTCGAGGGCGATGCGGCCTTCGGGACGCTTCGGGCCGGCCATGGACGGCACGACGTCGCCGAGGTCCAGTTCCAGCGTGTCGGTGAAGACCAGCTCGGCGCCGTCGCCGTTGCGCCACATGCCCTGCGCCTTGGAATAGGCTTCGACCAGTGCGATCCGGTCCGTCGTGCGGCCGGACATGGTGAGGTAGTTGATGGTTTCGCCGTCGACCGGGAAGAAGCCGCAGGTCGCGCCGTATTCCGGGCCCATGTTGCCGATGGTGGCGCGGTCGGCCAGCGTCATCGAATCGAGGCCGGGGCCGAAGAATTCGACGAACTTGGAGACGACGCCCTTCTTGCGCAGCATCTGCACGACGGTGAGCACGAGGTCGGTCGCGGTGACGCCTTCCTTGACCTTGCCGGTGAGCCTGAAGCCGATGACTTCCGGCAGGAGCATGGAGACGGGCTGGCCGAGCATGGCCGCTTCCGCCTCGATGCCGCCGACGCCCCAGCCGAGCACGCCCAGGCCGTTGATCATCGTGGTGTGGCTGTCGGTGCCGACGCAGGTGTCGGGATAGGCGATCGTTTCGCCGTCTTCTTCCTTGGTCCAGACCGTCTGGCCGAGATATTCAAGGTTGACCTGGTGACAGATGCCGGTTCCCGGGGGGACGACGCGAAAATTCTTGAACGCCTGCTGGCCCCACTTCAGGAAGCGATAGCGCTCGCCGTTGCGCTCGTATTCGAGCTCGACGTTGCGGGCAAACGCGTTCGGCGTGCCGAATTCGTCGACGATGACGGAGTGGTCGATGACGAGATCGACGGGAACGAGCGGGTTGATCTTCTCCGGATCGCCACCCAGCGCCACCATGGCGTCGCGCATGGCCGCGAGATCGACGACGGCGGGAACGCCGGTGAAGTCCTGCATCAGCACGCGGGCCGGACGGTAGGCGATTTCATTTTCAGCCGTGCCCTTGTCGTTGAGCCAGGCGGCGATGTTGAGGATGTCCTGCTTGGTGACGGACCGGCCGTCTTCGTTGCGCAGCAGGTTTTCCAGCAGGACCTTCATCGAGTAAGGCAGCCGCGAGATGCCGGCGAGACCGTTCTCTTCGGCCTTGGGCAGGCTGAAATAGACATAGTCGGCGCCGTTGACCGAAAGGGTCGAACGACAATTGAAACTGTCTAGGGACTTGGACACTGAGATACCCCGTTCCGTCTGATCGCCATAAACTGACGTGCGAACGCCCGAGCGCCTGAAGGCGCAGATTGGGATGCGGGTACGGTCATTTCCGCTGTCCGCACGTGGAAAAACTTCCATGTTCGGCGCTAGGATGAAATTCACGCCGACCGCTGGCGTGTTGGGCGCGTTATAGATAATTTCGCCAAAACGTGCCAGATCGAACGCCGTCAATTCGAGACAATTTTTTTCAATGCGACCAACGTCGTAAAAGGACGATGAATGCCATTTCGCCTGCGCGTGGACGGGCTGGGCGCCAGCCGCGGCGAAGACCCGATCTTCCGGGCGATTTGCCTCGTTCTCGATGCCGGCGGCGCCTTGCTGGTGACCGGTCGAAACGGCACCGGGAAGTCCACTTTTCTCCGTACGCTCGCCGGTCTTCATCCGGCCGACAGCGGCACGATCCTGCTCGAAGGCATCGCCGACCCGACGGCGCCGGTGCGCGAATCACTCCACTATCTCGGACACCGCAACGCCATGAAGCGCGACCTGACGGTTGCAGAGAATCTCGTGTTCTGGGCACGCTTTAGCGGTCGGCCGGGCGAGACGGATCCGACGGTTCCTCCAGACGCCGCGCTGGCGACGGTGGGCCTCGGGGGCCTCGGTCATCTGCCCTTCGGCTATCTCTCGGCCGGGCAGCAGCGCCGCGCAGCCCTTGCCCGGCTTCTGGTCGCGCACCGCCCCGTCTGGCTGATGGACGAGCCGACGGCAGCGCTCGATACGGCGAGCGAGCGGATGGTGGAGGCGCTGATTGCCGGACATCGCGCCGCCGGCGGCATCGTCATCGCCGCCACGCACCAGGCTCTGGACGTGCCGGGTGCGCAGACGCTGACCATGTCCGGCTTTGCGGTGCCGGCATGATGGCGCTCTACCTGCGCGATGTGAAGCTTGCGACGCGGGCCGGCGGCGGCGCGCTGACCGGCATCCTGTTCTTCCTGGCGGTCGTCGCCGTGGTGCCCTTCGGGCTCGGGCCGGACCTGAAGCTCCTGGCGCGGGTCGGGCCGGCGATGCTGTGGATCGGCGCGCTGCTCGCCTCGCTGCTCGGGCTCGACCGGCTGTTCCAGGCGGAGCGCGAGGACGGCGCACTGGATGTCATGCTGATGCAGGAGACGCCGCTGGTGCTCGTCGTCTTCGTCAAGTGCCTCGCGCACTGGACCGCCTCCGGTCTGCCGCTCGTGCTCATCTCGCCGCTTCTCGGCCTCTTCCTCAACATGGAGCCGGCGGCGATCCTTGCCACCATGCTGACGCTTCTGGCGGGCACGCCGGCGATCACGCTGATCGGCGCGATGGGGGCGGCCGTCGCGGTGGCTCTGCCGCGCGGCGGGCTTCTCGTCTCCATCCTCGTGCTGCCGCTGGTCGTTCCCGTGCTGATCTTCGGGGTCAGCGCGGCCTATGCCGCGGTCGAGGATCCCGCGCCCTTCCTGCCGCCCTTCCTGATCCTGATCGCCATCACCCTCTTCTTCGCCGCCATCGGCCCGGCTGCGGCGGCCGTGGCGCTGCGCGCCTCGTCGGAATGACGCAAAGGTGACCATCGCGGGGGCTGCGACGTTCATTGAAGAGGCCTTCCGAACTTGGTAGAGAGGTCGCATGCGTGAGAGAAGCCTTGCCATTCGCAGCTTTACCGACCTTGCCAATCCGACGCGCTTCGTCGCGCTGGCCGGGCGCCTGCTGCCATGGCTCGCGAGCCTGACGGCACTGCTCTTTGCCATCGGTCTGACGCTCTGTTTTACCACCGCTGCCGACTACCAGCAGGGCGAGACGGTGCGGATCATGTATATCCACGTGCCCGCCGCCTGGCTCGCCATGATGGGCTATACGGTCATGGCGGCCTCCGCGCTCGGGACGCTCGTCTGGCGCCATCCGCTGGCCGACGTCGCGGCGAAATGCGCAGCACCGATCGGTGCCGGCTTCACGGCGCTGGCGCTCGTCACCGGTTCGCTCTGGGGCAAGCCGATGTGGGGAACATGGTGGGTGTGGGATGCGCGGCTGACCTCGTTTTTCATCCTGTTCCTGATGTATCTCGGCCTGATCGCGCTCAACCGCGCGATGGACGATGCCGGACGGGCGGCGAAGGTCGCGGCCGTGCTCATCCTGGTCGGCTTCGTCAATATCCCGATCATCAAGTTCTCCGTCGACTGGTGGAACACGCTGCACCAGCCGGCAAGCGTCCTGCGCCTCGGCGGCTCGGCGATCGATCCGGAGTTCCGACGCCCGCTGCTCATCATGGCGCTCGCCTTCACCTGCCTGTTCTTCACGCTGCATCTCGCCGCGATGCGCACGGAGATCTGGCGGCGCCGGATTGCGGCCATGCGCCGGCAGGCCGCGCGCGGGGCGGCGTCGGCATGAGCGCGCATCTGGCCTATGTCGCCGCCAGCTATGGTGCCGCGCTTCTCGTGGTCGCAAGCCTCGTCAGTTGGGTCGTTCTCGACGCGCGCGCCCGGCGCCGCGAATTGCAGGCGCTGGAGGAGGCCGGCATCCGCCGCCGCTCGGCCGGTGGAGGTGCGCCGTGAGCGACCTGCCGGAAGATCGTGCGACGACCAAGGGCCGCCTGGCGCTCGCGCTGCTGCCGCTGACCGTCTTTGCCTGCCTTGCCGCCGTGTTCTGGAGCCAGCTCGATTCCGGCCGCGATATCAGCGAGATCCCGTCCGCGCTGATCGGCACGAAGGCGCCCTCTCTCGCTCTGCCGGCGCTCGAAGGTGCGAGGCTGAACGATGCGCCCATGCCCGCGCTGACGGATGCCGCGGTGAAGGGCAAGCTGACGCTCGTCAATGTCTGGGCGTCCTGGTGCGTGCCGTGTCGCGCGGAAAACCCGGTCATCCTCGCCCTCGCGAAGGACCCGCGCCTGCAGGTCGTCGGCATCAACTACAAGGACCAGACGGACAACGCGCTGCGTTTCCTCGGCGAACTCGGCAATCCCTTCTCAGCCATCGGCGTCGATCCGCGCGGCCGCGCCGCGATCGACTGGGGCGTCTACGGCATTCCGGAATCCTACCTCGTCGGCGCCGACGGCACGATCCTCTACAAGCGTGTCGGCCCCTTCGACGACCGCAGCCTGCGGGAAGGCCTCATGCCGGCGATCGAGAAGGCGTCTGCGGGCTCCTAAAGCGCGCCCTGCCACGCCTTCACCGCGTCCATCGGCCAGACGAGCATCAGCACGTTGAGCGTCAGGTTGTCGCGGATCAGCCAGCCGGTGAAGAGTTCGAAGAGAACCGCGATGGCGATCGTCACGGCGACGGGCAGGCGGGCGGCGGCGAGAAAGCCGAGCGCCATGAAGACGGTGTCCATGGCCGAGTTCAGCACGCTGTCGCCGACATAGTTCAGCGAGACGGTCGCGGAGCGATAGCGCTCGATGATGATGGGCGAGTTTTCGAGCAGCTCCCAGCCGGCCTCGATGAGGGTCGCGACGAACAGCCGGGCGGCGAGCGGCTTTCTCGGGAAAAGCCAGGCGGTCAGCGCGTAGAACAGGAAGCCGTGGATGATGTGCGACGGCGTGTACCAGTCGGCGAGGTGCTGGGAATTGCCGGGGCTGTTGACCACAGGCTCGAACAGCTTCACGACGCCGCAGGTGCAGATCGGCGTGCGGCCCATGAACAGCTCCACGGCCACCTGAAACGCCAGCACGGCGAGGCAGGCGCCGATCCACAGGAGCGTGCGGCTGCGGGGCAGGGCTTCGACCGGTGGAGGAACGGCCGTCATGTCTTGTCGGATGCGGTTTCGACGGAGTGCCGCAGGATGAGCGGCATCTGCGCCATGGTGAAGAGGATGGTGATCGGCATGGTGCCCCACACCTTGAACGCCACCCAGAAATCGTCGGCGGCCTGCGCGTCGGGCGCATACCAGACGGCGGCGCCGCGCCAGACGACTTCGTTGAGGACGGCGAGAAACAGGAAGAAGATACCCCAGCGCAGCGTCAGCTTGCGCCATCCGGCCGCATCCAGCTGGAAGGCGGCGTTGAAGACGTGGCCGAGCAGCGACTTGCCGAAGAACAGGCCGCCGAGAAGCACCGCACCGAACAGCGTGTTGACGATGGTCGGTTTCATCTTGATGAAGGTGTCGTTCTGCAGCCAGATGGACAGCGAGCCGAACACCACGACGACGATGCCCGAGACGAAGGGCATGACGGGGAGGTGGCCGAGCACGATCTTCGACACGAGCAGCGAGATCACCGTGGCCGCCATGAAGAGGCCGGTGGCGATGAACAGCGGGCCGCCGAGTTCGGTCAGCACCGGAAAGGTCTCGGCAAGCCAGGGTCCGCGCAGATTGGCGAAGAAGAAGATCAGCAGGGGCCCGAGTTCCAGCGCGAGCTTGAGGCCCGGATGGTGACGCTCGGCGGGGGTCGGCGTGACGTCGGTGTCTACGGGCCGTTCGGTCTTCATCGTCTCTGCCTTATCGTCTTTTTTCGTGAGATGCTTGTGATGTGGCCGCGGACGGCGGCGGAATTTCGGCAGGCTGGCGGGTGCCTAATCCGCAATCCCGGCGATCGCCTCGGCGAAATCCTGGGCCTCGAAGGGTTCGAGGTCGTCGATGCCCTCGCCGACGCCGATGAAGTAGACCGGCAGCTTGTGCTTGGCGGAGATGGCGACGAGGATGCCGCCGCGTGCCGTTCCGTCGAGCTTGGTCATGATCAGCCCGTTGACGCCGGCAACGTTGCGGAAGATCTCGACCTGGTTGAGCGCGTTCTGCCCGGTGGTCGCGTCCAGCGTCTGCAGCACGGTGTGCGGCGCATCCGGATCGAGCTTGCCGAGGACGCGGACGATCTTTTCGAGCTCGGCCATCAGCTCCGTGCGGTTCTGCAGGCGGCCGGCGGTGTCGATGATCAGGACGTCGCTCTTCTGCCGGCGCGCTTCCTCGAAGGCCTCGTAGGCCAGGCCCGCGGCATCGGCGCCGAGCTTGGAGGAGACGATATGGCTGTTCGTCCGTTCCGCCCAGATCTTCAGCTGCTCGATGGCGGCGGCGCGGAACGTATCGCCGGCGGCGAGCATGACCTTCAGACCCGCGCCCGAGAGCTTGGCGGCGAGCTTGCCGATGGTGGTCGTCTTGCCCGTGCCGTTGACGCCGACCACGAGGATGACGTGGGGGCGGTGGTTGAGATCGAGCTGCAGGGGCTTGGCGACGGGCGTGAGAACCTTGGTGATCTCGGCTGCCATGATGCGCGAGACATCCGCGCCGGAAACGTCGCGGCCGTAGCGCTCGGAGGCGAGCGTATCGGTGATGCGCAGCGCCGTCTCGACGCCGAGATCGGCCTGGATCAGCAGGTCTTCCAGCTCTTCGAGCGTCGCGTCGTCCAGCTTGCGCTTGGTGAAGAGGGCGGTGATCTGGCCGGTCAGCTGCGAGGAGGTGCGCGACAGGCCGGCGCGCAGGCGCTGGAACCAGGTCAGGCGCTCGCCTTCGGGTGCGGCCTCCGGCTCGGGCGCCGGCCCCGTGGCAAAGCCTGCGGGCAAGGTGGAGATGTCGCGCGGACGGTCGAGATCGGCGGTCGGGCTTTCGCCGGGGGCAAGCTCCGCCTCCGCTTGAAGCAGCGACAGCGGCACCACGCCGAGATCGCCGATGTCCTCGACGGCCGGCAGCGGAAGCAGGGGCTCCTCGGTGTCCTGCCCCTCGTCCGCCCGCTCATCGGCCGAAGGGCCGCCGGCCGTGGCGATTTCCTCGGCCAGGACCGGATCTTCGGCGACGGGCAGGGTGTCTTGCGGGACCGTCTCTGTGGGATCGGCCGGTTCGGACGCACGGATCTCCCGGGCGACCGGGTCCGGTGTCACCGTATCCGGCGCACGCTCGTCGGCCGCGGGCGCTTCCGGCGGCACCTGGTCGAATGTGAAGACCCTTTTGAGGAAGTCGAACGCCATCTTATATCCTGAAACCTGCGGGGCCGCTCATGTCAGGCGGCCTGTCTTTCGGCGGTGGCGATGGAGAGGTTCTTGCCATCGTGGCCCGTGATCGTCGTCGCGACCAGCGAGCGGGGTTCGAGCCCCGGTGTCGCGACGCGGGTGAAATTCTCCGTGTGGCCGGTGCCGTTGCTTTCCACCAGCACGGTCTGCGCGGTGCCGACCATGGAGGCGAGGTGGTCGCGCGCCAGTTCCGTGCCGATGGCGCGCAGGCGCGCGGCGCGCTCCCGGATCAGCAGGGGGTCGTGCTGCGGCATGCGGGCGGCGGGCGTGCCCTCGCGCGGGCTGTAGGGGAAGACGTGCAGGCTGGCGATGCCAGCTTCCCGCGCCAGCGTTCCGGCTTGCGCGAACATCTCTTCCGTCTCCGTCGGAAAACCGGCGATCATGTCGGCGCCGAAGGCGATGCCCGGCCGCAGGCGACGGGCCTCCTGCATGAAGGCGAGCGCATCGGCCCGCGAATGCCGCCGCTTCATCCGCTTCAGGATCATGTCGTCGCCGTGCTGCAGCGAGAGATGCAGGTGCGGCATGAAGCGTGGCTCGTCGGCGATGAGGTCGATCAGGTGCCGGTCGGCCTCGATGCTGTCGATGGAGGAGAGGCGCAGGCGGGCAAGCTCCGGCACCTGCTTCAGAAGGGTCTTGGCCAGCAGGCCGAGCGTCGGCGTGCCGGCCAGGTCGCCGCCATAGCTGGTGGCGTCCACCCCGGTCAGCACGATCTCGCGGTAGCCGTTCTCCACCAGCATGCGGGCCTGATCGACCACGGCGCCCATCGGCACCGAGCGGGAATTGCCGCGGCCATAGGGGATAATGCAGAAGGTGCAGCGGTGGTCGCAGCCGTTCTGCACCTGCACGAAGGCGCGCACATGGCCCTCGATCATCCGCACCATCTGCGGCGCGGTCTCGCGCACGCTCATGATGTCGTTGACGCGCAGCTTCTCCTCGCTGCCGACGCCGAAATCGGGCAGAGCGCGATAGGCGCGGCTTTCGAGCTTCTCCGCATTGCCGAGAACGGCGTCCACTTCGGGCATGGCGGCAAAGCTGCCGGCCTCGGTCTGGGCGGCGCAGCCGGTGACGATGATGCGGGCGTCCGGGTGCGCGCGCCGGGCGCGGCGGATCGCCTTGCGGGCCTGGCGCACGGCCTCGCCCGTCACCGCGCAGGTGTTCACCAGCACGGCATTGTTGAGCCCTGCCTGTTCGGCCGCGCCGCGCATCACTTCGGATTCGTAGGTGTTCAGGCGGCAGCCGAAGGTGATGATCTCGACGCCGCTCACTCTGCCGTCGCCCCTGCCGCTTGCGCTCTCGTATCCGGATCGCGCGTGAAGGCGCCGGTTGCCGGATCGACGCGGCCGGACCATTCCCAGGCGGCCGGGCCGGTCATGACGACATGATCGTCGCGCTCGCGCCAGTCGATGGTGAGCACGCCGGCCGGCACCGCGCTGGCAACGGTCACCGCCACCGTGCGGCCGGTGCGGCCGGTGCGGGCACCGCTGACGGCCGCCGCACAAGCGGCCGAGCCGCAGGCGAGCGTCAGCCCGGCGCCGCGTTCCCAGGTGCGGGTGGTCATGCCGCTCTGCGATGTCACCTGCGCGAGCGTGATATTGGCGCGCTCGGGAAACATCGGGTGATTTTCGAGCAGCGGGCCGAAGCGCGCGAGATCGTAGGACATGACGTCGCGATCCACCCAGAAGATCGCATGCGGATTGCCCATCGACATCACGGAGGGCGAGTGCAGCACGGGATCGTCGATCGGGCCGATCTGCAGCTCGATGCGGCGTGTGTCGTGGAAGTCTTCGGCCAGGGGGATGCGGTTCCAGTCGAACACCGGCTTGCCCATGTCGACCGAGATCGTGCCGTCGGCATGTTCCTCGGCGTTGAGGACGCCCGCGACCGTGTGGAAGGTGAAGGTCTTGCGGCCGGTTTCCGCCGCCAGCGCCTGCACCACGCAGCGCGTGCCGTTGCCGCAGGCCTGCGCCTTGGTGCCGTCGGAGTTCAGGATGTCGATCCAGGCATCGGTGCCCGAGGCCTTCGGATCATGGATCGCCATGATCTGGTCGAAGCGCGTCTGCGGGTCGGCATTGAGCGCGATGGCGGCGTCCGGGGTCACGGTATCGCTCCGGCCGCGCATGTCCACGACCAGAATGGCATTGCCGAGCCCGTTCATCCTTGCGAATTCGACCGTGGTGTCCATGCCTGTCCATACCCTTGCGCGAAGGTCCTGCGAGAGGGCGTATATGGCGGAAAATACGCCGGATGACCAGAGGCCGGGATCAATGGGGCTTGCCGTCAGCGGCGCGCGGCGACACCCTCCGCGATCACGCAGAGCAGCTCGAACAGGATGGTCGCACCGGCGAGCGCCGTCATGCCCGCGACGTCGAAGGGCGGCGCGACCTCCACGACATCGGCCGCCACGATCCGCACGCCTGCGAGCTCCCGCACCAGCGCCTGCGCCTCGCGGGTGGTAAAGCCGCCGATTTCGGGCGTTCCCGTGCCCGGTGCCATGGAGGGATCGATGCAGTCGATGTCGAAGCTGACATAGGTCCGTCCGTCCCCAGCCGGGCCGCCGGCGATCCCGCGGGCTTCGGCCATCACGTCGGCGATGCCGCGGCGGGTGCACTCCTCCATATAGATCACGCGGATGCCTTGCGCGCGGGCCCAGTCGTGCTCATCTGTCGCGTAGATCGAGCCGCGAATGCCGATCTGCACCGTGCGGTTCGGATCGAGCAGCCCTTCCTCGATCGCGCGGCGGAACGGCGTGCCGTGGGTGTAGCGGTTGCCGCCGAAATAGGTGTCGTTGGTGTCGGAATGGGCATCGAAATGGATCATGCCGACCGGGCCGCCTGCCGCCACCGCGCGCATGACCGGCAGCGTCGTCAGATGATCGCCGCCGACCGACAGCGGGATGGCGCCGGCGTCCACGATGGCGCGCATGCCAGTCTCGATCCGCTTCAACCCGTCGAGAAGGTCGATCGGATTGACGCTGATGTCGCCGACATCGGCGATGTTGGCGAGGCTGAAGGGTTCGGTCAGCGTGACATGATGGACGCGCCGCATCAGGCTCGACTGGTTGCGGACCTCGCGCGGCCCGTGGCGCGCACCGGCGCGGTTGGTCGTGCCGCCATCCCAGGGAATGCCGACGAGCGCGATGTCGAGACCGGTGGCGTCGGAAACGGCGGGCAGCCGCATGAAGGTCGAGTGACCGGCAAAGCGGGGAACCTCGGCGGCATCCACCGGCTGGTGAAAGGTGCTGGCGGTCATGCGGGGTTCCTTTCCGGGGGCACGTCGAAGACCTCGCCGGCATGGAGCGGGCGAACGCGGGCGGGATCGACATCGTGTCTTGCAAGGGCCTCGGCCAGCGCCCGTTCCGGCGCATTCATGGCCTCGTCGGTCAGCTGGATGGTCGCGAAGTGATGGCCGACGACGAAGGCGGCGTTCGCGAGAAGCATGCCCTGAATGGCTTCGTCCGGGTTCTGGTGCTGGCCCTTCATGAACCAGCGCGGCTCGTAGGCTCCGATCGGCAGGATGGCGAGGCGGAAGCTGCCATAGGCCTTGGCCGCGGCGCGATAGTTGATGCCGTCGTGAAAGCCGGTGTCGCCGATATGGTAGATCCGGCCGGCCGGCGTCGCGACGACGAAGGCGGCCCAGAGTGCCTTTCGCCGGTCGCCGACCCCGCGCGCCGACCAGTGATGCGCCGGCTCGCAGTGGATCGAGACGCCCGCCGCGACATCGAGCGCGCCGCCCCAGTCCATGAGCGCGATCCGCGCGTCGGGCGCCACCTTGCGGATGAAGACGTCGTTGCCGAGCGGCGTGACGAAGGTCGGCCTGTGGTCGGCCTCGAGGCGCGCGATCGTCGGCTGGTCGAGATGGTCGTAATGATTGTGACTGACCAGCACGACATCGATGCGGGGAAGATCCTCGAGGCGGATGCCGGGTGGCGAGACGCGGCGCGGACCGGCGAAGGAAACGGGGCTCGCGCGCTCCGACCAGACGGGATCGGTGAGGATGTTGAGGCCCGCCACCTGGATCAGCATGGAGGCATGGCCGACCATGGTGACGCGCAGGTCCTGCCCGGTCACCGAGTCGTCCGGCCTGGTCACCGTCGCGCGCGGGTCGGGCGTGGTCGGCCATGTCGCCTTCTGGCCGTTGAACTGCCAGCGCAGGAGATCGCGAAAGCCGTTCGGCTCGACGCCGCCGGGATTGAAGAAGCGGGTGCCGTCGAAATGATCGCTGACGGGACCGTTATAGTAGCGATTGGCGGCCATGCTGCTCCTTGCGGTGACCCCGCCCGACACGGCGGCGATGGCGCCGGCCAGAGACCATTTGAAGAATGTGCGGCGTTTCATTCCGATCCCCGTGAACGCGCGGTCGTTTCCGACGGCGACAGATGCGCGGATGATGGCGGCTTTTTCGTGCCCGCGCCACAGGAAAGCGACACCTTGCCGATGTGGATCGACAGGTCTGCGGCCTTGCGGTGGCGGCAAGCCTTGACTTTCCGGGCCGTTTGCTGTTTACCGCGCTCCATCTGCGACGAGACACGACTCCGAGCCGCCGACCGGGACCCTTTCAAGGTATAAACGTTCCCGGAGGTCAACACCCGACAGCGCGATGCGCCCTCGGGTGCCGTTCGGCTTTGCGTCTTGTTTGAAAACGACCCGGAACCCACGTTTGCGGCACATGCTCGTAAACGAAAAGGAAGAGCCGATGTTTGAAAGCCTCCAGGACCGCCTTGGTTCGATCCTCAACGGATTGACGGGACGCGGTGCGCTGTCGGAAGCCGATGTGTCGGCTGCCCTGCGCGAGGTTCGCCGTGCGCTGCTGGAAGCCGACGTGGCGCTGGAAGTCGTCCGGTCGTTCACCGACCGCGTGCGCGAGAAGGCCGTCGGCGCCAATGTGCTGAAATCGATCAAGCCCGGGCAGATGGTCGTCAAGATCGTCCATGACGAGCTGGTCGAGATGCTGGGCGCCACCGGCGTTTCCATCGACCTCAACGCGCCCGCCCCCGTCGTCATCATGATGGTCGGTCTCCAGGGCTCGGGCAAGACCACGACCTCGGGCAAGATCGCCCATCGGCTGCACACGCGCGACAAGAAGAAGGTCCTGATGGCCTCGCTCGACACGCGCCGGCCGGCAGCCCAGGAGCAGCTGCGCCAGCTCGGCGTCCAGGCGGGCATCGACACGCTGCCGGTCATCGCCGGGCAGTCGCCGACCGATATCGCCGCGCGCGCCGTGCAGGCGGCAAAGCTCGGCGGCCATGACGTCGTCATCCTCGACACCGCCGGCCGCACGCATATCGACGAGCCGCTGATGATCGAGATGGCCGAGATCAAGCGGCGCTCGAACCCGCATGAGATCCTGCTGGTCGCCGATGCGCTGACCGGTCAGGACGCCGTCAATCTCGCGCGCAATTTCGACGAACGCGTCGGCATCACCGGCCTCGTGCTGACCCGCATGGACGGCGACGGCCGCGGCGGTGCCGCGCTCTCCATGCGCGCCGTCACCGGCAAGCCGATCAAGCTGATCGGCGTCGGTGAGAAGATGTCGGAGCTGGACGAGTTCCATCCGCGCCGCGTCGCCGACCGCATCCTCGGCATGGGCGACATCGTTTCGCTGGTCGAGAAGGCCGCCGAGAACATCGATGCCGAGAAGGCGGCGGCCATGGCCGCCAAGATGAAGTCGGGCAAGTTCGACCTCAACGATCTCGCCGACCAGCTCTCCCAGATGCAGAAGATGGGTGGCATGGGCGGCATCATGGGCATGATGCCGGGCATGTCCGGCATGAAGGACAAGATGGCCGCGGCCGGTCTCGACGACCGGATGTTCAAGCGCCAGATGGCCATCATCTCCTCCATGACCAAGGCCGAGCGCGCCAATCCCGACCTCCTCAAGCATTCCCGCAAGAAGCGCATCGCGAGTGGCTCCGGCACGGATGCCGCCGACATCAACAAGCTGCTCAAGATGCACCGCCAGATGGCCGACATGATGAAGGCCATGGGCGGCAAGAAGGGCGGCGGCATGATGAAGCAGATGATGGGAGGCCTTGCCGGCAAGATGGGCCTCGGTGGCATGGGCGGCGGAATGGGCGGCATGCCCGACCTGTCGAGCCTCGACCCCAAGCAGCTGGAAGCGTTGCAGAAGCAGGCGGAAGCCGCCGGCCTCGGCAAGGGCATGCCCGGCGGCATGGGCGGTCTCCCCGGTATGGGCGGCGGCAAGCTGCCCGGTCTCGGTGGCGGTTTCCCGGGCCTTCCCGGCCTGCCGAAGAAGAAGTGAGGCCCGCATGAGCATCGACCCTTCCATCGCCCGGGAACTGTCCGGCTACCGGCAGTCGATCGACAATATCGACGCGGCGCTGGTGCATATGCTGGCCGAGCGCTTCCGCTGCACGAAGGCCGTGGGCGTTCTCAAGGCCCTCCACGATTTGCCGCCGGCCGACCCGGCGCGCGAGGAATACCAGATCGAACGCCTGCGCCGTCTGGCAAAGGACGCCCATCTGGATCCGGATTTCGCCGAGAAGTTCCTGAACTTCATCATCAAGGAAGTCATCCGGCATCACGAAGACATCGCCGCCGATCTGAAGGATTGACGGCTTTCGCAGACCCATCAGGCCGCATCCGCGGCACGCCAACATTCAAGGAGTAATTGACATGGCACTGAAAATTCGTCTCGCCCGCGGCGGTTCCAAGAAGCGTCCGTTCTATCAGGTCGTCATCGCCGACGCCCGTTCGCCCCGCGACGGCCGCTTCCTCGAAAAAGTCGGTTCCTGGAACCCGATGCTCGCCAAGGACGATGCCAAGCGCGTCGAACTGAACAACGAGCGCATCCAGCATTGGCTCGACCACGGCGCCCTGCCGACCGACCGCGTCCTGCGTTTCCTCAGCGAAGCCGGCATCGTCACGCGCGAAGCCCGCAGCAACCCGACCAAGGGCAAGCCCGGCAAGAAGGCGACCGAGCGCGCCGCCGAAGCCAAGCAGAAGGCTGAAGACGCCGCTGCCGCTGCTGCCGAGTAATCGACCCTTTAAACATCTTCGGGACGGGCGGCATTTTCATGCCGCCCGTTTTCGTTTATGGGGTCGCGCAATCCTTCCGACGAATGATCTCAAGAACGGTTCCTCCATGAGCAAGCTGAAAAACCCCGTCCTGATGGGCACGATCGGTGGCGCGCAAGGATTGCGCGGCGAAGTCCGTGTGAAGAGCTTTGCCGAGGAGCCGACGGCACTTGGCGACTACGGTCATCTCCACAGCGAGGACGGGCGCGTCTTCGAGGTGCTGGAGGTGCGCGAGAGCAAGACCGTCGTGATCGTTCGCTTTCGCGGCATCAACGACCGGACGGCGGCCGAGGCGCTGAACGGGCTCGATCTGTTCATCGAGCGGGAAAACCTGCCGGACGACGATCTCGACGAGGACGAATTCTTCTATGCCGATCTCGAGGGGCTGGAGGCGAAGGATGCCGAGGGCAAGAGCTATGGCGTCGTGACCGGCGTGTTCGACTTCGGCGCCGGCGACCTTCTGGAGCTGAAGGGCCCGGGCCGTCGTCCGGTCCTCATTCCCTTTTCCGAGTTCTCCGTGCTCGAAATCGATCTCGAAGGCGGCACGATGCTGGTCGATCCGGTGGCCGCCGGTCTTATCGACGACAAGGACGATCCGGCCGGGCCGTTCACGCCCGACGCCTCCGGCGAATGAGCGCCGCCATGGCGTTCCGCGCCACCCTTCTCACGCTCTATCCGGAAATGTTTCCGGGCCATCTCGGCCATTCCCTGGCGGGCAGAGCGCTGGAGCGCGGGCAGTGGTCGCTCGACGCCGTGCAGATCCGCGACTTTGCCGAGGACAAGCACCGGACCGTGGACGACACGCCGGCCGGGGGCGGGGCGGGCATGGTATTGCGGGCGGACATTCTGAGCCGTGCCATCGATCATGTTTCGCGCGACGACGGGCGGCCACGGCTGCTGATGAGCCCGCGCGGACGGCCGCTGAGCCAGGCGCGGGTGCGCGAGATCGCCGCCGGGCCGGGAGCGGTCATCGTCTGCGGCCGGTTCGAGGGTGTCGACCAGCGGGTCATCGATGCGCGGGCGCTCGAGGAGGTTTCGATCGGCGACTACATTCTCTCGGGCGGCGAGCCTGCAGCGCTGACGCTGCTCGATGCCGTCGTGCGCATCCTGCCGGGCGTCATGGGCAATGCGCTTTCGGGCGTGCATGAAAGTTTCGAGGGCGGGCTCCTGGAGCACCCGCACTATACCCGGCCGCAGGTGTTCGAGGAACGGGACATCCCCGCCGTGCTGACCTCGGGCAACCACGGCGCCATCGAGCGCTGGCGGCGGGCGGAGGCCGAGCGGCTGACGCGGGAGCGCCGGCCGGATCTGCTGTCTCAGCCCGTCACGAAATAATAGAAAGCGAGCAGCAGGCCGACCGCGATGACGAAGGCGCGGATGACGGCCTGGGGCACGCGGCGCGCCAGCCAGACGCCGCTGTAGCCGCCGAGCGCCCCGCCGGGGATCATCACGGCCGCCTCCAGCCAGGAGACGACCCCGCCGAAGGTGAAGACCACAACGGCGATGGCGGCGATGATGACGGCCAGCAGGTTCTTCAGCGCATTGATCCGGTGATAGCCGCCGCCGGCCGAAAGCCCCAATACGGCGAGCATCATGATGCCCATGCCGGCCCCGAAGAAGCCGCCATAGATCGAGGTCGCGAACTGTCCGAGAAGCCCGAGGACGCCAAGCGGCGCTCCGGCCTCCCGCGATGCCGGGCGAAGCAGGGGGGCGCCCGCAAAGATCGCGGTCGCCCCCAGCAGGAGCCAGGGCACCAGCGCCCGGAAGGACGGGTTGGAAAGGGCGAGCAGGATGGCGGCGCCGATGAGGCCGCCGACCGCCGAGAGAAGCCCGAGCATGACCGCCATCCGCCGGTCGGCGATCAGTTCGCGCCGATAGGCGAGCGCCGAGGTGATGTAGCCGGGAAACTGGACGATGGACGATGTCGCATTGGCCACGATCGGCGGCAGGCCGGCCAGCGTCATCGCGCCGAAGGTGAGAAACGTGCCGCCACCGGCCACCGCATTGACGGCGCTCGACAGGAAGCCGGCGAGAAAGAGAAGAACGGCGGTTGTGACGGGCATCGGCGATTCATCGGAAAAGGGCTGATTTTCGTGGTATAGCGCCTGCGCGTAAACACAAGGACGGACATCCGCAGGAGGAGCTTATCGGCATGCCGCGGCCCGACATTTTCTTGCCGGACGACATCTGGCGCATTCGACCGGCCGAGACCTCCGACAGGGTCCTCTTGCGGACCCTGCTCGACGCCTATCTGCACGGGCTCTCCGCCTTCGGCCCCGTGGATGCCGTCTATCTCTATTTCGGGGCCGCCGATCGCTGGGCCTATCTCGTCGAGGTTCGTTCGGAAGGCATCTGGCGTCCTCAGGGTTTTGCGCTCGTCAACCGGCATTCCTGCTCGGGATTGGTGGTCGATCGTGCGATGGCGGAGTTCTGCGTGCTCCCGGCGTTCCGGCGAACGGGGGTCGGGAAACGCATGGCCCGCCGGCTCCTGACGCTGCATGCGGGCATCTGGGAACTCGGCGTCTCCAGGCACAACGCTGCGGCATGGTCCTTCTGGCGCAGCGTCACCGCGACGTTCGATGGTGTCGCGGTGATCGATGCGGACGACACACGCATTCTTCGCTTCGACAGCCGGCAGGCTTCGCGCAGAATCCTAAGCGGGGAGGGGTGACAAATCGGCGATCCCGGTGTATAGGCCGCACCGGCTCGGGTTCCTGCCCGCGACCATCAACAAAGAATGGTGTATCCGCCGTCGCTCTTCACCGGAAGAGACCTGTCCAGAGGCATGGCCGAAGGACACACTGGGCGCTCTGACCGTTTGAGAAGAAAGCAAGGTTAAACCGATGAACATCATCCAGCAGCTGGAAGCCGAACAGGCCGCCAAGATCGAAGCCAAGCGTACCCTCCCGGAATTCTCCGCAGGCGACACGCTCCGCGTCAACGTACGCGTGACGGAAGGCACCCGCACCCGCGTGCAGGCCTATGAAGGCGTCTGCATCGCCCGTTCGGGTGGCGGCATCAACGAAAGCTTCACCGTTCGCAAGATCTCCTACGGCGAAGGCGTCGAGCGCGTGTTCCCGGTCTATTCGCCGATGGTCGAAAGCGTCGAGATCGTTCGCCGCGGTAAGGTCCGTCGCGCCAAGCTCTACTACCTGCGCGATCGTCGCGGCAAGTCGGCTCGTATCGTCGAGAACACCGGCACGCGCGCCCGCAAGCTGAACGACACGGCGCGCCAGTCGGCTGCCGAGGAAAAGGCCCGTCTGGAAGCTGAAAAGGTTGCAGCAGCCCAGGCGCTCGCCGCCGAAAAGGCAGCAGCAGAAGCTGCAGCCGCGGAAGCCGCCGCTGCAAAGGCTGCCGAAGACGCAAAGTCTGCAGAATAAGATCTTCGGATCCTTCTCCTTCGAAAAAGCCGCCGGAGCGATCCGGCGGCTTTTTCATGTCTGACGGTCGGGAGGAACCGGCTCAGTCCTTCGTTGCCGGGTCCCAGTGCTCGTCGGCCTTGCCGTCCTTGATCCGCCAGGTGTCGAACCATGTGGTGGTGTAGGTCTTCGACGGGTCCTTCCCGTCCTTGACCTCGCGCACATAGCCGACGGTGACGAGATCGCCTTCCGCCGTGACGAAGGCGATCGGCGTCTTCATCTTCGCGGGGATCGGCGAGGGCTCGCGCTTCAGCACCTGCGTGAAATAGGCGACGACGCCGGCCCGGCCCGAGGCCGCGTTCGGATTGTGCTGGAGATAGCGCTCGGTCAGATAGCGGTCGGCCTTGTCCCAGTGGTTGGCTTCCAGCAGGTCCCGGACGATGCCGAGGGCGACCTGCTTGTTGGCGTTCAGCTGTGGATCCGGACTGGTGAACAGCGCCTCGGCGTCGGTCGCCGCCACCACGGCCTCCTGCGCCTGCGACGGGGCGGCCGTCAGCAGCGATCCGACCGAGAGGGAGACCGCGAGGAGGGCCGGTGCAAGCGTGTGTTTCATGAGCATTCCTTCCAGAAGACCGTTCATCGGGTGAGTGTCGGGGTCCTTGCGGAAAAATCTGTAGGGACAAGCCGGAGGTTGGGGAAGGAGGCAGGTTTCCCGCCGATAGGGCTGAAAAGAGAACCATGGGAGGTCGCAGGTCGCGTGGACGGCAACGATTTTGCTCGATGCGCGGGAACGGCGATCCCGTTCATCCTGTGCAGCGGCGCCGGCGCCGGCGTCGAAATGGCCGTGCCGCCCGCTGGGCTCTTGCCCGACGGGCGAGTTTCGTGACAGTCTCGCGCGTCACACGCCAGGAGCCTGCCTCATGTTTTCCCGCCGCCATGTTCTCGCCGGTCTGACCGTCCTTGCCCTTTCGCCGCTCGGTGCCGCTGCCGCGGATCTTCCGGATCTCGGCGGGCGCGACATCGTCGTGGTGACGGAGAATGCCTATCCGCCACTGCAGTTCATCGACCCGAAGACCGGCCAGGCCGCGGGCTGGGAGTATGATGCGGTGGGCGAGATCGCCAAGCGGCTGAACGCCAAGGTGACCTATCGCAATACGAGCTGGGACGCGATGATCCAGTCCGTGTCCGACGGGCAGTACGACATGGGCATGACGGGCATCACCATCAAGGAAGAGCGCAAGAAGAAGGTGGATTTCTCCGACCCTTATATGCGCTCCGAGCAGTTCATGCTGGTGCGCGGCGACGAGAGCCGGTTTACGGACGGCAAGTCCTTCGCCGCGCTGTCCAGCGGCCTCATCGGCGCCCAGCCGGGAACGACGCCGTTCTACACCGCCATCTACGAGGTGCTGGACGGCAACGAGCAGAACCCGCGCGTCAAGCTGTTCGAGACGTTCGGGGCGACGGTGCAGGCGCTGAAGGCCGGCGACGTCGATGTGGTGCTGACGGACGGCACGGCCGGCAAGGGCTATGTCGATACGTCCGATGGCGGGCTGAAGCTGATCGGCGGCCCGCTCGGCACCGAGGATTTCGGCTTCATCTTCCCCAAGGGCTCCAAGCTGGTCGCGCCCGTGAATGCGGCCATCGCGGCGCTGAAGGCGGACGGCACGCTGGAAACGCTGAACCGCAAGTGGTTCGTCGACTTCAAGATGGGCGAGTGAGGCGGCGGCCGATCGGATAGGCCACCCGCCATGCCGCCGCGCCCGTCGGATCCCTCGTCGCAATCCTCCTCTCGCGAAGCATCCCTTTCCGATGACCGCCCGTCCCCCGGCCGGCGCGCGGCGGCGCGGGAGCTGCCCTGGTGGCTGATCGCGCTGGGCACGATCGCCATCGGCCTCGCCGTGCTCATCGCCGTCAACGATCTCTATTCCCGCGTTTTCGCCGTGGTTGCCGCCGGCATCGGCGTGACGATCTTCGTCACCATCGTCGGTTTCGCCCTTGCCACGCTCCTCGGGCTCGGCGTGGCGCTGATGGCGCTGTCGCGCAGCCCGGTGCTGCGTCAGGTCGCCCGGTTCTACACGGAGGTGATCCGCGGCATTCCCGTTCTCGTGCTGCTGTTCTACATCGCCTTCGTCGGCACGCCGGGGCTCGTCTGGCTGATCAATCTCGCTTTGACGCCGCTGATCTCGGCCGGCGCGATGGAGCCGGTGCTGGTGCGCGACCTCTCTCTGATGTGGCGGGCGATCATCGCGCTCACCATCGGCTATTCCGCCTTCATCGCCGAGGTTTTCCGCGCCGGCATCCAGTCGGTGGATCGCGGTCAGGTGGAGGCGGCGGAGGCGCTGGGCCTGAACCGGTTCCAGCGGTTCCGGCTCGTGGTCTTCCCCCAGGCTATCCGCACCATCCTGCCGCCGCTCGGCAATGATTTCATCGCCATGATCAAGGACTCGTCGCTCGTCTCCGTGCTCGGCGTGCAGGACATCACCCAGATGGGCAAGGTCTATGCCTCCGGCTCCTTCCGCTTCTTCGAGACCTATTCGATCGTCGCCTATATCTATCTGCTTCTCACCATCGGCCTGTCGCTGGGTCTGCGCGGGCTCGAGAAGCGGATGCGGCGCGGGCATCGGGGTTAAGGCCGTCCGGGTCTCCGCCGCGCGCGCTGCTCTCAGTCGCGCGCGAGAATGATCAGCTTGTCCCCGGCCTCGTACTGCACCGCCTCTCCCTTGGCGGGATTGACCACGACACCGCCAAGGCCTCGCTCGTCGCGCACGGACGCAGCCCTCCTGCTGTAGCCGAGCGCCACCTCGCCGCGCATCAGGGCTGCGAGCGTGATCGTGTAGAAGTTCACGGGGCGGTCGATCGCGATATAGTCGGTGACGGCGCGCATGTAGATTTCCGAGCCGTCCTCGTCCAGAAGCTCGTCGAAGATATCGGCCATCAGCTCGTTCTCCGAGGCTTGCGCCAGCATGAGGCTGACGAGCTTGTTGCTGACGACGAAATCGTCGGCGCGGGTGACGGCGGCCAGATCGCGGTTGCGCACGTCGATCATCTCGCTGACGATGCCGATATGGGTGTTTGCCGCCTCCGCGATCTTGCGCAGCTGCAGCAGCGTCACGAGCGTCGCCGTATCGGCCGGCTGGGCGGCCAGATGGTCGCTGTAGCCGAGCACCAGAACGTGGTCGAAGGCGGGCACGTCGAGCGCATCGAGGGCGGCACGGTTGCTGGTGTCGATCACGCGGCAGGTCACGGAAAGGTTCTCCTTCAGATACGGCATGGCCGCGACCTCGTCGAGCAGCTCCGGCGTGTCGGCAGCGATCGTCAGGCGGGAGCCGGGCGCGACATAGCGCGACAGCTCCTGGGTGATGATGGGGCCGCGGCGGTTCCAGCCGAGCAGAAGCGTGGTTTCCGCCCGGCGCGTGACCGGCGGGCGCGGGCGGATGACGTCGCGATCGACGGTGAAGTCGCCGGTGCGCAGGCGGATCGTGTCGTCGTCCTCGGCGATCAGGATGGCGCGTTCGCCGGCGGCGATCACCCGGCTGGTGGGCGGGTTCAGATGCACCTTCCCGTCCGTGGTGCCGATGCCGATCAGGGTGGAGGTGTCGTAGGCCATGACGGCGGCGCCGAAGGATTTGCCGACGATGCCGGGCTGTTCGAGCGCGTAGATCTCCGAACCGTCGAAATCGAGCAGCTCGGTATAGACGCCGCTCAGGCCCGACTGGCGGCTGGAGCTGACGACGATGCGGGAAATCAGTTCGTCGGCCAGCACCAGCTGCAATTCGCTGCCGCCGACGATGCGCGCGACCTCGGCATTGGCGGCATCGCGGATTTCCGCGGCGATGCGGTAGCGCTCCGGGCGGCGTGACGGGTCGTTCACGAGCGCGAGGATCGTCTTGATGACCTGCGAATCGGCATAGTCGCCCTCCGGCGACAGAACCACGATGGCGCGGGAGGCCTGGGGATTGACGATGTTGATGTCGTGCAGGTCGGTCGGGTCGCCGCTGCGGCAGATGATGCGGGTGTTGCCGAGATCGGGGATCTTGTCGGCGATCTCGTCCTCCATCTCCACCTTGTCCTTGCCCGCCATGATGACGATGCGCGGACGCCGCCGGCTGCGGTTGGCGATGACGAGCTCGGAGATCACGTCGAAGATCGAGGGCGACCAGTTGAAGATGATCGTGTGGTCCTTCTCCAGTACGTGGGAGCGCCCCTTGCGCAGCTCGTCCAGCTTCTCGTCGAGACCGGAGGAGAGCACGCCGATCAGCGCGGAGAAGACGAAGATGCCGGCGACGGTGACCGCGAGCGAAATGCCGCGGAAGCTCCAGCCGACATCGCCGCCCATGGCGCCCGCATCCATGGTGCGCATCAGCGATTCCCACGCGCCCTCGATGAAGGACACGGGCTCGCCGCCATCCTGCGCGATGCCGGTGATGGCCAGCAGCAGCCCGGCAAACACGATGACGATCAGCGAGATGACCGCCAGCCAGCCGATCAGCGCGATCGGCCCGGCCGCCATGCTCTTGTCGAATTGGTAGCGCGCGCGGTCCCGCCACGTGATCTGTCGTGTCATGATGTTCCCCCAGATCCGCCGGATGACGGACGTCTCCGGCGTCTCAGACTTTCGGCCGGTTGGCAAGCACAGCCTGAGAGAATCGGTCGATACCGTGAAGATCGAGGGTGCTGCGCCGCGGCCGCCACGCCGTGTGAAACCTTGCGGTCCGGCGGCAAAACTGCTATCTGAGCCCTCATGGAATCCAAGTTCGGATGTCGCGCGCAGAATGTCGTCGTGCTGCAGGATCACAAGCGCCTGCCGGCACGCTTTTACGCGCGCGTCTCCGGGGCGTTTAACAGCCGACTTCGATAGATCCCTCGGGGGCGCGTGCCCCGGCTTTCGATAGCCTGATCCCGCCGGCGGCCAGCCGGATTTTTCCGATGACTTCTTTCCAATGGATGACACGCCATGAGCGCACCACGGACCCTCTACGACAAGATCTGGGACGACCATGTCGTCGATCAGCAGGACGACGGCACCTGTCTTCTCTATATCGACCGCCACCTCGTCCATGAAGTGACGAGCCCCCAGGCGTTCGAAGGCCTGCGCATGACCAACCGTCAGGTGCGCGCCCCGCAGAAGACGCTCGCCGTCGTCGATCACAATGTGCCCACCTCGCCGGATCGCCATCTCGGCATCAAGAACGAGGAAAGCCGTATCCAGGTGGAAGCGCTGGCCCAGAACGCGGCCGATTTCGGCGTCGAATATTATTCGGCCTCCGACAAGCGCCAGGGCATCGTCCACATCGTCGGGCCGGAACAGGGCTTCACCCTGCCGGGCATGACCATCGTCTGCGGTGACAGCCACACCTCCACGCACGGTGCCTTCGGTGCGCTGGCGCACGGCATCGGCACGTCCGAGGTCGAGCATGTGCTCGCCACCCAGACGCTGATCCAGAAGAAGGCGAAGAACATGCTGGTGCGCGTCGACGGGCAGCTGCCCGACGGCGTGACGGCGAAGGATATCATTCTTGCGATCATCGGTGAAATCGGCACGGCCGGCGGCACGGGTCACGTCATCGAGTTTGCGGGCGAAGCCATCCGCGCGCTGTCGATGGAAGGCCGCATGACGATCTGCAACATGACGATCGAAGGCGGCGCCCGCGCCGGCCTCATCGCGCCGGACGAGAAGACCTTCGAATACATCAAGGGCAAGCCGCGCGCGCCGCAGGGCGAGGCGCTGGAGCAGGCGATCGCCTACTGGAAGACGCTCAACACCGAGGACGGCGCGCATTTCGACCGCGTCGTGGTTCTCAACGCCGCCGATCTGCCGCCGATCGTCTCCTGGGGCTCCTCGCCGGAAGACGTCATCTCGGTTCAGGGCGTGGTTCCCAATCCGGACGAGATCCAGGACGAGAACAAGCGCGTCTCCAAGTGGCGGGCGCTCGACTATATGGGCCTGAAGCCGGGCACGAAGATCACCGACATCGCGGTCGATCGGGTGTTCATCGGCTCCTGCACCAATGGCCGTATCGAGGATCTGCGCGAAGTCGCCAAGGTCGTGGAAGGCCGGACGGTGGCGCCGACCGTCTCCGCGATGATCGTTCCGGGTTCGGGCCTCGTCAAGGAACAGGCGGAAGCCGAAGGCCTCGACGTCATCTTCAAGGCGGCCGGTTTCGACTGGCGCGAGCCGGGCTGCTCCATGTGCCTGGCCATGAACGACGACCGGCTGAAGCCGGGCGAACGTTGCGCCTCGACGTCCAACCGCAACTTCGAAGGCCGTCAGGGCTTCAAGGGCCGCACGCATCTCGTGTCCCCGGCCATGGCGGCGGCGGCGGCGGTGGAAGGCCACTTCGTCGATATCCGCACCTGGCAGTAAGCCGGGCCGTCGATCCGCTTGAGACGTGACACGCGCCGCTTCCGGTTTCCGGAGGCGGCGCTTCTCTTTGTGCGGCAGGGTCAGGGCATGGCGGTGAGGGTGAAGCCGTCCTTGCGGAGCAGCTCGATCACGCCTTCCGGGCCGGGCAGGTGCAGGGCGCCGACCGCCATGAAGGCGTTGCCGGCATCGAGGCTCGGACGCGCGCGCGTCGCCATGACATGGTTGCGATCGGTGACGATGCGCTGTTCGAAGGCGACGGATTCCTGTTCGGAGTCGCTGCCCTCGACGGTTTCGGAAGCTGCCTTCAGCATGGGCATGATGGTGGCGATCCGGCCCTCGAGATAGAGTTCGGTCGTCGTCTCCATGGCGTCCTCGACGAGATTGCCCAGCTTGAGCGTGTCGACGAGGGCCGAGATGTGGAAGGCCATCGGCAGGTCGTTGAGGGCATGGATCTGCTCGACCATGGTCTCCAGACCTTTCAGCGTCTTTCCCGTCGCGACGGCATCCTGTGCCAGTTTCTGGTCGAGGAAGACGGCGCCGCCGGCCTTGCGGCTCAGTTCGCAGGGCGGCAGCGAGACGAAGCTCGCGATCATCCAGGGTTTCATGCGGGCGACGGCTGCCAGCGGCAGGCCGCGCGCCTTCAGGCCCTCGGTCAGGATCACCTTCTGGTCGGCATCGAGATAGCTTTCGATCGTGCTGCCATCGGTGAACATGGTCAGGCTCGGGTCGGAGAACAGGGCCGCCTGGGCGCGTCTTTCGTCGAGGATCTCGTCCGATTCGACGATGACCGTCGCGGCGCCGGCAAAGGCGTCGGGCGCGCCCTGCGGCATGGCCAGCACGCGGGGATCGGTGACGTGCATCGTGCCGAGCAGATACGAGGCGGGAACGCCCGGCTTCTCGATCTTCCAGAATGTGCCGGTGCCGTTGGGCACGAGCGCTGCCTCGGCCGTCACGCGCGCGACACGGTCGGGCGCGGCCTTTTGCCAGCTTTCGAGCAGGTTGACGCCGTTGCAGGCGGTCTCTTGCGCCCGGGCGCTGCCGACATTGAGACAGGCGGCGACAAGGGCTGCGAGGAGAATGACGGGCAGGAGCGCGGCAAGCGAGACGAGGGTATCGACCAGGAAGCGGGCAAGAGGTGCGGAGAGGGGGCCTCTCGTCGGGGTCGTCGCGGGCACGGATCGTCCTTTCCTTGGCGGGTCCCGTCACCCTAGCGGCGGAGACGTCACGAGCGGATTAAGGCGCATGGTTAACGCGGATCGGGCTGTTTTCAGGCGCGGGGGTGGGCGCGATCGTAGATGTCGAGCAGGCGGGCGGAATCGACGCCGGTATAGATCTGGGTGCTCGACAGGCTGGCATGGCCGAGCAGTTCCTGAATGGTGCGCAGATCGCCGCCGCCGGCCAGGAGGTGGGTGGCGAAGGAGTGCCGCAGGGCATGGGGCGTCGCCGTATCGGGCAGGCCCAGCGCCCCGCGCAGGCGCTGCATCTCGCGCTGGATGATCGCCGGCTGCAGCACGCCGCCCTTGGCACCGCGGAAGATCAGGTCGTTCCCCTCGGCTGCATAGGGGCAGAGCGCGAGATAGCGGTGCACCGCATCGAGCGCTGGCGCGATCAGCGGCACGATGCGGGTCTTGCCGCCCTTGCCGGTGACGCGCAGCGCGCGCGGGGTGCCCGCGACATCGTCGGCCGTCAGTCCGAGCGCCTCGGAAATGCGCAGGCCGCAGCCGTAGAGCAGCGTCAGCACCGCCTCGTTGCGGGTGGCGATCCACGGCTCCTCGCTCAGCTGGGCGTCGCTTGCGACCACGGCCAGCGCATCGGTGTCGGTCAGCGGCTTCGGCAGGGATTTCGGCTGCTTGGGCGAGCGCACCGCGCCCGCGCCGGCCGCGTTCACCAGGCCCTTGCGCTCCAGATGGCGCAGGAAGGACCGCAGCCCGGCAAGGCCGCGGCCGAGCGTGCGGGCGCCCGCGCCATCGCGGCGACGGGTGGCGAGGAAGCCGCGCAGGTCGCCCGGCCGCAGCGCCTTGATGTCCGACAGTTTCGGCGGGCCGGCGAGGTGGCCGGTGAGGAAGGCGAGGAACTGCCGCGTATCGCGCTCATAGGCCTCCACCGTCTTGTCCGACAGCCGCCGCTCGTTCGACAGCGCCTTCAGCCACGCCTCCCGCTCGGCCATCAGCACGGCATCGCCGATCACCAGAAACGCGTTCATGTCGAAGCCCTCGTCCGCCGTGGAAACATCAAGTCTGGGCGCACAGGTCTTGCCGAATTGCTAACATCCCCTTGGAATCCGTCATCGCTCAATCATATTCATTTGCCATAGGTGAGCGATACGCGGCGGCGGGACGACCATGACAAGACAAGGCTCGGCAGGCGGTTTCACTCAGTTCGCGGAGGCGGTGTCGCTCGTCTCGCAGGGGCAGCCCGGCCATATCGTGGATACGCTGATCGCCGAGCGCGGGCAGCGCATCGTCCACCATCCGCTCTGGCCCGTGATGCGGCCGGCACTCTACACGCTCCTGAACTACCGCAAGGCGCTGGAATTCGCGAACGGCGTCGCCAACCTGCCGGGCTTCCAGGCCTTTCAGTATCTCAGCGACACGCTGTCGCTCGACATCCGCGTGGCGCATGAGGAGCGGATTCCGCGCAGCGGTGGCTTCCTGCTCGTCAGCAACCATCCGACCGGCATCGCCGACGGCGTCGCGGTGTTCGACCTGCTCAAGGCGCGCCGGCCGGACATGATGTTCTTTGCCAACCGGGATGCGATCCGGGTCAATCCGCGATTCGTGGAGATGGTCATTCCCGTGGAGTGGCGCGACGAGCACAAGAGCAAGCTGAAGGCGCGCGAGACGTTGCAGGTGACGAACCGCGCGATATCGGAGGGCAAGGCCACCGTGCTCTTTCCCTCCGGCCGCATCGCCTATTGGGCGGACGGACGGCTGAACGAGCGCCCCTGGAAGACCTCCGTCGTCGGCTTTGCCCGCAAGCACAACCTCGCCATCCTGCCAGTGCACATGCAGGCCCGCAATTCCGGCCTGTTCTACTGGCTGGCGAAATGGTCGACCGAACTGCGCGACATGACCGTGTTCCACGAACTGCTCAACAAGAAGGGCAACGTCTTCGACATGACCGTCGGCCATCTGATCCCGCCCGACGCGCTGGACGGGGATACGGCGGAGGTGACCCGCGCGCTCGAACGGCATACGGTGATGGATCTGGCGCGCGACGGCGATGCGGTGTTCGCGCCCGTGCAGCCGGCAAGGATGCCTGCCGACGCACCGCCTGCCGAACCAGTGGCCGCCGCTGCCCGGCATCCCGCACCGGTGACGACCTGACGACACGCGCGGCAAGGCCGCCTCTTTTCTTTCTGCGCCCACGGGAGCAATGTCCGCCGCAATGACGGGCGATTCGATTGATCTGTTCGGGGGCGAAACCTCCCGACACGCGCCGGGCAGGGTCGTGCCGGTTCTGGTGCCCATGCCCGCCGACAAGGCCTATTCCTACCGCGTGCCGGACGGCATGGCGGTTCAGCCGGGTTCGATCGTGCAGGTGCCGCTCGGGCCGCGACAGGTCGCGGGCGTCGTCTGGGATGCGACCGAGGAACCGGCCGTCGATCCGAAGAAGCTGAAATCCATCACGCAGGTCTTCGATTGCCCGCCGCTCTCGCGCGATATGCGTGCCTTTCTCGACTGGGTCGCGGCCTATACGCTGTCGCCGCCCGGTCTCGTCGCGCGCATGGCGCTGCGCGTACCCGCGGCCTTCGATCCCGAGCCGATGGTGGAGGGGTTGCAGCTGACCGACCGGCGCCCGGACCGGATGACGCCGGCGCGGACGCGCGTGGTGGAGACGGCTGCGGATGGCTTCCGCTGGACGCGATCCGGCCTTGCCCATGCCGCGGGTGTCTCGACCAGCGTGGTCGAGGGCCTGCGCGCGCAGGGCGTGTTCGAGACCACCTTCATGCCGCCGCCGCCGGTGGTGGCCCCGCCCGATGCGGACTATGCCGCGACCGAGCTGGAAGAGATCCAGCGCGAGGCGGCGGATACGCTGGTCGCGGCGGCGGCCGAAAAGACGTTTTCCGTCTCGCTGATCGACGGCGTCACCGGGTCCGGCAAGACGGAGGTCTATTTCGAGGCGATCGCCGAGACGCTGCGGCAGGGCCGGCAGGTGCTGATCCTCCTGCCGGAAATCGCTCTGACGGCCGCCTTTCTCGACCGTTTCGAGAAAAGGTTCGGCGCAAAGCCGGCGGAATGGCATTCGGATCTCGCGCCCCGCACCCGCGAAAAGGTGTGGCGGCAGGTGAGCGAAGGCGGCGTGCGGGTCGTGGCCGGTGCGCGCTCGGCGCTGTTCCTGCCGTTCGAGAATCTCGGCCTCATCATCGTCGATGAAGAGCACGATCCCGCCTACAAGCAGGAAGACCGCGTCTTCTACAATGCGCGCGACATGGCGGTGGTGCGGGCAAGGCTCGGCGATTTCCCGGTCGTGCTCGTATCGGCGACGCCATCGGTGGAAAGCCGTGTGAATGGCGAGGTCGGGCGCTACCGGCCGATCCACCTGCGCACCCGCTTCGGCGCAGCGGCCATGCCGGATCTCGGGCTGATCGACATGCGGCGGCATCCGCCGGAGCGTGGCGGCTTCCTCTCGCCCGTGCTGCTGTCGGCCATCGGCAAGGCGGTGGAGAAGGGCGAGCAGGCGCTGCTCTTCCTCAACCGGCGGGGCTATGCGCCGCTGACCCTCTGCCGCGTCTGCGGACATCGCTTCCAGTGCCCCAATTGTTCGAGCTGGCTGGTGGAGCACCGGTTCCGCAACCAGATCCAGTGCCATCATTGCGGTTATGCGGAACGCACGCCGGAGGCCTGCCCGGAATGCGGCACGCTCGATCATCTCGTCGCCTGCGGGCCCGGCGTGGAGCGGATCGCCGAGGAGGTGGACCGGCATTTTCCGCAAGCCCGCACCATCGTGCTCTCCTCCGACCTCATGGGCGTGAAGCGCCTGCGGCTGGAGCTTGAGGCCATCGCGAAGGGAGAGGCCGATATCGTCGTCGGCACGCAGCTCGTCGCCAAAGGCCACAATTTCCCGATGATGACCTGCGTCGGCATCGTGGATGCGGATATCGGGCTTGCCAATGGCGATCCGCGCGCGGCCGAACGGACCTTCCAGCTCCTGAGCCAGGTGACGGGGCGCGCCGGGCGAACGGGGCTGAAGAGCCGTGGGCTGCTGCAGACCTATCAGCCGCAGCATCCGGTGATGCAGGCGATCGTCTCCGGCGATGCCGAGGCGTTCTATGCGCGCGAGATCGGCGAGCGGGAGCGGGCGGTGCTGCCGCCGTTCGGGCGGCTCGCCTCCGTGATCGTCTCGGCCGATACGCGGGCGGACGCGGAGACGCATGCGCGCGGCCTGCGCCAGGCCGCACCGCAGGTCTCCGGCATCACCGTGCTCGGACCCGCCGAAGCGGCGCTGGCGGTCGTTCGCGGCCGGCATCGGTTCCGGCTTCTCGTTCACGGCCGGCGCAACAGCGACATGCAGGCCTTCATGCGGGCGATGATCGCTGCGGGGCCCAAGGTGCGCGGTTCGGTGTCGGTCCAGTTGGATATCGATCCGCAAAGTTTCCTCTGAGGCTGGTCGAGAGCGATTTCCTTCCGCGCCCACTTGCTCTAAATCTTCGCAAAGTCGGCACTATGCCGGACGATGACAGGGGCATGGGATCGCGGCGATGGATCTGTATATACCGACCGAGACCGGCGAGTTCCTCGCTTTCCTCAGCGCCGTGGCGACCTGCGTCATGGGGCTGTTCTTCCTGTTCGCGCCGGGCCTCTCGTTCCGGGCCATGGGGCTTTCGCTGCGGGACGGCCGGCGCGGCGGCTATGCCGAGGCACGCTCCACACTTGGTGGATTTCCGCTCGGTCTGGGGCTTGCCGCCATCGTGCTCGCCCAGCCCATGGTCTATCTCGCGCTCGGCTCGGCCTTCGCGCTCGCCGCTTTCGGGCGCATCCTGTCCATGGTGTCGGATCAAGGTAACACGGTCGTGAACTGGCTGTTTGTTCTCGTGCAGATGGTGCTGGCCATCCTGCCGCTGGCCTATGTTTTCGGCGTCTTCTGAGGCGGGAAGCCCGCAAGACACCTCGCCGAGGCCATCACACTCCCGCTTTTGGGCAGAATTTGGCCCGAGGATCGTGCAATCGCTCCCCTCGCGTGTTGCGAGTCCACTTTTCCTATGCTAGACGAACCCCGACTTCGTGGGGGAGCCGGGCCTGTCAGGCCAGGATGTCCTTGAGGATATAGCAACAAATTCAATGTGTTCGGTTTTCGGTCCGTCCGAAGATCGCTCTTGGATCGCAGCAAGAGAAGCGCGCCCGTGGCAAAAACGTCCGACCTCATTTCCGGTGTTGCAGAAAGATACGCGTCGTCGCTTTTCGATCTGGCGCAGGAAGCCGGCTCGGTGGAAAACGTGCAGGCCGATCTCGATCGTTTCCAGGCCCTGATCGACGAAAGCGCCGATCTGAAGCGCCTCATTCTCAGCCCCGTCTTTTCGGCTGATGACCAGTTCAAGGCGATCTCCGCCATTGCCGAGAAGGCCGGTCTCACCGGTCTCGTCGGCAACTTCCTGAAGGTCGTCGCCCGCAACCGCCGTCTCTTCGCTGTCCCGGGCATCATCCGGTCGTACCGCGAGACGGCCGCCCGCCATCGTGGCGAAGTTTCCGCCGAGGTCATCTCGGCCCATGCGCTGAGCGATCAGCAGCAGACTGAATTGAAGGCGGCGCTCAAGGGCGTCACCGGCAAAGAGGTGGCGATCAACGTCACCGTCGATCCGTCTATTCTCGGTGGTTTGATCGTCAAGGTCGGGTCCCGCCAAATTGACACTTCCCTTCGCACAAAGCTCTCGAGCCTTAAGCTTGCACTGAAAGAGGTCGGCTGATGGATATCCGCGCCGCGGAAATTTCCGCAATTCTCAAAGATCAGATCAAAAACTTCGGCCAGGAGGCTGAGGTCTCCGAAGTCGGCCAGGTTCTGTCCGTCGGTGACGGCATCGCCCGCGTTTACGGTCTCGACAACGTCCAGGCGGGCGAAATGGTCGAGTTCCCCGGCGGCGTGCGCGGCATGGCGCTCAATCTGGAAGCCGACAATGTCGGCGTCGTCATCTTCGGCTCGGACCGGGCCATCAAGGAAGGCGACACCGTCAAGCGGACCGGCGCCATCGTGGACGTTCCGGTCGGCCCGGAACTGCTCGGCCGCGTGGTCGATGCGCTCGGCAATCCGATCGACGGCAAGGGCCCGATCAACGCAACGCGCCGCTCGCGCGTCGACGTGAAGGCACCGGGCATCATTCCGCGCAAGTCGGTGCATGAGCCGATGTCGACCGGCCTCAAGGCCATCGACGCCCTCATCCCCGTCGGCCGCGGCCAGCGCGAGCTGGTCATCGGTGACCGCCAGACCGGCAAGACCGCAATCATTCTCGACACGATCCTCAACCAGAAGGCCATTCACGACAACGGTCCGGACAGCGAAAAGCTGTACTGCGTCTATGTCGCCATCGGCCAGAAGCGTTCGACGGTCGCACAGTTCGTCAAGGTGCTCGAAGAGCGCGGCGCGCTGCAGTATTCGATCATCGTTGCCGCGACGGCCTCCGACCCGGCTCCGATGCAGTATCTCGCACCCTTCGCCGGCTGCGCGATGGGCGAATATTTCCGCGACAACGGCATGCATGCGCTGATCGGCTATGACGATCTGTCCAAGCAGGCCGTGTCCTACCGCCAGATGTCGCTGCTGCTGCGCCGTCCGCCGGGCCGCGAAGCCTATCCGGGCGACGTCTTCTACCTGCATTCGCGTCTTCTCGAGCGCGCTGCCAAGCTGTCCGACGAAAAGGGCGCCGGTTCGCTGACCGCTCTGCCGGTCATCGAAACGCAGGGCAACGACGTGTCCGCGTTCATTCCGACCAACGTGATCTCGATCACCGACGGCCAGATCTTCCTCGAAACCGACCTGTTCTACCAGGGCATCCGCCCGGCCGTGAACGTCGGCCTCTCGGTCTCGCGCGTCGGCTCCGCCGCGCAGGTCAAGGCGATGAAGCAGGTTGCCGGCTCGATCAAGGGCGAGCTTGCGCAGTACCGCGAAATGGCGGCCTTCGCCCAGTTCGGCTCGGACCTCGACGCCTCGACGCAGCGCCTGCTGAACCGCGGCGCGCGCCTGACGGAACTCCTGAAGCAGCCGCAGTTCTCGCCGCTGAAGACGGAAGAACAGGTTGCGGTGATCTTCGCCGGCGTCAACGGCTACCTCGACAAGATCGCCGTCAACAAGGTCGGTCCGTTCGAGCAGGGCCTGCTGTCCTACTTGCGCTCCGAAGGGAAGGGCGTGCTCGACACGATCCGTACCGAAAAGGCCATTTCGGACGACACCAAGGGCAAGCTGAAGGCGGCGATCGACGCTTTCGCAAAGACGTTTTCCTGATCGTCTGCTTCAAGACGCACCCGCAGACGCTACCTAGGACGGATACTGGATGCCTTCTCTCAAGGATCTGAAGAACCGGATCGCCTCCGTCAAGGCGACGCAGAAGATCACCAAGGCGATGAAGATGGTCGCCGCGGCGAAGCTTCGGCGTGCGCAGGAGGCGGCCGAGGCCGCCCGGCCGTACTCGCAGCGGATGAGCATCGTCCTGTCGAACATCGCCCAGGCGGTCGGCACGGACGACAGCGCCCCCCTGCTGATGACGGGCACCGGCCGCGACAAGACGCATCTCCTGGTCGTCTGCACGGCGGAACGCGGCCTCTGCGGCGGCTTCAACAGCCAGATCGCGCGTTTTGCGCGCGATCACATCCGCAAGCTCCTGGCTGAAGGCAAGACGGTCAAGATCATCTGCGTCGGCAAGAAGGGCTTCGACATCCTTCGCCGCGAGTTCGCGTCGCTGATCATCGACCGCGTCGATCTGCGCGAAGTCAAGAAGATCGGTTTCGAGAATGCCGACCAGATCGGCAAGAAGGTCATCGGCCTGTTCGAAAAGGGCGAGTTCGACGTCTGCACCCTGTTCTACTCCGAATTCAAGTCGGTGATCAGCCAGGTTCCCACGGCGCTGCAGCTCATCCCCGCCGCCGTTCCCGCTGCAGCATCGGCCGATACCGGTTCTGCCGCCATCTATGAATACGAGCCGGATGCGGGCGAGATCCTGAGCGACCTCATTCCGCGCAATATTTCGGTCCAGGTGTTCCGGGCGCTGCTCGAGAACGTCGCGGGCGAAATGGGCGCGAAGATGAGCGCGATGGACAATGCCACGCGCAATGCCGGTGAGATGATCAACAAGCTGACGCTGAGCTACAACCGCCAGCGCCAGGCTCAGATCACCAAGGAACTCATCGAGATCATTTCGGGCGCGGAAGCGCTCTAAGGTTAGGACAAGAGGGTAAGAACATGGCTGATACAGCGACCCCGAACTACATCGCAGCGACGACCGCTGCCGTCGGCCGCGTCACGCAGGTTATCGGCGCTGTCGTCGACGTTGCTTTCGAAGAAGGCCAGCTGCCTTCGATCCTGAACGCGCTCGAAACCGACAATAACGGTTCGCGCCTGGTTCTCGAAGTGGCGCAGCACCTCGGCGAAAACGCCGTTCGCACCATCGCGATGGACTCGACCGAAGGTCTCGTCCGTGGCCAGAAGGTGACGGACACCGGCGCACCGATCACGGTTCCCGTGGGTCTGGAAACGCTCGGCCGCATCATGAACGTCATCGGCGAGCCCGTCGACGAAGCCGGCCCGCTGATCACCTCCGGCAAGCGCTCCATCCACCAGGAAGCACCGTCCTACGTCGAGCAGTCGACGGACGCGCAGATCCTCGTCACCGGCATCAAGGTCGTCGACCTGCTCGCACCTTACGCACGCGGCGGCAAGATCGGCCTCTTCGGCGGCGCCGGCGTCGGCAAGACGGTTCTGATCATGGAACTGATCAACAACGTCGCTAAGGCGCATGGCGGTTACTCGGTGTTTGCCGGCGTCGGCGAGCGCACCCGCGAAGGCAACGACCTCTATCACGAAATGATCGAGTCGGGCGTGAACAAGCATGGCGGCGGCGAAGGCTCCAAGGCCGCGCTCGTCTACGGTCAGATGAACGAACCGCCGGGCGCCCGCGCCCGCGTCGCTCTGACCGGCCTCACGATCGCCGAACAGTTCCGTGACGAAGGTCAGGACGTTCTGTTCTTCGTGGACAACATCTTCCGCTTCACGCAGGCCGGTTCCGAAGTGTCGGCACTGCTTGGCCGTATCCCGTCGGCCGTTGGCTATCAGCCGACGCTGGCGACCGACATGGGCCAGATGCAGGAGCGCATCACCACCACGACCAAGGGTTCGATCACCTCGGTTCAGGCCATTTACGTTCCCGCCGACGACTTGACCGACCCGGCACCGGCAACCTCGTTCGCCCACCTGGACGCCACGACGGTTCTGTCGCGCTCGATCGCCGAAAAGGGCATCTACCCGGCCGTGGATCCGCTCGACTCGACCTCGCGCATGCTCGACCCGATGGTGGTCGGCGAAGAGCATTACGAAGTCGCCCGCAAGGTGCAGACGACCCTGCAGCGCTACAAGTCGCTTCAGGACATCATCGCCATCCTGGGCATGGACGAACTGTCGGAAGACGACAAGCTGTCGGTCGCCCGCGCCCGCAAGATCGAGCGCTTCCTGTCGCAGCCGTTCTTCGTCGCCGAAATCTTCACCGGTTCGCCGGGCAAGCTCGTCGCGCTCGAAGACACGATCAAGGGCTTCAAGGGCCTCGTCAACGGCGAATACGATCATCTCCCGGAGGCCGCCTTCTACATGGTCGGCTCGATGGAAGAAGCCGTCGAGAAGGCCAAGCGCCTGGCTGCTGAAGCCGCTTAATCGAAGCGAATAGAGCGAATAGGGAGTAGCGAGTAGGGATAGGTGGATATGTCCGGGACGGTTTTCTGAAACGATCCGCTATTCGCTCCTCGCTGAATTGATATGGCTGATTTCAAACTCGAGCTCGTTTCCCCGGAACGTCTGCTGCTTTCCGAGCAGGTCAGCGAAGTGGTCATTCCGGCAACGGAAGGCGAGATGACCGTCATGGCCAATCACGCGCCGACCATGACGACGATCAAGCCGGGCATCATCACCGTGAAGACGGCAAGCGGCCAAACCAACCGCTACGTGGTGTTCGGCGGCTTCGCCGACATCCTGCCGACGGGCTGCACCGTTCTCGCCGAATCGGCCGTGCCGGTCAGCGAATTCGACGCGACGCTGGTCGAGCGCCGGATCGAAGCGGCCCGCGCCGAACTCGATCAGCCGCACCACGGCGACGAGCATCGCACGAAGATCGAGAATTTCCTGTCCGAGCTGACCCAGCTCAACGAGACGGTCTCGGGCTGACCGAGACGAGAAAAACCGGCTTCGGCCGGTTTTTTTATGTCCGGCGGCAGGCTTGCCAAATGGTTCCCCGTCCCGGATGGCCCGGCGCTCCGCGGCATCCGCTTTAACAGCATTTTATCGCTCCCGTGCTAGGTCCTCTGTGTCGCGCGCCTCGCGGCGTGCTGAAACAGACAGGCAGCGGGTTGTCACAAGTGCCTGTGCACGGGCCTGATGGCCTGGCGGGCAGGGAAGGACGTGGAATGACGGCAAAGATCGTCCCGGTGATCATGGCCGGCGGCAAGGGAACGCGCCTCTGGCCGCTGTCCCGGTCCACCGCGCCAAAGCAGTTCCTGCAGTTCCTCAGCGAGCATTCCCTGTTCCAGAAGACGCTGCAGCGCGTGTCCGATCCGGAGATCTACGCGCCCGCCGTCATCGTCACCAATGCCGAGTTCCGCTTCATCGTCGCGGAACAGGCCCAGGCCGTCGGTGCACCCCTGTCGTCCATTCTGCTGGAGCCCGTGGCGCGCAACACCGCGCCGGCGCTGGCGGCTGCAGCCTTCGTCGTCGCCCGCGATCATGGCGACGCGGCGATCCTTCAGGTGCTGGCCTCCGACCACGAGATCGAGGCGAACGACACCTACCGCGCCTGCATCGGTCTTGCGCGCGAGACGGCGGCGGCCGGCATGCTCGTCACCTTCGGCATCACGCCGACCGAGCCGGCGACGGGCTATGGCTATATCGAGATCGGAGCCGCGCTTGCCGGGGGCGCGCGCACGGTCGCGCGCTTCGTCGAGAAGCCGAACCGCGAAAAGGCCGAAGCGCTGCTGGCGACGGGCCGTTATCTCTGGAATTCCGGCATGTTCATGCTGCCGACCCGCCTGTTCCTCGCGGATCTCGCGACATTCGCGCCGGAGGTGCATGCGAGCGCGCGGGCCGCCGTCGAGGCGTCCCGGCGCGATCTGGATTTCGAGCGGCTGGATGCAGCGGCCTTCTCGCAGGCGCCCGATATCTCGGTGGACTATGCCGTGTTCGAACGCACGGCCCACGCGGCCGTCGTCCCCTCGTCTTTCCCCTGGTCGGATCTCGGCAGCTGGGACTCGGTCTGGGCGGTCGGCGAGAAGGATGCGGCCGGCAACGTGGTCGGCCAGAAGGCGAACGTTTCGGATACGCGCAATTCGCTGGTTCTCTCGCGCGACATCCACGTCTCGGTGCATGGCCTCGACGATATCGCCGTCATCGCCAGCGAGGATGCGGTCTATGTCGGTCGTCTTGCCGACAGCCAGAATGTCGGCCAGATCGTCAAGGCGCTGGCACGCAATGAGGCGACGCGCCGTCTGACGGAGGTTCATCCGACCTCCTACAAGCCCTGGGGCTCCGTCGCGTCCGTGCTCAGCGGCGAGCGGTTCGAGGTCAAGCGGCTGTCGATCGCGCCGGGCCGCAAGATCTCGCTGCAGAAGCATTTTCACCGCTCGGAACACTGGGTCGTGGTCAAGGGCACGGCGGAGGTGACGCTCGGCGACGAGACGCGGCTTCTCAACGAGAACGAGTCCATCTACGTGCCGCAGGGCGTGACCCACCGGCTCGCCAATCCGGGCAAGATCCCGCTGGAGCTCATCGAGGTCCAGACGGGGTCCTACCTCTCCGACGACGACACGGTTCGCCTGGACGACGAATTCGGCCGGCTCTGAGTCCGGCCGGGTCGTTCAGCCTGCCAGCTTCTCGGTGAAGCGGCTGTCGGCATAGTGACGGCCGAAGCGGTTTGCGAGGAAGGCGTCGAGGGCGATATCCTCCTGGCGGATAAACCCTGTGGCGGGCAGGTCGCCGGCAGACAGCATGTCGAGCACGGCGCAGATGCTGGCGGCCGTCGTGATCTGGATCGCGCTCATCATCCGCCCGGCCACAACGCTGCTATAGATCTTGTTGGCGTAGGTTTCCTGCACCAGCCGCCCGTCGCGATGGCCGGAGACGGTGACGAAGACGATGACCACGTCCTGCGTGGTCGCCGGCAACGCGTTTTCCAGAATGTCCTTCAGCACCTCGCGGCGGTGGCGCAGGCCGAGATCGTTGAGCAGCGCCTTCATGATCGCGGCGTGGCCGGGATAGCGGATCGTACGGTAGTTCAGGGTTCGCACGCGGCCGGCAAGGCTCTCGCAGAGCGTGCCGAGGCCGCCCGAGGTGTTGAACGCCTCGTAGGTGACGCCGTCGAGCGAGAATTCCTCCCGCTCCTCCAGCGCCGGTACGGCTGTCAGCCGGCCCTCGACGATGGCTTCGCAGGGCTCGATATATTCGTTGATGACGCCGTCCGTGCTCCAGGTCAGGTTGTAGTTGAGCGCGTTGGACGGGTATTGCGGCAGGGCGCCGACGCGCATGCGCACGCTGTCGAGCGTGTCGAAGCGGGCCGCGAGATCCTGCGCGACGATGGAGATGAAGCCCGGGGCGAGGCCGCACTGGGGAATGAACGCGCTGGTCGCGCCCTCGGCCAGACGCTTGACCTGACGCGTGGATTCCACGTCTTCCGTCAGGTCCAGATAGTGCACGCTGCAGCGTGCGGCGGACGCGGCGATCTCGACGGTGAGGTGGAAGGGGGCGGCGCTGAGGACGGCGAACGCGCCGGTCAGCAATGCATCCATGGCGTCGGCATCGGCGATATCGACGGTTCTGACCGAAAGCGCCGGATGGGCCGGAAGCCGCGCCAGCTGCGCCTCGCTCCGGTCGGCCACGATAACGGCATAGTCGCCGGAGGTCGCGAGCAGGTGTGCGATGGTGGCGCCGATCTTGCCGGCTCCGATGACGATGATGGTCTTCATGCTGTTCCCCTTCTGGACTTTGTCCCCAGCATGCATTGCACGGCTGTTGTCCAGAAGCGCCGATTCGTGCAAAAGACAGGATTGTTTTCGGCATTTCGCCGTGGGGATTGGTCGATATGGGTGTTTCCGACAGCGATCGCAGCCTTCTTGCGCTGCTTGGCGAAAATGCGCGCATGCCGACAGCCGTGCTGGCCCGCAGGCTCGGTCTGTCGCGTACCACCGTTCAGGCGCGGCTGGAGCGACTGGAGCGGGACGGGGTGATCACCGGCTATGGCGTCCGCCTCTCCAGCGACTACGAGCGCGGGCTGGTGCGGGCGCATATCCTCATCACGCTCGCGGCCCGGGCACTGCCGCGCGTCACGCGCGATCTGGAAGCGATGCAGGCGGTGCGCATCGTCCATTCGGTCAGCGGCAGCTTCGACCTCATCGCCATCGTCGAGGCCGCCTCGATCAGCGCGCTCGACCTCGTCATCGACCGGATCGGGACGATCGAGGGGGTGGAGAAGACCCTGTCGTCCATCGTGCTGTCGACGCGGATCAGCCGCTGAAAGCGCGGCCTCCGGCCCCATGAAAAAAGCCGCGTCCCCTGCGAGACGCGGCTTTTCGAATACGGATAGGGAGGAGACCTTACTTGACGGTCTTTGCGCGCTCGATCGCTTCGACGATCAGCTGGCGGGCGACGGTCGCGTCCTTCCAGCCGAAGATCTTGACCCACTTGCCGGGCTCCAGATCCTTGTAGTGTTCGAAGAAGTGCTCGATCTGCTGCAGGGTGATTTCCGGCAGGTCGGTATATTCCTTGACCTTGTCGTACCGCTTGGTCAGGTGCGCGCTCGGCACGGCGATGATCTTTTCATCCTTGCCGGAATTGTCTTCCATCATCATCACGCCAATCGGGCGGACGTTGATGACACAGCCGGGAACGAGCGGGCGCGTGCTGGCGATGAGGACGTCGATCGGGTCGCCATCGTCCGACAGCGTGTGCGGCACGAAGCCGTAATTGCCCGGATAGGTCATGGGCGTATAGAGAAAGCGGTCGACGACGAGCGTGCCGGCTTCCTTGTCCATCTCGTACTTGATCGGATGACCGCCAACGGGAACCTCCACGATGACATTGATGTCTTCCGGCGGGTTCTTTCCGATCGAGATTGCGTCAATACGCATGAAGCCTCCATGCTCCTGAAGTGGGACTGACGTCCGATAAAGCCAAACCTGCCGTTGTGCAATATCAGCGGCGGTCTGAAGCGTTCATTTGTAGGCAAAGAGGTTAAAGAGCGGACATTTCGTCGATTCCGGGTCTGCGCGCAAACCCGGCGGCGCCATTCGTCGCGCTTTCCGGAGCGCCGTCAGTTCCAGACGTAGCCGATCTTCTTCAGGCTCTTGCCGCCGAAATCCTCCATGCCTTCGCAGATGTCGCGGCCGCCGGCATTGCGGAAGAAGCGGCCGGCGTGCGCGCAATCGTCCAGGCACCAGACGACCAGGCCGCGGCAGCCGAGCGACGTCAGCAGGCTGCTCGCCTCGCCGAAGAGGATGCGGCCGAGACCGATGCCCTGATATTCCGGGCGGAAGTAGATCTCGTAGACCTCGCCCTCCTGCGGCAGGGCCCGGGCGCGCGACAGGCCGAGCGTTGCATAGCCGGCGATGACGCCGGCAACCTCGATGATCAGCAGCGTCGAGGGGCCGCCGGTCGCCTTGCGCCACCAAGCCGCATTGCGGCGATCGACCATTTCGTTGAGCGGGCGATGGGGGATGAGGCCGGAATAGGTCTGCAGCCAGGAGAGGCGGTGAACCTGGGAAATTTCGGCGGCGTCTCTCGGCAGGCCGGGGCGCACTTCGATGGACAATGTCTTCATGTTGCGCGTCGACCCTGTCCGTCCCATCTTCGTCACGCCGCGGCATCCTGCCCGGCAGCGGCGAAATTAACGGTATTTTAACGAGATCGGCAAGCGCGAATTCGCACTGCGCACAAGGCATCGTTTGTGATGTCGGGCGGGCGGCAGGGCGCAGGAGGACGGGTCGGAGTCGAAGCCAGCGGTGACCGGACCTCACAAATTCGCCGCGACGCTGCACATCGGCGTTGGCGGACGGAACTTTTGTGAAAAGCAGGCGTTATGAAACGTCCGATCGACTGGCCAAGCGCCCGGTTGGGCCCAGATCGAACCGATGTCCATCCGCTTGGCGTCGTCTCATACAACAGAATTAGGGCGTCTCGATTGCAGGTCAAGTCTTCCACCCTCGCAATACCGTCTCCCCAAGCCCAGCCCGGAGGCACGGTCACGTGCCCGTCATGGAGTAGCCAATGAAAAATCTTTCTGCAGACAGGCGCATGATCAAGATTGCCATGGCGGCTCCCTATCTGGAGCGGGGCGAGGAGCAGCTTCTGGCGCAGGCCTGGAAGGACAATCAGGATCAGGACGCGCGCAACAAGATCGCAATGGCGCATATGCGCCTCGTCATCTCTATGGCTGCAAAGTTCCGGCACTTCGGCCTGCCGATGAGCGATCTCGTGCAGGAGGGCCATATCGGTCTCCTGGAAGCCGCCGCCCGTTTCGAGCCGAGCCGCGACGTCCGCTTCTCGACCTACGCCACCTGGTGGATCCGGGCCTCCATGCAGGATTACGTCCTGCGCAACTGGTCGATCGTGCGCGGCGGGACGTCCTCGGCTCAGAAGGCGCTCTTCTTCAACCTGCGGCGCCTGCGCGCCAAGCTGGCCCAGGGCAACAGCCAGCTGACGGCGCGCGCCGTTCATGAGGAAATCGCCTCGGCCCTCGGCGTCAGCCTTGCCGACGTGCAGACCATGGATGCCCGCCTGTCCGGCAGCGACTCTTCCCTACAGGCGCCGATCTCCTCGGGCGATGCCGACAGCGGCGAGCGCCTCGACCTTCTCGCCTGCGCGGCCCCCCTGCCGGACGAGCAGGTCACCGACATGATCGATCAGGAGCGGCGCAAGAACTGGCTCGGCCATGCGCTGGAGCAGCTGAACGACCGCGAAATGAAGATCATCCGCGCCCGCCGTCTGTCGGAAGACAGCGCGACGCTCGAGGAACTCGGCGCCGATCTCGGCATTTCCAAGGAACGCGTCCGTCAGATCGAGACGCGGGCCCTGGAAAAGCTGAAGGTCGCTCTCGTCGCCCAGGCTCCGGAACTGGCGCTGACGGCCCATTAAGACCGATCGACGACAGATGAAAACGAAAAAGCCCGCCACACCGGTGGGCTTTTTCGTGCGGGCCTCTACTCCGAAATGATCTTGATGCGGTCGCCGGGCTTGATGGTCGAGGTGATCTGCAGGGCGTTGATCAGGCGAAAGAGATCGAGCTTGCGGTCGGTGCCCATCATGCGGGCCGACAGGGTCGCCAGCGTATCGCCGGGGGCGACGGTGATCACGCGGATGCGCAGGGGCTTCAGCGCGGCGGCTTCCTGGGGGCTCATGCGGCGGAACGAGTTGCGCAGCACATCGGCCGTCGGCTCCAGCGACGGCATGCCCTTGGGCACCGCCGTCAGGAAGCGGTAGATCTGCGTGTCGATCCGCAGCACCGTCACGTCGAAATCCCAGCGCTCGGCCGAGGCGCGGGCGGTCGCGGCCTCCAGCCCGTTGATGGTGATGGCGTGGATCGTTTCCGGCTGCAGGCCGGTGACCCAGCCGCTGGCGATATAGTCGGTCAGGCTGCGATGCTGGGTATCGGCCACGCCGTCGAAGCGGATGGCGATCTCGCCGGGGCCGGTTGCGAGCACCGCTTCCGCCTTGTTGTCGATCTGGAAGCCTGCGGGCACGTCGAAGCGGATGCCGAGCTTGCCATGCAGGAAGGTCTGTCCGCGGACATAGCCCTCCTGCGGGCTGTCGCCATAGAGCAGGCCGTCGATGCCATCGAGGAAATAGTCGCGGCCCCGGTCGCCGGTCGTGCCCTCGGGGCCGAAGGCGCGGGCGTGGCGGCGGGCGAGCTCCACGCGCTGCGGCGCGTTCGGGTGGCTCGACAGGAAGTCCATGCTCTGGTCGTTTTCCGGGTCCACCGAGGAGAACCGGCTATAGGCGGCCATGGCATCGAGAAAGCGTGCGGCGGCATAGGGGTCGTAGCCCGCTTCGCCCAGCATGCGCACGCCGATCACGTCGGCCTGCAGCTCCTGGTTTCGCGAGAAGGCGGCGAGCCGCAACTTGCCGCGAGCAAGCGCCTGTTTGCCGGCAAGGTCGCTCGAGAGAACCTCCGACACGACGCGGCTGGCGATGACCTCGGCTTCCTCGCGCTGCTGGCGCTGGATGCCGTGATTGGCGGTGACGTGCGCCATCTCGTGCGAGAGCACGGCAGCGACCTCGGAGGCGTCGTCGGCCAGCGCCAGCAGGCCACGCGTGACGTAGAGATAGCCGCCGGGCAGGGCGAAGGCATTAATGGCCGGAGAGTTCAACAGCGTGATGCGATAGGACTGGTTGGGATTTTCGGACACGGCCGTCAGGGCGCCGGTAATGCGGGCGACCAGCCGCTCGGTCTTCTCGTCCTTGTATTCGCCGCCGTAGCTCGCGACGATTCGCGGATGTTCGCGGGCGCCCATCTGCGCGCGGGGATCGTTCTTCTGAACCTCGTCGACGATCTGCGGCGTGGCGGAGGGGGAGACGCTCGGCTCGTAGCTCTGTTCGATGGCGGTCTGGCAACCGGCGAGCGCCAGCAGAGCGAGGCCGGCGACGGACGCGCGCAGGGTGCTTGCAATGCCACGGGCCGACAGGTGCCCGCCGTTCCGCTCGTTCCGCTCGTTCACCGTCATGCCTCAGCCCATCTTCGCGTCCGGCGGCGTGCCGAACGCTCTTGCGGCAGTTCCGGCAGAGCCGCCCTACATCCTGGGATACGTGCAATCGCTCCGTTTCCCAGAGCCCGATCTAGCCTATTCGTGCCGCCCATGCCTACTGCATAATTCCGCAAAGCCGGTCGGTTTGCGGAAAAAAGCTGCCGTTCTCCGCCGGGCCGGCCCGGCTCCATCGCGGGTGCCACAGGCGGACGGTCAAATTGTGGCATGGGCGCCGGATGCGGTTCAGGCACCTTTCGACGGGACGCCAAGGAAGCGGGCGACGGCTGCCGGTTCGCTCCGGCGCAGGAAGGCGTCGGCCTCTTCGTGGAGCGCGACCCTGCCGTCGTCGAGGAAGAGCACCCGGTCGGCGAGGCGACGCACGTCGTCGGCATGGTGCGTGACGAGGAGGATCGTGCTGGCCTCCTTCGCCTGCAAGGCCGCCAGAAGATCTCCCATTTCCTGCCGCAAGCCCGGGTCGAGTGCGGCGAAGGGTTCGTCGAGCAGCAGGATCGGGCGCCGGCGCACGAGGGCGCGGGCGAGCGCCACCCGCTGCCGTTCGCCGCCCGACAGCGTCGGCGGCAGGCGCCGTTCGAAACCCGCAAGCCCGACATCCCCCAGCGCCTGTTCGATCTGTGCGCGATCATCGCCGTCCAGCGTTAGGGACGGGCTGATGCCGAGGCCGATATTGGTCGCGATGTCGAGATGGGCAAAGAGATTGTGCTCCTGGAAGATGACCGAGACCGGGCGGAGCGCGGGCGGGATCGGGGTCGCGTCCGCGCCCAGAATGCTGACACGGCCTGCGTCCGGCGTCTCGAAACCGGCGACGAGGTTGAGCAGGGTGGATTTGCCGGAGCCGGAGGCGCCGGTGACGGCCGTGATCCTGCCGCGCTCGATGGCGGCATCGAAGAGAAGCGTGCGCGGGACGGGATGGCCGGGGAAGCGGACCGCGACGTTCTCGAGACGTATGGCGAGGGTTGTCACGATGCACGCTCCCTCAGGCTTTCGCGGGCGGTTCCAAGGATGGTGAGGGCGACGCAGACGAAGCCGAGAAGAAGGGCGAGGCCGGCGGCGTCCGTCGTGCGGTAGCTGCCCATGCGGCTGTAGAGCAGGTAGGGCAGGGTGACCATATCCTGCGAGCCGAACAGCGCGACGGCGCCCAGATCGCCCAGCGACAGGGCTGCGGCGAAGGAGAGCGCCATGAGCAGCGGGCGGCGCAGGCCCGGCCAGTCGATCAGCACGATGCGGGACCAGCCGGATATGCCGAGGCTCGTCGTCAGCCGTCCCGTGCGGGCGGCATGGGTTGCGATGGCCGGGGCCAGCACGCGGGTGACGAAGGGCAGCGCCATCAGCGTGTTGATGAGCGTGACGACCGCCGGTGCGAAGCGGGCGACGTCGCCGAACGGTCGCAGCAGCAGAAACCATCCTGCCCCTATGACGACCGGCGGCACGAGAAGGACCAGCGACGTGCCGGCGGCGACGCTGCCCGAAAACAGATGGGCGAAGCGGCCCGGCCGGCGCTGCGACAGCAGGATCTGGCGCGTGGTCAGCATGATGGTGGCCAGCGCCACCGACAAGGCCGCCGACACCGCAGCGATGCCGAGGCTGGTGACGAGTGCGCGATGGACCTGGGCGTCGGATGCCAGTTTGCCGAGGTCGGAGGCCAGGCCCGAAACGAGGACGGAGGCGAGTGGTGCCGCGACGAAGAGGGCGGCGAGCGCAATGACGAGGCCATCGGCGAGAATGGCCGAGCGTGACCGGCCATCGAAGCGGCGCACCGGCCGGCCGGTCGTGAAGCCCTCCGTTGCGGGCGGGGTCATCCAGCGAAGAACGAGCAGGAGCACGGCCGTCACCGCGATCTGCAGCGCGGAAAGCGCGATGGCACGCGGGGGATCGAAGTCGAACCGCAGGGCCTGATAGATCGCGACCTCCAGCGTGCTGGCGGCAGGGCCGCCGCCGAGCGTCAGCACCAGCGTGAAGCTGGTGGCGCACAGCATGAAGATCAGGCCGGCCATGCCCGACAGCAGGCCGCGGATGACCGGCCATGCGATGAAGCGAAAGAGAGAAAGGCCGGACAGTCCGAGATTGGCGGAGACCAGCCAGTATTCGCCGGGGATGCGCTCCAGCCCCGACAGCAGCAGCCTGACGGCCAGCGGCATGTTGAAGAAGACATGGGCGACGAGAATGCCGGCCAGACCGTAGATCGCGACTGGCCGGTCGAGATCGAGCAGGGCGAAGACGTCATTGACCACGCCCTGCCGGCCCCAGATGCCGACGATGCCGAGCGCGGCGACCAGCGCCGGCAGGCCGAGCGGTAGCGCCATCAGCCGGATGATCCAGATGCGGCCCGGAAAGCGCCGCCGCCGGGCGAGCGCCAAGGCCACGGGGATGGCGAAGGCGATCGACAGGAGCGTGGAAAGGCCGGCCTGGATGAGCGTGAAGCGGGCGACCCGCCAGACATAGGCATCGAAAACAGGGGCATGGAAGACACCGCCTGTGGCTCCGGTCTCCGCGCCGGTCGCGGCCAAGGCGAGCGCGAGGATGGCGGCGCCGACGAAGAGCGCGATGCCGAGAATGCCGGCCACGCCGAGCGTCCGCGTCAGACGGCGATCGCGAGCGGCGGGCACGGGACGATCAGTTCCGGCTCATGGCAGCCAGCCATTCGTCGATCCAGGCCTTGCGGTTCGCAGCGACATCCTCCGGGCTCATCAGGAAGGTCGTCTTGGGCTTAACCAGCTTTGAGAAAGCCTCCGGCAGCGGCTCGCTGGGCTGTGCCACCGGCATCATCCAGTTGGTGGTGGGCAGGATGGCCTGCGCCTGCGGGCCGTCGAGGAAGGCGAGGAAGGCCTTGGCGAGCGCGGGGTCGCGGGCGGCCTTCGTCATGCCGGCCACCTCGATCTGGATATAGTGCCCCTCGGCGAATTCCGCCGCCTGATAGCGGTCGCTGCTTTCGGACACCATGTGATAGGCGGGCGAGGTCGTGTAGGAGAGAACCATGGGCGCTTCGCCCTTGGTGAAGAAGCCGTAGGCTTCCGACCAGCCGGGCGTGACGGTGAGGATGCGGTCCTTCAGCTTGCTCCAGGCTTCGCCGGACCGGTCGCCATAGATGGACTTCACCCAGAGCAGCAGGCCGAGGCCCGGCGTCGAGGTGCGGGGGTCCTCGATGACGATCTTGTCCTTCGCGCCGCCCTCGACCAGCTCCTTCAGGCTCTTGGGCGGGTTCTTCAGCGTCTGCGTGTCGTAGACGAAGGCGAAGTGGCCGTAATCATAGGGCACGAAGCTGTCGTCCGAAAAGCCGCCGGGAACGGTGAGCGCGGAGGTGTCGAGGCCATGCGGGGCGAAGAAGCCGGTGGCCTTGGCCTCGGCGACGAGGTTGGTGTCGAGGCCGACGACGACATCCGCCTTGGAGGCGGGGCCTTCGAGCTTCAGCCGCGTCAGCAGCTCCACGCCATCGGCGACGCTGACATAGGTGAGCGTGCAGTCGCAGGTCTTCTCGAAGCTCTCGGCGATCTTGGGGCCGGGGCCCCATTCGCTGGTGAAGCTCTCATAGGTGTAGACGGTCAGCGTCTTCTTCTCTGCGGCACCGGCGGGTTGGGCGCCGGCGAGGGAAAGCATCATGCCCCCGGCGAGAAGGAAGGTGGTCGTGGTGGTGAAAAGCCAAGTGCCGCGCATGCGCGCCTCCTTCAGGATACAGGTTTCAAGGGGAGTAGCGCTTGCGAGCCGTCTAATCCCTCCGCCGGTGCTAGCCGGATCAGGTTCCGCGGGTTGGCGTTTCGCGCCTCTCAGCCCGTCGTCCCGCAACGACGGATCGTCGCGTTGGAAGGGCACCCCGTTAGAGCATGCCAAGATCTAGACGCGGTCCCGCCCCTTGGCAAGATCCAAGGTCGCAGGATGCCTCGGTGCGCGAGCGCCCGTGCCCTCCCGCATCTTTGGGGCTTTTGCGCCCTTTGACCTTTGCCTCCGGGCCGGCTTCGCGCTATGGCAGCGCGATGACCGCAACCGCATTCACCATCCTGCTCGGCGGGCCGCTGACGATGACCGACCGGCTGGCCGCGCAGCTGGCCGGAACGCGCGTCATCGCGGCGGATGGCGGCATGCGGCATGCGGGGGCCATCGGGCGGACGCCGGAACTCTGGGTCGGCGATTTCGACTCGACGCCGGACGCGCTGATCGCGGCCTGGCCGAACGTTCCGCGCGAGCCCTATCCGCCGGCCAAGAACGAGACCGATGGCGAGATTGCCGTGGCGGCGGCGCGGATGCGCGGCGCGCGGCGGCTGATCCTGGCCGGCGCGCTCGGCGGCGAGCGCAGCGACCATGCCTTCCAGCACCTGCTGCACGGGCTGCACCTTGCCGAAACCGGGCTCGACGTGCTGCTGACCTCGGGCGAGGAGGAGGCGGTGCCGCTGCTGCCCGGCATCACCGAGGTCCACCTGCCGAAAGGCTGTCTCTTCTCCGTGCTCGGTCTCGATGCGCTGACCGATCTTTCCATTGCCGGCGCGCGCTATGCGCTCGACCGTTTCGCGGTGCCCTTCGGGTCGTCGCGCACCCTTTCCAACGTGGCGGAAGGACCCGTGCAGCTGACGCTCGGCACGGGCCGCGCGATGCTTCTCGCCCGCCCCCTCGACATGACAGGAGCCTGACCATGGCGCCGCCCATTCTGAAACTCGACGATATTGTGCTGACCTTCGGCGGCACGCCGCTCCTGAACGGCGCGGCGCTGCAGGTGGAGCCGGGCGACCGGATCTGCCTCGTCGGTCGCAACGGCTCGGGCAAATCGACGCTGCTGAAGATCGCTGCCGGGCTGATCGAGCCGCAGTCGGGCGAGGTGTTCCGGCATCCCTCCTCCACCGTGCGCTATCTGGAACAGGCGCCGGACTTCGGGGCCTACACCACCGTGCAGGCCTATGCCGAAGCGGGGCTCGGGCCGGGCGACGATCCCTATCGCGTCACCTATCTCCTCTCGCATCTCGGCCTGAGCGGCGAGGAAAACCCGAACGATCTCTCCGGCGGCGAGGCGCGGCGCGCGGCCCTGGCCCGGGTGCTGGCGCCCGAGCCCGACATTCTGATGCTCGACGAACCGACCAACCACCTCGACCTGCCGACCATCGAATGGCTGGAAGGCGAGCTGCAGAAGACACGCAGCGCGCTCATCCTCATCTCGCACGACCGTCGCTTTCTGGAAAAGGTCTCGACCGCCACCGTCTGGCTCGACCGCGGCACCTCGCGCCGGCTCGACCGTGGCTTCGGCCAGTTCGAGGCCTGGCGCGACCAGGTGCTGGAGCAGGAAGAGCTGGAGCAGCACAAGCTCGGCAAGCAGATCGAGCGGGAAGAGCACTGGCTGCGCTACGGCGTGACGGCCCGGCGCAAGCGCAACATGCGCCGCCTCGGCGCGCTGCAGGATCTGCGCTCCAACTATCGCGGCCACAAGGGGCCGCAGGGTTCGGTGCAGGCCAGCGTGTCCGACGCGCAGGAATCCGGCAAGCTGGTGATCGAAGCGGAGAAGATCACCAAGGCCTATGGCCCGCGCACCATCGTCGCGCCCTTCTCCATCCGGGTGCATCGCGGCGACTGCATCGGTCTCGTCGGTCCGAACGGCGCCGGCAAGACGACGCTTCTGAAGATGCTGACCGGTCAGCTGACGCCCGACGAGGGCAAGGTGAAGCTCGGCACCAATCTGGAGATCGCCACGCTCGACCAGAAGCGCGAGGACCTGAACCTCGAGGATACGCTGGCCAACTACCTGACCGACGGACGCGGCGAGACGCTGCTGGTCAATGGCGAGCAGCGGCATGTGACCGGCTACATGAAGGAGTTCCTGTTCCAGCCCGAGCAGGCGCGCACGCCGATCAAGAACCTCTCCGGCGGCGAGCGGGCCCGGCTGATGCTGGCGCGCATTCTGTCGCGCCCGACGAACCTTCTCATCCTCGACGAACCGACGAACGACCTCGACATCGAGACGCTCGATCTCCTGCAGGAGATCGTCGCGGGCTTCGCCGGCACCGTCATCCTCGTCAGCCACGACCGCGACTTCCTCGACCGCACGGTGACCTCCACCATCGCGCCGGCCGACCCGGAGGCCCCGGACGGTCGCTGGATCGAATATGCCGGCGGCTATTCCGACATGATGGTGCAGCGCAAGGGCGTGGCCGACGAACGCAAGCGCGCCGAGAAGGCGGAGAAGGCCCGCCAGAGCGGTTCCGTTTCGACAGCCGGTGCCGGCGGTACAGGGAAAGCGGCCAAGGGAAAGCTCTCCTTCAAGCAGAAGTTTGCGCTGGAGACCCTGCCGAAGGAAATGGAGAAGGCGCAGGGCGAGATCGCGAAGCGCGAGGCCGAGATGGCCGATCCGAAGCTCTTCACCAAGAATCCGGCCCGGTTCGCAGCCCTTGCCGCCGAGCTCGAAAAACTGCGCGCCTCCATCGAGACCATGGAGGGCGAGTGGCTGGAACTGGAAATGCTGCGCGAGGAGCTGGAGGGCTGACGACCCCGCGGCGGCCCGTTGCGCGTCATCCTTGATTCGCGAAGGCATCGGGTCTATGACGGACGCCGTGGTGATTTGGCCGGCCGGCTTGCAGCCACGTTAAACAAGTCGCTAAAGGGCCGTGGGACGATGTTTCGCCCGCTCCCCTCCATTTCGGCCGGTGTCGTTATTCCGAGTGAAGCCGATGCCCATCAAGATACCCGATACGCTGCCCGCCTTCGAAACCCTCGTCTCCGAGGGCGTGCGGGTGATGACCGAAACGGCCGCCATCCGCCAGGATATCCGGCCGCTGCAGATCGGGCTTCTCAATCTCATGCCGAACAAGATCAAGACCGAGGTGCAGATGGCGCGCCTCGTCGGCGCCTCGCCGCTGCAGGTGGAGTTCACGCTGATCCGGCTCGGCAGCCACAAGGCGAAGAACACGTCGGAAGATCACCTGCTCGCCTTCTACGAGACGTTCGAGGATGTGCGTGAGCGGCATTTCGACGGGCTGATCATCACCGGTGCGCCCGTGGAGACGCTGCCTTTCGAGGAGGTGACCTACTGGGAGGAGATGCAGCAGATCTTCGACTGGACGCACACGCATGTCCATTCGACGCTCAATATCTGCTGGGGCGCGATGGCGGCGATCTATCATTTCCATGGCGTGCCGAAGCATGCGCTGCGGGAAAAGGCCTTCGGCGTCTATACGCACCACAATCTCAATCCGTCTTCGGTCTATCTCAGCGGCTTCTCCGACGATTTTCAGATCCCCGTCTCCCGCTGGACCGAGGTGCGGCGCGAGGATATCGAGACGGTGCCGGGGCTCGAGATCCTGATGGAATCCGACGAGATGGGCGTCTGCTTCGTGCACGAAAAGGCCGGCAACCGCCTCTATGTGTTCAACCATGTGGAATATGATTCGACGTCGCTGTCGGACGAGTATTTCCGCGACGTGAATGCCGGCGTGCCGATCAAGATGCCGTATAACTATTTCCCCCACAACGATCCGGACCTGCCGCCGCAGAACCGCTGGCGCAGCCATGCGCATCTGCTGTTCGGCAACTGGATCAACGATATCTACCAGACGACGCCCTACGAGCTGGCGGAGATCGGCCGGGGCCGCTGACAGGTTTCGCGCGCCGTCAGGCGCGTACGGAAGATTCCGCGATCGACGCGGGGAGACGACGCGGTCGGCGGTGCCTGGGGCATCGCGACCGGACAAGAGCGAGGACCATATCTTGACCAGCAACACTGCCATGGAGATTTTCGGCCATCTGAAGACGGGCGAGCCCGTGCACCGCGTGACGATCCGCGGGGGCGGGCTGACGGCGAACGTCATCTCCTGGGGCGCCGTCATTCAGGACCTGCGGCTCGAGGGGCATGCCCCGCCGCTGGTGCTCGGCTTCGAGGCCTTCGACGATTACCCGGCCTACTCCTCCTATTTCGGCGCGACGCCCGGCCGTTCGGCCAACCGCATCGGGCACGGCCGCTTCACGATCGACGGCGAGGACTTTCAGCTGGAGCTGAACGAGAACGGCGTGACGCATCTGCATGGCGGCAGCGACGGCATTGCCAAGCGCCTCTGGACCATCGTCGACCTCACCGAGGATTCGGTTTCGCTCAAGATCGTCGATCCCGCGGGCCGCGCCGGCTATCCCGGCACCTGCGAGATCAATGCGACCTACCGGCTGTCCGGCCATGGCTGCCTGAGCGTCACCTATACGGCGACGACGGACACGCCGACGATCGCCAATCTCTGCCAGCACACCTATTTCAACCTCGACGGCCGTGCCGACACGCTCGGCCACGACATCATGATCGCCGCCGACCACTACCTGCCGACGGACGAGAATCAGGTTCCGACCGGCGAGATCGCCCCGGTCGAGGGTACGGTCTTTGATCTGCGGGAGATGTCGTCCATGCGCCGGCAGACCGAGGGGGAGAAGGTGCTCTACGACCATAATTTCTGCCTGTCGCCGGAGCGCGGCCCCAAGCGCTCCGCGGCCCTCGTCCGCAGCATCGATTCGGGCGTTGCGCTCGAAGTGCGCACGACGGAGCCCGGCGTCCAGTTCTATTCCGGCTTCAAGCTGAAGACGGCGGTGCCGGGTCTCGAAGGCCGCACCTATGGGCCGTTCGCCGGCTTCTGCCTGGAAACCCAGATCTGGCCCGACGCCGTCAACCACGAGGCTTTCCCGAACGCCATCCTGCGCCCCGGCGAAACGCTGCGCCAGGAGACGGATTACATCTTTTCAAAGAGCTGAGCTGTCCGCAGTGCGTCCATCCGGGCGCATTGCGGCGCACGCCATGCATCATCCCCGAACCGGACCGGCGTCGGGGATGATCGCGGCAAAGTCGTCTGAAAGAACAGGGGATGCAGTGTCGGAGAGCGGCGATGTCCGGCATTCGACGTGCTGGATCGGCACGAGACACGGGCCGCGCACCACGGACCCGAAGGGAGTTGACAGCCGTCAACTTTTAAGAATGTCTTTATTAGGAAAGAATGGAGCGGGTGAAGCGATTCGAACGCTCGACCCCAACCTTGGCAAGGTTGTGCTCTACCCCTGAGCTACACCCGCTCATCAACCAAGGTCCGGGGGTAGTCGGTGGACCGTGGCGTCGCCGTTTTCGTTGGCGACGGGCGCTATATCGCTCAGCCGATTTGGAAATGCAACAGGGAAATGACGGGCGGGGAGAAAATTTGCGGAAATTTCTTTTAAGACATTGAATTATCTTATCTTTGTTGTTCGGTTTTTTGGCTTGTGCAAGGGGTTGGGTCGGCGGTGTCGCGTGCCCGCGATCCCGATGACCGGTCGCGCCGCGCTTTGGGGACGGTTGCTGTCGTCTCTGCGATTGCGTCGCGGGCTCGCGCTTCGTACCTAGGTCGGACGCAGAGACAGGAGCCCAAGACATGACGGACGTGCAGCCGAAGACGGCAGAGGATCTTTTCCGCTTTCTCGACGATCTCGGGATCGCCCACCGGACGACGCGGCATGCGCCGGTGTTCACCGTGGCCGAATCGGTGTCGCTGCGCGACGAGATCCCCGGCGGGCATACGAAGAACCTGTTCGTGAAGGACAAGAAGGACAATTACTTCCTCCTGACGGTGGAGGAGCATGCAACGGTCGATCTGAAGACGGTGCACACGCTGATCGGTGCGGCGAGCAAGGTCTCCTTCGGCAAGCCGGAGAAGCTGATGGACTATCTGGGCGTCATTCCCGGTGCCGTGACCGCGCTCGGCGTCATCAACGATCACGGTCAGGCCGTGACGCTGGTGCTGGATGCCGACCTGATGCGCGAGGAGATCGTCAACTGCCATCCGCTCTCGAACGACGCTACGACATCGCTCGCATCCAAGGACCTGATCCGCTTTGCCGAGGCGACCGGGCATGTGCCGCTTGTCTTGAAAGTCACGGCCTGACATACGATCTTTGAGGGCGACGACCGGAGCGCATCCGGTAAAGACGAGGATCGGGGCTGCGCATGGTCCCCGCAAGGAGCATTCGATGAGCGGCAACAATCCCTATTCCGGTTCCTACGGCAGCCAGATGAGCGCGACGGCCACCTATGGCGGCGCGCCGGCGGCGCTGTCGCCAGCCCCGGCCGCTGCGGCGCCCGCGGCAGGCGGAGCACTGATCTCCGACACGACCACGGCCACCTTTGCCCGCGACGTGCTGGAAGCCTCGCGCGACCTGCCGGTGCTGGTCGATTTCTGGGCGCCCTGGTGCGGCCCCTGCAAGCAGCTGACGCCGATCATCGAGAAAGTGGTGACGGAGGCGGGCGGGCGCGTGAAGCTCGTGAAGATGAACATCGACGATCACCCCTCGATCGCCGGCCAGCTCGGCATCCAGTCCATTCCCGCCGTGGTCGCCTTCGTCGGCGGTCGTCCGGCGGACGGGTTCATGGGCGCCGTGCCGGAAAGCCAGATCCGCGCCTTCATCGAAAAGATCGCCGGCCCCATGGTCGACGATCAGGCAGCCGAGATCGAGGCGGCGCTGGCCGAGGCGAAGCAGCTGCTCGACGCCGGCGACCTGCAGACTGCCGGCGGCATCTTCGCTTCCGTGCTTCAGGTCGAGCCGGAAAGCCTGCCGGCGCGCGCGGGGCTTGCCGAGGTGATGATCGCGTCCGACGCGCTCGATCAGGCGCGCGAGATCCTGTCGGAGCTGTCCGACGAGCAGAAAGCCGAACCGCAGGTCTCCGCCCTGCTCAAGCGGCTCGACCAGATCGACGAAGCGCGCAAGCTCGGCGATCCCAAGGCGCTCGAAGCCGCGCTTCTCGCCGATCCCGACGACCACGCCGCCCGGTTGAACCTTGCCAAGATCCGCAATGTGGAGGGCGACCGCCAGGCGGCGGCCGATCACCTTCTGACGATCATGCGGCGCGACCGCACGTTCGAGGACGACGGAGCCCGCCGGGCGCTGGTCGCCTTCTTCGAGGTCTGGGGGCCTGCCGATCCGGCGACGCTGTCTGCGCGCCGCAAGATGTCGGCCATCCTGTTCGCGTGAACTTTTCCGCGCCGGAGCCGTTTCCTCCGGTTCGACATGCCGCATCCCCATCGCCATGATTCCCGCTTGAGATTTCGGCCGAGCGCACCATGTCATCCCATAATGCGAGGCGGACGGGCCGATGATCGGTCCGTTGCCCGAGATACGGCGGAGTTTGCCTGAGATGCAGGTCGGAAATGCACGTTACCTGAAGCCGAAGGATATTCCGGACGTCATTCCGGTGTTTCCGCTGACCGGCGTTCTGTTGCTGCCGGGCTCGCAGCTGCCGCTCAACATCTTCGAGCCGCGCTATCTCGCCATGTTCGACGATGCGCTCTGCGGCAACCGCCTGATCGGCATGGTCCAGCCCTCGCTGACCGACCATCGCGAGGACAGTCAGGCGCTGTGTCAGGTCGGTTGCGTCGGCCGCATCACGTCGTTCGCCGAAATGGAGGACGGGCGCTACATCACCTCGCTGACCGGCATCTGCCGCTTTCGCCTGTTCGACGAGATGCACCCGGTCAAGGGGTATCGTACCTTCAAGATCACGCCCTTTGCCGGCGATCTCTCGGAATCCGAGGACGAGGCGCAGGTGGACCGCGAGGCGCTGCTCGCCGCCTTCAAGGCCTATCTCGACACCAACAAGCTGGAAGCCGACTGGGAAAGCGTGGAGCGCGCCGGCAACACGACGCTGGTCAACTCCATGGCGATGATGCTGCCCTACGGTCCGGCCGAAAAGCAGGCGCTGCTGGAGGCGCCGGACCTGAAGACGCGTGCCGATACGCTGATCGCGATCACCGAGATCGTGCTGGCCAAGACCTTCGGCGACATCGAAACCATGCTGCAGTAGGTTTTGCAATGGACGAGAGGACCCGCCGCGTCGATCCCAAGCTGCTCGAGCTTCTCGTCTGCCCGCTCACCAAGGGGCGGCTGAGCTACCGCGCGGCGGAGAACGAACTCGTCTCGGAAAAGGCGCGGCTCGCCTATCCCATCCGCGACGGCATTCCCATCATGCTGATGTCCGAGGCCCGCAAGATCGACGACTGAGGGTCTCGCTCTTGTCGGCGCGACATCCCGGGCCGGTCGTTCAGATCGCCTTGCCCGTCAGCAGCTTCGGATCGCTGCCGGCGGCCGTGCCCGCCTGGCGGATGAAGAAGGACTTGAGGGGGGTCAGGCGATCCACGAGGCCGAGCCCGACATCGCGCAGCACGCGCACGGGCATGATGTCGTTGGAAAACAGCCGGTTCAGCACGTCCGTCGTCACGCCCATGCGCACCGTGTCGAAGCGGCGCCAGGTCTGGTAGCGCTCGAGGACGGCGAGCGAGCCGATGTCGAGGCCGAGGCGATCGGCATCCACGATGGTTTCGGCCAGTGCCGCCACATCCTTGAAGCCGAGATTGAGGCCCTGCCCGGAAATGGGGTGGATGCCATGGGCCGAGTCGCCGGCGAGCGCGAAGCGGTTGGCGACGAAGGCGCGGGCCAGCGTCAGCCCGAGCGGGAAGGCGCGGCGGCCGCCGACCACCTTCAAAGTGCCGAGCTTGTGGCCGAAGCGGCGTTCGAGCTCGGCCTCGAAGACGAGGTCGTCGCTGGCGATCAGGCGGTCGGCATCCTCCGTCCGCTCGGTCCAGACGAGCGACGAGCGATTGCCTTTCAGGGGGAGCGTGGCGAAGGGACCGGCCGGGAGGAAATGCTCTTCGGCCGTGCCGTCATGCGGGCGCTCGTGCTCGACCGTGGTGACGATGCCGGACTGGGCATAGTCGAAATTCACCGTCTTGATGCCGGCCGCGTCGCGCAGCCTGGAGCGCACGCCATCGCAGGCGACCAGCAGGCGGGCCTCGATCTCGCCGCCATCGGCCAGCATCAGCCGAACGGCGTGATCGTCGGCGGTAAAGCCGCGCGCGGTCGTGGAGGCGCGGATGTCGATGCCGAGGCTTGCCGCCTTGTCGCGCAGCGCACCCACGAGCGCGACGTTCGGGACCATGTGCGCGAAGGGACGCTCCGCATCCGCGTCGCCCTCGAAGGTGAGGAAGACGGGGCGGACGGGATCGGCGGTCTTGGAATCGGTGATGACCATGCGGCGGATCGGCTCGGCCTCCGGCGCGATCGTTTGCCAGATGCCCATGACGTCGAGCATGGCGGACGCGGCGGCGGCGATGGCGGAGGCCCGCTCGTCGCCGCGCCAGGCACCCTCCGGCGCGCCGTCGATCAGCGTGACGGACAGATGCGGCGCCGCCGTCTTGACCGCGACCGCCAGCGAGAGCCCGACATATCCGCCGCCTGCCACCAATAGATCGATCATCCGTCCCGTCCTTCGCTCTTGTGCTTCAGCGCTATATAGATCATCGACGTCATGCTTCCTACCGCCGGAGACCGCGCAATGTCCAATGATGCCCCGTCCGAAACCGCCCTCGCCACGACCGCCATGGACGTGCTCCTCCAGACGCTCGATCTGGAGACGCTGGAGGAAAACCTCTTCCGCGGCGTGTCGCCGCAGGTCGGCTGGCAGCGGGTGTTCGGCGGGCAGGTGATCGGGCAGGCGCTGGTGGCCGCGCAGCGCACGGTGACCGCGGACCGTCTCGTGCATTCGCTCCACGCCTATTTCATGCGGCCGGGCGACCCCACCGTGCCGATCATCTACGAGGTCGACCGGATCCGCGACGGCGGCAGCTTCACCACCCGGCGCGTGGTGGCGATCCAGCATGGCGCAGCGATCTTCGCGCTGTCGGCCTCCTTCCAGGTGGAGGAAGAAGGGCTGGAACACCAGGTGGCGCCGCCGGCGGTGCCGCAGCCGGAAGAGCTGATGGGCGAAGCGGAGATGAAGGCGATGTTTCTGGCGAACGCGCCGGAGGCGATCCGGCGCTACTGGGAGCAGCCGCGGCCGATCGAGATCCGTCCGGTGTCGCTGACGCACTACTTCTCGCGCGAGCAGCAGGAGCCGGTCCAGCACGTCTGGGTCAAGGCGACGGGCGCGGTGCCGGACGACCGGCCGCTGCAGGCGGCGGTGCTTGCCTATCTCTCCGACATGACGCTGCTCGACACCTCGCTGCGCGCCCATGGCACCTCGATCTTCGACCGCAGCATGCAGGTGGCGAGCCTCGACCACGCCATGTGGTTCCATCGCCCGGCCAAGCTCGACGACTGGCTGCTCTATACGCAGGACAGCCCCAGCACGAGCGGCGCGCGCGGCATGAACCGCGGCAGCCTGTTCGATCGCGCCGGAAACCTGATCGCGTCCGTCGCTCAGGAAGGACTGATTCGGAAAAAGGCAAATGACTAAGTCTTCAGCAAATTTTTAAATTTGCACAATTTTTAGCCTGAAAATCTGGCCAATATTTAACATTTCACCGACGGCCCATCGGTGAATGCGGTGATTTCGTGTCTTTTCATCTATTTTTCGCCCTGACGCGGAACTGGCACGCGCCTTGAATAGAACTGAGCGGTCGTTGGGGAAACAAGGCTCATCGGCATGCAAAGACGGCACGTGAGCCGCAGATGAACAAGGATGGGAAACCAGATGAAAATTGTGATGGCCATTATCAAGCCGTTCAAGCTCGATGAGGTTCGTGAAGCGCTCACCGCCGTCGGAATCCAGGGCCTGACCGTGACCGAAGTGAAGGGCTACGGCCGCCAGAAGGGGCATACCGAAATCTACCGCGGCACCGAATATGCCGTCAGCTTCCTGCCGAAGCTCAAGATCGAAATCGCCGTCGCTTCCGAGATCGTGGACAAGGCCGTCGAAGCGATCGCGTCTTCCGCCAAGACCGGCCAGATCGGCGACGGCAAGATCTTCGTCTACTCCATTGACCATGCGGTGCGCATTCGTACCGGCGAAACCGATTCAGAAGCGCTGTAAGCCACGGCTGTTAGAGGGAGCTTTCTTCACATGACATCTCACACATTCTCGACAACCCTCGGACGCTTCGGCGCCGCAACGGCCGCCTTCCTGGCGCCGGTTGTCGCATTTGCCCAGGACACCGCGGCGCCGGCCGTTGCCGAAACGGCAGCCGCCCTGCCGGTTCCGGACAAGGGCGACACCGCCTTCATGTTCGTCTCGACCATTCTGGTTCTCTTCATGCTCATCCCCGGCCTCGCCCTGTTCTACGGCGGCCTGGTGCGCACGAAAAACATGCTGTCGGTTCTCATGCAGTGCACCGTCATCGGCGCCACCGTGATGCTGATCTGGGTCACCTACGGCTACTCCTTCGCCTTCGGCGGATCCGAGAGCGCCTACTGGGGCGGTACCGCCAAGATGTTCCTGTCCGGCGTGACCAAGGATTCCACGGCGGCAACCTTCTCCGCCGGCGTCGTCATTCCCGAATATATCTTCGTGGTCTTCCAGATGACGTTCGCGGCGATCACGCCCGCCCTCATCGTCGGCGCCTTTGCCGAACGCATCAAGTTCTCGGCCTCCGTCCTGTTCTGCGCCCTCTGGGTCACGTTCGTGTACTTCCCGGTCGCGCACATGGTGTGGGATGCCAACGGCCTTCTCTTCAAGATGGGCGCGCTTGACTTCGCAGGCGGCACGGTCGTTCACATCAATGCCGGTATCGCCGGTCTCCTCGGCGCCCTGATGGTCGGCAAGCGCACCGGCTTCGGCAAGGACATGATGGCCCCGCATTCGATGACGCTGACGATGGTCGGTGCCTCCATGCTCTGGGTCGGCTGGTTCGGCTTCAACGCCGGCTCCAACCTCGAAGCCTCCGGCGGCGCGATGCTCGCAACGGTCAACACCTTCGTCGCGACGGCCGCTGCCATCGTCTCCTGGTCGATCGTGGAAACCTTCAACCGCGGCAAGGCCTCCATGCTCGGCGGCGCTTCGGGCATGGTTGCCGGCCTCGTCGCCGTCACCCCGGCCGCCGGCATCGTCGGCCCCATGGGCGCGATCGTTCTCGGCCTCATCGTCTCGCCGCTCTGCTACTTCTTCGTCTCGGTCGTGAAGAACAAGTTCGGCTACGACGACACGGCTGACGTCTTCGGCGTCCACTGCGTCGGCGGCATCTTCGGCGCCATCGCAACGGGCGTCTTCGCCAGCGCCTCGCTGGGCGGCATCGGCTATGCCGAAGGCGTCACGATGGGCGCGCAGGTCTTCACCCAGATCAAGGCCGTCGGCATCACCATCATCTGGTGCGGCATCGGTTCGGCGATCCTCTACAAACTCGTCGACGTCATCGTCGGCCTGCGTGTTCCGGTCGAAGCCGAGCGCGAAGGTCTCGACCTCGCAAGCCACGGCGAAGCGGCCTACCACTCGTAAGCGCTTTCGCAGGAGACCGGCCGAAAGCCGGTCTTCCCCGCGCCCGCGGGCGCATGATCGTCAAACCCGGCAGTCACCTGCCGGGTTTTTGCGTTCCGGCGCGCCTCTTGTCGGCCTGTCGCCTGCCTGTGTCGCCTGCCTGTCTCATTTCCCGACCCTTTGGTGCCGGTGATTTTTCAGGCGCCCTGCAGGTTGCCGATTGACTCCGCGCGAAAAAATTTTCAACTTTCGGTTTCCCTCATTGGAGACCATCATGGCCACTGCGATCCGCTTGCAACATCCCGGTACCGGCATGACGAAGATCGGATATTACGGCTTCAGCTGGACCAGTCTCTTCTTCGGCGGCATCCCGGCGCTGCTGCGGGGGGATGTAGGGCTCGGCCTCGGCATGATCGTCGTGGGCATGATCGCCGGCTTCATCGGGGTCGGTCTCGGCTGGTTCATCGTCGGCATCATCTGGGCCTTCATCTACAACAAGATCCACACGACGCGGCTCTTGGAGGCCGGCTACAAGCTGGCGGATGCGCCGGAGCGGGTGCGCGATGCCCAGCGGGCGCTCGGCGTTGGCGACCAGGGCGTTCTGTAGCCTCAATACGGCTCGTGCGTCGATTTTTGCCCGCCCACGCCGTCCGGGCGGGCATGGTTAATGGAGCTTTAACCCTCCTCTGCCTACCCTGCGGGCCGGAGCGCCTCTTCGTTCAGACGATGGGGGCGTTCGGCACGATCACGGCGCTTCAGGCGATCAGGACAGGCAGATTATCCATGGCAAGAAGCAATCAGGCGGCATTCGACACCCGGTCCGACAGGTTCGTGCTGTCGGCCTTCGTGTGGCGCCAGTCGGTGGCGCTGGCCGGTTACGCGCTGTTCGCGCTGCTGATGGCGGCGGTCGCCGCCCTGTCCACCTGGAACGTGGCGGATCCGAGCTTCTCCTATGCCACGGCCAACCCGCCGACCAATATTCTCGGCACGGGCGGCGCGGCCTTTGCCGACGGGATGATGCAGTTCTTCGGGATCGGCAGCGTCGTGGCGCTGCTGCCCGTGCTGGCTTGGGCGCTGGTCCTTATCGGCAACAAGCCGTTCGACAAGGTCATCAAGCGCGGCGTCTCGTGGTTCGTCGGCTCGGTTCTTGCCGCAGCCGCGCTGTCCTGCGTGCCGGCACCGGTCACCTGGCCTCTGCCCAACGGCCTGGGCGGCGTCTTCGGCGACATGATCCTGCGCCTGCCGGCGCTGATCACCGGGGAGTATCCGACCGGCAATTTCGCCACCGTGCTCGGCGCGATCATCGCCATTCCTGCCACCGTCTTCCTCGTCTATGCCGCCGGTCTCTTCGGCGTGGCCGATCCGGACGAGGAGGAGGCGCCGGTCGTGACGCCGAGCAAGGCGAAGACCGTGCGCGAGGAGATCGAGGACGACGAGGCGGGTGGCGGGTTCGTCATGTTCCTCGCCGGCGCCGTCACGCATATGCGCTACACGACGCAGGCCCGTTTCCGCCGCCTCTTCGGTCTCGCCCGCCGCAAGCCGGCACCCGAGCGCGATTTCGACGAGCCTTACGATTTCAACGACGACGAGTTCGGCACGCTGAACGAGCCGGTGCGGCGCAAGTCGGCCGTGCGGGTCGAGCCGTCCCTCGACGGTCCGGCCACCCCGCGCCGCGATCCCGGTTTCGACCTGGACGATGCCGATGACGCGGACGATGCGGACGACATGCTGCCGTCGGGTCTTCTCTCCGGCGATGACGACATGCCGATCGCTCCGGCCGCCCGTCGCGCGCCCGTCGCCGGCCGCGTCGTTGCCGCACAGCCGCGGCCGCGCGCCCCGGAAGCCGCCTTCGAGCGGCAGGCTCCTGGCGACGGCACCTTCACCCTGCCGCCGCTCGCGTTCCTCAGCGAACCGAAGAACGTCGTGCGCGACGCGACGCTCTCGGCGGATGCGCTGGAGCAGAACGCCCGCATGCTGGAAGGCGTGCTCGAGGATTTCGGCGTCAAGGGCGAGATCATTCATGTCCGTCCCGGCCCCGTCGTCACGCTCTACGAACTGGAACCGGCACCGGGCATCAAGTCTTCCCGCGTCATCGGCCTTGCCGACGATATCGCCCGCTCGATGAGCGCGATCGCCGCCCGTGTCGCCGTCGTGCCCGGCCGCAATGCCATCGGCATCGAACTGCCGAACCAGCGCCGCGAGACGGTCTATCTGCGCGAACTGATCGGCTCCCGGGATTTCGAAGGCAGCAAGGCGAAGCTCGCCATGGCGCTCGGCAAGACGATCGGCGGCGAACCCGTCATCACCGATATCGCCAAGATGCCGCATCTGCTCGTGGCCGGCACCACCGGCTCGGGCAAGTCGGTCGCGATCAACACGATGATCCTGTCGATCCTCTACCGCATGACGCCGGACCAGTGCCGGCTGATCATGATCGATCCGAAGATGCTCGAACTCTCCGTCTATGACGGTATCCCGCATCTGCTCTCGCCCGTGGTGACCGATCCGAAGAAGGCGGTCGTGGCGCTGAAGTGGACGGTGCGCGAGATGGAAGAGCGCTACAAGAAGATGTCGAAGATCGGCGTGCGCAACATCGACGGCTTCAACTCCCGCGTCGAGCAGGCGCTGGAGAAGGGCGAGGCGATCAGCCGCACGGTGCAGACCGGGTTCGACCGCCAGACCGGCGAAGCGACCTACGAGACGGAAGAGTTCGACCTGCAGCCGATGCCCTATATCGTCGTGATCATCGACGAAATGGCCGACCTGATGATGGTGGCCGGCAAGGACATCGAGGGTGCCGTGCAGCGGCTCGCGCAGATGGCCCGTGCCGCCGGCATCCATGTCATCATGGCGACGCAGCGTCCGTCCGTCGACGTCATCACCGGTACGATCAAGGCGAACTTCCCCACCCGCATCTCCTTCCAGGTGACGTCGAAGATCGACAGCCGCACCATTCTGGGCGAGCAGGGCGCCGAACAGCTGCTGGGGCAGGGCGACATGCTCTACATGGCCGGCGGCGGGCGCATCCAGCGCGTTCACGGGCCCTTCGTGTCGGACAACGAGGTCGAGCAGATCGTCTCCTACCTGAAGACGCAAGGAGCGCCGGATTATCTCGATGCGATCACCGAGGACGATGGCGAAGACGACGGCGAGGGCGGCAATGGCGGCGGGCCGGCCGGCACCGGCAATCTGTCGGAGTCCGACGACCCCTACGATCAGGCCGTGGCGATCGTCCTGCGCGACGGCAAGGCCTCGACCTCCTATGTCCAGCGCCGCCTCGGCATCGGCTACAACCGTGCGGCCTCGCTGATCGAGCGCATGGAGAAGGAAGGCATCATCGGCGCTGCCAACCATGCCGGCAAGCGCGAAATCCTCGTGCCGACGGAAGACGAGATCAGCGGACGCTGAGGGCGTTCTGTGGTCCGACCAGCAGAGCGTGGTCTTGTCCTGCGCGGTCTTGCCCGTTGAGGTCTTGCCCGTTGAGGTCTTGAAGGTGCCGCAGTTGCGCGCCACATCACGCAGAGATTGAACAGGAGTTTCCCCATGACAGAGACACGAACGACCGACAGGACGGGACAGACGGATCGGTCGCTCCTGTCGCGGCGCAGCTTCGTGGCCGGCGTGGCGGTTTTCGGCGTGCTGGCGACCCTCGGGCTGCCGCTCGACCCGGCCGCGGCGCAATCGACCGCGACGGCGCAGAAGATCGCCGATCATTTCGCCTCCGTGAAGACGATGAGCGGCGAGTTCGTCCAGTTCGGCCCGCGCGGCGAGCAGACGGGCGGAAAGTTCTTCATCAGCCGGCCCGGCCGCATCCGCTTCAACTACGAGGCGCCGTCGCCGATGCGCGTCATTGCCGACGGCAAGTCGGTGGTCATCGGCAACCAGAAGCTCAAGACCTGGGATCTCTATCCCCTGTCGAAGACGCCGCTGAACCTGCTTCTGTCCAATTCCATCGACCTTTCGGGCAAGACGGTGCGCGACGTGAAGGAAGAGACGGACCTGATCACCATCGTGCTCGGCGACCGCTCGATCTTCGGCGACAGCACCATCACCATGATGTTCGATCCGAAGACCTACGACCTTCGCCAGTGGACGATCACCGATCCGCAGAAGAAGGATACGTCCGTGATGATCTTCAATGTGAAGACCGGCATGCCGATGGACGATGCCGTCTTCCGCATTCCCTATGACGAGATCCGCAAATAGGGCTCCGCCGTCGCGCTTGTCGTCTGTGCGCAAAATGGATTAAAGGTCCCGCATGGGGCTGGCTCAAGGTCCCGTCCCCGCGGGACCTTTTTTGCATTCCGGAAGGCACATCATGACATTGTCGATCGCAACCTGGAACATCAATTCCGTTCGTCTGCGCATGCCGCTGGTGTCGGATTTCCTCGTGCGGTTCCAGCCCGACATTCTCTGCCTGCAGGAAACCAAGTGCCCGAACGATCTCTTCCCGGTGAAGGCCTTCGAGGCGCTCGGCTATGGCCATATGGCCATGCACGGGCAGAAGGGCTATCACGGCGTCGCCACGCTCTCGCGGCTGCCGCTGACCGAGCTGGTGGACCGGCGCGACTATTGCGGCGTCGGCGATGCACGGCATCTCTCGGTCGTCTTCTCGCACGGGTCCAAGCGCATCCGCCTGCACAATTTCTATGTGCCGGCGGGGGGTGACGAGCCGGACCGGACCATCAACACGAAATTCGGCCACAAGCTCGATTTCCTCGAGGAGATGAAGCTGCTGCACGCCGAAGCCGAGGCCGGCGTGTCCTCGATTCTCGTCGGCGATCTCAATGTGGCGCCGCTCGAACACGACGTCTGGTCGCACAAGCAGCTCCTGAAGATCGTCAGCCATACGCCGGTGGAGACGGAAGGCCTGACCGCGATCATGACGGGCGGCGCCTGGGTGGACCTGATGCGCCAGCACACGCCCTCGCCGGAAAAGCTCTATACCTGGTGGAGCTACCGCGCCAAGGACTGGGAAGCGGCCGACCGCGGCCGCCGCCTCGACCACATCTGGTCGTCCGCCGATCTCGCCACGGCTCTGCGGCAGGTCGATATCGTCAAGGAAGCGCGCGGATGGGAACGCCCGTCCGACCATGTGCCGGTGATCGCGACCTTCGACCTCTGAGGGCCTTCAGAGGAAGCGCGGGGCGAGATTGCCGACGCGGCGGATCATGGCGTGAAGGTTGTCGCGGATGCGCGTGTCGACGAGGGCGGCAACGTCGGGATATTCTTCCAGCATGCGGTGAAACAGCGGGCGGGTGATGCGGATGACCTCGGTCTCGACCTCCGCCGTGGCGGTGAACTTGCGTTCCACCAGCGAGATCATGGCGAGTTCGGACAGGAGCGTGCCGCGGCCGACATTGGCGATGGTCTCGGTGCCGCCAGCGGCTGTCGACCGGGTCAGCGCCAGGCGTCCGGCGGCGACCGCATAGGCGCAATCGGCCGGCGCCCCTTCGCGAAACAGCTGCTGGCCGCGCACCAGCCGGCGGCGCTCGGCGCCGAAGGCGACCAAGCGGAGCTTTTCGTCATCGATGTCCGCAAACAGCGGCACGATCGAGAGAAGGGCGATATCGTCGTTCAGCGCCAAGGGGCTCTCCGATCCGTTGCCGCCCGCGCGCGAACGGCCGATCGTCAGCCTTGGTTACGGGACGATCTTGTAGCCGCCATTTTCTGTCACCAAAATCTCGGCATTGGAAGGGTCGCGCTCGATTTTCTGGCGCAGACGATAGACATGGGTTTCCAGCGTGTGCGTGGTGACGCCGGAGTTGTAGCCCCAGACCTCCTCCAAGAGCACGTCGCGCGTCACCACCTTCTGGTCGGCGCGGTAGAGATAGCGGATGATGGCCGCTTCCTTTTCCGTCAGGCGGATCTTCTGACCGTTCTCCAGCGTCAGCAGCTTCTGGCTCGGCTTGAACGTGTAGGGGCCGACGGTGAAGGTGGCATCCTCGCTCTGCTCGTGCTGGCGCAGCTGGGCGCGGATACGGGCGAGCAGGACGGCGAAGCGGAACGGCTTGGTGACGTAGTCGTTGGCGCCAGCTTCCAGCCCGAGGATCGTATCGGAATCCGTGTCGTGGCCGGTGAGCATGATGATCGGCGCCTTGAAACCGCCCTTGCGCAGCAGCTTCACGGCCTCGCGGCCATCCATGTCCGGCAGGCCGACATCCATGATCAGCAGGGAGACCGTGGCGGTGCGCGCCGCCTGGATGCCCTTGCTGGCCGTCGCCTCCTGCAGGATGACGAACTCCTCGTAGAGCGAGAGCTGTTCGACCAGGGTCTGGCGCAACACGTCATCATCGTCGACGAGCAGAATGGTACGGGATGACATGACGGATTTCCTCCTGGGCGTCTGACGTAAATTAGCTCTCGCATCGGACTTGGCAAGCACGCGACACGCAATGGGCGTGCGGTGCCGGCACCAGGCAGGCCGGGGCGGCCCGCGTCATGCCGGAGACGGCAGGTCCGGCGTTGCCCTCGGCGAGAGGTCTGTCGGGCAAAAGCGCTTTTCCGGGAACAGCTTTGCGTCCTTTCGCTGACGGAACCTTGCTAACATGGCATGATGGCACCGCACCATCACGACCCATGCACTTTCCTGTGAGCCTCATGCGCAAGATCCCCAGAGAACCGCGTTCATCCCCCGGCACGATCATCGTGCGGGCAGCGCCGGGGAACCGGTGCCGGGCGCTGGTGTCGTTTGCCGGCCGGACGGAACAGGCGGCGATCGGGCGCGGCGGCATGACGGCGCGCAAGCGCGAAGGCGACGGCGCGACGCCGATTGCGGCCATGCCGCTGATCGACGGCTATGTCAGGGCCGATCGGATCGTGCCGCCGGCCACACGGCTGTCGCTGAAGCGAACGCGGGGCGACATGCTGTGGTGCGATGCGCCGGATCACGCGTGCTACAACCGGCTGGTCGCGGCGCCGTTTGCCGGCCGGCACGAGACGATGATGCGCGCCGACGGGCTCTACGACGTCTGTCTGGTGATGGACTGGAACATGCGCGCGCGCCGCCGCAACGGGGGCTCGGCGATCTTCTTCCATCTCATCCGCCCCGGCTACCAGCCGACGGAAGGCTGCATCGCCGTCAGCCTGCCCGCCATGCGGCGCATCCTCGCCTTCGCGCGCAGGGGAACGGTCGTGAAGGTCCTCGGCTGATCAGAAGGTCGCCGGCGTGTTGATCCAGATCAGCACGGTCTCGGCCTCGTGGAGGTTGCGCCAGGCGTGGTAGCGGGTGCTTTCGAAGGTGAAGCTGTCGCCGGCGGCGAGATCGAAGAACTGGTCGCCATCGAGCACGATCTGCATCCGGCCCTGGAGGACATGCAGAAATTCCTCGCCCTCATGCCGGTAGGCACCCTCGCTGGAGGCGCCGGGGGCCAGCACGAAGCGGTGGCACTCCATCTGGTGCCGGCCTTCGGCCAGCGGCTGGATGGTGACGCCGGAGGCGGTCGCAGGCCACGCGCTCCACTGACCGGCGCGCACGAGCGACTGCCGGTGCTCCCCGCCTTCCTGACCGGAAAGCGCCGCCAGCGTCGTGCCGAAGCAGGCCGCCAGCGCGTGGAGCGCCGGCAGGGACAGGCCCTGCGATATCCGCTCGAAGGAGGAGAGCAGCGACAGGGCGATGCCGGTTTCGTCGGCGACGCTCTGCAGCGTGCGGCCGGCCTGGCGGCGGATGTGGCGGATCTTCGGGCCGATGGCGCGGGAAGCATCCGCCTCGACCGGCGCGGTCTCCGTTGCCGCCGCTGGGGCCGTCTCGCCTTCGTCCTTCAGGACCTCACGGATGGCGGCCGGGTTCAGGCCCTTTTCCGTGCGCAGCCAGCCGATGGTCTTCAGCCGGTCCATCAGCGTCTGGTCGAACAGGCGCTGCCCCGTCGCGGATCGCAGGGGCTCGATCAGCCCCTGGCTCTCCCAGAGACGCAGCGTCGAGGCGGACACGCCGGCCATGCGGGCGGCTTCCGTGATCTTGAAGCGAATGTCGTCCATCTGCGTCGCCTGACGTGGTGCGTGGGGCCTCTCTTAGCCCGTGAAATCCGGATTGCAAACTCTACAGAAAAAATATAGGTAATTTTCATGGGCGCGCGGGCGCCCGTTGCCGGAGGAACTGTGCCATGTTGAATCTCGATGTCGCCGAACGGCGCGGCGCTGCCATATCGCGCGGCGTGGGCGTGACCACGCAGGTCTATGCCGAGCGGGCGGAGAACGCCGAAATCTGGGATGTCGAGGGGAATCGCTATATCGACTTCGCCGCCGGTATTGCCGTCGTCAACACCGGGCACCGGCACCCGCGCGTCATCGCCGCCGTCAAGGACCAGATCGATCGCTTCACCCACACCTGCCATCAGGTCGTGCCCTACGAGATTTATGTGCGTCTCGCCGAGCGGCTGAACGCGCTGGTGCCCGGCGATTTCGAGAAGAAGACAGTGTTCGTCACCACCGGTGCCGAGGCGGTCGAGAATGCGGTGAAGATCGCCCGGGCCGCGACGAAACGCTCCGCCGTCATCGCCTTTTCCGGCGGTTTCCATGGCCGGACCTTCATGGGCATGGCGCTGACCGGCAAGGTGGCGCCGTATAAAGCCGGATTCGGCGCGATGATGCCGGATGTCTTCCATGTTCCCTTTCCGGCCGAACTGCACGGCATGACGGTGGAGGCATCGCTCGCCGTGCTCGACCGGCTGTTCAAGGCGGACGTCGATCCCGCCCGGGTCGCGGCCTTCATCATCGAGCCGGTGCAGGGCGAGGGCGGCTTCTACGAGGTGCCGAAGGCGCTGATGATCGCGCTGCGCGAGATCGGCGACCGGCATGGCATCCTGCTGATCGCCGACGAGGTGCAGACCGGCTTTGCCCGCACCGGGCGCATGTTCGCCATGGAGCATTACCCGGTCGTCGCCGATATCACGACCATGGCCAAAGGGCTCGGCGGCGGCTTTCCGATCGCCGCCGTCACCGGCCGCGCCGAGATCATGGACGCACCGGGCCCCGGTGGCCTCGGAGGCACCTATGGCGGCAACCCGATCGGCATCGCGGCGGGCCTTGCCGTGCTCGACGTCATCGCCGACGAGGCCCTTTGCGCCCGGGCCGAACAGCTGGGTGCGCGGTTGAAACAGCGGCTGCAGTCGTTCAAGGACTTCGTGCCTCAGATCGTCGATATCCGGGGGCCGGGCTTCATGAATGCCGTGGAGTTCAACGTGCCGGGCACCGCGACGCCGGATGCCGACTTTACCAACCGGGTCCGGCAGCGGGCGCTGGAGAAGGGGCTGATCCTGCTCACCTGCGGCGTTTATGGAAATGTCATCCGTTTCCTCTCGCCCATCACCATTCAGGATCATATCTTTACCGAAGCGCTCGAGATCCTCGAGGATACGCTGCGCGACTGCGTCAAGGGAGACTGACAATGAGCCTATCACCGGACCTTCTCGCCAAGCTGAAAGACCCGAGCCTTGCCACCGACAAGGCGCTGATCGGCGCCGACTGGGTGGCGGCCGCCGCCGACGGCAAGACCTTCGACGTGCTCGACCCGGCAACCGGTGCCCATGTGGCGACGCTTCCCGACATGGGTCGCACCGAGACGGCGCAGGCCATCGCGGTCGCTCACAAGGCGCAGAAGGCGTGGGCGCGGAAGACCGGCAAGGAGCGGGCGCAGATCCTTCGCCGGCTATACGACCTGCTGGTCACGAACGCCGACGACCTCGCCGTCATTCTGACGACCGAGATGGGCAAGCCGCTGGCCGAGGCGAAGGGCGAGGTGCTCTACGGCGCCTCCTATGTCGAGTGGTTCGGCGAGGAGGCCAAGCGCGTCTATGGCGATACGATCCCCGGCCACCAGCCGGACAAGCGCATCATCGTCGTCAAGCAGCCGATCGGCGTCGTTGCGGCCATCACGCCGTGGAATTTTCCGAATGCGATGCTTGCCCGCAAGGTCGCGCCGGCGCTCGCCGCCGGCTGCGCCATCGTGTCGAAGCCTGCCGCCGAGACGCCGCTGTCGGCCTTGGCGCTGGCAATTCTTGCCGAGCGGGCCGGTCTCCCCGCCGGGCTCTTCAGCGTCATCCTGTCGACCGATTCGGCCTCCGTTGGGCTGGAGATGTGCGAGAGCGACAAGGTGCGCAAGCTGACCTTCACCGGCTCCACCAATGTCGGCAAGATCCTGTTCCGGCAGTCGGCGGGGCAGGTGATGAAGCTCGGGCTCGAGCTCGGGGGCAACGCGCCCTTCATCGTGTTCGAGGATGCCGATCTCGATGCGGCGGTCGAAGGCGCCATGGTGTCGAAATACCGCAACAACGGGCAGACCTGCGTCTGCGCCAACCGTCTCTATGTGCAGGCGAGCGTCTACGACGCCTTTGCCGAAAAGCTGGCCGCCAAGGTGCGCGCGCTGAAGGTCGGCGGCGGTTTCGAGCCGGATGTCAGTGCCGGCCCGCTGATCTCGGAAAAGGCGCTCGCCAAGGTCGAGGATCACATCGCCGATGCGGTCTCCAAGGGGGCCGCCATCGCCGTCGGCGGCGCGCGGGACGCGGCGAAGGGCGACCTGTTTTTCCAGCCGACGATCCTCACCGGCGTCACGCCCGAGATGAAGCTTGCCCGCGAGGAGACCTTCGGCCCCGTCGCGCCGCTCTTCCGCTTCGAGACGGAAGAGGACGTCATCGCCATGGCCAACGACACCGAATTCGGGCTTGCCGCCTATTTCTACGCCCGCGACATTTCCAAGATCTTCCGCGTGGCGGAAGAGCTCGAATACGGCATGGTCGGCATCAACACCGGCCTCATCTCCACCGAAGTCGCCCCCTTCGGCGGCATCAAACAGTCCGGCCAGGGTCGGGAAGGCTCGAAATACGGCATCGAGGACTATATCGAGGTGAAGTATCTCTGCCTGAGTGTGTGAGCGCATCGGACCTTGAAAGCAGAAAGCGGGCGCCTGACAACGCCCGCTTTCTGCATGTCAAAAAGACAGTTTCCGGCCGGAGCCGGACGCCCGTTTCTTACATATGGATTGGCTTGAAGAAGGTTGCCAGCGCGGCTTCCTTGACGGCTTCCGACATGGTGGGGTGGGCGTGGCAGGTGCGGCCGAGGTCTTCCGACGAGCCGCCGAATTCCATGAGGACGGCGATTTCGTGGATCATTTCGCCGGCGCCGAAGCCGATGATGTGGCCGCCGAGAACGCGGTCGGTTTCCTTGTCGGCCAGAATCTTCACGAAGCCGTCGATGGCCTGCATGGCGCGGGCGCGGCCATTGGCGGTGAAGGGGAACTTGCCGACCTTGTAGGCGATGCCGGCGCTCTTCAGCTCTTCCTCGGTCTTGCCGACGGAGGCGACTTCCGGCTGGGTGTAGACGACGCCGGGGATGACGTCGTAGTTCACATGGCCCGCCTGGCCGGCGAGGATTTCGGCGAGTGCCACGCCTTCGTCCTCCGCCTTGTGGGCGAGCATCGGGCCGCGCACGACGTCGCCGATGGCGTAGATGCCCTCGACATTCGTCTTGAAGTGGCCGTCGATCTCGACGCGGCCGCGATTGTCGAGCGCGACGCCGGCTTCCTCGAGGCCGAGACCGGCCGTGTAGGGCTTGCGGCCGGTTGCCACGAGAACGACGTCGGCCGAAATCGTCTGCGGCTCGCCGCCCTTGACGGGCTCGAAGGTCACGGTCGCGCCGTCGCCTTCGCGCGCGACGCCGGTCACCTTGGCGCCGAGGTTGAAGGCGATGCCCTGCTTGGCGAGGATGCGCTGGAACTGCTTGGAGACTTCGCCATCCATGCCGCCGAGAATGGTGTCGAGATATTCGACCACGGTAACCTGCGCGCCGAGGCGGGCCCAGACCGAGCCAAGCTCGAGCCCGATGACGCCGCCGCCAACCACGACCATGGTGCCGGGCACTTTTTCGAGCGCGATGCCGCCGGTGGAGGAGACGATGACGGTCTCGTCGATCTCGACGGGGACGCCCGGAATGCCGGCGACGTCGGAGCCCGTGGCGATGACGATGTTCTTCGTCTCGATCGTCTGTTCTTCGCCCGCTTCGTTGGTGACGACGACCTTGCCAGCGCCCGCAATGCGGCCGGTGCCCTGGATCGCGTCGATCTTGTTCTTCTTGAACAGGAAGGCGACGCCCTCGACGTTCGACTTCACGGTCGCGTCCTTGTGCTCCATCATCTTCGGCAGGTTGAGGCGCGGCGCCTCGACCTCGATGCCGAGGCTGTCCAGATGGCCGGCGGCGTGAAACATTTCGGAGGCGTGCAGCAGGGCCTTGGAGGGAATGCAGCCGATGTTGAGGCAGGTGCCGCCATAGGTCGCACGCTTTTCGACGACGGCCACCTTCAGGCCGAGCTGGGCTGCCTTGATGGCGGCCACATAGCCGCCGGGGCCGGTTCCGATGATAACGACGTCATAAGCCATGGATGATGTCCTTCCGTGCGCAGCCTGTCCCGGCTGCCGATGTTGACCGTGGCGGCCGCTTGGCGGCTGCCGGATTGGGAGGTCGAGAGGTGCCTCTGGGTTCAGGCTGCCTTCTCGGTTGCGAGTTTCAGGCCGAGCGCGATGAAGACCATGCCGCTGGCGCGGTCGATCCAGTGGCTGATGCGGGCAAAGCGGGCGCGCATGGCGGGCGTCGTCATGAACAGGCTGACGGCCACGAACCACAGGATGAGGCAGCTCGCCATGACGAGGCCATAGCCGAACTTGACCGCGACCGGCGTCTGCGTGCTGACCACCGTCGAGAAGATCGACAGGAAAAAGAAGACAGGCTTCGGGTTGAGCGCATTGGCGGCAAAGCCGAGGCCGAAGGCCTTGAACGCGGATTGCGGTCCGCGTGCGGCGGGCTCCGGGGCGGCTGCGGCTGTGGCATCGAGCGTTTCGGCCGGCTTTGCCTTCAGGGCCTTGACGCCGATATAGAGCAGGTAGGCGACGCCGCACCATTTGACGATGTTGAACAGGGTGATCGACTGCGAGATGACGAGGCCGAGACCGAGGATCGTATAGGTGACGTGGACCATCAGCGATGTGCCGACGCCAAAGGAGGTCAGGATCGCCGAGCGGCGTCCGTGCAGGATGGACTGGCGCATGACCATGGCGAGATCGGCGCCCGGCGAGACGATCGCGAAGGCGAAGATCGCCATCAGCGAGGCGAGTTCGAAAAGATAGGGATGCACGGACAGTTCCATCATGCGTCTCCGGCAGGTGCAGGTCTCCATCCCCTTGGGGATGGGCAGAGTGTCGATATCAGGCGTCGGGTCGCAACCCGGCGCTTCAGAAAACCAGAACGAGGCCCATCAGGCCGAGGCCGAAGAGGGCGCCCAGCCAGACGAGGGACCGGATATAGGGGATGCCCGCGAGATAGAGCGGAATGTAGACGATGCGGCAGGCAAACCAGATCCAGGCGCCGATGAGGCCCCAGCCCGAGGGGTCGCCGGCAAGGGCGAGACCGAGAGCGAGGCCGACGAAGGCCGGATAGGTTTCCTGCAGGTTCTTCGACGCCCGCTGAGCCCGGCCGACGAGCACGCCCTTCGGCTGCTCGTCGCCGTCGCGCGGGCCCGCATTCCAGCCGGAACCGAGTTCGCGGGTCACCAGCATGCCGTGCAGGCAGATCTGGAAGACGAGCAGGACCACGCTCCAGGCGACGAGCGCCGGAAAGGGCGAGGCGGCAATCACGGTCGGTTCCATGCAGGCATCTTTCGGTCAGGCAAAAGGCCCGCCCGTGCGGGCAGGCCTCGGGAGCGCGTCTTACAGGTCGAGAACGAGACGTTCCGGATCTTCGAGGCTTTCCTTGACGCGGACGAGGAAGGTCACGGCTTCCTTGCCGTCGACGATGCGGTGGTCGTAGGAGAGGGCGAGATACATCATCGGGCGGATGACGATCTGGCCGCCGACGACGACCGGGCGATCCTGGATCTTGTGCATGCCGAGAATGCCGGACTGCGGGGCGTTGAGGATCGGCGAGGACATCAGCGAGCCGTAGACGCCGCCATTGGTGATGGTGAAGGTGCCGCCCTGCATGTCGGCCATCGACAGCGAGCCGTCACGGGCAGCCTTGGCGAGGCGGCCAAGTTCCTTCTCGATCTGGGCGATCGACATCTGGTCGGCATCGCGGATGACGGGGACGACGAGGCCCTTGTCCGTGCCGACGGCCATGCCGACGTGGCAGAAGTTCTTGTAGACCAGATCCGTGCCGTCGATCTCGGCGTTGACCGCCGGCAGTTCCTTCAGCGCATGCGTCACGGCCTTGGTGAAGAAGCCCATGAAGCCCAGCTTCACGCCATGCTTCTTCTCAAAGACGTCCTTGTACTTGGTGCGCAGGTCCATGACCGCCTTCATGTCCACCTCGTTATAGGTGGTCAGCATGGCGGCGGTGTTCTGGGCGTCCTTGAGGCGCTTGGCAATGGTCTGGCGCAGGCGCGTCATCTTCACGCGCTCCTCGCGCGGCGCGTCGGCCGCGTTCGAGGGACCGCGTGCCGGGGCCTTGGCCTGTTCGGCCGGGGCAGCCGGCGCCTGCAGGCCGCGATTGACGGCGGCGATCACGTCGCCCTTCAGCACCTGGCCGCGCTTGCCGGAGCCGTCGACGTCCTCTGCCGAGACATTGTTCTCAGCGAGCATCTTGGCGGCAGCCGGTGCGGGCGGCATGGACGAGGGGGCAGACGGCGACGCCGCCTGCGCGTCCGCAGCCGGCTTTTCGGCAGCCGGGGCAGGCGCTGCGGCTTCGGCGGGCTTGGCCGCCGGGGCGGCGCCGGCACCGGCGCCCTCGCCGATCTGGCCGAGGAGCGCGCCGAGACCGACCGTCTCGCCTTCCTTGGCGACGATTTCCGACAGCGTGCCGGAGGCCGGTGCGGGGACCTCAATGGTGACCTTGTCGGTTTCGAGCTCCAGCAGCGGCTCGTCGGCGTTCACGGTGTCGCCGACCTTCTTGAACCAGGTGCCGATCGTGGCTTCGCTGACGGATTCACCCAGGGTGGGCACGCGGATTTCGGTTGCCATTGTTAAAACGTCCTGATGTTGCGGGCGCTGCTGCCAAACCGGTCAGTCGCGCCTGAAAGGGGAAGAAGGGGGGAAGCAGACCGCGGCGGAACGGCGTTCCGCCCACGGGACCGGCCATGAGACAGGCCGGCATCATCGGGCCGACAGTCCCGCCACCCCGCCGGACGGGCGAGGCCGGCTGCCGATGCAGCGGTCCGCCCGATCCGTGGTGTGGTGGAAAGCGTGCCCATATCGACGCGTCAGCCTCCGAGCGCGTCTTCGAGGAAGGCGGCAAGCTGAGCCAGATGCTTCGACATCAGGCCCGTTGCCGGCGAGGCTGCGGCCGGGCGGCCGGTGTAGCGCACCCGCTGGTACTTCGCATCGATATGCGCCAGCACCCATTCCAGATAGGGATCGATGAACGACCAGGATCCCATGTTCTTGGGCTCTTCCTGGCACCAGACCATCTCCGCATTGCGGAAGCGGCTGAGCTCGTTGATCAGCGCCTTGGCCGGGAACGGATAGAGCTGTTCCAGACGCAGCAGGTAGATGTCGTCGATGCCGCGCTTTTCGCGCTCTTCCAGGAGGTCGTAATAGACCTTGCCCGAGCAGAGCACGACGCGGCGGATCTTCGCATCCTTCTGGAGCTTGATCGGACCGTCCTTGATGACCTCGGCATCGTCCCACAGCAGGCGGTGGAACGAGGTCTCGCCGGCCATTTCCGAGAGGCTGGAAATGGCACGCTTGTGACGCAGCAGCGACTTCGGCGTCATGATGATCAGCGGCTTGCGGAAGTCGCGCTTCATCTGGCGGCGCAGCACGTGGAAGTAGTTCGCCGGCGTCGTGACGTTGACGACCTGCATGTTGTCTTCCGCGCACATCTGCAGCCAGCGCTCCAGGCGGGCGGAGGAGTGCTCCGGACCCTGACCCTCGTAGCCGTGCGGCAGCAGGCAGACGAGGCCCGACATGCGCAGCCACTTGCGCTCGCCCGACGAGATGAACTGGTCGAAGACGACCTGCGCACCGTTGGCGAAATCGCCGAACTGGGCTTCCCACAGCGTCAGCGCATTCGGACGGGCGAGCGAGTAGCCGTATTCGAAGCCGAGCACGGCTTCTTCCGACAGCATCGAGTTGATGACCTCGTAGCGCGCCTGGGTGGGCGAGAGGTTGGCGAGCGGAATATAGCGCTCTTCCGTCTGCTGATCGTAGAGAACGGTGTGGCGCTGCGAGAAGGTGCCGCGCTCGCAATCCTGTCCCGACAGGCGGATCTTCGTGCCTTCGACGGCGAGCGATCCGAAGGCCAGCGCCTCCGCCATCGCCCAGTCGATGCCTTCGCCCGTCTGGATCATGTTGGCGCGGTTGTCCATGAAGCGCTGGATCGTCTTGTGGACGTTGAAGCCTTCCGGCACTTCCGAGAGCTTGCGGCCGATCTCCTTCAGCGACTTCATCGGCACCGAGGTCTTGCCGCGGCGCTGTTCGTCCTGATTGTCGGCGGTGCGCAGGCCCGACCAGGCCCCGTCCAGCCAGTCGGCCTTGTTGGGCTTGTAGGACTGGCCGGCCTCGAACTCCTGTTCGAGACGGGCGCGCCAGTCGGCCTTCATCTTCTCCAGTTCGCCGTCCGTGATCAGGCCTTCGGCGATCAGACGTTCGCCATAGAGCTGCACGACCGTCTTGTGGCCGCGGATGACCTTGTACATCTTCGGCTGCGTGAAGGAGGGCTCGTCGCCTTCGTTATGGCCGAAGCGGCGGTAGCAGAACATGTCGATCACGACCGGCTTGTGGAACTTCATCCGGAATTCGATGGCGATCTTGGCGGCATAGGTCACCGCTTCCGGATCGTCGCCGTTGACGTGGAAGATCGGCGCCTCGATCATCTTGGCGACGTCGGACGGGTAGGGCGACGAGCGCGAGAAGGCCGGATTGGTGGTGAAACCGATCTGGTTGTTGATGATGAAGTGCAGCGTGCCGCCGACGCGGTGACCGCGCAGGCCGGACAGGCCGAGGATTTCGGCGGTGACGCCCTGGCCCGCAAAGGCCGCATCGCCGTGCAGCAGCAGCGGCAGGACCTTGGAGCGCTCCTTGAGCGGGATCACGTCGCCTTCGAAGACCGTCGCCATCTGGTCCTGCTTGGCGCGCGCCTTGCCCATGACCACGGGATTGACGATCTCGAGATGCGAGGGGTTGGCCGTCAGCGACAGGTGGACCTTGTTGCCGTCGAACTCGCGGTCCGAGGAGGCGCCGAGGTGGTACTTGACGTCGCCGGAGCCTTCCACGTCGTCGGGTGCCGCAGAGCCGCCCTTGAACTCGTGGAACACGGCGCGATGCGGCTTGCCCATGACGTTGGTGAGAACGTTGAGGCGGCCACGGTGAGCCATGCCGAGGATGATTTCCTTCATCCCCTCCTGGCCGCCGCGCTTGATGATCTGTTCGAGCGCCGGAATGAGCGATTCGCCGCCGTCGAGGCCGAAACGCTTGGTGCCCTTGTACTTCACGTCGATGAACTGTTCGAAGCCTTCGGCCTCGATCAGCTTGGAGAGGATCGCCTTCTTGCCTTCCGGCGTGAACTCGACGCCCTTGGCGGGGCCTTCGATGCGCTCCTGGATCCAGCCTTTGATCTCGGGATCGGAGATGTGCATGAACTCGACGCCAAGCGTGGAGCAGTAGGTCCGCTCCAGGATATCGACGATCTCGCGCATCGTGGCATATTCGAGCCCGAGCACGTTATCGAGGAAGATCTTGCGGTCCATGTCGCCGGCTTCGAAGCCGTAATTGGACGGGGACAGTTCGTGATAGTCCTCGACGGGGGCTGCGATCTGCAGCGGGTCGAGCTTGGCATGCAGGTGGCCGCGCATGCGATAGGCGCGAATGAGCATGATGGCGCGGATGCTGTCGCGGGTTGCCTGATGGATGTCGGCGGGGGTGGCGGCGACACCGGTCGCCTCCGCCTTGGCTTCGGCCTTCGCCTGCACCTTCTTCTCGATGACCTTCTCGACCGTGCCCCAGTCGCCGTCGAGCGCCGATGTCAGCTCGTCGCGCGGCGTCAGCGGCCAGTTCGGCTTCTTCCAGGAGGCGCCCTTGGCGGCCTTCACGACGTCTTGCGGATTGTCGGCCAGCGCCTTGAAGAAGGACTGCCACTCGCCCGAGACGGACGACGGATCCGCTTCGTAGCGCGCGTGGAGCTGCTCAATGTAGCTCGCATTGGCGCCGTCCAGAAAGGACGTCAGTTGAAATTGCTCGTTGGCCTCTTGCCTTGCCATGGTTTTATCGCGGACCTGTCCGTCCGCCTCCTGACTTGTTGGATGCGGCCCCTGTGGATCATGCGACGTGCCGTCCCGGGCCGACTTTGCGACGGCCATCCAATACGGCCGTATGCGTGTCATTTGTTTGGCAGGACCACAGCGCGAGGCTTTGACTGCCGTCTCGTCTTAGATGGTGCAAGGGACGGCCGGCGCCAGTGGCCGGCCGTCCCTTATCGTTGCATCAGCCCTTGAGGACTTCCACCAGCGTCTTGCCGAGGCGCGCCGGGGAGGGCGAAACACGGATGCCGGCCTGTTCCATGGCGGCGATCTTGTCTTCCGCGCCACCCTTGCCGCCGGAGATCACGGCGCCTGCATGGCCCATAGTGCGGCCGGGCGGTGCGGTGCGGCCGGCGATGAAGCCGACCATCGGCTTCTTGCGGCCGCGCTTGGCTTCGTCCATCAGGAACTGCGCGGCTTCCTCTTCGGCCGAGCCGCCGATCTCGCCGATCATGATGATCGACTTGGTCTCGTCGTCGGCCAGGAACATCTCGAGCACGTCGATGAACTCGGTGCCCTTGACCGGGTCGCCGCCGATGCCGACGGCCGTGGTCTGGCCGAGGCCTTCGTTGGTCGTCTGGAACACGGCTTCATAGGTGAGCGTGCCCGAGCGCGAGAGGACGCCGACGGAGCCCTTCTTGAAGATGTTGCCCGGCATGATGCCGATCTTGCACTCGTTCGGCGTCATGACGCCGGGGCAGTTCGGGCCGATCAGGCGGGACTTCGACGCGTCGAGACGCGCCTTGACCTTGACCATGTCGGCAACCGGAATGCCTTCGGTGATGCAGACGATCAGCGGAATTTCCGCTTCGATCGCCTCGATGATGGCGGCCGCAGCGCCGGCCGGGGGAACGTAGATGACGGACGCGTCGGCGCCGGTCTGTTCCTTGCCTTCGGCAACCGTCGCGAAGATCGGCAGCGTCTCGCCCTTGGCGCCTTCCCAGGTCTCGCCGCCCTTCTTCGGGTTGATGCCGCCGACCATCTGCGTGCCGTGATAGGCAAGTGCCTGTTCGGTGTGGAACGTGCCGGTCTTGCCCGTCAGACCTTGGACGAGGATCTTGGTGTCTTTATTGATGAGAATGGACATGGATCAGTTTTCCTCTTCCTCGAATTCGAGGGAATCAAATTCTTCGAAGGCGCCGTTGGACCAGCGGTAACCCTTGCCGGACGTCGACTTTTCGTCGTGATGGCTGTCGAGGTTCTTCGACCAGTGGGTCTGGAACCAGTCGAACTGCTTGTCGGCCTTCGAGATGCCCAGCTCGCCCTTCCAGACGTACAGCGTGTCGTCCTTCGACTTCAGCTTGAAGAAGGCGACGGCATCGTCGTCATGCGTGAAATGCGCCCAGCGATCGGCCGCCTCGTCGTCGAGGTCCGGGGTCGTGTCCCAGCAGACGAAGTAGCACAGGTTGATGTCGGTCTCGTTCGGTCCGAAGGACTGGCGATTGACCGTCTTCTTTGCAGCGCTCATCGGATCAGGCACCCTTCACGGCAGCGACGATCTTCTGGGCGGCGTCGTCGAGATCGTCGGCCGAGATGACGTTGAGGCCGCTCTCGTTGATGATCTTCTTGCCGAGGTCGACGTTCGTGCCTTCGAGGCGCACGACGAGCGGCACGGTGAGGCCGACGTCCTTCACGGCTGCGATCACGCCTTCGGCAATGACGTCGCACTTCATGATGCCGCCGAAGATGTTGACCAGGATGCCCTTCACGGCCGGATCGGCGGTGATGATCTTGAAGGCCGCGGTGACCTTCTCCTTGGTGGCGCCGCCGCCGACGTCGAGGAAGTTCGCGGGCTCGGCGCCGTAGAGCTTGATGATGTCCATCGTCGCCATGGCGAGGCCGGCGCCGTTAACCATGCAGCCGATGTTGCCGTCGAGGGCGACATAAGCGAGGTCGTACTTGGACGCCTCGATTTCCTTGTCGTCTTCCTCGGTCTTGTCACGCAGCGCGACGACGTCTTCGTGGCGGAACAGGGCGTTGCCGTCGAAGGACATCTTGGCGTCGAGGACGCGCAGGCGGCCGTTGGTCATGACGATCAGCGGGTTGACCTCGAGCAGGCTCATGTCCTTCTCGACGAAGGCCTTGTAGAGGATCGGGAACAGACGCTCGCCATCGGCCTTGGCTTCGCCTTCGAGCTTCAGCGCGGCGGTGAGAGCGGCGAGGTTGTCCGCCGTCACGCCGGCGACCGGGTCGATCGCGACGTTGATGATCTTTTCCGGCGTGTCATGCGCGACGGTCTCGATGTCCATGCCGCCTTCCGTGGAGACCACGAAGGAGACCTGGCCGACGGCGCGGTCCACGAGGATGGAGAGGTAGAGTTCGCGGTCGATGTCGGCGCCGTCCTCGATGTAGAGGCGGTTCACCTGCTTGCCGGCGTCGCCGGTCTGCTTGGTGACGAGCGTGTTGCCGAGCATTTCCTTGGAATGGGAAACCGCTTCCTCGATGGTCTTGGCAAGGCGCACGCCGCCCTTGGCGTCGGGGCCGAGTTCCTTGAACTTGCCCTTGCCGCGGCCGCCGGCGTGGATCTGGCTCTTGACGACGTAGAGCGGGCCGGGAAGCGACTTCGCCGCAGCTTCAGCCTCGTCGGCCGAGAAGATCACGACACCTTCGGCAACCGGTGCGCCAAAGCTCTTCAGGAGAGCCTTGGCCTGGTATTCATGAATGTTCATGGGGAAACTTCCTGTCTGATGTCGGGAAAGATTACTTCAGGCTCGGAGCGATGCCGACGCAAGCTTCGCAGAGGCCGGCAACGGCAGCCACGGACTTGTCGAAGGCTTCCTGTTCGGCCTTGGTAAACTCGACTTCGATGATGCGCTCGATGCCACCGGCACCGATGATGGTGGGAACGCCGACATACATGTCGTTGACGCCGTACTGGCCCGAGAGATAGGCCGCGCAGGGCAGGACGCGCTTCTTGTCCTTGAGGTAGGATTCGGCCATCTCGATGGCCGAGGCGGCCGGTGCGTAATAGGCCGAGCCGGTCTTGAGCAGGCCGACGATCTCCGCGCCGCCGTCACGGGTGCGCTGGATGATCTCTTCGAGACGCTCCTTGGTGACCCAGCCCATCTTCACGAGGTCCGTCAGCGGGATGCCGCCGACCGTGGAGTAGCGGGCGAGCGGAACCATCGTATCGCCGTGGCCGCCGAGAACGAAGGCGGTGACGTCCTGAACGGAGACGTTGAATTCCTGGGAGAGGAACAGGCGGAAGCGCGAGCTATCCAGCACGCCGGCCATGCCGACGACCATGTTCCGGGGCAGGCCCGAGAACTTCTGCAGCGCCCAGACCATGGCGTCGAGCGGGTTGGTGATGCAGATGACGAAGGCGTTGGGGGCGTATTTCTTGATGCCGGCGCCGACCTGTTCCATGACCTTGAGGTTGATGCCGAGCAGGTCGTCGCGGCTCATGCCGGGCTTGCGGGCAACGCCGGCGGTGACGATGCAGACGTCCGCGCCCTCGATCGCTGCATAGTCGCTGGCGCCGGTCAGGTTGGCATTGAAGCCTTCCACCGGCGAGGACTGCGCGATGTCGAGGCCCTTGCCCTGGGGCACGCCGTCGGCGATGTCGAAGAGAACGATGTCGCCCAGTTCCTTGAGGCCGGCCAAATGTGCCAGCGTGCCGCCAATCATTCCGGAACCGATAAGTGCGATCTTGTTGCGCGCCATGAAAGTGCTTCCTTTGAGATCAAATCTGGCAAGGTCTGCAGCGACACGTCTCCGCTTTTCCGGGCGGCACCCAACCTCACGGGCGAAAGCACTAGTCGTCTCCTCAAAAAATATCAACCGATACTTTTGGAGTGAGTTTTTTCAATCGTTTAGATCAATATTTTCTTACGTAAACGTAAAAAATCCGGTCACGAATTCTTCGCATTTGCAGCATGCGCGCCGGCATATTCGCTGCTTTGCAGTTCGATGAGCCGGGAAACCGTGCGGTCGAACTCGAAGCCTTCCGTGCCGCGTTTCACGGTCAAAAGGTTTTCCGGGCGGGCGGCGGCGGATGCGAACAGGCGCGCACCCTGGTCGTAGATCGTGTCCACCAGCATGATGAACCGCTTGGTTTCGTTTCGCCGCTCGGGGTCGAGCAGCGGAATGTCGTCGATGAAGATGACACGGTAATGCGACAGGATAATGAGGTAGTCGGTCGCGCCGAGCGGGCGGGCGCAAAGATCGGCAAAGGAAAAGCGCGCGCAGTCTCCGGCTGCTGATGGAACATGGATGGTGCGGCCCTTGAAGGTGAGATCGGCGGGCGCGGGCACGAGGCCCGCCGTTGCCGTCGCCCAGGAGGTGTCGAGTGCCTGACGGGCGGCATCGTCGAGCGGGGAGGACCAGACGGGCAGGCCGCTGGTCTTTTCCAGGCGATAATCCGTCTGCGTGTCGAGCGGCACGACATCGGCATGGGCGCGCAGGAGATCGACGAAGGGCAGGAAGAGCGCGCGGTTGAGGCCGTCGCGATAGAGATCGCCCGGCTCCACATTGGAGGTGGCGACGAGGACGCAGCCGCGCTTGAAGAGTTCGCCGAACAGGCGCGACAGGATCATCGCATCGGCGATGTCGGTGACCGAGAACTCGTCGAAGCAGAGGAGACGGGCTTCCGCATAGATATCGGCAGCGACGGGCGGCATCGGGTCCGCGTCCTTCGTCTCGCCGTTCTTCAGTTTCTGCCGGTGCTTGAAGATGCGATCCTGCACCTCGGCCATGAATTCGTGGAAATGCGCGCGCCGTTTGCGCTCGATCGGTACGGTCTCGAAGAACAGATCCATGAGCATGGTCTTGCCGCGCCCGACGCCGCCATAGAGGTAGAGACCCTTGATCGGCGGGCGCTGGTCTCGCTTCGAGGCGAAGAGCCAGCCGAGCGCGTTCGACTTGCGGTTGGCGCGACTGGCGGCCAGATCGGTGGACAGGCGGTCGAGGCGGGCGGCAATGGCGAGCTGGTCCGGATCGCGGCGCATGGCGCCGCTGGCGATCCGGGCCTCGAGACGTCTGGAGATGGTGTTCTCGGCGTTTGGCACGCGCAGCCTTCCTGGCCGTCAGAAGAAAGCCCGGTGTGAGCCGGGCGCTGGAGATCTCGGCGTCGACCGCTCGGGGATCAGCGGCTCAGGCTGACGGGCTGGCCGCCATTGGTCTGGCCATCGTAGCGGGAATCGGCCGTCTTGTAGAGGCGGGCGAGCGCGTTGCCGCTGCGGTCCTTGAGGACGACCTGCTTGCCGGCCACTTCCCAGGAACCCATCTGCGTCAGCTCGCCGGCGCAACCGCGCGTGCCGCCGCGCGAGCCGGAGCCGAGATTGGTCAATGTCAGGAACATATCGCAGGAGCTGCCGCCATTCGCGACGCGCCAGTTGCCGACCATGGATTCCTTGGTGACGTCGAGCGAGGCTGCGGGTGCGGCCGGAGCGCCGGGGGGGACCTGCGCGCCACCGAGTGCGGCCGTCTGGTTGACGGGTGCGGCCGGAAACTGGGAGGTGTCGCCGCTCGTCGGCGGCGGCAGCGCGCCGCCGGACACGGAGGGAACGGGCTGCGCCTGCAGGGGGGCAGGCCCGCCCATGTCACGCTGGTCGAAAGCGCCCACTGACGTGCGCTGGCATCCCGAAAGGGCCAGCACCGCCGCCAGACCCGCCGCAACATGATATGCCCGCATTTCGAACTCCCGGTCGTCTCGCATGAAAAATGAACGTTCGAGACAGATATAGGCCGGATTAAGGTTAATCGACCTTTAAGACTGCCGAAAAACGTCCTTTCCTACAGCCCTGTGGCGGTGAAGAAACGCGGTTCCACGTTTCCTCTCGTAAAATGTCCGGTCAGACGCGGCGTTCGACCATCATCTTCTTGATCTCGCCGATCGCCTTGGCCGGGTTGAGGCCCTTGGGACAGGTCTGCGCGCAGTTCATGATGGTGTGGCAGCGATAGAGGCGGAAGGGGTCTTCCAGATTGTCCAGACGCTCGCCCTTGGCCTCGTCGCGGCTGTCGATCAGCCAGCGATAGGCCTGAAGCAGGACGGCCGGGCCGAGATAGCGATCGCCGTTCCACCAGTAGCTCGGGCAGGATGCCGAGCAGCAGGCACACAGGATGCATTCGTAGAGACCGTCGAGCTTGGCGCGATCGTCATGGCTCTGCTTCCACTCCTTGGCGGGCGCGGGCGACACCGTCTTCAGCCAGGGCTCGATCGAGCGGTGCTGGGCATAGAAGTTGGTGAGGTCAGGCACGAGGTCCTTGACGACCGGCATGTGCGGCAGGGGATAGACCTTGACCGCCCCCTTCACGTCGTCCATGCCCTTGGTGCAGGCCAGCGTGTTGGTGCCGTCGATGTTCATGGCGCAGGATCCGCAGATCCCCTCGCGACAGGAGCGGCGCAGCGTCAGCGTCGGGTCGATGTTGTTCTTGATGTAGAGCAGGGCATCCAGCACCATCGGGCCGCAATCGTCGACATCGATGAAGAAGGTGTCGATCGACGGGTTCTTGCCGTCGTCGGGGCTCCAGCGATAGACACGGAATTCGCGGGTGTTCGTGGCGCCGGCGGGCTTCGGCCACACCTTGCCCTCGGTCATCTGCGAGTTCTTGGGAAGTGCAAGTTCAACCATGTGACCCGTCCGTTCTTTCCTTGCGCCGATCCTTGCGAATGACCAGCTTGAGCCCCGACCAGATCGCATCTATCGCGGCAACCTTGACATCCACCAGATCGAGACCGAGAGCCGCTGCGCGCACGACATCCTCGGTCACGTCCGTTCTAACCTTCGAAGCTTTCTTCGGCCATGAGATCCAGATCATGCCATCCGGCGTGATCCGGTCCTGTAGCCCGGAAAGCTCGTTCTCGATCTCCGCCCTCGCGATCGTGAAGGCATGGATCGCATCGTAAACTTTTTCCGTCTCCCGGATCGCTTCCCAGGAGGGAAGCCGGTCGCAGGCGGCAAAGTCAACCGAAGCCGACAACGCCGCCAGGCTTTCCGGCAGCGCGATGAACGCCGCCGTCATTCCGGGTTTGAAACCCAGCTTCCTTGGAAGCGGCGTGCCGGAATATCCCGCCTGCGCCGCCGCCATCGTCAGTAAACGCGGGCTTTGGGCTCGATCTTGTAGGGATCGATGCCGCCTGCGAGCAATTCGGTGTGAACCGGGCGATAGTCGAGCTTGACGTCGCCGGCCTCGTTGACCCAGGCCAGCGTGTGCTTGCGCCAGTTCACGTCGTCACGACCGGCGAACGGGCCGGAGGTGTAGTCCTCGCGTGCGTGGCTGCCGCGGCTCTCCTTGCGGGCTTCCGCGCCGACGACCGTGGTGATGGCGTTGGCCATCAGGTTTTCGAGTTCCAGCGTTTCCACGAGGTCCGAGTTCCAGATCATCGAGCGGTCGGTGACCTTGATGTCGGACATCTCCGACCAGATGGCGCTCATGCGCTTGCAGCCGTTTTCGAGCGATTCCTGCGTGCGGAACACGGCGGCGTCTTCCTGCATCGTGCGCTGCATCTTTTCGCGCAGAACCGAGGTCGGCGTTCCCCCGCTGGCGTAGCGCAGTCTGTCGAGACGGCCGACGATCTTGTCGCAGGCGGCCGTGTTCAGCGCCGGGATCGGGCTTGCGCGGTCGATGACCTCGCCGGCGCGGATGGCGGCGGCGCGGCCGAAGACCACGAGGTCGATCAGCGAGTTGGAGCCCAGGCGGTTCGCGCCGTGCACCGAGGCGCAGCCGGCTTCGCCGACGGCCATCAGGCCGGGTATGATGCGCTCCGGGTTCTCGCTGTCGGCATTCAGGACCTCGCCCCAGTAATTGGTGGGGATACCGCCCATGTTGTAGTGCACCGTCGGCAGGACCGGGATCGGCTCGCGCGTCACATCGACGCCGGCGAAGATCTTGGCGCTCTCGGAAATGCCCGGCAGGCGCTCGTTGAGAACGGCGGGATCGAGATGGTCGAGATGGAGGAAGATATGGTCCTTCGCCTTGCCGACGCCGCGGCCTTCGCGGATTTCGAGCGTCATGCAGCGCGAGACGACGTCGCGCGAAGCAAGGTCCTTGGCGGACGGTGCATAGCGCTCCATGAAGCGCTCGCCTTCGGAATTGACGAGATAGCCACCTTCGCCGCGCGCACCTTCGGTGATGAGGCAGCCGGCACCGTAGATGCCGGTCGGGTGGAACTGGACGAACTCCATGTCCTGCAGCGGCAGGCCGGCGCGCGCGATCATGCCGCCGCCATCGCCCGTGCAGGTATGGGCCGAGGTGGCCGAGAAGTAAGCGCGGCCGTAGCCGCCGGTCGCGAGCACCACCATCTTGGCCGAGAAGCGGTGGATCGTGCCGTCATCCAGGCACCAGGCGACGACGCCGGTGCAGCGGCTTCCGTCATCCGACATGATCAGGTCGAGCGCGAAATACTCGATGAAGAACTCGGCATTGTGCTTCAGCGACTGGCCGTAGAGCGTGTGCAGGATGGCGTGGCCGGTCCGGTCGGCCGCGGCACAGGTGCGCTGCACCGGCGGTCCTTCGCCGTAGTTCTGCATATGGCCGCCGAAGGGGCGCTGGTAGATCTTGCCCTCGGCATTGCGCGAGAAGGGCACGCCGTAGTGCTCGAGCTCATAGACCGCCTTCGGCGCTTCCATGGCGAGATACTGCATGGCATCGACGTCGCCGAGCCAGTCGGAGCCCTTGACGGTGTCGTAGAGGTGCCACTGCCAGCTGTCCGGCGTCATGTTCTGCAGCGAGGCGGCGATGCCGCCCTGGGCTGCGACCGTGTGCGACCGCGTCGGGAAGACCTTGGTGATGCAGGCCGTCTTGAAACCCTGCTCGGCCATGCCGAGCGTGGCGCGCAATCCGGCGCCGCCGGCACCCACGACGATGACGTCGTAGGAATGGTCGACATACTGGTAGGCCTTGCCGCTGATGGAAGTCGGGCCGTTGACGGACGGTGCTTCGGTCGATGCCATGGTTCTATCCTGCAAAGGCGAGCTTCAGGATGGCGAAAAGACAGAGCCCGCCAACCGCGATCGCGAAGAATGTATTGAGCATGAGAAGGACGATCTTGATGCCTTCGGCGTGGACGTAGTCCTCGACGATCACCTGCATGCCGATCCGCATGTGGGTCAAAGCGGAGATGACGACAAGGGCCATGACCACCGCGACGAACGGATTGGCGAGCGCCGCCACCACATCCGCATGCGGCGCGCCGGCATAGGTCATGATGAAGACGACGAAGAAGATGAGAAGGGGCACGTTGGCGACGGCCGTCAGGCGCTGGCGCCAGAAATGGTCCGTGCCCTCCTTGGCCGAACCGAGACCGCGAACCTTGCCGAGTGGTGTGCGCATATCCATGATCGGGCCCTCAGCGAACGATGTAGCCGACGATCCAAAGAAGGAGCGTCACGGTGATGGAGCCGATGGCACTGGCGATGGCGAGCTTGGTGGAGAATTCCTTCTCGTAGCCATAGCCCATATCCCACATGAAGTGGCGCAGGCCGCCGAACATATGGTGGATCAGCGCCCAGGTGTAACCGAACAGGATGACCTGGCCGATGATGGTGCCGAAGAACCAGCTGGCCCAGTCGTAATAGGCCGGACCGCTCGCCGCCGCGATCAGCCACCAGGCCACCAGAACCGTGCCGAAGTAGAGCGCAGCACCCGTGATGCGGTGCACGATCGACATGAGCATGGTCGGAATGAGCTTGTAGATTTGAAGATGCGGCGAAAGCGGCCGGCTTTTGGTGACATTCGTCATCTGAACCTCACGGAACGACCGGTCAATCGTCCAGAAACTAGACTTTTTATATCCGGTTTGCGCAGGGATTGCGCAGCATTCAGTTGTGGCGAGCTTTAATCTCCGGCAGGGGTCTTCACAAGCCTGTTTGCGGTGCGAAAGAAAATTAATCGATTAGAGACGGAGGTTTATCGGAACGGCCGTTAAACGGTATTTTAACGGTTAAGCATATCCGGCGAAATCCGATGCAACCGCCTGACTTTCGGGGCGACCTGCTCCAGATTGCTCTTAACGATTTGTTAAGATCCGCCGGAGGTTCATCATGTATCGGCACGTTGCCTTGCGACCGGTCGCCGTCGCGTTTGCCCTTGCCCTGTCCGCGTTCGGACCGGCCGATGCGCGGGACGAAGGGTATCGCGGGTACTATCTCTCACCCCAGCCGGAGCAACTCGAACAGAGATCCGGCGTTCGGCTCCAGGGCGACCGGCGGCCCGTGCCGGATTACCGCGTCGTGCGCGGCGTCTTCGATGGCGAGCGCCGCTATCGCGTGCGCGAGGATGCGACGGAATACCGCCGCGGCTGGCGCGCCCCGCCCGCCATCATCGTCGGGTCCGGGCGCTATTCCGGCAATGCGAATGACTGGTATCGCCGTGGTGCCGGCAGCACTTTCAGCATCACGACTTACGACGAGGATACCGGCTACGGTGCTGTCGAACGCTATCCTGCGCCGGAAACGCGCAGCCGTGTCATCACGGTCGATCGCGGTGCGGCACGTCGCAACGACAGCGCCTGCAGTTTCGAGGCGGGTGTCTGCGTCATTCGCGGACGCTGAGGCCGGCATGCCGCGCCGTCTGGCGGCGGCTTAGCGGAAGCGCCAGACAGTGGTCTTCTTGACCTCGCTGTCCTCCAGCGCCCGCGTCACCGGAACCGCGTAGGTCGCAAGCGGCTCCATGCGGTCGCGGGGGCAATAGGCGCGGCCGGGGTCGCCGACGATGACATCGATGCCGGTGCCAACCAGATCCTCGAACCAGGGTACCAGCCGGTCGGCAAAGGCCTTGTCGTAGAAGACGTCGCCGGCAAGGAAGACGTCGCATGCGAGGGGCTCGCCGATCCGATCGGCGTTTTCATGGGTCACGGCCACGTCGTTCAGCCGGGCGTTGAGACCGATTGCGCATCGTGTCCACGGATCGGTATCCAGTGCCAGGACCGAGGCTGCGCCGGCCTTCATGGCGGCGATCGCCACCAGCCCGGAGCCGGAGGCGAAATCGGCAACGCTGCGGCCGGCCACGATTCCGGGATGATCGAGAACGTAGCGGGCAAGGCCCTGTCCGCCGGCCCAGGCAAAGGCCCAGAAGGGCGGCGGCAGGCCGATGGCGTCCAGTTCCTCCTCCGTCTTCAGCCAGAGATCATGGGCCTCGCTTGCCAGATGCAGCCGGATTTCCGGGACATGCGGGGGAGCGAGCACGCTCGTGTTCTCGCGGATGAAGCGCTCGGGGTCGGTCTTCACGCGGCGGTCTTCATGCGGGGGGCGATTCCGGCGGGTGATCGAGGCCGCCCATGCGGCAGACCTCGCGCCATTCTTCCTCCGTCACCGCCTGGACGGAGAGGCGCATGGCGGTGACGAGCTGCATGGCTTTCAGCCGCTCGCTGGCCTTGACGTCCTTCAGCGTCACGGGTTTCGGCATGTCGCAGACGGCGCGGATGTCGACGCAGTCCCAGCGGGCGTCGCCCTCGGCCGTGGAGTCGGGATGCGACAGGGCGCAGACCTCGGCGATGCCGACGATCTCCAGGCCTTCATTGGAGTGGTAGAAGAAGCCCTTGTCGCCGATCTTCATGGCGCGCATGTTGTTGCGGGCGAGATAGTTGCGCACGCCGGTCCATTCGGTGCCGGCCTTGCCGGCATCCTTCTGCATGGCCCAGGACCATTTGAACGGTTCGGATTTCCAGAGCCAGTAGGCCATTGCGCGTCACTCCGGCTTGTTGAAGACCCAGTTCCAGGCTTTGACCTCGACGGAGGCGAAGAGGCCGGCCTTGGCGTAGGGGTCCTCTGAGAAGATCGCGGTGGCCGCATCCTTCGTCTCGGCCTCGATGATGACGAGGCTGCCGTTCGGCTTGCCGTCTTCGCCCAGGAACGGGCCGGCGATCTTCAGGATGCCACGGGCATTCAGGTCGTCGAGATAGGCGACATGGGTGGGCCGCGTGTCGAGGCGGATCTGGAGTGCGCCTTCCTTGTCGGTGCAAAGGGCTGCAAAGAGCATGGTCTTGCCTTTCCGGAGCTATTCTTGAGTGATGGGGCGGGACATGAGCTGTTCGAGCGCAGTTCCCACGTCGATGGTGCCGTCGATCATGGCGGCGACGGCGAAGGTCAGCGGCATGTCGAGCCCGAGGCGGCGGGCCTCGGCGGCCGCGACGGACGCGGCGAGCGCCCCTTCGACGAGATCGGCGGTGGGCTGGGCCGCGCGGCGCTCGCGCCCGAGCGCGATGCCGTAGCGCAGGTTGCGCGACTGGTGGCTGGTGGCAGTGAGAACGAGATCGCCAAGGCCGGAGAGGCCGCGAACCGTGTCGCCCTGGCCGCCGCAGGCCGCGACGTAGCGCGAGAGTTCGGCAAGGCCGCGGGCGATCATGGCCGCGCGGGCGGATTCGCCGAGGCCGGCGCCCTCGACGATGCCGCAGGCGATGGCGAGCACGTTCTTCAGCGCGCCACCGAGCTGGACGCCCGTGCGGTCCTGCGAGGGGTAGAGGCGGAAGGTGGGGCCGGACAGGGCGGTCGCGAGCCGTGCGGCGCGCTCCGCCGACGCCGACGCGATGACCATGGCGGTCGGCAGGCCTGTGGCGATATCGGCGGCAAAGCCGGGACCGGAGAGGACGGACACCGCGAGGTCGGGCAGTTCCTCGGCGACGACCGCCGTCAGCAGCCGGCCGGTGCCGCGCTCCAGCCCCTTGGCGCAGATGACGATGTCGGTGCCCGGCGCCAGATGTGGCCGGAGCGCTTGTGCGGCCTCGCGCTGCGCCTGCGACGGCATGGCGAAGAGGACGATGCCGGCGGTGGAAACGGAGGCCGGATCAACCGTCGCGCGAAGGGCGTCGGGCAGGTCGATGCCGGGCAGGGCCTCCTCATGGCGGCGCCGGCCGAGAATGGCTTCGGCGACCTCCCTTTTGCGGGCGATGAGGGTCACATCCGCACGTCCGGTGCGGGCGATGACCGTGGCAAGCGCCGTCCCGAAGGCGCCGGCACCGACGACGGCGACCTTGTCGGCGGCAGGAAGACGCGCCTCGTTCATGCCTTGGCGCCCCGTTTGCCGAAGCCGAGCAGGGTTTCGGCGTTCGGGTCGAGCGGCCAGCGGGCGCGGGGGGACACGGAGAGATCGTCGGCAGGCAGGCCCGCGGCCATGCGCTCGGCGCCCGCCCAGGCGATCATGGCGGCATTGTCGGTGCAAAGCGCAAGCGGCGGCGCGACGAAGGCGAAGCCGTTCTTGTCGCAGAGGCTGTCGAGCGTGGCGCGCAGGGCCTGATTGGCCGCCACGCCGCCGGCAACGACGAGGGAGGGCCGGCCGACATCCGGGTAGCGGTCGCGGAAGCGCTGCAGGCCGCGGCCGATCCGGTCCTTCAGGGTGCGCGACACCGCATGCTGAAAGGAGGCGCAGATATCGGCGATATCCTGCTCGCCGACCGGTGCGATGGATTGCGCCGCCTGCCGCACCGCGGTCTTCAGGCCCGAAAAGGAGAAGTCCAGCCGGGCCTCGCCGACGAGGGGGCGGGGGAAGGCGAAGCGTTCGGGATTGCCGCTGCGGGCGGCGCGTTCCACGGCCGGGCCGCCGGGATAGGGCAGGCCCAGAAGTTTCGCCGTCTTGTCGAAGGCCTCGCCCAGCGCATCGTCGATGGTCGTGCCCCAGCGCTCGTAGTCGCCCGTGCCGCGCACCAGCACCAGCTGTGTGTGGCCGCCGGACACGAGCAGCATCAGATAGGGGAAGGCGAGGCCATGGGTCAGCCGCGCGGTCAGCGCATGGCCTTCGAGATGGTTGATGGCATAGAGCGGTTTGCCTGCGGCGCGCGCCATCGCCTTGCCGGTCATGAGGCCGACGATCAGCCCGCCGATGAGGCCCGGGCCGCTGGTGGCGGCGATGGCATCGACCTGCGACAGCGACATTTGCGCGCGGGCGAGCGCCTCGGCGATCAGCGTATCCAGCGCCTCGACATGGGCGCGGGCCGCGATTTCCGGCACCACGCCGCCATAGACGCTGTGCTCTTCGAGCTGGCTGAGCACCACGTCGCCGAGGATCTCGCCGCGCCCGTCCGTGTCGCGCAGCACGACGGAAGCGGCGGTTTCGTCGCAGCTCGTCTCGATGCCGAGAATACGCAGGGGCCGGTTCATGGGCGGGTTACTCGAAGATTGCGGTCGGGAATAAAGGGGGATACACGGACCTCCGGTAACAACGGATCGTAGCGGATGCAAACGAAACCTTTCCGGATCGGCACGCGCGGCAGCCGGCTGGCGCTGGCGCAGGCCCATGAGACGCGCGACCGGCTGATGCTGGCGCATGGCCTGCCGGAGGAGATGTTCGAGATCGTGCCGCTGTCGACGGCGGGCGATCGCATCACCGATCGCGCGCTGTCGGAAATCGGCGGCAAGGGCCTCTTCACCCAGGAGCTGGAAGACCAGCTTCTGGCGGGTACGCTCGATTTCGCCGTGCATTCGGCAAAGGACATGGCGACGCGCCTGCCGGACGGTCTGTTCCTCTCCGCCTTCCTGCCGCGCGAGGACGCGCGTGATGCCTTCATCGGCGGTACGGCGCCGACCCTGCTGGCGCTGCCCGAAGGGGCGACGGTCGGCTCGGCCTCGCTGCGGCGGCAGGCGCTGATCCGCCGGCTGCGCCCGGATATCAACGTCATCGTCTATCGCGGTCTGGTGGAGACGCGGCTGCGCAAGCTGGCCGAAGGCCAGGTGGACGGGACGCTGCTGGCGCTTGCCGGGCTGAAGCGGCTCAATCTGGAGGGTGTCGCCACCGAAATCCTCGATCCCACCTATTTTCCCCCGGCCCCGGCACAGGGCGCGATCGCCGTGGAAAGCCGGATCGGCGACACGCGGATCGATGCGCTCCTGTCGGCCATCGACGATCAGAAGACGCATGAGGCCGTGACCTGCGAGCGGGCATTTCTCGACACGCTGGACGGCTCCTGCCGCACACCCATAGCCGGCTATGCGATTTCCGACGGGGAGCAGATCTCCTTCTCCGGCATGATCCTGACGCCGGACGGAACGCAGCACCACCGGGTCTTTGCCGAAGGGCGGGCGGCGGACGCGCAAGCGATCGGGGCGCGGGCGGGCGAAGACATCCGGGCCGATGCGGCGCCCGGCTTCTTCTCCAGCTGGTCCTGAGCCGGTGCGCGTCCTCGTCACGCGCCCGGAAACCACAGCGGACACCACGCTCCGGCGGCTGGCGCTTGCCGGCCATGAGACGCTGCTTCTGCCGCTAAGCGAAGCCGAGCACCTGCCGATCCGGGCGACGGCGCTTGCCGTGTCAAGCGTGGTCGCGACCAGCGCCGAAGCATTCCGGGCGCTGCGGCAGTCGCCCGATGCCCTGCCCTCCCTGACGCGCCTTCCGGTCTACTGCGTGGGACCCGCGACGGCGGAGGCGGCGGTCGATCTCGGCTTCTCCCAGGTCCGGGTCGGTCCCGGCGACGCCGCGGGCCTCGCGGAATTGATCCTGCGTGATCGCGGCGGCGCACAAACGGGCCTTCTCCTCTATCTCGCAGGCACGCCACGGCTGCCGGAACTGGAGACGCGCATGACCGTTGCCGGCGTTCCGCTGCAGGTTCGTCTCGTCTATCGGATGCGGCCGGTCGTGCGCGCACCGGGGGAATGTTCCGCGCGCGTACAGGCTTTCGACCCGGACGCGGTCCTGTTCTACTCGCGGGAGGCGGCCCGGCAGTTCTTCTCGGAAATTGCCCCGGCGATGCTGGCCGATCGGGTGCGGATCCTCTGTCTCGGGGCCCGGATCGCCGATGCCGTGCCGCCCGGATGCCGTCACGTGGAGATTGCGCCGCGGCCGGACGAGGACGCGCTTCTCGCGCTCATCGACGCCTGAATCACGCAAATCGACCGGCGGGGCCTTTCCCTCGCCGGGGTCGGTGTCTAGGTTTATGCTGTTGACCTCACGCATAGAGAAGAGAGCATGGATCCGGAGAACCCGCCGCGCCGCACCAAGCCCGACCAGGAGCCGCTGACGATCGATCTGCATGCCACGCCGGATGCGTCCGATGGGGCGCGACCGCAGGATGCGGACGCTCGCCCCGATCCCCTGGAGCAAGAGACCGTGGCGCCCGTCTCGTCCGATGACGCCGTCGTGACGGAGACTCAGACCGGTGCCGCGGCGCATGATCCGCTCGGGGAACCTCTCTCTCCCGCTGACGCCTCGAGCGAAACGTTTTTTGACAAGAGCCGGGAGACCGAGGCGGAAGACGCGTCGCGCGCCGAAGCGGCGGCTGCCGCTTTTGCCGAGGAGCCGGCATCGTCCGCGCGCCCCGATACGGCCTCCGTTCCGCCGACACCGCCGACCCGTTCTGTGGCGGCTGCAAGCCCGTCGCGCTCCGGTGCACTGGCAGCCGGCATTCTCGGCGGTCTGATCGCGCTCGCCGGTGCCGGCGTGCTGCAATATGCAGGCATTGTTCCCTCGATCGGTCCTGCATCCTCCGGGACGGCCGATGGGGGACGCGATCTCGGTGCCGAAGTGGATGCGCTGAAGGCGCAGATCCCGGAGGCCGGCGCTTCCGGTGGAGAGGGGCTGGAACAGAGACTCGCCGCGCTCGAGCAGAGCGTCGGGGCTGCCGGCGATGCCTCCGGCACAGACACGCTGAAGGCGCAGGTCGAAAGCCTGACGCAGGAGCTTGCCAGCGTGACGTCCGGTCTCGCCGACCAGAGCCGTGCGGCGGAGGCGGCGACGTCAACGCTTTCGACGCGCATCGAGGAAGCGGAGAAGAAACTCGAGGCCCCGGCAAGCGACGTCCAACTGGCGCGCGCCATCGCAGTGACGGCGCTGAAGACCGCGATCGACCGCGGCGGACCGTTTCTGGCCGAGCTCGACGCGCTGAAGAGCGTTTCGCCGGATGACCCCGCGATCGCCGGTCTGGCCGATATCGCGCCGCGTGGCGTCGCGTCGCGCGCCGACCTCACGCGCACCTTCCCCGATACGGCCGATGCGATGCTCGCGGCCATTCGCGGCGCCGATCCGAACCAGGGTATCTTCTCGCGCCTCATCGGCAGCGCGGCCTCTGCCGTGCGCGTCCGCCCCGTCGGCAGCGTCGAGGGCACGGGACCGGAAGCCGTCGTCGCGCGCATCGAGGACCGCCTGACCAATGGCGACCTGAAGGGTGCGAGCCTCGAATGGGACGGCCTGCCGCAGCCCGCCAAGGATGCCGGCGCCGAATTCCGCACGAAGCTTGACGAACGCATCGCGGTCGAGGGCCTGATCGACGCCGCCGTGGCCGGAGCCGCATCCGGCTCCACACCCGCCAAACAGGGCTGAGGAGAGCCGATTTGATCCGAATTCTCATCTTCGTCCTGATCGTCCTTGCGCTCGGCGCTGGCTTTTCCTGGCTGGCGGACCGGCCGGGAGAACTCTCGCTGATCTGGATGGGCCAGCGCATCGAGACCAGCCTGATGGTCGGTGCGACGCTTCTGGTCACGCTGATCGCGGCCATTCTGCTGATCGTCTGGCTCGTCCGCGTCATCTGGTTCTCGCCGCATTCGATCGCCCGGTACTTCCGTGTCCGCAAGCGCGACCGCGGCTATCAGGCGCTCTCGACCGGGCTGATTGCCGCCGGTGCCGGCGATGCGACCCTCGCCCGGAAGATGACGGCGCGCACGCGCGGCCTTCTGTCGGCCGATCAGGAACCGTTGATCCATCTTCTCGAAGCGCAGACGGCGCTGATCGAGGGCAAGCACGACGAGGCACGGCGGACGTTCGAGCGCATGGCCGAGGACCCGGAAACGCGCGAGCTCGGCCTGCGCGGGCTCTATCTCGAGGCCAAGCGTCTGGGCGCCAACGAAGCGGCCCGGCAATATGCCGAGCGGGCGGCCGACAAGGCGCCGCATCTCGCCTGGGCGACCCTGGCCACGCTCGACGAGCGAAGCCAGGCCGGGCGCTGGGACGAGGCCGTGCATCTGCTCGACCAGAGCCGGACCAGCCATGTCATCGACCGCAAGGAAGCCGACCGCAAGAAGGCCGTGCTTCTGACCGCCCGTGCGCGCGAAAAGCTCGATGCCGATCCGAAGGCGGCGCGCGACGATGCGCTGGCCGCGCTGAAGCTCGACCCCACCCTCGTGCCGGCCGGCCTGATCGCCGCCAAGGCGCTGTTTCGCGAAGACAATTTGCGGAAGGCGGCGTCCGTGCTCGAAAAGCTCTGGAAGCAGGCGCCGCATCCCGAGGTCGCGAAGGCCTATGTCCGGGCGCGGAGCGGCGATTCGGCCGTCGACCGGTTGAAGCGCGCCCGCAAGCTGGAGGCGTGGAAGCCGAACAATGCCGTCTCGCTGATGGCGGTGGCGGAAAGCGCGCTCGAAGCGCGCGAACTGTTGCTGGCCCGTTCGCTCGCGGAAGCGGCCGCCCGTATCGCGCCGACCGAGAGCGTCTTCCTGCTGCTCGCCGATATCGAGGAAGCGGATACCGGCGACGAGGGGCGCATCCGCCACTGGATGAACCAGGCGCTGAAGAGCCCGCGCGACGCCGCCTGGATCGCCGACGGCGTCGTGTCGCAGGAATGGCTGCCCGTTTCGCCGGTCAGCGGACGTCTGGATGCCTTCGAGTGGAAGATGCCGGTCAACACGATCGACAGACCGCTCGAGGAGGGTGGGGTCAGCCGCGGCGAAGCCGCCATTCGCAGCCTCCCGCCCGTTGCGACACCGGTTGCCGCTCCCGACCGGGCGGATCCCGAAGCCGTGGCGACGGCACCTGAAGCGCCTGTGGAAACGGTGGAGCGGACGGCGGCGATCGCCGTTCCCGTGCCGACCGAATCGGTCATCGTTCACGAGCCGATCGAGCCGGCACGCTCGGTGGCCGTGACGGAGCCCGACGACGCCGCGCGCAACGCGCTGGTCAAGACGGAAGAAGGTGCGCGGGCCGCCAGGGTTGCGGCTCCGCCGGTCTCCGGTGCCGCCCCTGCCGGCAAGCCAGCGGAGGTGCAGGTCGAGCCGTTCTTCGGCCGGCCGCCCGACGATCCCGGCGTGCGCACGGATAGAGTTGCAGAAAAGACGACATTCAAACTTTTCTGACGGTTCGGGGGCCCTGCGGGGCCCCTTTCCGCGTTTGTGGCGCGAATAGGGCTGGACCCGGCTTTCCGCCTCGTCTTTCCTGTCGGCATCAACGACCCTCCTTTCGTGAGCGCCGCGCAACCCATGTTCGACCTTATCCGCACCTTCATCGACAGTCTCACCGGTGCCGAGCACCCGAACCCGATCGAGGCCGGCGATCCGCGCATCGCGATCGTCGCCCTCTGTATCCAGGTGATGGAGGCCGACGGGCATGCCGACGATATCGAGCGTCGCAAGCTGCGCTCGATGATCAAGGAACATTACACGCTCGACGATGCGGCGCTCGATGCGCTGATCGCCGCCGGCGAGAATGCCGAGAGCGAGGCGATCGACTTCTTCCGCTTCACCTCCGATATCAAACGGCACTTCAGCGAAGAGCAGCGCATCGATCTCGTCGGCATGCTGTGGGAGATCGTCTATGTGGACGGCGAGCGCAGCGAGATGGAAGATCACGTGATCTGGCGGATCGCCGACCTGCTCGGCGTTTCCGGCCGCGACCGCATCATGAAGCGGCAGGAAGCGGCGGCGAAATCCGACATCGTGGAGACGGCGGAGCACTGACCAAGACGCTACTGCTTCGTCTCGGGCGCATCCAGCGTGTCGATCCGGCGCAGCTGCGAGAAGCCGAGGGACCAGAGCACGGCCACCAGCAGCGTGCCGGCGCCGCCGATGACGACGGCGGGCACCGCGCCGAAGGCGGATGCCATCATGCCGGCCCGGAATTCGCCCAGCTCGTTCGACGCACCGACGAAGACCATGTTGACGGCGTTGACGCGGCCGCGCAGCTCGTCCGGCGTCCAGAGCGTGATCAGCGTTTCCCGCACATAGACCGAGATCATGTCGGAGGCGCCCATGATGACGAGCGCGACGATCGAGATCCATGGCGTGGCGGACAGGCCGAAGACCACGGTGGCAAGGCCGAAGAGGGCGACGCCCACGAACATCAGCACGCCGGCGCGATGGCGGATGGGATGGGCGGCCAGCCACATGGCCATGCCGACCGCGCCGACGCCCGGCGCCGCGCGCAGGAGGCCGAGGCCCCAAGGGCCGAGATCGAGGATATCGCGGGCAAAGACCGGCATGAGGGCGATGGCGCCGCCCAGGAGCACGGCGAAAAGATCGAGCGAGATCGCGCCGAGCACGATCTTTTCCGCCCTGATGTAGCGGAAGCCGGCGGTGATCGCCTGCCAGCTCTGGGCCGTCTGGCTGGTCTTCTGCGCCGGCTTCGGGATGGCATAGACCATGACGACGCTGGCCGCGAAGAACAGGACGGCGACGCTGTAGGGAACGGCCGGTCCGAGCGCATAGATGAGGCCGCCGACGACGGGGCCGACGATCATCGCGGTCTGCCAGGAGGTGGAATTCCAGGCGATCGCATTGGCGAGATCCCGCTCCGGCACGAGATTGGGCGCGAGCGACTGCGAGGCTGGCGCGAGGAAGGCCCTCTCGATCCCGAAGACGACGAGGATCGTATAAACCGGCCACAGGGTGAACGTGCCGGTCAGAGTCAGGGCGAGGAGGGCCGCCGCGCAGAGCGTGCTCACGCCCATGCAGAGGCCCATGATCATGCGCCTGTTGTAGCGGTCGGCGACCGAGCCGGTGCCGAGGATCAGCACCAGCGACGGCAGGAACTGGAAGAGACCGATGAGCCCGAGGTCGAACGGATCGCGCGTCAGGTCGTAGATCTGCCAGCCGACGGAGACGCTGACGATCTGGATGGCGAAATAGGCGAGGAACCGGGCGAAGAAGTAGCGGCGATACCCGACATGCCGGAAGGCGGCGTAGCGGTCTCCGGTTGCGACGATAGACATGAGCTGGTCTTTCCCGGCCTTTTCGTATCGGCCTCGTCTTGAGGGGCGCCGGCCTTTGCTCGCCTTGGCGCCGTCTTAAACATGTTGCGACACCGCGCGCGACGCAGGGTTGCCGCCTTCGCTGCCAGTGTCTACATGTCAGTCAACACCTGCACAATGCCGCGTTCCGGGAATCGGTTCGCGGGATGCTGTGCAGTCCTGAATGTTGGAACGACGGTCGCCCATCGCCGATGGCGCACGGCGGTCCAGGAACCGGAGGCCCGGCATGCTCGCCGTCATCGCAACACTGAATTTCATCATCAATATCGCCTGGTTTCTCATCATCGCCTCGGCGATCTTCTCCTGGCTCTATGCCTTCAACATCATCAATACGAACAATCAGGCGATCAGCATGATCGGCCGCTCGCTCTACCAGCTGACGGAGCCGCTCTATCGCCCGATTCGCCGGATCCTGCCGAACATGGGCGGTGTCGATCTGTCGCCGCTGGTGGTGCTCGTCATCCTGTTCTTCCTGCAGCAGCTCCTGAACACGACGATCGCTCCGGCCCTGCTCGCGCCGCGCTACTGATCGACGTTTGCCGTTTCGGATATGAAAGCCCTTCGCGCGACCGCGTGAAGGGCTTTTTCGCGTTCAGCCGAAGAGCGCGAGGCTCGCCTTCACCGTGACCCAGACGCCCCAGGCGAGCGGCACGCCGACGCAGGCCCAGGCGAGAAGTGCCTTCGCATCGAGGCCACCCCGGCCGATGCCGAAGGAGCCGGACGGGCCGGCATTGACGGCGGCGGTCTTTGCCTGAAGCGCTGCGACCTCCGCGTCCTTCATGAACCATTTGTCGGCGAGCGGCCGGACGAAGGCATTGGCGACCAACCCAAGCGCCAGCATGCCGGCGAGGATGTACATGGTGGTGTTGTAGACCTGATCGCGCGGCAGTCCGGCGGCGATCTGCGCCTCGCGGATATAGTTGACCACGACCGGCCCGATGATGCCCGCCGTCGCCCAGGCCGTCAGCAGCCGGCCGTGGATGGCGCCGACGAACTGCGTGCCGAAGATATCGGCGAGATAGGCGGGAATGGTGGCGAAGCCGCCGCCATACATCGACAGGATGATGCAGAGCATGCCGACGAAGAACAGCTTGCTCTGGATCCCGGCCGCCCAGGGCGCCAGGGCATAGAGGACGATGCCGATCAGGAAGAAGCAGAAATAGGTGTTCTTGCGCCCGATCCTGTCGGACAGCGAGGCCCAGAAGAAACGCCCGCCGATATTGAAGAGCGACAGAAGCCCGGTGAAGCCGGCAGCGATCGCGGCGACCCCCGCCAGCTGCTCTTTCGACATGTCGGTGAAGGCGACGCCCGGTGCGCCGATCAGCGCGCCGGCGAAGATCTCCTGCAGCATGGGCGAGGCCATGCCGATGACGCCGATGCCGGCGGAGACGTTGAGGCAGAGCACGGCCCAGATCAGCCAGAACTGCTTCGTCTTGTGCGCGTCGCGCAGATGCACGTGGCGCGTGGTGATCATGCTGCTCTTGGCGGCGGGCGGGGTCCAGCCTTCCGGGCGCCAGCCGGCGGGCGGGATGCGGTAGCCGAAGGCGCCGGCCAGCATGAAGACGAGATAGCCGAGCGCCATCACCACGAAGGTCTGCCAGACGCCGACCGACGTGTCCGAACGGAAATGCGTCATCAGGATATTGGCGAGCGGCGCGCCGATCATGGCGCCGCCGCCAAAGCCCATGATCGCCATGCCCGTCGCCATGCCGCGCCGGTCGGGAAACCATTTGATGAGGGTGGAGACGGGCGAGATATAGCCGAGGCCAAGCCCGATGCCGCCGATGACGCCCGCACCGAGCCACATCAGCCAGAGCTGGTGCGTTGCGACGCCGAGAGCGGCGATGAGGATGCCGCCGCACCAGCAGAAGGCCGAGACGGTCGCGGCCTTGCGCGGACCGACCTTCTCCAGCCAGCCGCCCCAGATGGCCGCGGACGAGCCGAGCAGCACGAAGAACAGCGTGTAGATCCAGCCGAGATCGCTCACCCGCCAGTCGCAGGTGGTGGTGAAGAGGGCGGAGCCGAGCGTGAGATCGGCGCAGGCCGCGGGTGCGGAGATGCCGATCGCCTTCGACAGGGGCAGCCAGAAGACGCTGAAGCCATAGGCCATGCCGATGCAGAGATGGATGGCAAGCGCTGCCGGCGGCACCAGCCAGCGGTTGAAGCCGGGTTTCGCAATGATGCGTTCCCGGTCGAGCAGTCCCGCAGACGCGGGAATGCCGAGTGGTTGCGTCGTTGCCGACATGGTGGTCCTCCTCCTCTACGCCCCTCCTCGGGCGGTTGGTCTGCGTCGTCGCAGGCACTTCCAAGGATCCGCAGCCTCCACACCGCAGATCCCTCGCGCCTGCGCGGGGTCTTACGTCGTCTCCGGCATGTTCGGCTCGGACAGCGATTCGCCGGCCGCGGTCCCCTTGCCGCCGGGCGCGCCGCGTGCGGCATCCGCGCCAAGGCCTACGGCATCCTCTTTCGAATGCGGTCGCTTGATCAGCGGGGCGGCGGCCAGAACCAGCGGATCGAAGCCGGCATCTCCCTGTTCGATCAGCGCGAAGAAGGCGCCGCGCATGCGCGGCTCCCAGAACTTGTTGATATGGATGGCGACGCCGGCCGGCCCGTCCTCGTGCGGTTGCGAGCGGAAGAAGGTGGCGATCTGGTTGGCCATGCGCACGAGCTTGGCGTTCGTGCCCTGTCGCGGTCCGTCTTCGCCGGGATGGGTGTTCTGCGCGTTCTCAGGCGACATGGCTCGTCCTCTCCTCGGCGTGGACGATGCGGTCCGCATGCGTGAAAACCTCGAACTCCTCGCCGCGCACCAGCGCCACCAGCGTCATGCCTGCTTTTTCGGCGGTGCGGATGGCCAGCGCCGTCGGCGCGGAGATGGCGATGATGAAGGGGCTGCCGAGAATGGCCGTCTTCTGGACCATCTCGACGGACACCCGGCTCGTGACGACGACGGCACCGTCCGTACCCTTGTATCCCTGGCGGGCTGCGGCGCCGGCCAGCTTGTCGAGCGCATTGTGCCGGCCGACATCCTCGCGCACCGCGACCAGACCCTGGCCGGGCGTATAGAAGCCGGCGCCGTGGACGGCACGCGTCTCGGCATGAAGCGGCTGCCGCGTGTTCAGCAGGGCGACGGCTTGCGCGATCTCGCCCGGCGTCAAGCCGAGGCTGGAGGCGGAGACGGAGGGTGTCTCGCGCACGGCCTGCTCCAGCGATTCGATGCCGCAGAGACCGCAGCCGACGGGTCCGGCCATGTGCCGGCGGCGGGTGACCAGCGCCTCGTGCCGCGCGTCGCGCAGGGTGATCTGCAGGTCGTAGCCGTCCGGCGTCTCCACGGCCTCGATGCCCTCGATGTCGGCGGGATCGGCAATGATGCCTTCCGTGAGGCTGAAGCCGGTGGCGAAATCCTCGAAATCCGCGGGCGTCGCCATCATCACCGCATGGGTGGAGCCGCCATAGCTGAAGGCAACGGGCGTCTCCTCGGGAACGATGCGGGTGGCCGGGCGGATGCGACCGTTGCGGCGGGAAAGCTGCGGCACGGTGCGGGCGAGGGGCGTGGCGGTGGATGGGATCACTTCGGTGTGGGTCATGGGCATCATCTAAGCGCGATCCCCGCTCTGTCCACCGTCCGGCCGTTTGCCGCGGGTCTCATTCCGCAGCCTCGAGCTTGGCGGCGATGCGGCGCGACCGGCGGGCCTGGTCTTCATATTCGGCCTGCCATTCCGACGGGCCGTTCGAAGGCGAGATCTGCACGGCGGTGACCTTGTATTCCGGGCAGTTTGTGGCCCAGTCGGAAAAGTCCGTGGTGATGACGTTTGCCTGTGTCGTCGGGTGGTGGAATGTGGTGTAGACGACGCCGGTCGCAACCCGGTCCGTGATCAGCGCGCGCAGCGTCGTGTCGCCCGAGCGGCTCGCCAGCCGCACCCAGTCGCCGTCGCGAATGCCGCGCAGCTCGGCATCGTGCGGGTGGATCTCCAGCCGGTCCTCCTCGTGCCAGACGACGTTTTCGGTGCGCCGCGTCTGCGCGCCGACATTGTACTGGCTGAGGATGCGGCCGGTGGTCAGAAGCAGCGGGAAGCGCGGGCCGGTCTTCTCGTCGGTCGCGACATATTCCGTGCGGATGAACTTGCCCTTGCCGCGCACGAAGCCGTCGACATGCATGATCGGCGACCCCTCGGGCGCCGCCTCGTTGCAGGGCCATTGCACGGAGCCCTTTTCCTCCAGATAGGCGTAGGAGACCTTCGCGAAGCTCGGCGTCGTCGCGGCGATCTCGTCCATGATCTGCGACGGGTGGGTGTAGGTCCACGAGAGGCCCATGGCGCGGGCGAGGTTCTGCGTCACCTCCCAGTCGGCATAGCCGTTGCGCGGGGTCATCACCTTGCGGACGCGGTTGATGCGGCGTTCGGCATTGGTGAAGGTGCCGTCCTTCTCGAGGAAGGTCGAGCCCGGCAGGAAGACGTGGGCGTAGTTCGCCGTTTCGTTGAGGAACAGGTCCTGCACGACGACGCATTCCATCGCGGCGAGGCCGGCCGCGACGTGCTTGGTATCCGGGTCGGACTGGAGAATGTCCTCGCCCTGGATATAGAGCCCCTTGAAGGAGCCATCGACGGCGGCATCCAGCATGTTGGGAATGCGCAGGCCCGGCTCGTCGGAGATCGTCACGCCCCAGAGTTTTTCGAAGATATCGCGGGTGGCGTCGTCCGACACATGACGATAGCCCGGCAGCTCGTGGGGGAAGGAGCCCATATCGCAGGAGCCCTGCACATTGTTCTGCCCGCGCAGCGGGTTCACGCCGACGCCGGGGCGGCCGATATTGCCGGTCGCCATGGCCAGATTGGCGATCGCCATGACGGTGGTGGAGCCCTGGCTGTGCTCGGTGACCCCAAGGCCGTAATAGATCGAGCCATTGCCGCCCGTGGCAAACAGGCGGGCAGCACCCCGGAGCGCGTCAGCCGGCACGCCGGTGAGCGCTTCGGTCGCTTCCGGGCTGTGGCGCTCTTCGGAAACGAAGCCGGCCCAGTCCTCGAACTCCGACCAGTCGCATCGGTTGCGGATGAAGTTCTCGTCGCAGAGGCCCTCGGTGACGATGACATGGGCGAGCGCCGTGACGACGGCGACATTGGTGCCGGGCCGCAGCGGCAGGTGGAAGGCTGCCTCCACATGGGGCGAGCGGACGAGATCGATGCGGCGGGGATCGATGACGATCAGCTTCGCGCCTTGCTGCAGCCGCTTCTTCAACCGCGAGCCGAACACGGGATGGCCGTCGGTCGGGTTGGCGCCGATGACGATGACGACATCGGTCTGTTCGACCGAATCGAAGTTCTGCGTGCCGGCCGAAGTGCCGAAGGCCTGGCCGAGGCCATAGCCGGTCGGCGAGTGGCAGACGCGGGCGCAGGTATCGACATTGTTGTTGCGAAAGCCCGCGCGGATCAGCTTCTGGACCAGATAGGTCTCCTCATTGGTGCAGCGCGAGGAGGTGATGCCGCCGATCGACTCGCGGCCGTACTGGTACTGGATGCGGCGGAACTCGGCCGCCGTGTGGGCAAGCGCCTCCTCCCAGCTGACCTCCCGCCAGGGGTCGGTCACCTTTTCGCGGATCATCGGATGGAGGATGCGCTCCTTGTGGGTGGAGTAGCCATAGGCGAAGCGGCCCTTGACGCAGGAATGACCGCGATTGGCTTGGCCGTCCTTCCACGGCACCATGCGCACCAGCTCCTCGCCCCGCATTTCCGCCTTGAAGGAACAGCCGACGCCGCAATAGGCGCAGGTGGTGACGACCGAATGCTCCGGCTGGCCGATGGATATGACGGATTTTTCGGTGAGCGTCGCGGTGGGACAGGCCTGCACGCAGGCGCCGCAGGAGACGCATTCCGAGGACAGAAAATCCTCGTGCTGGCCGGGCGAAACGCGGCTCTCGAAGCCACGGCCCTCGATGGTCAGTGCAAACGTGCCCTGCACCTCCTCGCAGGCCCGCACACAGCGCGAACAGACGATGCATTTGGACGGGTCGTAGGTGAAGTAGGGGTTGGATTCGTCCTTCGGCATCCAGCGGGCATTGGTGCCGTCGCCATCGCGCGCCTTCACGTGGTTGTTGCCGTCATAACCGTAGCGCACGTCGCGCAGGCCGACCGCACCGGCCATGTCCTGCAGTTCGCAATCGCCGTTCGCCGCGCAGGTCAGACAGTCGAGCGGGTGGTCGGAAATATAAAGCTCCATCACGCCCTTGCGGATGTCCTTCAGCCGCGCCGTCTGGGTGTGGACGACGAGGCCCGGCGCGACCGGGGTCGTGCAGGAGGCCGGCGTGCCGTTGCGCCCGTCGATCTCGATCAGACAGAGCCGACAGGAGCCGAAGGCATCGACCATATCCGTCGCGCAGAGCTTCGGCACCTGAATGCCCGCCTCCATCGATGCGCGCATGATGGAGGTTCCCTCGGGCACGGTGATTTCGCGACCGTCAATGGTCAGCGTCACCAGCTTTTCCGCGCGGGAGGCGGGGGTGCCGAAATCGGTTTCAGGAACGAGAAGCATGGGGGTCTCCTGAAAGATGCGGGTGCGGTGTGGTGGTGTGGGCGGTGTTGCCGTGGGGTTGCCCCTCATCCGCCTGCCGGCACCTTCTCCCCATCAGGATGGGGAGAAGGGACGGGTGGCGCGATTTTGCCCTGTTCGAAAACGGCGAGCAGGCCACGTCCTCTCTCCCCGCATGCGGGGAGAGAGTTAGGGTGAGGGGCTGCCCACGAGCCACTGCGGTGTTGAACGCATTCATCATTCCGCAGCCTCCACGACCGGTGCCGCAACGAAATCGTCCGGGAAATGCGTCACGGCACTCATGACGGGGTAGGGCGTGAAGCCGCCCAGTGCGCAGAGCGAGCCGAACTTCATGGTGTTGCAGAGGTCGGTCAACAGCGCGAGGTTCTTTTCCGGCTCGATGCCGCGGCCGATGCGATCGACGACCTCCACGCCGCGGGTCGAGCCGATGCGGCAGGGCGTGCACTTGCCGCAGCTTTCCACGGCGCAGAATTCCATGGCGAAGCGGGCCTGTTTCAGCATGTCGGCGGTGTCGTCGAAGACGGTGATGCCGGCGTGACCGATGAGGCCGCCGGCGGCCGCAAAGGCCTCGTAGTCGAAGGGCGTGTCGAACAAAGCGCGCGGGAAATAAGCGCCGAGGGGGCCGCCCACCTGCACCGCCTTGACGGGACGTCCCGTGGCGGTGCCGCCGGCCACGGTATCGACGATTTCGCCGAGCGTCAGGCCGAAGGCGACCTCGTAAAGGCCGGTCTGGCGGGCGTTGCCGGCGATCTGGATGGGGATCGTGCCGCGGGACCGGCCCATGCCGAAGTCGCGATAGTGTTCGGGACCCTTGTCGAGGATGATGGGCACCGAGGCGAGCGAGATGACGTTGTTGATGACCGTCGGCTGGCCGAACAGGCCTTTGTGCGCCGGCAGCGGCGGCTTGGCGCGGACCACGCCGCGTTTGCCCTCAAGAGAGTTGAGGAGCGCGGTTTCCTCGCCGCAGACATAGGCACCCGCGCCCGTGCGGATCTCGATATCGAAGCTGCGACCCTGTCCGAGCACGGACGTGCCGAGCATGCCGGCGCGCCGGGCGATGCCGACGGCACGCGTCATCGTGTCGATGGCGTGGGGATATTCCGAGCGGATATAGACGAAGCCCTTGGTGGCACCGGTCGCCAGACCCGCGATCGCCATGCCCTCGATGACGACGAAAGGGTCGCCTTCCATGATCATCCGGTCGGCAAAGGTGCCGCTGTCGCCTTCGTCGGCATTGCAGACGATGTATTTCCGCGCGTCCGGACAGTCGAGGACGGTCTTCCACTTGATGCCGGTCGGGAAGCCGGCGCCGCCGCGGCCGCGCAGGCCGGAAAGGGTGACGGCCTCGACGATCGCCTCGGGAGGCATCGCGGCCGCTCGGGTCAGGCCGGCAAGCCCGCCATGGGCGCGGTAGTCGTCGAGGGACAGCGGATCGACGATGCCACAGCGGGCGAAGGTGAGGCGGGTCTGAGTTTTGAGGAACGGGATCTCCTCGGTCGGGCCGAGGAAGAGCGGATGATGGCCGGCCGCAGGCCTTTCGGCGCCGAGGAGGCCGGCGTCGAGCAGGGGGACGACGTCGGCCGGTGTGACGGGACCGTAGGCGATGCGGCCCTCCGGCGTCTCCACCTCCACCAGCGGCTCCAGCCAGTGCAGGCCGCGCGAGCCGGTGCGCACGATGGTGAGATCGAGCCCGCGGGCTGCTGCTTCCTGCGCGAGGCGCCCGGCGACGCGGTCCGCACCGACGGCAAGGGCTGCGGCGTCGCGGGCGATGAAGATGCGGGTCATGCGCCCACCTCCGCCAGAAGCGTGTCGAGCCCCTCGGCGTCCAGCCGCCCGTGCACCGCGCCGTCCAGCATGGCGGCGGGTGCGGTGGAACAGAGCCCGAGACAGAAGACCGGCTCCAGCGTCACCACGCCGTCCGCTGTCGTCTGGTGGAAATCGATGCCGAGGCGGTTTTTCGCCCGTTCGCCCAGACGGTCGCCGCCCATGGCCTGGCACGCCTCTGCGCGACAGAGTTTCAGCACATGCCGCCCTGCGGGATGGCTGCGGTAGTCGTGGTAGAAGGTGACGACGCCGTGAACCTCGGCGCGCGACAGGTTCAGCCCCGTGGCGATCATCGGAACGGCCTCATTCGGAACATGCCCGAACGTGTGCTGCACGGCATGCAGGATCGGCAGCAGCGGGCCTTCCAGATGCTTCATATCGGAAACGATCTCGGCGACGCTCGTGGCGAGGTCGCTGCTGACACGGTGTCGATCCACCCGGCTCCTCCTGATCTGTCCGCGACGCGCCGGCGATGTCGCCGGCCTCCTCCAAGCGGGTCCTGTCGAGGAGACGGAAACCTGGCGTCGGCTGGCAAAGGTCTCAGAGATGGCGCGCGCGCGCAATATGGAAGAACCGTGGAGCGATAGAGGATCTCTATCAGAGGCCTTGCTGTTCGGCGAGCTTGCGCGCCTCGTGCAGCAGGGCCGAGACCAGTGGCGTATAGGGTTCGCGGTGTGTCGCCACCAGACCGACGAGGTGGCCGGCATCCGGCTCCTCGATCGGGATCACATGGATATCATCGTGAAAGCCGAAGGATTTCGCGACGTTGTAGGGCATGATGCTGGCCCACTGGCCCGTGCGGATGTGGGAGAACAGCACGATCATCGAGTTGGATTCGAGCGTCGGGCGGGCCTGGACGCCGGCCGCGCCGAAGTGCTGGTTGATGATCCGGCGGTTCTGCATGTCGTTGGTCAATAGGCAAAGCCGAATGGTGCTGGCTTCCGCCCAGGTCACGGACGCCCGGTCGGACAGCGGCGTGCCGGAGGCCGTGACGAGGTGATATCGCTCCATCAGCAGGGGCACGCTGGTCACCCGACCCACCGGCTCGTTGTCGAGATAGGTGAGGCCCGCGTCGATCTCGAGATTTTCCAGAAGGCCGAGCATTTTCGAGGACGTGGTCGAGAGCACGGAGAAGGTGACCTCGGGATGCGTTTCCTGAAAGGGGGCGGTCAGCCGCGGCACCATCGCAAGCGTGGTCGGGACGGCCGCGAGCCGGATATGGCCGACGAGCCCCTTCTTGGCCGCCCGCATCTCCTGACGCATCGTGCGGGCATCGCCGACGATGCGGCGGGCCCATTCCAGCACCCGCTGGCCTTCCGGCGTCAGCCCCTGAAAGCGGGAGCCGCGATTGACGAGCATGACGCCGAGGTTGTCTTCAAGCTGGCGGATGGCGGCGGACAGCGTCGGCTGGGTGATGCCGCATTGCTCGGCGGCACGGCCGAAATGCCGTTCCTGCGCGAGAGCGATGAAGAATTCGAGCTTGTCGATCATGCCGGCGCGATCATGCGCTTTCCCGGCCGTCTGGGCAACTGGCGGCCCGGCCGTCTGGGCAACGGGCGGCCCGGTCGTCTGGGCAACGGGGGACCCGGTCGCCTTGCGCAAACGACGGCGCGGGCATTTCGGCCCGCGCCGTCCGATCCGACGGGGAGGTGTCCGGTCAGGAGCCGGTGCCGCCCCGCAGTTCGTTGATGATGGTGCGGACGAGGATGCGGATGTCGAGCAGGATGGAGAAGGTCCTGATATATTCCACGTCGCTCAGGATGCGGCGGATGGCCATGTCGCGGTCCGTCGTCGGGCCACGAAGGCCGCGGGACTGGGCAAGGCCCGTCAATCCCGGCCGAACCAGATGGCGGTTCTCATAGCCGCGGACGAGGTCCGCATAGTTCATGCCGCCTGCGATCATGTCGGGTACATGCGGGCGGGGTCCGACGAGCGACATATGGCCGACCACGACGTTCCAGAGCTGGGGGATTTCGTCGAGGCTGGTCTTGCGCAGGAACCGGCCCATCCGCGTGACGCGGGGATCGCCATCGACCGTCAGCCGCACGCCGGCGTGGTCGCATTGCTCGACATACATCGAGCGGAATTTCAGGATTTCGAACGGCACTTCGTTCCGGCCCGTGCGCATCTGGCGGAAGAAGACGGGCCCCTTGCTCTCCAGGCGGATTAGGATGGCGATCAGGAGAAGGATCGGGGCCAGAATGATCAGGCCGGCAAGCGCGCCGCTGACGTCCATCGCCCGCTTCAGGGCAAACTGGATCGGCTTGAGCGGACGCGTGCGCGCTGACAGGGTGGGGATGTTGTCGTTTGCCAGCAAGGTCTCGGCCAGAATGGTTTCCAGCATGGGCAGACGCACGCCGGCATCACGTCCAGCGACGCGGGCTTCGTTACGACCAATTCTTTGCAGTATGGGATGGGTGCTCATTGGCTGTTTCCCTGCAACTAAAGCTTTGTCGTCGATGTGACGTGATGAATGGGCAAGGCGCACCCGGTTTGTATGCAACGGCAAAGGTTTGTGCCGTATTGATACACCAAGGCGCCCTCTAAACTCGGCTTTCAGTAAGTATTCAGCCGATCAATATTTGCACTTAATGATTTATTAAAGCCGCGGAATTTTAGCAACCAGGCATCTCAAAAGCCTTGTCTATTGGTTAATCCTAAAATTCTAATGTTATGCGCTGTGCTGGTCCGCGCGTGCGGTCATTGGCCGGGGAAGGGCGGGAGCTTGAAGCTGTGGAGCGCGCTCTTCGGCATCCACAGCGAGAGGCCGGCATCGCTCAGCGGCAACCAGGCGAAGGGATCGAAGAAGGCGTCGCTGATCTTGCGACGCGGCTTGTCGCTCTGGCGGGCGAGAAAGTTGAAACGCGGCAGATCGCCCATTTCCCGCTTGAACAGAATGTGGCTGCCGAAGTCGTCCCTGTCGAATTCCTGCAGTGCGGCGATCTGGCGGAGCATCTCGCCGTCGTCCTGCCAGTGCACCTGCTCGAGGAAGGATTCGACAGCCCGGCTGCCGGCCGCGATCACGGCGGCGCGATCGGCCTCGAGCTCGATGTTGAATTTGACGCGGAAGGAAAGCACGCGGCCCTGGAGATCGCCCTTCAGCAGCACGAAGACGGAGGAGTGCTGCGGTGGCGGCGGCTCGTCCGGCGGGGCGTCCACCAGAGGCTCGTTGTCGGGATCGGCGTCGTCGCCGGTGCGCAGTTCGAGGTTCTCGATCGGCAGCGCCGGCGGCGGGGCGGCGCTTGCGGCCACGCCCTTTCCGATCGATAGGAAGGAGGAGCATTCGGATCCGCGCCCGTTCACCGCGCCGGCCGTCCAGGTGATCTCGGGAAAGCCGTTGGTGCGCAACGCGTCGCACAGCTTGCGCGGATCCATGCGGATGGCCCGGACGAAGGTGGTGGGAATTCCGTCCAGGTTGGCGCGCGCATAGCGGGGAACCTGAATGGTGGGCGCCGGCAGGCGGATGCCCTTGACGAGGCGCACGGCCGGGATGACGAGGCCGGGGGCGGTTTTGGAGGGCGTGACGTCAGCGGGGAAGAGCTGCTCCAGCTTCACCGTGGGATAGCCGAAATGCGCCAGGACCAGATTGAGGTTGCGCAGGTCGTTTGCACCCAGCACCGTCCCGACGATCGCCGTGAAGACGACGAGAACGGCCATGGCAAAGAATACGCGTCCCGAACGACCCTTCTTCACACTCGTCATGCCGCGTCATCGTCTCCGTCTGATCGTCGCCCGCCTGCCAGCGCCGGGCGTCGTGTCGGACGCCCTCGGCTACGCTGTGCTGCTGTTATGCCTGCTGCCCTATGAGCCCGTCTTTCCGGGGAGTCCAGTGTGGCGGCGACGCGATGCGTCGGGTGCGGATGTCTGCGCTCGTCTCCGCTTCGTCAGCGGGCATGCCGGTCGCGATAGGCGAGAATGGTGACGTGCAGGACCATCAGCGGCCAGACGACGCAATAGAGCAGGCCTGCGACCCGCATGATGTCCCAGCCCTTGACCCGTGCCATCTCGCCTTCGCGAAACGTCGTCTCAAGAAAGAACAGCGCCACGAGCGTGTAGAGTGCCAGCAGGATCGTTTCCGTCATGACTGTTTCCGCAAATCGAAATATAACAGGAGCCGGCAGGCTTGCCTAGGACAAGTGTGTGCCAGATCGGCACAATGCGCCCGCGCGTTGCCGAGGGCTGCGACACGTGGAGACATCCGGCTCTCATCAAGCCTGTCGATGCTTGCGCGGGTCTGGAGCGTGCCGGTTTTTCCGGTCGATCAGAGGCCTTCGTCGGGAATGTTCAGGATGTGACCGCAAGCCTTGCAGTGGACGGCATCGGCATCGTGCCGGTTCAGGCCGCATTGCGGGCAGGCGAAGCGCACCTTGTTCGGCCGGACGATGGCCTGTGCCAGGCGCACGAACAGCGAAATGCCGAAGATCATCGTGACGATGGAGGTCAGCTTGCCGAGCGTGCCGGGCAGGGTGATGTCGCCGAAGCCGGTGGTGGTGATGGTCGCCACGGTGAAATAGAGGGCATCCACGAAGCCGGTAATGCCGGATTCCGTTGCGAAGAACGCCGTGTAGACGAAGCCCGTGACGAGGAAGAGAAACGTCACGAAATTGATGCAGGCGCCGATGACGTCCTGATACGCCCGGCAGCCGGCCCGGTGGACCAAAATGCCGAAAACCCGGCTCTGGCTGAAGGACCAGATGCGCAGGGCGCGGAGAAAGGCAAAGTTCGAGAATGTCTCGGGAAAAAGCAGCGTGGCGAGAATGACGATATCGACCAGCGTCATCGGCCGCACGAGGAAGCGCCAGGCCTTGTTGGCGATCATCGCGCGCGCCGTCAGCTCGAAGGCGATCAGCGCGGCGATCGCATAGTCGATGGCGAGATAGACGCCGTGGCGCGTGAGATAGGGCCCCGCCAGGAAGAACAGGATGACGGCGAGATCGACGATGCCGATCGTCACCTGAAAGCCGACAGCCTGACCATCGGTGCCGTAATAGAGCCGCCGCAGCGTGGCGCGCAGGCCGGATGGCGGGTCCGACCGGGGTGCATCCTGTCCGGTTGCGACGCCCGTGGTGTCCTGAAGGCCCTCTGCCGCCGCTGCCCTGCCGTCTGTTCCGCCGCTCGTGCTGTTCGTCATTCTGCCCGCCTGACCTGCGTCGAGAGATAGCCGGGTCCGCACCCGCTTCAAGAGCGCACACATCCGCGTCTGCCCTCGTATTGCCGGAATTGCTGATGAAAGCCAGAGGTGACCTTGACTTCGGCCCGTTCTCGCGCAGTTTCACATCGGCCGAACGTTACAGGAAGTTCACTGTCAAGCAGCCCGGCCCGGCGATATAGAGCTTCGCGAAAGAGCGCTTTCCCGGCCCTTACCAGACGCATGTGGTTCCATGACCCTTCCCGATACGACGCCATCCACCCCTGCTTCCGCCGGCGCACCCGCGACAGGCATCGAGCCTGACGGCCCCCGCGACATTCTTGCCCGCTTTGGCGGCGTCAGCCGGTTTGCAGCCGGCGGCGCCATTCTGCTCGTCGCGGCCATCGTCGTCATCGCCATCGTGCATCTGACGTCGGAAGTCCGCTACGAGGACGTGATGGACGCGCTCGACAGCACGAGCTGGACCGCGATCGTTCTTGCGCTGGTCTTCACCGGCCTCAGCTTCTTCGCCCTGACGTTCTACGACGTCAGCGCGCTCTCCTACGTCAAGCATCGCCTGCCCTACAACGATGTCGCCCTGACGGCCTTTGCGGCCTATGCGGTCGGCAATACTGCGGGCTTCGGCCCGTTGAGCGGCGGGGCGATCCGCTACCGGGCCTATTCCCGGCTCGGCCTGAAGCCGGAGGAGATCGGCGGGGTCATCGCCTTCGTCACGCTGGCCTTCGGCCTCGGCCTTGCCGCCGTGGGCTCGCTCAGCCTTCTCGCCATCGCGCCGGAAGTGGCGCCGCTCACCTGGCTGTCGGCATCCGGCCTGCGGATCGTCGCCATTCTCGTGCTGACGGCCATCGTGGCGCTGATGGTGGCGGGGCGTGACGGGCAGCCGCTCGTTTTCGCCCGCATCTCGGTGCGCCTGCCGGATTCGCGCACGGCCTCGCGCCAGTTCCTCGTCACCGTTCTCGATCTCGCAGCCTCCGCCTCCGTGCTCTACGTGCTCCTGCCGGAAGGGACGATCGGCTGGCCGGCCTTTCTCGCCATCTATTCGGTGGCCGTCGGGCTGGGTGTTCTCAGCCATGTTCCGGCCGGTCTCGGCGTGTTCGAGACCGTCATCGTCGCCGCCCTCGGCCAGACGGCGAGCGTCGATACGGTTCTGGGCGCGCTGGTGCTCTACCGCCTGATCTACCATGTCGTGCCGCTCATTCTCGCCGTGCTGTTCGTGGTCATCGCCGAGGTGCGCACGGTTGCGCGCAAGCCGGTCGGCTCCAGCCTGCGGCGGGTTGCCGGGCGTCTGACGCCGATGCTGCTCTCGGCGCTCGCGCTCGTGCTCGCGGCCATGCTGGTGTTTTCGAGCGTGACGCCGACGCCGGACGAGAACCTCGCCTTCCTCGCGGATTACGTGCCGCTGCCGGTCATCGAGGGCGCGCATTTTCTGGCGAGCGTGCTCGGCCTTGCGCTGTTGATCGCGGCACGCGGCCTCGCGCGCCGGCTCGACGGGGCGTGGTGGGCAGCCCTCGGCCTGTCGCTCGCGGCTCTCCTGCTCTCGCTGGTCAAGGCCGTGGCCCTGTTCGAGGCGGCGCTTCTCGCCTTCTTCATCGTCAGCCTGCTCATCAGCCGCCGCGTGTTCACGCGGCCGGCGACCATGACCAGCACGGCGCTGACGGTGCCGTGGCTGACCGCCATGGGTGCGCTCTGCCTGTTTGCCGTGGCCGTGCTCCTGTTCGTCTATCGCGACGTCGAATATTCCAACCGACTCTGGTGGGAGTTCGAGCTCTCGGCCGAGGCGCCGCGCGGCCTGCGCGCCGTGCTCGGCCTCGTGCTCTTTTCCGGCGCCATCGCCTTCTGGAGCCTGATGCGGCCGGCGCGCGGCACGATCGAAACGCCCTTGCCCGCCGATCTCGACAGGGCCATGGCGATCATCGCGCAGCAGGGCATGTCGGATGCCAATCTCGTGCTGATGGGCGACAAGAGCCTGATGTTTTCCCATGATAACCGCGCCTTCATCATGTACGGCCGGCAGGCGCGCTCCTGGATCGCGCTGTTCGATCCGGTGGGCCCGCGCGACGCCTGGGCCGACCTGATCTGGCAATTCGTCGAAAGCGCCCGCGCCGTCGGGTGCCGCCCGGTGTTCTATCAGGTGTCGCCAGCCGGGCTGTCCTATTATGCGGATGCCGGCCTGCGCGCCTTTCGCCTCGGCGAAATCGCCACGATGGACCTGACGAATTTTACCCTGAAGGGCGGCAAATGGGCGACGCTGCGCCAGACGGTGAGCCGCGGGCAGCGCGACGGGCTGGAATTCGCGCTGATCGAGGCCGCCGATGTGCCGGCGATCCTTGACGATCTGCAGGCCGTCTCCGATACGTGGCTCGCGCATCACGAGGCCAAGGAGAAAGGGTTCTCGCTCGGCGCGTTCTCCCGCGATTATCTCAGCCGTCAGCCGGTCGCGGTTCTGAAAGTCGAGGGCCGGATCGTCGCCTTTGCCAATATCCTGGTGACCGATACGCTGGAAGAAGGCTCGGTGGACCTGATGCGGTTTTCGCCCGACGCACCCAAGGGATCGATGGATTTCCTGTTCGTCTCGGTCATGGAGCATCTGCGCGATCGCGGCTTCAAGCGCTTCAACCTCGGCATGGCGCCGCTCGCAGGCCTTTCGGAGCGGCGGTCCTCGCCGGTCTGGGACAAGGTCGGGCGGACCGTCTTCGAGCACGGCGAACGTTTCTACAACTTCAAGGGCCTCAAGGCCTTCAAGACGAAGTTCCATCCCCGATGGGAGCCTCGTTACATGGCAGCCGGCGGCGGGATCGGTCCGATCCTGTCGCTGATGGACGCCACCTTCCTGATCGGCGGCGGCGTGAAAGGGCTCGTGAAGAAATGAGACTGTTGAAGACGTTGACGGTTCTGAGCCTGCTGGCGACGGCGCCTGGTTCAGCCTTTGCCCAGAATGCCTCCGGTTTCGATACCGGCATGATCCCGGCGCCGCGCATCCTCAAGCCCTCGGGCGAGGTGAAGGCCGCCGTGGTGCTGCTGTCGGACGCGGCCGGCTGGGGCGCGAAGGAAGACGGCGTGGCATCGCGGATGACGGAGGAGGGGGCGCTGGTCATCGGTATCGACCTGCCCTCCTATCTTGCAGCCCTTGCCAAGGACGATGGCGACTGCGTCTACACGGTTTCCGACATCGAGTCGCTCAGCCAGCAGATCCAGCGCTCCCTCGACAATTCCGACTACGACCTTCCCATCGTCGCCGGTGTCGGTGCGGGCGGTGCCATGGCGCTGGCGATCGCGGCACAGACGCCCGCCGCGACCATCGGCCATACGCTCGCCGCCGATCCTCAGGCGGGCATCGCGCTCACCCGCGAGCTTTGTACCCCGGCCGACAAGCGCACCGTGGGCGATCGGATGGAATACGGCCTGACCGACGGGCCGCTGCCCGACCCCGTGACGGTTCTCCTCAGCCCGGCGGCGCCCGCTGACGGCAAGACCCATGTGGAGGCGCTGAAGGCCAAGCATGACGACATCGACGTTCAGGACAGCGACGGCGAGATCTGGCAGGATTTTTCCGACGCGCTGTCCGGCCTCGTGGAAAACGGGGGCGGCGACGACAATCCGCTCGGCCTGCCGCTGACCGTGCTCGACGCCAAGCCGACGCGCGATACGATGGCCATCGTGCTTTCGGGCGACGGCGGCTGGCGCGATATCGACAAGGAGGTGGGCGATGTCCTGCAGCAGCAGGGCATGCCGGTCGTGGGCATCGATTCGCTGCGCTATTTCTGGACCGAGCGCGAGCCGCAGGAGGTTGCCAACGATCTGTCGCGCATCATCGGGCTCTATACCAAGCGCTGGAACGTCAAGCGCGTGCTGCTGATCGGCTATTCCTTCGGCGCCGACGTGCTGCCGCGGACCTACAATCTCCTGCCTGCGGCCGACCGCGCACGCGTCTCGCAGCTCTCGCTCCTCGCCGTGTCGCATCAGGTGGACTACAAGATCTCCGTTCTCGGCTGGCTGGGCGCCGCGGCATCCGACGGCCATGGCGATCCGGCCGACGACCTGAAGACCATCGACCCCGCCCTCGTCCAGTGCGTCTACGGCACCGACGAGGAGGACGATGTCTGTCCGACGCTGAAGAGCACCGGGGTCGAGGTGATCCCGATCGAGGGCGGCCACCATTTCGACGAGGACTACCCGGCCTTGGTCAAGCGCATTCTCGACGGGTATGACAAGCGTCTGGGCAAGCGCGCGCCTTGATCTCCCGGCGGGCCGGCCTAACCCGGCCTGCCGAGCGCCGCTTCGAGGCTTTCCCAGCTTTCGTCCATGGCGAAGGCCGAGGAGAGGAAGGGGATGGCGATGTGGCCGAAGGCGATGGACAGCTGCTGCTCGGCCGTCTTCTCGTCCTTTCCGGCGATCTGGCTCGCATAGATGACGCTGGCAAGGCCCGTGCGGTCGGCACCGGACTTGCAGTGAACGAGAATGGGCTTGGGGGCATCGCGCAGGATCGCGATCAGCTTCCGGCTCTTCTCGGTCGTCAGGGCGCGGGAGGCGGACATGGGGAAGTCGATGTGCACGAGGCCTTCGCGTGCGGAGGCTTCCACCTCGTCCCGATACCAGGCGTCCTCGCTCGGGCCGCGCAGGTTGACGACGGTGCGGATGCCGTAGCGGCTCTTGTAGTCGGCGAGATCCGCGCCGGACGGCTGGGCCGAGCGGTAAAGCTGGCCGGGAACGACTTCATGGAAATTGTCGGTCAGCAGCAGGCCGCCGAAGTGCACGCCCGCCATCAGCGTGGCGGGCAGGAAGGCGGTCCAGAGCAGGGCTGCCAGCGAGGGTTTTTTGCGTGTCCACATGCACCAGGATCTCCGGATCGGGTGGGCGCGAGGGTGTCTCGCGCCGCCGTCCGGTTTTCCCAGAGGCGTGTAACAGCTTTATTTAATATTGCTGTCCGCCAGCCGTCAGTCTGCCATTTCCTCCCCCGGCAGCGTCAGGCTGCCATTTCCTCGACGTCGCGTTCCTTGAACATGCGGGCGAGGTTGAGGAAGCAGATCATGCCGTTTTCGTTGGCGATGATGCCTTCGGCGTAAGCCTTGTCGAAGGAGGTCGTGACCTCGGGAACCGGCTGGACCTGGCTACCCTGGACAGTCAGGATGTCGGAGACGCGATCGACCACGAGGCCGACGACCATGGAGTGCACTTCGGCGACCACAATGGCGCTGCGCTCGTTGGCGACGGTCGATTTCATGCCGAGCTTGTGGGCCAGATCGATGATCGGGATGACCGTGCCGCGCAGGTTCATGACGCCGATGACTTCCGGCGGCGAATGCGGAATCGGCGTCGAGGGCGCCCAGCCGCGGATTTCGCGGATCGTGGTCGTCTTGACGCAGAATTCCTGGTCATGAAGCCGGAATGCAATGATTTCCAGCGTTTCGCCGCCAAAACCGGCCATTGTCAGTGCGTTGCTCATGTCTCTTGTCCCCGCATTCGAAATCACGACGGATTTTCAGACTGCAGGATACAGCATCAATGGTTAAAAGAGCTTTTCGAGCGGCAGAGCGCCTGTCTCAGCCGCTGCGGGTCGGTCGGTCGAGGATGCGGCGGCCGAAGAGGCTGGCGGCGAGCTCCACCATGACGCGGGCGCTCTTGCCGCGGTCGTCGAGGAAGGGGTTCAGCTCCACGAGGTCGAGCGACGACACGCGGCCGCTGTCGCAGAGCATTTCCATGACCAGATGCGCCTCGCGGAAGGTCGCGCCGCCGGGAACGGTGGTGCCGACGCCGGGCGCGATGTCCGGCTCGAGAAAATCGACGTCGAGGCTCACATGCAGAAGCCCGTCCTCGCGCTCCACGGCCTTCAGGATCTCCTTGACGATGGCGGCGACGCCCATCTCGTCCAGCGCGCGCATGTCGTAGACGTTGACGCCGTGGCGGTTGATCTCCTGGCGCTCGGTCTCGTCGACGGAGCGGATGCCGACCTGATAGACACGCTTCGGATCGACCAGGGGCCGTCCCGGCGGCAGGATGTCCGCAAACTCGGCCTGACCGCAGAAGAAGGCGACGGGCATGCCGTGCATGTTGCCCGAGGGCGAGGTTTCCGGCGTGTTGAAATCGGCATGGGCATCGAGCCAGAGCACGAAGAGCGGGCGCCCGACCGCGGCGGCATAGCGGGCCATGCCCGAGACGCTGCCCATGGACAGCGCATGGTCGCCGCCGAGAATGACCGGAACGGCGCCCTTTTCCGCAGTGTCGAAGGTCGCTGCTTCCAGTGCGCGGGTATAGCCGGCGACGATCGGCAGGTGCTTGGTGCCGGGATGTCGTCCGAGATGTTCCACCGGCTCGGGGCGCAGGTCTCCGTGGTCGGTGACGTCGAAGCCGAGATCGGCCATGACGCGGTCGATGCCGGCGATCCTGAGCGCCGTCGGGCCCATGCTGCAGCCGCGGCGGCCGGAGCCTTCCTCCAGCGGTACGCCAATCAACCCAATCGAGACCATCTGCATCTTCCCTCAGCGAAACGTGTCGGCACGGACTGTGCACCGGCAGGGGTCTCGCCGGAAGATGCAAGATGGGTAAATCTGCAGGCCCATTCCGGCAAATTGCAAAGGGTCATCCATCAGATTGCGTAGCGCGACCGTCCGAAGCGCCGTTCCCGGGCCGCGGACGCATCGATCGTGCCGGAGCGTCAATATTCCTTCTCGTAGAAGACGCCGGCGCCGCCGCCCTCCGAACCTGCCTCGCCGCGCAGCTTCACGCCGCGGCCGACGTCGAGATTGATGACGGCCTTGGCGCCGTCTTCGGCACTCTGCTGCAGCTCCAGATAGGTACGGTCGTTGATGTAGCGGCCCGCCCGGAACATGGCGCCGCCGCCATCGTCCGTGGACACGTCGAGGTCATCAACGCCGAGCTTGTTGCGCAAACCGTCGAAGAGCGAGCCGCCGGGGCCGCCGGCAAGCTGTGCCACGGCGCTGGCCAGCTGGGCGATCTGCACGGCCGAGAGGTTGGAAAGCGACCGGTTGAAGATCAGCTGGGCGAGGATTTCATCCTGCGGCAAAGCGGGGGACGAGCTGAACGTAACGTTGGGGCTGTTGGCAAGGCCGGCGACATTGACGGTGACGGTGGTCGAGCCGGCCGTCGATGTGGCGTCGAGGTCGAGCGCCGGGATGAGGTTGCCGCCGAAAGTGATGGTGCCGTCGGTGAAGGTGATCCGCTTGCCGAGGATCTCCAGCCGGCCGCGGCGCATCTGGAAGCCGCCGGTGACGGCCGGGTTCACCGCGGTGCCGCGAATCACGAGATCGCCGCCGAGCTCCGCATCGACGCCGCGGCCGCGCACGAAGATGCGGGACGCCGCGACCGTCATGTCGAAGGCGATGCCGCCGCTCTTCTGCGTCGTGCCGTCGCCGGCGTCCTTCTGCACCTGCGCCTGCATGCGGCGCACGTCGGCCGGCGCGTTGCGATGCTTGATGTTGATCTCCGACAGGGAGGCCGGCAGCTTTTCGGGAATGGTGATGGAGGCCTTGGGAATGGCGACGCGCCCGCTGAGGACCGGCGATCCCGTCAGGGGGCCGGTGAGCTTCAGCGTGCCGTCGAGGTTCGCCGTCAGCAGGCTGCCATCGACATAGGTCGCCTTGGCGAGGCGGATGTCGAGATCGGCGGGAAAGCCCGAGCCGGGCTCGATGCCGATCGTGCCGGTGACGGCGAGCGAGCCGCCGGTCGAGAGCGTGCCCGTCAGCCGCTCGATGCGCGCCTGTTGTCCGGCGAGAATGACATTGGCGGTCAGGCCGTTGATGGCCAGGTTGCGGCGGGCGTCGAGCAGGCGGGCACCGGAGGTGGTGACCGAGCCGTTGACGATGGGGGCGGAGACCGCACCGGAAATCGCCGCATCGACCTTCGCAGTCCCGGTCAGCACGAAGCCGTTCTGCGCGAGGATCGGGCCGAGCAGCGAGAAGGGGAGGTCGCCGTTGAACCGCATGTCGATCGGCCGGTTGCCGGCAATGCCGAGCTTTCCCCCGCCGTTGAACGCAAGGCCGCCGCCGCCGCGAATACCGGTGTCGAGCGTGACGGTGTTGTCGGCAAAGCCGCCCTTAGCCGTTATGGTCAGTGCGCCGACGCCGGCCGACTTTGCCTGCGCCACGGTGGCATTGGCCCAGCGCAGGTCGTAGGTGACGTTGGGGGCGGCAGCGGTGCCCTTGGCGACGATCGAGCCGTCGATGGTGCCGTCGGCGCCGAGCGTCGGCGCAACCGCATTGATCAGACGGGCGGGCAGGCGGTCGAGGCGGACGCTCAGATCGAGCGTGTCGCCCGCCGTGCCGGTGACGGCCAGCGTGCCGCCGGATGCCCCGATGCGCAGGTCGGACACGCGAACCCTGCCGTTCTCGATGACGATGGTCGAGGGAGCGGAGAGCTTGAGCGCGATCTGGCGCGGGGCGGCCGACAGCGTCGAAAGCCGGACGGTCGTGCGCGCCGCCGCCGTTTCGATGGCGCCGCGGAACACGAGCGGCGCGTTGTCGTAGACCGCGTCGAGGCGAACGTCGGTGAGACCGGCCTGTTTCTGGTCGAAGGCGAGATCGAGGTTGGAAACGCGATTTGCCCCCTGCACGATCGTTTCCACTTTGGCGGTGCCGCGGATGGCGAGCGCCTTGAGGTCGTCGACGGTGATGTCGGCTTGAGGGCGGGTGATGACGAGATCGCCCCGCTTGATGCCGGAGCCGGAGGCCTTGAGCGCGAGCGAGGTCTTGCCATCCGTGCTGGCAATGGTGGCGGAGCCTGCAAGGTCGCCGGAGGCGCGCTCGCCGGCCATGGCGGCGATCAGGCCGACATCCGGCAGGTTGAAGGTGATGGTGCCGTTCGGCTCGTAGGCTTCGGTCAGGTCGATGCTGCCGTCCAGCCGGTTGTCGCCGATCCGGGCGGCCAGTTCCGGAATGCGGATGCGGCCGTTCGTCGTTTCCAGCCGGGTGCGGATGTCGATCGCCTGGCCGCCGAGCGCGCCGGTCGCGGTGATCGCGGCCTGCGGGTTTGCGGGATCGGCGGTCACGGTGGCTGCGGCGACGAGATCGCTCAGCGTTCTCCCGGCAAGAGTCGCGCCGCTGGAGCGGATCTCGGCCTTGACCAGCGGGCGCTCGATGGCGCCGGTGGCATCCAGCGTGAAGCGGGCATTGCCCTTGGCGTCGGCCAGCACCTTGCCGAGGTCGGGAAGCGTGCCGGCGGTTGCCGCCGTCAGCTGTCCGTCGATCAGCGACAGCGAACCATTGGCGGTGATCGTGCCCGAATCGACCGCGATATTGGTGACGTTGAGCGCACCGGCCGCGTCCCGCGTGACGTTGGCCGACAGAGCGAGGTTGCTGTCGAACCGCGACGCGAGCGCGGCAGGCAGGGAGGCCGGCGGTGCACTGAGGCGAAGGGCCGCGCGCAGGCTGTTGTCGCTCATCTGGAACCGGCCGTTGACCGCACCGTCGAGACCGGCGCTGTCGATGGTGACCGGATCGAAGCCGATCGCATCCGGGGCAACGCTGATGGTCGCATCGAGCTTCAGCGGTGCGGGCAGCAGGCGGCCGAGATCGGCGTTGACGAAGCGGGTTGCGCCGGCATCGACGGTGGCGCGGACCGTGCCCTGCCGGCCGGTGATGTCGAAACGATCGCTATGGGCGACGACGCCGACGGTCTCCAGCCGGCCCTGGGGCGCGGCGACATAGGCCAGCTGGCCTTTCACATCGATGACGGCGCCGGTCATGGGGCCACGGGCGACGATATCGGCCGTGGTAATGGCGACGCGCGCCTCTCCCCCTTCGATCGGCTGGGCATATTCGACGGCCGGGTTGCCGCGAACGGCAACGGTGACGTCGAGCGTCTCTCCGACGAGACCGGTGACGCTGGCCGTGCCGCCGGGAAGCTGGATGGCGAAATCGTCGAGGCGGACGCCGCCCTCACCGAGCGCCAGCGTCTTCGGATCGGACAGTTCGAGCGGAATGCCGCGGGGTGCGGCGTTCAGCGACTGGATGGTGAAGGACGGCGTACCGCTCTCCGTGGTGACCGAGCCTTTCAGCGACAGCGGCGCATTGTCGAAGGTGCCGTCGAGCGCGATGGCGGTGTCTGCGCCCAGCTTGTTGAGGGTGATTGTCGCGCCGGTCGCGCGGTTGGTGCCCTGGCCGAGCGAATCGGCCGTGATCTTGCCCTCGACGGTCAGGTTCTTCAGATCGGTGATGGTGACCTGCGCGCGCGGCTGGACGATCGAGAGATCGCCGCGCGAAAGGCCGCTGCCGGTCGCATCGATCGCAACCGAGGTCTTGCCGTCGCGGCTGACGATGTCGGCCTTGCCCGTGAGGTCGCCGGCGGCCGTCTGGCCGGCCAGGGACGCCAGCGCGCCGACATTCGGCAGCGCGAAGTTCAGCGTTCCGTTCGGCTGGAAATCGGGCGTGAAGGTGAGCGCGCCGGTGATCCGGTTTTCGGCGACCGTCGCCTCGAGCGCGGGTATGGCGAGCGCGCCGTTCTCGGAGGTCAGATCCGCCGTCGCCGTGACCGTCTGGCCATCGACCGCGCCATTGGCGGTGAGCTTGCCGACCGGCAGGCCGCCCCGCAGCGTGGTGTCGGCGACGACCGTGAGGCCGGTGACGGTTTTCCCGGCGATGGTCGCCTGATCGGTCCTGGCTTCCGCCTTGATGCCGAGCGCGCTCAAGGGGCCGGAGAGATCGGCGGTGAGGGTGGCGCGGCCGCTCGCATTGGCCGCGAAGGCGCCGATGTCGGGAACCGCGGCCTCGATCCGTCCCGTCAGGCTGCCCGACTGGAGGGCGAGATTGCCGGTGGCGTCGAGCGTCGGAGCCTTCAGCGACAGGCCCGACAGCGACAGGGCGCCATCCGCCCCCGTTTCGATCCGGCCGTTCAGCGAGACCGGACCGCCGGTGCGGCTGGCGACAGCCGGCGGCAGGGCGTCTGCGGGTGCGGTCAGGCGAAGATCGGTCGAAAGCGTGCCATCGGAGAGGCCGTAGCTGCCGGTAAGAGTGCCGTCGATCGCGGCGGTGTCGATGGTCAGCGGGTCGAAGGCGATGGCGTTCGGGGTCACGTCGAGGCGGCCGTCGATCGTCAGGGGGCCGCGGATGAGCCGGTCGAGATCGGCATTGGCGAGCCTGGTCGCGCCGGCGGTCAGCGAGACGGTGACGGCGCCGCTGCGATCCGTGATATTGAAGGCATCGCTATGAGCCTTCAGCGCGGCGTTCTCGATGGTGCCCTGCGGCAGCACGGCGCGGTCGAGCGCGGCATTGAGGTCGAGCACGGCGGAGCGGGCATCGCCGACGAGGGAGAGATCCGCCGAGGTGACGGCGAACTCCGCCGTTCCACCGGCGAGGGGCAGGCGCAGCGGAGCCGGACCATCGACGCCGGCAAGCGTCACCTTGAGGTCGTTGCTGCCGACCGTGCTGAGCGTACCGCTCGCGTTGACATCGATTGCGGCCGTGGAGATGCGACCGCGGTCAATGCGGATCGCGGTGCCGTCCTGCAGAGCCGCGGCAATGTCGATCGCAGTGGTGCCTTCAAACAGCGGGCGCAGGGTCTCCGGCATCAGGGCGGCAAAGGTGCCGCCGCCGTTGAGCGACAGCGTCCGGTAGCCGTCGGGTGCCAGCGTATGGGCGCCGTCGAGCTTCAGGACTTCCTGTCCGTCGAGGGCAGCGCTCGCCGTTCCGTTCCAGCGCGAGAGGGGGCCGTCGCCGGTCAGGCGGACGGTGACCGCGGGCTCGCCGGGCAGCCGCAGCGCGCGAGCCAGCATGCCGCCCTTCGGCTCGTCCACGCTGGCTTCGAGCTTCAGCGCGTTGGCGGCGGGATCGTAGACGATATCGGCGAGCGCCTTGGCGTCCGGCCGGTCGCGCTGGGCGACGGCCACCGTCGCGGCGATGCTGGAATTCGTGGCGTTGACCGTGCCGCCCGCGTTCAGAACCTGATCCTCGCCGGCGATCGCTTTGCCGACGACCACTTCCTTCAGGTCGAAGCGATCGATCTTCACGTCGAGCGGCAGCGCGAAGCTGGAGCGGACCTCCTCGGTCTGCTGCGAGGGAATGGGCAGGCGGTCGATGCGGATATAGCCGGCGGAGAGGTTGGCAGCGTCAAATCGCTTGGAGAACAGCGCCGTCGGGGTCCAGTCGAGCGTCAGCTCGCGGATTTCGGCGTAGGCGCCCTTGCTGTCGTAGAGCGCGATGGAGCCGGCCTCGAAATGGCCGGTGAGAAGCGCGCTCGGATCGTTGATCTGGACGATCTGGTCGGGCGTCGAGGCATATTTCTCGATCAGGCTGGCGACCATGCGAGCCCCGGGCGCCGTGAAGCCTGCAAACAGCACGAAGGCCAGCGCGAGGACGACGACAAGGCCGAGGAGAATGGCGAAGCCTCGCAAGGCGATCGAGAAAATCCGTGTCATCGTCTGCTCCATGCCAGGCCGGCGTCTCGTCCTGACCCATAGGTCGTCATCATCTGCGCAACCCGTAGGTTGCGATCATGTCATTGAAACGGCAATCTGCCCTGGGACAGCAGCCACCGGCATGCTCTGCCACCCGCCGCTGGTCGTTCAGAACGTCTGGCCGATCCCGGCATAGATGCCGTAGCGCGTGCCCCCGTCATAGGGGTTCAGCGGCACGGCGAAATCCACGCGAATGGGGCCGACCGCCGTCAGGTAGCGCACGCCGATACCGGCGCCGATCTTGACGTCGGAGAAATCCGGGACGGTCTTTGCCGATACGGTGGCGGCATCGATGAAGGGGACGACGCTGATCGTCTTCGTGACGCCGATGCGGGCCTCGACGTTGGCATTGACGTAGGAGCGGCCGCCGAGGAGATCGTCGTCGGCATTGCGCGGACTGATTTCCTGGTAGGAGAAGCCGCGCACCGTGCCGCCGCCGCCCAGGAAGAAGCGACGTGTCGCGGGAATATCGTCCAGCCCGCCATCGGCGGCGATGACGCCCGCACCGAGGCGGCCGGCCAGCACATATTTGTTGTCCGCGCCAAAGCCGAGATAGCCGGTGGCCGAGCCTTCGAACGTCGAGAAGAACGTCTCGCCGTAGACGTCGTAGCTCGGCTTGACGCTCAGCGTCGCGCGGTAGCCTTCCGTCGGGTTCAGCTTGTCGTCGCGGGCGTCGCGGACGTAGTCGAGCGGGATCGAGGGCGTGAGATAGCGGCGTTCGCCGAAGGCGTCCTCGATGTTGTTCCAGGCAAGTTCGGCGCCGATCGACACCGTATCGGCTTCGGAGAGTTCGTAGGCGAGGCCGACCGCGCCGGTCACCACCTGCGCCTTGTAGGCATCCGGATCCATCAGCGACGCCTTCACGCTGGCGGTAAGCGTGGAGTAGGGATCGAAGACGCCGGGCTTGGTGAAGAGAATGCCGGCGGTATAGTCGAGATCGGTGATCTCCTTGGTTTCGCCCAGCCGGTCGATCGAGCCTTCGATGCGCAGCGATTCCGCCTCGCCGAAAAGGTTGCGGTGGCCCCAGTAGCCCTGGATGCCGAAGCCGTCCGTCGAGGAAAACTTGGCGCCCGCGCCGAAATAACGGTGCTTGCCTTCGGACACTTCGATGGTGAGCGGCAGCGAGCCGTCCGGCGCCAGCTGCTCGGCCTCGCGGATGGTGATGCTGGAAAAGACGCCGAGCTGGCGCAGGCGCTCGGAGGCCTTGCGCATCTCCTCCGGCGAATATTGCCGGCCGGTGTTGAGGCGCGAATAGTTGGCGACGAAATCCGGATTGACCGTGCGCGCGCCCTTGATGGCGACAGCACCGAAGGGCGCGACCGGACCGCCTTCGGCACCGATCGTCACATCCACCGTATTGGTCTTGTGATCGGCGACGGCGGTGCGTCCCTTCAGGGTGGCGAGCGGCCGTCCTTCCTTCTTCAGGTCCTCGACGATCTTCTCGCCCGCCTTGATGATCAGGGTCGAGTCGGCGCGGCTGCCAGGCTGGAGATCATAGGCCTTGGGATCGCGCCCGCCGGCGTCGCTTTCCAGAAGAATGGTGCCGAAGGTGAAGACCGGGCCGGGATCGACCGTGATGGTGACCGGCACCGGCGCACCGGCCGGAAAGACCGGATCCGGCGGCAGGCTCTCGATCGGCTTGCCGGCGACCATGACCTGCACGGTGCCGCCATAGCGGGCCTTCTCGTACAGCGCTGCCAGCAGCCTGTCGCGGTCGTCACGGGCCTTGATGGCAAGGCCGAGATTGCCGGAAACGGGCTTGTCCTTATCCTGGACCAGGCGCGAACTGCCGGACAGCGCGCTCTTCAACTCGTCGTCGTCCGTGCCTTCGTTCAGCGTCACGGTGTAGGTGACGGGATCGATGACCTCGGCGGTCTCCTCGTCCTTGTCCTTGCCGAAGAAATTGATGCCGAACAGCTTAAAGGCTTCGGCATCCTGCACGGAGGCCGGGCCGCACAGGGCCAGAGCGGCAACGCCAAGGGCAAGGCCGGCTCTACGATACGCGGGACTGACAGTCGGCAAACGCATTCGATTCCGCATCCCGTGTCGGCTGACAGTCCTGGAGCGATCGCCCACGGAAAGCGATGCCGTCTCTTCCAACGTTTGCACGTTTGCGATGTCCCGTGACACTACACATCCTCGTGAGGCGGATGAAGTCTCCAACGCCTCGTGACGCGAGAAACAGTCGTCAGTGTGACGTTACGGAAACAGAAGCCCCGCCGACGCGGGGCTTCTCGTCATATCGACCCGGGATCCGGGCGGGCTGCATGCGCAATCAGCGCGGGCAATCGTCGATGTAGCGACCGCCATTGCGGTCGCGGTAGTAGCACTGGCCCGGCTGTTCCGAGACGTTGCCGATGACGGCACCCGAAACGCCGCCGATGGCCGCGCCGACGGCTGCGCCGCGAACATTGCCGGTGACGGCGCCGCCGATGACCGCGCCCGAGACGGCGCCGATGCCGGCACCCTTTTCCGTCTGGCTGCAGCTGGCAACCGTCATGGCGAGAACCGCCAGTACAAGGGCTTTCTTCATAATGATCTCTCCTGAGGGACGCGACGGCAGGCCGCCGCATCCATACCGCACATGAGAAATGACAGGTGCTTGTCGTTTCCCGAACCTTAACCGAAGAAGTTAAATGCGACCTTCCCAAAGTCCAATGCGAAGGCCATAAAAAACGTCCCCAACGGAATGGACGACAGTTATGATGAATGAAAGCTGAAGATGGCTGGACGCTCTGCCTGCCTTTTTCGGCTCGGGGATCGCGATATCGTGTCACAGGTCTGTTTTCGGCCGCGGTCTTGACTTGATCCGGAGGAGGGTGGAATGAAATCCTTCAGAATAATCTGGAACCATTCAAAACAATGGGCCCGATGCCGCGCAAGCCATGAGGGCGCGTGCCGGCCGGCACCGGGATGGTCCGATCAAAAGACGCCAAGGGTCTGGAGACACGCATGAACTTCGAGCACTTCTTCAGGTCGGAACTGGACGGGCTTCACGCGGAAGGCCGCTACCGCGTCTTCGCCGATCTGGAACGCCAGCGCGGACAGTTTCCCAAGGCTCGCCGGCATACGGCCGACGGCGTCAAGGACGTGACCGTCTGGTGCTCGAACGACTATCTGGGCATGGGCCAGCACCCCAAGGTGATCGACGCGATGAAACAGGCGATCGATCACTGTGGCGCGGGTGCGGGAGGCACCCGGAACATCTCGGGCACGACGCACTACCATGTTCTTCTGGAGCAGGAGCTTGCCGATCTGCACGGCAAGGAATCCGCGCTGCTTTTCACCTCCGGCTACGTGTCCAACTGGGCCGCCCTGGGAACGCTCTGTTCGCGCATTCCCGGCATCATCGTCTTCTCCGATGCCGGGAACCACGCCTCCATGATCGAGGGGATCCGCCACGCCAAATGCGAGCGGGTGATCTTCAAGCACAATTCGGTTGCCGATCTCGAGGCCAAGCTAGCGGCGGCCGATCCGGCGGCCCCCAAGCTCGTCGCCTTCGAATCCGTCTACTCGATGGATGGCGACATCGCCCCGATCAAGGAGATCTGCGACGTGGCCGAGCGCTACGGCGCGATGACCTATCTCGACGAGGTGCATGCGGTCGGCATGTACGGCCCGCGCGGCGGCGGCATTGCCGAGCGCGAAGGCCTGATGCACCGGCTGACGGTGATCGAGGGAACGCTCGGCAAGGCCTTTGGCGTCATGGGCGGCTATATCGCGGCTTCCGCGGCGCTCTGCGACTATATCCGCTCGTTCGCCTCGGGCTTCATCTTCACCACCGCGCTGCCGCCGGCGCTGGCCGCAGGCGCGCTGGCCTCCATCCGGCACCTGAAGGAAAGCCAGGTCGAGCGCTTCGCGCACCAAGAGCGGGTGCGCCGCCTGCGGTCGCTGCTCGACCGTAACGGCATTCCCCACATGCCCAATCCGAGCCATATCGTGCCGGTGATCGTCGGCGATGCGGCGAAGTGCAAGTGGATCTCGGATCTCCTGCTCGACAATTGCAACATCTACGTCCAGCCGATCAACTACCCGACCGTGCCGAAGAAGACCGAGCGCCTGCGCATCACGCCGACGCCGCTGCATTCGGACGGCGATATCGACCATCTGGTCGGCGCGCTGCACCAGCTGTGGTCGCGCTGCGCGCTGGCGCGCGCCGTCGCCTGAGGCGGCTTCGCATATTCCGCTTCGCAGCCCCGGAATTCTGATCTAGAACACGCAGGATCGAGGAGAACGGCGAGGGGACAAGCCTGATGATGATGGAACTGATCTGGCGCGGGCTGGTGATCGGGGTGGGCGCGACGCTTGCCATGGATCTCTGGGCGATCCTGCTTGCGGTCGTCTTCGGCGAGCCGAAGGCCAACTGGGCGCCTGTCGGACGGTGGTTCTACCATGCGGGCCGGGGCCAGCTGTTTCACGAATCCATCAGCGATGCCGCGCCTTTTGCCAATGAGAATGCGCTCGGCTGGATCGGCCATTACGCCGTCGGAATCGTCTACGGGATCCTGCTGGCGTTCTTCGTCGGTCTCGACTGGTTTGCCGCGCCGACGCTGGTGCCGGCGCTGGTCTGGGGCATCGTGACCGTGGCGGCAGGCTGGTTCCTGCTGCAGCCGGGGCTCGGCCTCGGCGTCGCCGCGGCGAAACTCCCAAACCCGAACCGGGTGCGCGCGCTCAACCTGGCCGCCCACGTCGTCTTCGGCCTCGGGCTCTATGCGACGGCGCTGCTCCTCCGCTGAGTCAGGCGGCCGCGCGGGTGCCGATCGCCTCGGCGGCGAAGCGGCGGGCGGCGGCATCGCCGGCAAAGACGGCGTCCATATCCTCGGCTGCCGGCCAGTCGATCATCCGCTCCATCACCGTCTCGGCGATATCGGCCATGTCGAGAAAGCCGATGCGGCCGGCGACGAAGGCCTCGAACGCCACTTCCTCGGCCGCGTTCATCGCCGCACCCTGAAGCCCGCCGCGCGTCAGGGCGGTGCGGGCAAGCCGCAGCGCGGGGAAGCGGACCTCGTCGGGCGCTTCGAAATCGAGCCGCGCCAGCTTTGCGAAATCCAGACGCTCGACATCGAGCGCCGGGCGCGCGGGATAGGTCAGGGCGTAGCCGATCGCGGTGCGCATGTCCGGCGCGCCGAGCTGCGCGAGCACCGAGCCATCGGTATAGCCGACCATGGAATGGACGATCGACTGCGGATGGACGATGACCTCGATCTGCTCGGGGGCCACGTCGAAGAGGTGCTTGGCCTCGATCATCTCCAGCGCCTTGTTGAACATCGACGCGCTGCCGATGGAGATCTTCAGGCCCATCGACCAGTTGGGATGCGCCCTTGCGATCTCCGCGGTGACCCCGGCCATCGCCTCGCGCGACCATGTGCGGAACGGCCCGCCGGAGGCCGTGAGCACGATGCGCTCCAGCGCGTGACGCTGGTCGTCCTCCAGCGCCTGGAAGATCGCGGAATGCTCGCTGTCGACCGGGATGAGGCGCCCGCCGCCTTCCGCCACCGTGCGCACGAAGAGCGCGCCGGCTGACACCAGGCATTCCTTGTTGGCAAGCGCGATATCGGCGCCGCGCCGGGCGGCGGTCAGCGTGGGGGCGAGGCCCGCCGTGCCGACGATCGCCGCCATGACCCAGTCCGCCGCGCGGGCGGCGGCCTCCTGCAGTCCGCTTGGCCCTGCGGCCACCGCGATGCCGGTGCCGGCCAGCGCCGATTTCAGCTCCAGATAGCGCCCCTCGTCCGCCGTCACCGCCAGCCGCGCGCCCGCGGCCCTGGCCTGTTCGCAGAGCAGCCCGATATTGCCGTTCCCCGTCAGAGCCTCCACCACGAACCGCTCCCGCCCCCCGAGCTGCGCCACCACGTCGAGCGTGCTGCAGCCGATGGACCCGGTGGAACCGAGGATGGTGATGTGGTGGTGCTCTGATGTCGTCATTCCGCTTACGTCGATCTCGCTGTTCACGCGCCAACGTCGTACAAGCGGAAAAAATCCGGAACAAGGCTTAACCGTGCCGGACGCGCGAGAAGATTCGCACGAGCGGAAAAATCAGTCGAAAGGCTTCACGGTTCATGTTAGAGCCAGCGATGCAGTAAGTAAGGTAATATTCTTCGTCACTTGGTCTGAAAAATGCATATGCCCTCTGGCAAGCGTGTTCGAAACAGTGTCCCTTCAAGCGTGCCACCGGAGCAGTGTCATTCGTAATGGTTGAAGCCGTCGATATCCGCAGTATGCATCACGTGCATTTGGGCGTGATTGAATCTCCTGCATTTCTTGCGCCTCCTCCGGTCGTTTCCGGTCTCGATCTCATCCCCGCGTCCATCCACGATGCCATGCGGCCCGGCTGGTACTCGAACTATCACGGCGCGCGGTCAATTTCGATCGACAAGGTGTTCGACGTCCACGTGACGGCCGAGGGCCTCGTGTTCAACAGCGATGGCAAGGTGATCAGCCAGACGATCACGCAGCACGCGCCGGAGGAACAGGAGCGGGCGCTTCGCGACATCGCATCGGCGAGCGATATTCCGGTGATCGATACGTCCTGTCTGCTTCTGAGAAAGCGGGGAGAGGCGAATTACGGGCACTGGATGGTGGAAATTCTGCCAAAGCTCGAACTGGCGCGAAAGCTGACCCATGTGTCGGGCGTCACCATTCCCGATGTCGGCAGCGGCATGAACAAGGTTATCTCCGATTCTCTCGGCATCGTCGATACGATCAAATCGACGCCGCGCTTTCCGCTGAAGGCCAACAGCGTGACCTTCTTCAAGGAGTTGATCGTCGTCAGCGGCATGACGTTGCACGGCTCCTATATGTCGCCGCTCGTCTTCGAGGCGCTCGACAGGATCCGGGATGCGGTGGAGGGCGAGGCGCCGCGCAAGATCTTCGTCAGCCGCGCGGGCGCGCCGCGCAATATCGGCAACGAAGCCGATCTTCACCGTCTCGTCGCGGACCACGGGTTCGACATCCTGCATCCCGGAAAGCTGGATCTGAAGGAACAGGTCCGCAAATTCAAGAATGCATCCTGCGTCATGGGCGTCATGGGTGCCGGCATGACCAATATCATGTTCGCCCCGTCCACGGCGCGCATCATCAATCTCGCGCCCGCGACGATGCCGGATACCTTCTTCTACTTCATCGCGACCCTGAAGGGGCAATCCTACGAGGAAGTGCGCGGCGAGAACGTCAACGGAGGACCGTCATGGGACGAGGCATTTTTGGTCGATTCTGGAAATCTGACGAACCTGCTGGGAGCGGACTCCAAAGCATGACGGATCTGCCGACGACCGCTCCCTCGGCAGCAAAGGTCGGTCTAGGCTTCGACTACAATGATGGTGGCATCAGCAACCAGAAGCTTGCTCTGCTGGGACTTGTCATCAATGCATCCAGAATGCCGGATGCGACAGATCGGTTCATCTATCTGCCGAGGATCTACAGCCGGGATCAGGATGAATCCAAATCGACGTTCCATGCATTCGGCGATGTGTTCTGGACCGAAATGTTCGTCGCGTTTCTTCATCGCTGGGGTGTCGGCGTCGTTCCGATCCCGGAGGTCGACTATGCGGATCGGATCGAGCGGGGCGGGTGGAACCATTTTCACCTCGGCGCGGCTCACCTCGGATCCATCGCCGAAAAGGAAGAGACTGCGGCGACGGATATCATCTCCGATTTCTGCAGATCGCTGGTGCCGCGGGTCAAAAGTTCGTCCCTGTTCCAAGCCTTGTGCAGCGAGATCATCTACAAGAACAATCTTTCCGTCATGGCACAATTTCGGATCGAGGGCGATTGGGCATCTTACTGCCGATACAATCTCGACCCGGTCCTTGTTCGCCCTGAACAAAACTATCTGACGCCCGTCGAGATATGCGCGAAGATCAAGTGTTCTCTGCCGGACGTGGATCAGCTTTACGTGTTCTGCGACGAGCGCTACGCGCCGCAGCCCAAGCATCTCATCAACCAGGAGGTCCAAGATGCCACGGGCATCCGATTGTTCTGGAAGACCGACTTTATGGACGTCGAAACGTACAAGAACATGTCGGCGATAGATGCGTCTCTCATCGACTTCGAAATCAGCAAGCTGGCATCGACCTTCATCGGTTTAAGTCGGTCCACTTTCTCGAATATGTCGGCATTCGAGCGTTTTTCGAAAGATTTCACCAGTCTGTCGCACGATTATATCTACAATCTCCCTCAGGAGAATTTGGGGCTCCGCGTTGATAAGGGCACGCGCGTCGATCCTTGGGAGACATGCGGTCTTCCGTGGCCGAGCTGACCGGATGGAGCCGACACGGACTTCGTAGATATCAACGCCACGCTAAGCTTCTTTCACTATGGTGTGATTTTGTCTCTTCCCCAGAAAGTTATCGAGAGTATTACGAAAAAGATATGGTTGTTTAATCATCAATTCGATCATTATCAAAAGATACTGCTTCTGGATCATTCCGGAAAAATCCTTGGTTATAACGGAGCGAACGAGACGTCTTGGCTTGAGGAAGGTGGTATCCTCTATTTTCTCGGGCCAAGAGGACAGAGATCCATTTGTTTTGCACAAGCGGTGCGTCGCCTAGGTCGACTGGTTCTTGAAGGGGAGTTCCTCGATCCAAACCTGAACGGTGCAAAAGTCCAACTTGAAGAGGCTTCAGGCGTGCAGCACTTGCTGCCCGTTTCCATTGAAGAAATAGCCTCGCACAGGGAGGTTCTGAAACCTTCGACGGATGTCCACTACCCGCCACATATGTTCGGGGACTTGTCGATGGATGGGGATTCGTATCCCGCGCCAGCCGTTCAACGGATGCAGTTGAACGACGCACGCATCATTTCCCGATTTGGGGCTGTCCGCGTTGGTAGCCGTTTCGTGGAGAGCACGGCATTTCAGCATCCCTTCTTCTTGACGCATAATCTCATAGAGGATCGCGGCGCGGGATATCTGCATGCCAGTGCAGGCGACGTTGTCTCGATCGATCGAGCATTCTATGTTTGCGGTGGTGTCTACGATAATTATTACCACTGGCTTTTGTTTCTTATCGCAAGACTCCATCCCGATTTCTTTTCTGGTATCGACACGATTATTACGTCTCAGCCGAATACAGAATATCAGCGCACTGGTTTGGAAGCTCTTCTAAAGACATACGATCTGAAAGCCGTCTACATCAGAGACAATGTCAGTCTACATGTCGGCGAGCTGACGTTCGCGCAACAATTCGGTACCGCAGGCCTTGATCCGCATCCGGTGTTCATGGAAACATTCCGAGATCTGAAGGCTGCGCTTGCGCGTTCAGCGAGCCCGGCGTCAGAGCGGATCTACATTTCTCGGTCCGATGCCTCTGAGCGCAAGCTGGTGAATGAGCACGAAGTGGAGAGCTTGGTGGCCGAACACGGCTTTCAGGTCGTCTCGCTACAGGGGCGCAGCTTGCACGAGCAAGCAGCCCTCCTGCACGGCGCTCGCGTCGTCATCTCTCCACACGGTGCCGGTATGACAAATATTGTTTTCTGTCAGCCGAATGCAAAAGTGCTGGAATTTCAGAATCCGGCACACATCAATTGGTGCATGAAGCGTTTAGCAGCCATTAACAGCTTGTATTACGGATTTCTCATGGGGTCGTTGGTCGAGGAAGGTCGAAAAGAGTATCATATTAATATTTTTCGTTTAAGAGGTGTACTGAGCGAAATGGATCTCTGAACAACCGGGTATCGGAGAAATATCTGGTATCTATAAGTGATCCTGAATGGGCCTGAACAAAGCCCTACAATTAGGATTTACACATTAACATTATCGAGCAGTTCCCCGGCGAGAATGAGATCTCGATAAAACATGATGTGCTTAGCGATTTTGCTGGAAATGTCGTTGTAAATGGCAAGGAAAATAGGGTCAAAATAGAGCGGCCCTCCAGCTGTACCGATGTCTATGTCGAGGTCAGTGGCGGAGGCACCGTCGAAATCGGTGCACGGACCCGACTTTGCGGACAGCATATCCGGTTGTTCGCGCCCGGTAGGATCACCCTCGGCGACGGGTGCGCTTTCAATGGTCTCAGCTACTTTCACATGCACGAGAGCGCCATCATCCAGCTAGGGACCGACTGCCTGATTGCTGGCAATACATCCTTCAGCACCAGCCATGTCCACAAGATCATCGACCTCGATACAGGCGAACGCTTAAACCCGGCAGGAGACATCATCGTCGGCAATCACGTCTGGATTTCCGCCGATGCCTCACTGTGGCCGGGTGCCGTTATCGGGAATGATAGTGTTGTTGGCAAAGGCTCGTATGTTTCGAAGGAATTCCCAGCAAACTGCATCATCGTCGGAGCGCCTGCACGCGTTGTTCGCGAAAGAATTACTTGGGAAGGCTAAGCACATCCCTCGTGTCTCAGACATCGAGCAAAGCCTTGGATCTCCTACCATAACCTCAAGAACGAACAAAAACGTTGGGCTCAGGAAAACGTTGGAGCATCGTAAGGCCGAGCTTTGACGAATGGTGATCCCGACTGGACTCGAACCAGTGGCCTACAGATTAGGAATCTGTCGCTCTATCCACCTGAGCTACGGGACCATGGGTGGCATCCTTACAAAAGACTGTCGGGGAAGCCAAGGGGGTTGGTGGGGATTGGTGGTTCGGCAGGGGCGGGGCCTGCGTGTTCGGGGGGCTTGTCCGGCAGGGCTTCAAACCGGATTGCCGGGGTGATATGCAGACCCGCCTGCGCCTCTCTGCAGGCCTGCGCGAGGGGGATGGATGTATATCGGAATCGACTGGGGCGGCACCAAGATGGAGGTGGTGGCGCTGGATGAGGCGGGCGCGCTGCGGGCGCGCGAGCGCGTGCCGACGCCGGCCGCCTACGATGCCTGTCTCGATGCGGTGCGGTCGCTGGTTCTGTCGGCGGAAAACGCGGCGGGCGCTTCGGGCAGCGTCGGCATCGGCATTCCCGGCAGTCCCAATCCGCGCACGGGCCTCGTGCGCAACTCCAATGCCGTCATTCTCAACGGTCGTCCGCTGGGCCGCGATCTCGAAGCCTTGCTCGGTCGCCCGGTGCGGATCGCCAACGATGCCAATTGCCTGGCCGTCTCCGAGGCGGTCGATGGGGCGGGGGCGGGGGCCGAGACGGTGTTCGGCATCATCATCGGCACCGGGCATGGCGGCGGTCTGGCCATCGGGCGCAAGGTGCATGCCGGCTTTCAGGGCGTCGCCGCCGAAGTCGGCCATTATCCGCTGCCCTGGATGCGCCCGGAGGAGTATCCCGGCCACACCTGCTGGTGCGGCAAGACGGGGTGCCTCGAAAAATACGCCTGCGGCACGGGCGTCGAACTCGATTACCGCCTGACCACCGGACGCGAGCGTCTGGCCCGCGACATCGTCGCCGACATGCGCGGCGGCGATGCGGTCGCCCGCGGCGTCTATGCGCGCTTTGCCGATCGTCTCGCCCGCAGCCTCGCGCTCCTGACCAATGTGGTCGATCCCGACGTCTTCGTGCTCGGCGGCGGCATGTCCAATGTCGACGAGATCTATGACGACCTGCCGGGCCTCGTCGCGTCGTATATCTTTGGTGATTCGTTCGAAACGCCGATCCGCAAGGCCGTTCACGGCGACAGTTCGGGCGTGCGCGGCGCCGCATGGCTCTGGAAGGACTAGACGCATGACCGCTTCTCTCGAAACCGATATCGCCCGCGTCGCCCTTCAGGAAAAGACGCTCACCTTCGCGCGCTTCGACGCCGATGTCGCCTGGGCACTCGGCCTGCGGCTGCGCGACATGGCGGCGGCCGCGTCTCTCGGCGTCGTCATCGATGTCAGCCTGTTATCCATGCCGCTGTTCTATGCGGCGCTGGAGGGCACATCGCCCGACAATGCCAACTGGGTGCGCCGCAAGCGCAACTGCGTCGCCCGCTTCTTCCGCAGCAGCTATGCGACCGGGCTAGCGCTCGCCCGCGACGGGCGCAGCCTGCAGGACAAGTTCGGCCTGTCGGATGCGGATTTTGCGGCCCATGGCGGCAGCTTTCCCATCACGGTCGCCGGGGCCGGCTGCATCGGCGCCGTCACTGTCTCCGGCCTGCCGCAGCGGCAGGATCACGCGATGGTGGTCGAGGCGCTGGCAGGCCATCTCGGCCATGATCTCGCGGGCCTGCGTCTCGACGTCTGATCCGTTTCTCCGAAGTCTTCTCCGCAAAGGTGCCATCCATGGCCGTTTCCGCGCTTTCCGCCACGCTCGACCACTGGCTGACCGAACAGGCCCTGCCGCTCTGGCGGGACACGGGCTTCTACGATCCCGATGGTGGCTTCGTCGAGACGATCGACCTTTCCGGCCGGCCGACGCGCGACAATCTGCGCGCCCGCGTGCAGCCGCGCCAGACCTATTGCTTCGCCGAGGCGGGCCTGCGCGGCTGGGCCGGCGACTGGCAGGGGGCAAGCGCCGGCGGTCTCGCCTTCTTCGATCGGGTCTTCCTGCAGCCGAGCGGCTTCTATGGCGCGCTGGCCGATGCGGACGGCACGCTGCTCGACCCGTCCTTCGACATCTACAATCAGGCCTTCGCCCTGCTGGCCTTCGCCTATCTGGCGCGCGCCTTTCCCGAGCGCCGGACGGAGATGGCGGCGCGCAGCACGGCCCTGAAAGCCCGACTGGACGACTGGTGCAAGCACCCGGTCGCCGGCTTCGAGGAGGACAACCCGCCGCGTCTGCCGCTGTGCTCCAATCCGCATATGCACCTGTTCGAGGCCTGCCTTGCCAGCGAAGAGGTCGAGGGGTTCGATCAGGTCGGCTGGACCAATCTCGCCGACGAGATCGCCTCGCTCTGCATGGACCGCTTCATCGATCCGCAAAGCGGCGCGCTGCGGGAGTTCTTCGACCATGACTGGACGCCGATGCCCGGCGATCTCGGCCGTGTGGTGGAGCCGGGGCACCAGTTCGAATGGGCCTGGCTGCTGCTGCGCTGGGGCGAGCGCCGGGGCGATGCGGGTGCGATTGTCAAGGCGCGGCGCCTGTTCGAAATCGGCGAGGCGCACGGCATCTGCGCCACGCGCAAGGTCGCCATCATGCAGCTCAACGACGATTTTTCCGTGCGCGACCCGCTGGCGCGGCTCTGGCCGCAGACCGAGTGGCTGAAGGCGGCGATCCGGCTCGCGGCGCTGAGCGAAGGCGCGGCACGGGCCCGCTATCTGGGCTCCGCCGAACGGGCGATCGCGGCGCTGACCCTGTTTCTGGATGTGCCGGTGAAAGGGCTGTGGCGCGACAAGCTGCCGGAGAGCGGCGTCTTCATCGAGGAGGCGGCGCCGGCCAGCACCTTCTACCACATCCTCTGCGCGATCTATGAGCTCAAGGACTGCCTTGCGCGCATCGAAACGTAACATATATTGACATAAATATATCTTTATGTCACTCCGAAGCCTGTCCAGCAGGCGAAAGGTTGTCCCATGTCCGCCATCACGGCCCTTTTCGGTGAACCGACCCCGGCGCCCGACGGCTCCGAGGTCGCCCGCGCGCTCCGCCAGGCCGCGTCCGAGCGCATCCTCATCATGGACGGCGCGATGGGCACGGAGATCCAGACGCTCGGCCTGACGGAAGAACACTTTCGCGGCGAGCGCTTTCAGGGCTGCGAATGCCATCTGCAGGGCAATAACGACCTTTTGACCCTGACGCAGGCGGCGGCGATCGAGGACATCCACTATCGCTATGCGCTGGCGGGTGCCGATATTCTGGAGACCAACACGTTCTCCTCCACGACCATCGCCCAGGCCGATTACGGCATGGAAGACGCCGTCTACGAACTCAACCGCGACGGTGCCCGGCTTGCCCGGCGCGCCGGCCTGCGCGCGCAGGACAAGGACGGCCGCCGCCGGTTCGTGGCCGGCGCGCTCGGGCCCACCAACCGCACCGCGTCGATCTCGCCGGACGTCAACAATCCCGGCTACCGCGCCGTCAGCTTCGACGATTTGCGGCTCGCCTATGGGCAGCAGCTGCGCGGCCTGATCGACGGCGGCACGGATATCGTGCTGATCGAGACGATCTTCGACACGCTGAACGCCAAGGCCGCCGTCTTCGCGACGCTCGAAGTGTTCGCCGAGCGCGGCATCACCCTGCCGGTGATGATCTCCGGCACGATCACCGATCTCTCCGGCCGCACACTGTCCGGGCAGACGCCGACCGCCTTCTGGTACTCGCTGCGCCACGCCCGGCCGTTCTCGATCGGCCTCAATTGCGCGCTCGGTGCCAACGCCATGCGGCCGCACCTGGCCGAGCTGTCCGGCGTGGCCGATACGCTCATCTGCGCCTATCCGAATGCCGGCCTGCCCAACGAGTTCGGCGCCTATGACGAGAGCCCGGAGGAAATGGCCGCGCAGATCGCCGGCTTTGCGCGGGACGGCCTCGTCAACATCGTCGGCGGCTGCTGCGGCTCGACGCCGGCGCACATCAAGGCCATCGCCGAGGCCGTCGTCGGGCATGTACCCCGCTCCGGTCTCGACACGAACGTACAGGCAAGGCTCTAAGACATGGCTCCTTTCGCACCCCGGACGATCCCGGGCATCGCACCGCAGATGCGGCTCTCCGGGCTGGAGCCCTTCACGCTGACGAAGGACATTCCCTTCATCAATGTGGGCGAGCGCACCAATGTCACGGGTTCGGCGAAATTCCGCAAGCTGATCACGGCGGGCGACTACGCCGCGGCGCTGGACGTCGCGCGCGATCAGGTGGCGAACGGCGCCCAGGTCATCGACATCAACATGGACGAGGGCCTGATCGATTCCAAGCAGGCGATGATCGAGTTCCTGAACCTGATCGCCGCCGAGCCGGACATCGCCCGCGTTCCCGTGATGATCGACAGCTCCAAATGGGAGGTGATCGAGGCCGGCCTGAAATGCGTGCAGGGCAAATCCATCGTCAATTCCATCTCGCTGAAGGAAGGCGAGGCGAGCTTCCTGCATCAGGCGCGGCTGTGTCGGGCCTATGGCGCCTCGGTCGTCGTCATGGCCTTCGACGAGCAGGGCCAGGCCGACAGCCGGCAGCGCAAGGTCGAGATCTGCACCCGCGCCTATCGCATCCTCACCGAGGAGGTCGGCTTTCCGCCGGAGGACATCATCTTCGACCCCAACATCTTCGCGGTGGCGACGGGCATCGAGGAGCACAACAATTACGGGGTCGATTTCATCGAGGCGACGCGCGAGATCGTGGCGACCTTGCCGCATGTCCACATCTCTGGCGGCGTGTCCAACCTGTCCTTCTCGTTTCGCGGCAACGAGCCGGTGCGCGAGGCGATGCATGCCGTGTTCCTCTACCACGCCATCCAGGCGGGCATGGACATGGGCATCGTCAATGCCGGGCAGCTGATCGTCTATGACGCGATCGAGCCGGAATTGCGCGAGGCCTGCGAGGACGTCGTTCTCAACCGTCGGCCGGATGCGACCGACCGACTGCTCGCGCTGGCCGAGCGGTTCAAGGGAGCGGCCGGCCGCGAGGCCAAGGAGCGCGACCTGCGCTGGCGCGAATGGACGGTCGACAAACGGCTCGAACACGCGCTGGTCAACGGCATCACCGAGTTCATCGTCGACGACACGGAAGAGGCGCGGCTTGTCGCCGCCCGCCCGCTGCACGTCATCGAAGGGCCGCTGATGGCCGGCATGAACGTCGTCGGCGACCTGTTCGGGGCCGGCAAGATGTTCCTGCCGCAGGTGGTCAAATCCGCCCGCGTCATGAAGCAGGCGGTCGCCGTGCTGCTGCCCTACATGGAAGCGGAGAAGCTCGCGGAAGGCGGCGAGGCCCGCCAGTCGGCCGGCAAGGTGCTGATGGCGACCGTCAAGGGCGATGTGCACGACATCGGCAAGAACATCGTCGGCGTGGTTCTCGCCTGCAACAATTACGAGATCATCGATCTCGGCGTCATGGTTCCCGCAGCCAGGATCCTGGAGGTCGCAAGGGCCGAGAAGGTCGATATCATCGGCCTCTCCGGCCTGATCACGCCGTCGCTGGACGAGATGGTGCATGTGGCATCGGAGATGCAGCGCGAGGGGATGAACCTGCCGCTGCTGATCGGCGGCGCGACCACCAGCCGGGTCCATACGGCGGTGAAGATCCATCCGCGCTACGATCTGGGGCAGGCGGTCTATGTCACCGATGCCAGCCGTGCCGTCGGCGTCGTGTCGAACCTGCTGTCGCCGGAGGCGCGCGATCCCTATATCGAGACGATCCGGGCCGATTACCGCAAGGTGGCGGAGGCGCATGCGCGCTCCGAACGGGAGAAGCAGCGTCTGCCGCTGGAGCGTGCCCGGGCGAACCGCCATCGCGCCGACTGGTCCGCCTATCGCCCCACGACGCCGTCCTTCCTGGGAACGCGGGTGTTCGATGGCTGGGATCTCGGAGACCTTGCGCGCTACATCGACTGGACGCCGTTCTTCCAGACCTGGGAGATGAAGGGCGTCTACCCGAAGATTCTCGATGACGAGCGCCAGGGGGCGGCCGCGCGTCAACTCTTCGCCGATGCGCAGGCCATGCTGGCGCAGATCATCGCGGAAAAATGGTTCGTGCCGAAGGCCGTGATCGGCTTCTGGCCGGCTGGCGCCACGGGCGACGATATCCAGCTCTTCACGGACGAATCGCGGGAGACGCCGCTTGCGACCCTGCACACCTTGCGCCAGCAGATGGCCAAGCGCGACGGTCGGGCCAACATGGCGCTTGCCGATTTCGTCGCGCCGACCGAGAGCGGCATCGGCGACTATGTCGGCGGCTTCGTGGTGACCGCCGGGATCGAGGAGATCGCGATCGCCGAACGGTTCGAGCGTGCGAACGACGATTATGCCGCGATCCTCGTCAAGGCGCTGGCCGACCGTTTCGCCGAAGCCTTTGCCGAGCGGATGCACGAACGCGTCCGCAAGGAACTCTGGGGCTATGCCGCCGAGGAGGCCTTCGAGCCGGAAGCGCTGATCGCGGAGCCTTATGCCGGCATCCGCCCGGCGCCGGGCTATCCGGCCCAGCCGGATCACACTGAAAAGACCACGCTGTTCGACCTGCTCGATGCCGAAGCCGCCATCGGCGTCCGCCTGACGGAGAGCTTTGCCATGTGGCCGGGCTCCTCCGTCTCCGGTCTCTACATCGGCCATCCCGAGGCCTATTACTTCGGTGTGGCCAAGGTGGAGCGGGATCAGGTGGAGGATTATGCCCGTCGCAAGGGCATGTCGGTGCTGGAGGTGGAGCGCTGGCTCGGGCCGATCCTGAACTACGTCCCGAAGCCGGCAGACGCTGCCGAATAGGCAGCGACCGGGTCCGTCGCACACTCCGCCAATCGCTTTGAAAACGACGCCCGAGCCGCTGCTCCGGGCGTCGTTTTCGTTTACGGAATCGGGCCGGGATGGCCTGCGGTCAGAATTTGCGAAACATAACAGTGACTTGTCACTTTTATGAAGTTTTTCGAGCGGGGGCTGTTGACGAACGCTCTTCCCCGGATCTATAAACCGCACACCAACGAGGGCGGCGGCGCTGCTGGCGACCGACGAACTCGCTCTGAAGTTTCTTGACTTTGTAGCGACTTGGCGGTCTCAG